>DATEJM010000058.1:0-85689 GCA_035277965.1 Steroidobacteraceae bacterium | reverse complement strand
GGTAGACCTGCTGCATCACGACGCGCGTGCGCTCGAGGGATGCTCCCGGCGGCAATTGCACGTCGAGCAGCATATAGCCCTGGTCCTCATCAGGAACGAAGCTGCCGGGAAGCTTCACGAACAGGAATCCGCCGACCACGAGCATCACGGCGAACGCCGCCATCCAGCGCGGAGTGTGCGCCACGGACGCGTATACACGGCGTACGTAGGCCTGCTGCGTCCGCTCGTAGGCGCGATTGAACCAACGAAAGACGATGTTGCCCCGTAGATGTTGCTCTCTGAGCACAGTTGCACACAGAGCCGGCGTGAACGTCAGGGCGAGCAACGCAGAAAAGCCCATCGACAGCGCGATCGTCAGGGCGAACTGACGGTAGATGACGCCTGTGCTGCCGGGCTGCATGGCGCTCGGAATGAACACGGCGGCGAGCACCAGCGTAATGGCGATGATCGCGCCCGTGATCTGTTGCATCGCCTTGCGGGTGGCGTCCTGGGGAGAAAGGTGCTCGTCGCGCATGATGCGCTCGACTGCCTCCACCACGACGATCGCATCGTCAACGACGATGCCGATCGCCAACACCATCGCGAACAGAGTGAGCTGATTGACGGAGAAGCCGACGGCATACATCCCGATGAGCGCGCCGAGCAGGGCTACGGGCACGACGAGAGTCGGGATGAGCGTGGCGCGGAAACTCTGCAGGAAGATCAGCATCACCAGGAAGACGAGAACCACGGCCTCCACCAGAGTGATGAGGACCTCGCGGATGGCCACTTGGATGAACTTTGTCGAGTCGAACGGGCTGAACCAGGTGACGCCGGGAGGAAAGCTCGCCTGAAGCTCATTCATCCTGGCGGCCACGGCCTTCATGACCTGCAGGGCGTTGGCGTCGGGCAGGAGCTGGATGCCGAAGCTCGCGACCGGGACCTCTCCCATCCGCGTCTCGAATCCGTACTGCGAGGCGCCCAGCGCGATACGCGCCACGTCCTTGAGCCGGACCGACGTGCCGTTCGGCTCAGTTCGCAACAGGATGTTCTGGAATTGCTCCGGGGTGGAGAAGCGTCCTTCGGCGAGGACGGACGCCGTGATCTGCTGCGTCGGCGCAGCCGGCTGGCTGCCGATCGAGCCGGCGGCGAACTGCACGTTCTGCTTCCGGACCGTCTCCAGGACGGATGCGGCGGACATGTTGTAGCCGCGCAGCTTGTCCGGGTCCAGCCAGATACGCATGCCGTATTCGGAGCCGAACTGAGTCGTCGAGCCCACGCCGGGGACGCGCTGCATCTGATCGAGGACGCGCGAGGCGACGATGTTGTTCAATTCGGACAAGTCGGGGCCGCCCTCCCTCGATCGCAGCGCAATGACGCCCAGGAAGCCCGCGGATGCTTTTGCTATGCGAATGCCCTGTTGCACGACCTCGCTCGGCAGGCGCGGCTGCGCGAGCGTGACGCGATTCTGAGTCTGGACCGCCGCGATGTCGGCGTCCGTGCCGTTCTCGAAGGTCAAAATGAGCTGGGTGCTGCCGTCCGATCCCGACGTGGACGTGAAGTAGAGCAGGTGGTCGATGCCCGTCAGCTGCTGCTCGATGACCTGGGTCACCGTGGATTCCACGGTACTGGCGTCCGCTCCCGGATAACTGGCACTCACGACAATCTGGGGAGGCGCGATGGCGGGATACGCTTCCGCGGGCAATTCCCGCAGAGCGATCAAGCCTCCCAGCGTGATCAGAATGGCGAGCACCCACGCGAAGACCGGCCGGTCGATGAAGAACTGCGGCATGGAGCGTCAGCGTTGGGCCCGGGAGAGCTCGGTCGCGGCCGCAGTCTCGCCCCCGCGTAGCTCCGCGGGCACAGCGACGACCGTCGCATCAGGATGCGCGTTCTGGATACCGGACACGATGACGCGATCCCCGTCGGCAAGCCCGCTCGTGACGATCCAGTCCTGCCCGCTCGTCGCATCCGCGACGATGCGTTTCTGCATGACCTTGCTGGCCGGATCCACTGTCAGAACGTACGGGCCCTGGCTGTCGCGTTGCAGCGCTGCCTGAGGCACCAGGAACGCGTGATTCAACGTGCCCAGGGTGAGGCGGACCTTGACGTACATGCCGGGCAGGAGATGCTCGTCCGGATTCGGGATGAGACCGCGCAGAGCGACGGAGCCGGTGGTCGGATCGACGGACACGTCGAGAAAGTCGAGCAAGCCCGAGTGAGGGTAGCGCGAGCCGTCGGGGAGGGTCAGCTCGACGAGCGCCTTGTTAGGCTCCACGAGCGTGATGTCACCGCTCGTCTGCGCACGGCGCAGTCGCTCGACCTCGACGGCCGGCTGGTCGAAATTCACGTAGATCGGATCGAGTTGCTCGACCGTCGTGAGCAACGTGGCCGTGCCTTGCCCGACGAGCGCGCCCTCCGTCACCGCCTGTTGTCCAGCGCGCCCGCCTATCGGCGCGGTGACGCGGGCATAACCGATATTGATGCGCGCGGACTCCACGTTGGCACGCGCCTGCTGAACCGCGGCGGCAGTGGAGCGCTCGGCAGCCTCCGCGTTGTCCAGATCCGCGCGTGAGATCAATCCTCTCGGTACGAGCTCCCGGGCACGCTGAGCCGCGACATGCGCGTTCGTCGCGGTGGCCGTGGCCTGAGCCTCGGCGGCCAGCGCAGCATCGAGGGCAGCCTGCAGAGGCGCGGGATCAATCTGGAAGAGCGCCTCTCCCTGACGCACCTCCGAGCCTTCCTTGTAAAGACGGCGCAGCAGAATGCCGGCCACGCGGGCGCGGACATCGGCAACGCGGGTGGCCGACAGGCGGCCGACCAGGTCGCGAGTGAGGGGGACGGCCTGGGGTCGAATGGCAACGACGGCGACCTGAGCCGGAGGGGGGGGCGCCGGCGGCGGGGGTGGCCGGGCGCACCCGGCCAGCGCGAGCCCGAGCAACGCTTCCAGGAGCCAGGGTGTCCTTCTTGACAAGGGGGAGCCTTCCAGTCAGAAATAGCTGCCGAGGCAGTAGTCTTACCGACAGTGACTGAGATGGCAACAACCCGTTTGGAGTCAGGGACGCCTATCCGGTCCCGGAACGTGGGCGGCATGCGGCCCACACTGGATGACATATTGAGCGTGGGGCTGCTCCTGGGGCGGGTGCGGTTGACCTTGCTGACGCGCCTGGATGCCGAGCTCCAGCCTTTCGGACTTTCGTCCAATCAATTCGCGGTGCTCAAGATGCTGGCGCAGGGCCATGCCCACACGGCCGCCGATATCTGCCGCCTTCTACACTATGACACCGGGTCGATGACGCGGATGCTCGACCGCCTGGAAGAGAAGGGCCTGATCCGTCGCCAGCGCAGCCGCAACGACCGCCGGGTCGTTTCGCTGACTCTGACGAGCGCGGGCCGCGATCTCTTCCCGCGCCTGCAGGCACTCGCGACTCGACTGGTCGGGGAGATGCTCAGCGGCTTCACGCCGACGGAGATCGGGAACCTCAAGAGCCATCTGAATCGCCTGATCGAGAATGCCGCGCCGGGACACGAGGATGTGTGAGACGTCGTCCATGAAGAGGTATCTGCTCATCGTCGCGGTTTTTTTCAGTCTCTGCGCGTGCGTATCCGACGGCTGGAAGGCCCGGCCCCGAGTCTCGCCCGACGAGCTGGCGACACAACGAACGCTGAGCGGCGTTCCGATCCAGGCAGATGCGTGGCCGACGGACACGTGGTGGACCGTCTATGGTGACCCGCAACTCGACACGCTGATCGGCGAAGCCCTTGCGGACAGTCCGACTCTGCAGATTGCCGAGGCGCGGCTGCGAGCCGCTCGAGCCATAGCGACGCAGGCATCCGGTGCTCGCCTTCCCGCCACGATCGCATCCGCGCAGGTGACGCGTCAGCGCTACTCCGGCAATAGTCTGTATCCCCCTCCGATCGGAGGCAGCTACCTGACGGATGCGCGTATCGCGCTCGACTTCAGTTACGACCTCGATTTCTGGGGTCGCCATCGCGACGTGCTCGCGTCCGCGGAGGCGGGTGCCCGTGCAGCGGATGCCGATCGGGCTGCGGCGCGACTCGCCTTGGCCGTGGCGGTTGCCCGCGCTTACTTCCAACTCGATCTGCAATATGCGTTCGCGGATGTCACTCGAGACAATCTGACACAGCAGAACGCGATTCTGGATCTCACCCGGCAGCGCGCCGCCGCCGGCCTCGAGACGACTGCTCGCGTCGAGCAATCCGAGGCCATGACGGCGCTCACGCGCGCCGCCGCCGACTCCTTCGAGGCGGGCATCGCAATCGCTCGCGCCCAGCTGGCAGCGCTCGTCGCAGCGGGGCCCGATCGCACTCTCGATCTGCAGCGCCCGCATCTGGCACCTCCCGGTAAGCTGGCGTTACCGGGCGCGTTGCCGGTGGATCTGTTGGGGCGCCGTCCCGATATCGTGGCGGAGCGGTGGCGCGTCGAGTCTGCCCAGCGGGGTGTCACGGCGGCCAAGGCGGCTTTCTATCCGAACGTGAATCTGGTGGCGTTCGCGGGGTTCGAGAGCATCGGACTGTCGAAGCTCTTCGAAGGCTCGAGCAGCATCGCCGGCGCCGGCCCCGCGGCGCATCTGCCGCTTTTCAACCGCCGCGAGCTGCGCGGAGGCCTGGAGGCGCAGGAGGCGCAATACGACCTGTCCGTCGCCCAATACAACCAGGCGCTCATCGATGCGATACGCGATGTGGCAACCGCGGTCGCGAACTGGGATACGCTCGAGGCCGAGACCCACGAGGCCCAGGCCGCGCAGGACGCGGCGCAACGAGCGTATGCCATCACACGGGATCGGTATCGGGCCGGGCTCGACAACTATCTGACGGTGCTCTCCAGTCAAAACGAGGTGCTGCTCGCCCAGGCCGTGCGGGCCGAGCTTTTCAACCTGCGGCTCGGCCTGAGCACCGATCTGGTGCGCGCCCTGGGCGGCGGCTATCTGGGCGTTTCGCCGGGAAGTTGACATGAACGCGACCGTCGAACCGGGTGCCTCGCGCCTGCGCGCGCTTCTGAGCCGGCCACGCTCTCGCTGGCTGCTCATCTTCACGTTCGCGATCCTCCTCGCCGCGCTGCTGCTCGGCCTGTACGAGTTTTTCTATGGAGGTCTCTCGCAGGACACGGACGACGCATATGTTGACGGTGATCTCGTCAATGTCATGCCCCAGGTGAGCGGGACCGTCGTCAGCATCGGTGCCGACGAGACGGATTTCGTTCAGCAGGGTCAAGAGCTGGTGCGCCTCGACGATGCGGATATGGAGATCGCGCTCCACGATGCGGAGGCGAAACTCGCACGGACGGTGCGTCAGGTGCGTACGGTCTTCGCGAACCGCGATCAACTGGAGGCGGTCGTCTCCCAAAGACGCGCCGACTACAATCGTGCCGAATCGGACGTGCAACGTCGTAAGAATCTGATCGAGAGCGGGGCGGTTTCGAACGAGGAAGCGTCCCATGCTCGAGACGCTTTGAACGGCGCCCGGGATGCACTCGTGGCCGCTCAACAGAGCCTGGCGGCCAGCCTCGCTCTGACGGGACAGACCGGCGTGCCCGATAATCCGGATGTCCTGGCCGCTGCCGCGGAGGTGGAGCGCGCATACCTCAACTTGAGACGCACCAGCATTCGCGCTCCAGTGTCGGGCTACATTGCGCAGCGGCCGGTGCAGCTCGGCGAGCGGGTCGCTCCCGGCAGCGCGCTCATCTCGATCGTGCCGCTCGAGCGCCTGCGGGTCGAGGCCAACTTCAAGGAGGTCCAGTTGAGCCGCATGCGGATCGGCCAGGCTGCCACAGTCCGTGCCGACGTGTACGCAGGCCAAGTGGAGTACCGTGGGACGGTGGTCGGTGTCGGGATGGGTACGGGCTCTGCCTTTGCACTGCTACCGGCGCAGAACGCCACGGGCAACTGGATCAAGGTGGTGCAGCGGGTTCCTGTGCGCATCGCGCTCGACCCCCGGCAGGTCAGGGAGCATCCGCTGCGCGTCGGGCTCTCGACCCGGGTCACGGTGAATGTCACCGATACCTCCGGGCCGCAGCTCGCGCAGGCTCCCCGGCAGGCTCCGGTGCTGGCGACGGATGTCTATGACATCGATCGGCGCGAGATCTCAGCGCGCATCGAGCGCATCATCGATGAGAATACGACCGCCGGCCCCGGTCGCCTGGCCTCGCGCCAACATTGACCAACACCGGGAAACCAACACCGGCGCCCGGGGCGCCCACCCGCGGCGCGGTAGCCGCTCACGCATCGAGCGGGATGTAGCCGAGAGGCAGCGCCGTCGTGTGCTTGATGGTCTCGAGCGCGAAGCTGGCACTCACGTCGAGGAATTCGACCGCGCCGATCAGCCTCTTGTAGACGATATCGTACGCATCGATGTCCGGGACCACGATGCGCATCAGGTAATCCACGTCCCCGCTCATCCGGTGGATCTCGGTCACCTCCGGAATGTCCCGGACCGCGCTCACGAAACGGTCGAACCAGGCCTCGCTGTGGTTGGCCGTCTTCAAGGTCACGAATACGGTGGTGCCGAGATTGAGCCGTCGGGCCTCGAGGAGGGCGACGATCCCTTTGATCACGCCTGCCTCCTCGAGCCGCTTGATCCGCCGCCAGCAAGGAGCCTTGGACAGTCCCACCCGGTCGGCGATCTCGGCCGCCGTCAGCCGGGCATCCGCCTGCAGCAGGTCCAGAATTCTACGATCTAGCTTATCCATGAGACAATGTATCTCATGAAAACCGATTCGAGAAACAAAATTTCTCAATAGCGGGATTTCGATGGTGAATTCGCAACCCCGTAGCGTGGCTCCTGGACTAGGATGTCGCCATGGATCCAGTACGCCTCTTCACGGAGCATCCGGCCTCGGTCGGCGAGACCTACAGCGAGCATCTCGCCGCGGCCTCGGGCTTCGGTCTGCGAATGATGCTGGCCGGGGGAGCGTGCCTGATCCATGCGGTGCTGCCCTTCCTGTTCGTCAAAACGGCGAGTCGCACCGTCATGGCGCTGCACGAGCGGATGGCCAGTCGCGGCGCAGCCCCCCGCCTCATGGCCCAGGGCTTGCGAGCAGTCAAATCCTGAAGCGCCTTCGAGGCTCGCTCAGGTACTGTGCACCACGTATCCGCCTGACTTGTCATCCCGCTCGAGTGCGATCAGGCGGCGCTGCGCGGCTTCTTCCAGCAGCTTGTTGAACGACCGGAAGCCGTAGTAGCTCTCGTTGAATCCGGGGCGGCGCCGTTTCAGCGCCTGCTTGACCATCGATCCCCAGATCTTGTCCTCGGCGCCGCGTTCGGACACCAGCGCATCGAGCGTTGCCAACACCAGATCGAAAGCTTCCTGCTTCCGGTCCTCCTCTCGCGTCTCGGAGTCGCGAGCGTCGGCAGCTGGCGCGGCGCTGGAGTCATTCGCCGCTGCGGGGACCGCGGATTCGGGCGCAGGAGCCGCTGCGGCATCGCTGGCCGGCGCCCGGCGCCGGGTGCGCCGCGGCTTCTGCTCGCGCACCAGATCGTCGTAGTAGATGAACTCATCGCAGTTCGCGATCAGCAGGTCGGAAGTCGAGTTCTTCACGCCGACTCCGATGACGTCCTTGTCGTTCTCGCGCAGCTTGCTCACCAGCGGCGAGAAGTCCGAGTCGCCGCTGATGATCACGAACGTGTCGACATGGGTCTTGGTGTAACAGAGATCCAGGGCGTCCACGACCATGCGGATATCCGCGGAGTTCTTGCCGGATTGCTTGACGTGCGGGATCTCGATGAGCTCGAAGCCCGCCTGGTGCATCCCGGCCTTGAACTCCTTGTAACGCTCCCAATCGCAGTACGCCTTCTTGACGACGATCGAGCCTTTGAGCAGCAGGCGCTCGAGCACGCGTGTGATGTCGAACTGGGAGTAACGAGCGTCGCGCGCTCCGAGCGCAATGTTCTCGAAATCGCAGAAAAGAGCGAGATTGGGTGTTTCAGCGCCCGAAGGCATGGTGTTCGCATCCGCTGGCCGTGGCTGCGCGGATTGTAGTCGATGTCAGTGCCGACGCGTGGGAGATGTCAGTGCGGACGCGTGGGAGACGTCAGTGCCGACGCGTGGGATCTGGAGAAGGCTCCGCGGCAACGGGAGCACTGCCCAGTGCCGAGCTAGCACTTCCCAGTGCCGAGCTCTCGATTCGCCGCAGGAGTTTCAGCGCCGTGGCCGCATCCCATTTGCGGCGGCGCATGAGCAGATGCAGAGCGCTGCCCACGTGCTGGGCAAAGGCGCTGACCACGACCATTTCCGTGAAGCGCTCGGTGAGCGCCGGCAACCGTTCGTTCAGATCATCGAGGCAGGCGAGCACGTCGAGGGCAAATCGATCGAGGCTTTTGCTCATGGTTCCCTCCAGGCAAGCGGCTATGTCAGTGTTGGTAGGATATATCCCGTGGACTGATAACTACAAGGGTCCAATGATGGCTCGAGCATGCCATCCCAGAGCCTCGTCGCCGCTTTCGGCAAAGTACTGCGTGAGCAGCGCCGGGCCCGCGGCGTCTCCCAGGAGACGCTGGCTCTCAGCGCCGATGTGGACCGGACGTTTGTCAGTCAGATGGAGCGCGGCATACGCCAGCCGACGCTGACGACATTATGGAAGCTGTCCGAGGCGCTCGAGGTGCAGCCATCCACCCTGGTGTCGCGGGTGGAGCGGTTATTGCGCTGACTCGCGCGACTTGCCGCGATGCGGCGATCGACGTAGCCTGCCGGCTACCTTGCCAAAGAAAACGCTCATCGCGGCTTGCGCCGCGGCCCTCGCCCTCATCGTCGCGGTCTTCGTGGTCTCCTGGGCGATCCTGTTCCATAGTTTCTCGAACATCGAGGCGGAGGAGGCCCGGCAGAGCACGGTCCGGGCGCGCCTCGCGCTGCAGACCGAAGCGCGTGAGCTGCAGGTCGTTGCTCAGGACAATGGCCAGTGGGATGAGTCCTACGCCTACGTCCAGGGAGAGCGCCCGACTTTCGTCGACGACAACCTGGGTCGGAAGGCTCTCGATCCCCTGGATGTCCAGCTCATCTGGTTGTTCGATGACAGCGGTCGCGCCCTGGTAAAGCTGACCACGCACAACGCTCCGGCCGGCAAGCTCACGGAGCTGTCGCCGGAGACGTTGCGGACCCTGGGTCGATACGCGAAGGTCCTTGCTCCCGACAGCGGTCCGGTCCCGACCGCCCGGCTGATGCGGCTGCCTGACGGGGTCATCGTGTTTTCGGCCGTAAGAGTTCGACGCACCGATCGCCTGGGTCCGGGAATTGCCACCTTGGTGTTCGGTCGCTATCTGGATGCCGCGATCGTACGGCGCATCGAGGCGGCCAGTCAGACGCCTGTCAATCTCATTGTGTTCGACGAGCGTGGAGTGGCTGAAACGGCACTCCCCGAGCCGGTCACGAATTGGTTGCGATCGGCCGGGTCGCGGACGCCCCAAAAGGCCGCGGACGATACATTCGTCCTCACGCGCCGCGGTCCGACCCTGGCCAGCTATGCGCTGCTGCGTGACATCGAGGGAAGGCCCGTGCTCCTGCTCGTCAACGAGGTCTCACGTGTAGCATTGCAGCTCGGCAAGCGCACCATCATGTGGATCGTGGTCGTGCTGGCAGCCGGCTTCGCGGTGTTGGTTGCCGTGCTGCTCACGCAGCTCAACAAGAGCTGGCGTGCCCGCGTGTTGGCCCAGCGTCAGTGGCTCGAGCAGCAGCGCAAGATGTCGCGGCTCGCCCGGCGCGACTCGCTGACGGGGCTGCCCAATCGCGTGCACCTGCAGAGAGTCCTGCCGCGTCTGCTGAAGCGCGCGCAGCGAGAGCGTTCACCGCTCGCGTTGCTGTACATCGATCTGGATCATTTCAAGAACGTCAACGACTCCCTCGGGCACCGCAGCGGCGACAAGCTTCTGGCGACCATCGCCCAGCGCCTGCGCTCGTGCGTGGCCGCGCACGATCTGGTGGTGCGCATGGGCGGCGACGAGTTCGTCGTGGTCGTGATGTTGCTTCCCGATGAGAAGGTCGTGAATTCGATCGCGGAGCGGATCACGGCGGCACTCGCGCTGCCGATGGACGTGGATGGTGTCCGCATGGCGGTCTCGCCGAGCATCGGCATCAGCGTGTTTCCGGAGGACGGCTCGGACCCCGAGCAATTGCTGAAGCAGGCTGACATCGCCCTGTATCACGCCAAGGACCGCGGACGCGGGCACCATCAATTCTTCACGCCGGAGCTCAACACCCGGTTGCGCGAGCGGGTCGAGCTCGAGCAGGCCATGCGACGAGCACTCGAGGGCAACGAATTCTCGGTTGCGTACCAACCCTGTTACGACCTGCAGAGCCGGCGCGTGGTGAGCCTGGAGGCGCTCATTCGCTGGCGTGGACCCGATGGCAGCTTCATACCCCCCTCGCGATTCATCCCGGTCGCGGAGGAGAGCGGCCTGATCGTGGAGATCGGCGCCTGGGTGCTGCGCGATGTGTGCCTGCAGCTGAGTGAATGGCAGCGGGCGCACGTGCCGCTGGTGCCTGTTTCGGTCAACATCTCGGTGCGGCAGCTCGAGCAGGTGCCGCTCGCGAACATCGTATCGGGCCTCGCCCAGGAGCTGGGCATCGATGCGGATCTGCTGCATTTCGAGATCACCGAGAGCGCGGCGATGCAGAACTCGGAGCAGCATCTGGGGTCGCTGCAGGCGTTGCGGCGGCTGGGGTCGCGTATACTGATCGATGATTTCGGGACCGGCTATTCGAGCCTCAGCTACCTGAAGCATCTGCCCATCGATACCCTCAAGATCGACCGCGCCTTTGTCCGGGACATGGTCTCCGATGCCAACGATGCGGCCATCGTGCGAGCCATCGTGGCGGTGGCCAAGAGCCTGGGATTGCAGCTCGTCGCCGAGGGCATCGAGTCAGCGGAGCAGCTCGACAGCCTGGCCGCGCTCGGCTGCGAGTGCGGCCAGGGCTTCTATCTGAGTCCACCGCTCGCGGCGGACTCCTGTGCGGCGCTGCTCTGGCAGCTTCGCGGTCAGCCACGCGGCGCCGACCATCGGTTGCGGCTGTTGAACCCCTCGGCCTGACCCTTGCGGGGCAGTGAGGATCCGAAGAGTACCTATGGCTCACGACAAGAATGAACGATCGGTATCGCGTCAGGATGCCGAGGAGGCCGTCCGCACGCTGTTGCGCTGGGCCGGCGATGATCCCGAACGCGAGGGGCTCGTGGAAACGCCCAAGCGCGTCGTCCAGGCGTATCGCGACTGGTTTTCGGGCTATGACGTCGACCCCGCGGACTACCTGCGGCGAACCTTCGAGGAGGTCGGCGGGTACGACGAGATGGTCGTCCTGCGCGACATCGCGTTCGAGTCGCACTGCGAGCATCACGTGGCACCCATCATCGGGCGCGTGCACGTAGGCTATCTTCCCACCGACAAAGTCGTGGGTATCAGCAAGCTCGCGCGAGTGGTCGAGGGGTACGCCCGGCGCCTGCAGGTTCAGGAGAAGCTGACCGCTCAGATCGCGGGTTGTATCAACGAGGTGCTCAAGCCGCGCGGAGTCGGCGTAGTGGTGGATGCCACTCACGAGTGCATGACAACGCGCGGCGTGCACAAGCGCGGAGTGTCGATGATCACGAGCAGAATGACGGGCACGTTCCGCGAGGACGCTCGCACCCGCAGCGAATTCCTCCAGTTCATCGGCATTCGGGGAGCGAAAGAGTCCTAGCCGGCAGCTCTTCGGCCGCCGCCTGGCACGCGCGCCTGGGTCCGGGCAGGCCGCCCGGACCCCCAGCGCTGTGCATCCTTCAGGACTGACCCGAGCTTCAGGACTGACCCGAGCCTTTCGGCGGGGCCTGTTCCACCTTCTTGAAGTCGGCCGGGACATCGAACGCTCCGGCTGGCGCCGCATCGTTCGACACTGACAGCAGCTCGGAGGTGACCGTTACCACCGGGATGGTTCCTGGCGGAATCGGTGGAGGGCTCGCTGGCGTTGGGGCCGCAGCCGGCTCGTCGTCACTCTTGCGATGGAAGAGTGAGCCCAACTTGCTGCCGATCTCTTTCGTGACGTCACCCGGGCTGCTCGAGTCGTCGTCGGAGCTTGCGGATTGCTTGTTCTGACACTGCGCCCCGCCCAGGGCAAACGTGAAGCTCGTCTTCACCGGGTAGCCCTTCACGTCCTTCATCTTGGCCGCGACCTGGGTCCAGATGCCCTTGTACCGGCCGAACATTCGCTGCGCGCGCTGGGTGACGTCCTGCATGCTGCTCTCGAGGCCGAGCTTCTGCACATAGGCACGCTCGAACTTCAGCTCTTCGGCACTGGTCGTAAAGCCGGGTGCGAGCCACTCGTCGAGCCCCAGGGCCACTTCGCAGATGGAGCCGGTCTTCTTGTCCTTGCACGGTTGCGATGCCGTGATGGTCACGCGATCGGCGGCGTAGCCGGCGATCTGCGCTTTCTCGCCGGTCTTCTTCACATCGGCTTTCGGCTCCAGCCACTCGCATTGCGAGTCATCCATTGGCGCCGGGGACTTCTGCTGTCCCTCCTCGGCGGGCTGATTCAGCGCCTTGTTGAGCCGATCGCGCATCTCATCCAGGCTGAGCTCGGTGTACTGCTTCTTGTTGATATTCAGGTGATAGATCCTGCCGGTGTCCAGGCGGACAATTTCGGCGGAAGGGCCCAGGGCGCCGTGCGCCAGCATGCGCACGAGCTTGGATTTCAACTGCAGGTCGTCGTCGGTGCGGGAGCGATCGCCCGAGATCGTTCGCGTCGTCGTGCCGGACAGGTTGCCGGCCGCCATGATGCCAACGCCCTGCACCGACAGGCTGTGTTTCGTCGTGACGTCCGCCTGGGCCGTGGTGCCGGAAATGACCGATGCGCAGGCCAGAATGAGCTGCGCCGCGGCTGCGTGTAGCCGTCGAGTCATGTGTCCCCCCTGGGAGAGCCGTTTGTTAGGTCGCGCATCTTAGCAAGACGGCGCCGGCCCTCAAAAGGGGCGCTGCCCGCGCACGCGTTCCGCGGTGCTCCGCAAGAGCCGAGGTGACTCTTGCCGGTGTAACTAAGCGGAGACTGCGGCGTCGTACTAAGCGGAGACTGCGGCGTCGCTGCGCGAGGCTCGCTTGCGGTCCTGTTCCTTCAGGAAGCGCTTGCGGATGCGGATCGACACCGGAGTCACTTCGACCAACTCATCGTCCGCGATGAACTCGACGGCGAACTCGAGAGTGAGCTGGATCGGGGGGGTCAGCAGGATGGCGTCGTCCTTCCCGGCCGCGCGGATGTTGGTGAGCTTCTTGGTCTTGATGGGATTGACCACGAGATCGTTCTCGCGGCTGTGGATGCCGATGATCATGCCCTCGTAGAGCTTCTCGCCCGGGCTCACGAACATGCGGCCGCGCTCCTGCAGATTGAACAGGGCATAGGCGACGGCCTCGCCCTGCTCGTTGCTGATCAGCACGCCGTTGTGGCGGTCCGGGATCTCGCCTTTGAGGGGCGCGAAGCCGTCGAAGATGTGACTCATGAGACCCGTGCCGCGGGTCAGCGTCAGGAACTCGCCCTGGAAACCGATCAGGCCGCGAGCCGGCACACGATAGTCCAGGCGCGCCCGGCCGTTGCCGTCGATGGCCATGTCGGCCAGCTCCGCGCGACGGGTGCCGAGCGCCTCCATGACTGCGCCCTGATGCGCGTCCTCGATGTCGACGGTCAGCGCCTCGTAGGGCTCGTGGACCTCGCCGTTAACGACTTTGGTCAGCACCTGAGGCCGCGATACCGCGAGCTCATAGCCTTCGCGGCGCATGTTCTCGATGAGGATCGTGAGGTGCAGCTCGCCACGTCCCGACACGCGCATCACGTCCGCCTCTTCGGTGTCTTCCACACGCAGGGCGACGTTGCTCTGCAGCTCGCGATACAGGCGCTCGCGGATCTGACGGCTGGTCACGAATTTGCCCTCGCGTCCGGCGAGCGGCGAAGTGTTGACCTGGAAGTTCATGGCGAGGGTCGGCTCGTCCACCCGGATGGGCGGCAGACCGATCGCGCTCTGCGGATCGCAGACCGTCAGGCCGATATTCACTGCCTCGATGCCGGTGATGGCGACGATGTCGCCCGCGCTCGCCTCGTCTACGGGGCTGCGCTGAAGTCCCCGGAAGGTGAGCACCTGGCCCACCTTGGCAGTACCGCGGTCTTCTTCACCGAAACGCAGCGCCACGGTCTCGCCCGCATGCACGGTGCCCCGGCGGATGCGTCCGATGCCGATTCTGCCCACGTAGGAGTTGTAATCCAGGGTCGAGATCTGGAGCTGCAGCGGCGCGTTGACCTCGGCGGTCGGCGGCGGCACATGAGTCAACACGGCCTCGAACAACGCCGACATGTCAGGTCGCCGCTCGGTATGGTCGGTGCTGGCCCAGCCCTGGAGGGCCGAGGCGTAGATGACCGGAAAGTCGAGCTGCTCATCGCTCGCGCCCAGCTTGTCGAACAGCTCGAAGGTCTGGTCGACGACCCAGCCCGGCCGCGCGCCCGGCCGATCGATCTTGTTGACGACCACGATCGCTTTCAGTCCGAGGGCCAGCGCTTTGCGCGTCACGAAGCGCGTTTGCGGCATGGGGCCCTCGACGGCGTCCACGAGCAGCAGCACGCCATCCACCATCGATAGAACCCGCTCGACCTCTCCACCGAAGTCAGCGTGACCGGGCGTGTCGACGATGTTGATACGGGTGCCGCCGTACTCGATCGCGCAGTTCTTGGCGAGAATCGTGATGCCGCGCTCGCGCTCGATATCGTTCGAGTCCATGATGCGCTCGCCCAGCTTCTCGTGGGCTGCGAAGGTTCCGGACTGCTTCAACAGGCAATCCACCAGCGTGGTCTTGCCATGATCGACGTGAGCGATGATGGCGATGTTGCGGATCGGGCGGTTCATGGGGTTGTGGCGTAGCTCGAGGCCGTTGGACACGGGCTCGAGGTACCTGCGGAACAGGGCAAAAGGGTGCGCAGAGTAGCAGATTCACCCTGCTCCTGCGTGACTTTGAGGCCGATCGGCACGCCCGGCGAGGCCGGCCGGCACGCCCGCGTCCCACGCCTTATGATGCCGGTCTCATGAGCCGATTCACGAGCCGCCAGGACGGCGATTCACTCATCGCAACATGCCGTGCGCGCGCGGTGAGATTGCTGAAACGCAACCTCACGGACGCGGGCATCCTCGCCGCGACGCCCGGAGCTCGGGCAGACAGGCGCGGCTATGCGGCCATCTTCGGGCGCGATGCGGCGATCTGCGCGGTGGGCATGGCCCTGTCGGGCGATGCGGAGCTCGAGCGCGGGGCGCAGGCTGCGATTCATACTCTCGCGGCCCATCAGGCCCGCAACGGGCAGATCGCCAAGTTCGTCGATGTGCGGCGCCGGGAAGCCGATTTCTGGTACCTCGGGTGCATCGATTCGACTCTCTGGTGGCTCATCGCGCTCGCCTTGTTGGATCGCGCGAGCGCACGGCGGCGCTCCGGTCGCAAGCCTCAGAACGTCCCGCCTCGAACGACCGCCGGCGTGGGGCCTTTGCAGCGCCGCTACGCTGCCCGTATTGCCCATGCGATCGAATGGTTGCGCGCCCAGGAGCACCAGCGCTTCTACCTGCTGCAACAGAACGAGGCGAGCGACTGGGCGGATATCATGCCTCGCTCGGGTTTCGTGCTGTACACCAACGCGTTGTGGCACGTCGTGAAGCGGCTCTACAGGCTGCGCGGCGTACGGGAGACCTATGACAATTTCAACGGTCTCTTCCATCCATTCTCCGCGGGTATGGCCGAATACCGGCGAGCGCGGCTGCTGCGCAACTACGTGTTGCGGCAGGCGCGCGATCGCGATCTCTACTTGAGCTTTGTCAATTTCTCGTTTTTCGGGGAGGAGGGCGACGTTTTTGGCAACGTGCTGGCAGTGCTCGCCGGACTCGCCGATGAGCGCGCGACACGCCGGACGCTCGACGCCTTGGAGCATACACTTGTCCGCGATTCGTATCCGGGCCGCTCGGTTCTGCGGCCGATTCGCGAGAGCAGCCTGATGTGGCGCGCGTACATGGCGCGGCACGGCCAGAATCGCGTATACCAGTACCACAATGGAGGCATCTGGCCGATGGTGGGCGGGTTCTGGGTCGCGGCGTTGGCGAGCAGTGGCCGCCGGGTGAGGGCGCGGCTCGAGCTCATCAAGCTCGCCCGAGCCTGTCAGCTCGGGGACTGGGCCTTCGCCGAATGGCTGCACGGCAAGACCTCGCGGCCGCGCGGAATGCCTGGCCAATCCTGGAACGCGGCCGCATTTCTGATGGCCAGCCACGCGCTCGAAACCGGTAGGAACCCTCTCGAGCCGTTCAGGTAGACTGCTGCGCGCAATGGACGACCCGCAGCGGCTTCTCAACTTCCCGGCATTGCTCAACGTTCGCGATCTCGGCGGCTATCCGACGACGGACGGCGGACGCACTCGCTGGCGCTCGCTGCTACGCGCCGACGATCTCTCTCAGCTCACTCCCGCGGGAGTGGATGCAATGGTCGAGTACGGTGTCGAGACGGTCATCGATCTGCGCTGGGCCGAAGAGATCGCCCTGAATCCGAGCCCCATCCCGGGGCAGGTGTCCATCCGTTACGAGCACGTGTCGTTGCTCGCGGAAACGGCCGAGGCGTGGGCCGCGATCTGCCGGGACACGCGCAAGGAACTGTGGAAGCCGCTCGTTCTGCAACATTTTCGGAGCGAGCTTCGCGCGGTGCTGCGGCTCATTGCGAGCGCGGCAGCGGGTCCTGTTCTGTTTCATTGCGTCTCGGGCAAGGACCGTACCGGGCTCATCGCAGCCGTGCTGCTGGCTGTGGCGCAGGTCGAGCCACAGTCCATAGCGCTCGATTATGCGCAGAGCACGCAGCAGCTCCGCGACCCCTATCTTGCCCGTTACCGCGACATCGATCCGGCGGAGATCATTGAGCGGGTACGCTGTCCTCCGGAAGGCGCGTACAACATGTTGCAGTACCTCGCCGATCACGGCGGTGTGCGTGCCTACTTGAAGGGCATCGGTCTCACGGACCTGGAGATCGATCGGCTGCGCGCCAGGCTGCGCGACTGATGTCCACCGTCCTCGTGACCGGGGCCACCGGGGGCATTGGACTCGAGACGGCACGCGTTCTGGCCTCACTTGGCCACGATGTGGTGCTTCACGGTCGCGATGCCCGCAAGGGAGAGCTCGCCGTCGCGCAGGTTCGGGCAGAGGCCAGGGGCAGTGTGTCCTTCGTGCGCGCCGACTTCAGCTCGCTCGCCGAAGTGCGCAGACTCGCGGCGGAGCTCAACGCATCTGTGCCGCGGCTGGACATCCTGGTGAACAATGCGGGTTGCGCGCAATTCTCGCGGACGCAGACGGTCGACGGCTATGAGACGACGTTCGCCGTCAACCATCTCGCTCCCTTCCTGCTCACCAATCTGCTGTTGGAGAAGATCCGCAACAGCGCACCCGCGCGCATCGTGAATGTGGCGAGCCGGGCCCATCGTTACCAGAGCATCGACTTCGACGATCTGATGAGCACCGAAGACTACAAGGTGATGCGCACCTACGGACGCTCGAAGCTCGCGAACATCCTGTTCACTCGCAGTCTCGCCGAGCGGCTGCGTGACACGGGCGTCACGGCAAATTGCCTGCATCCCGGCGTCGTGGCGACGGGGCTGGGACAGAATAATGGCTTCGCGCGGGTCGTCGGCTGGATAGTCATGCATCTCGTCGGCATCTCGATTCCCCAGGGCGCCCGCACCAGCATCTATCTCGCGACGTCGCCCGAGGTCGCCGGCACCTCCGGGGTGTACTTCAGCGACTGCCGGCCGGCGTCGCTGCTCACGAGCCCCGAAGCAGTGTCCGAACAGGCGTGCGAGCGACTGTGGACACAGAGCGAGCGCCTGGTAGGCCTTCCGTGTTCGTCTCGCTGAAAATCTTTGCCCGCACTCTGGTGTTGCCTCCGGCGAGCCTGCTGATCGCCGCGTCATGGGGTATGGTGTTGATATGGCGGGGACGGCAGCGCGCCGGCTGGGCGCTTCTGATCGCCGGCGTCGCATCCCTGTGGCTGCTCGCTACACCGGTCATCTCACGACAGCTCGTGCGCGTGACGGAAGGCTATCCCGCCTTGAATCCCGCTGAGCTTCCGCGTGCACAGGCGATCGTGATCCTGGGCGGTGGCGCCGAGCGGATTGACGCCCCCGAGTATGGCGGCGCGTCGCTGGCGGGAGAGGAGCTCGAGCGGGTGACGTACGGTGCCTTCCTTGCACACCGTACTTCGCTTCCAGTCCTCGTGTCGGGTACGTTTGCCGAGGCAACTGCGATGGCCGCGTCCTTACAGCGGGACTTTGGTGTTCCGACTCGCTGGCAGGAAAGCCAATCGCGGGATACCTACGAAAACGCTCATTTTTCCGTGCAGCTTCTGCGGACTGACCGCATTCGTCGCATTCTCCTGGTGACCAGCAGCCTGCACATTCGACGCGCGACGCGTGAGTTTCAAGGCGTGGGACTCGAGGTCGTGCCCGCCCCGACGGGCAGCTGGGTGCCCCGCCAACTCGACGCCACGGACTTCGTGCCGCAGGCTTCGGCGCTGATGCAATCGGCCGCGGCGGTCTATGAGCTCATCGGGGAGCCCGTGCGGCGTGTGTTTGCGTGGTTGCACGTGCGGCGCTACCTCGATCCGCGCGTGCCTTAATTGATTGGCAAAACGGGCCTGCGGCCGTTTTGCGGACGTCGGCTTCGCTGCCGCCGGCAAAAAGCGTGGTTTTTGCCGGCTGCGCGGTCAGGAACACTCGCCTGCGGCCGTTTTGCGGACATCGGCTTCGTCGCCGGCTGCTCCTCAGGCTGTACGCCGCAGCTTGCCGCGCCGGAAGTCGCGCAGGATCTCGCGCGCAGCATTGTGGCCCGGTGCGCCCGTCACGCCGCCGCCAGGATGCGTGCCGGAGCCGCACATGTACAGGCCGCGCAGGGGGCCGCGATAGTTCCCATAGCCGAGCATCGGACGCGCCGAGAACATCTGATCGAGCTGCAGCGTGCCGTGGAAGATATCTCCGCCGATGAGCCCGAACGTCCGCTCGAGATCGAGGGGACTCAGGATCTGCCGGCCCAGGATGGCCGCCTTGAAGTTGGGCGCGTAGCGGGTGACCGTGTCGATGATCAGATCCGCGACTTCGTCACGATGCGTATCCCAGCTCTCTCCGTTGGGCAGCTGGGGCGCGACGTGCTGACAGAAGAGGCTGGCGACGTGCATGCCCGGCGGAGCCAGCGAGTCATCGAGCGTGGAGGGAATCAACATCTCGACGATGGGCTCGCGCGACCAGCCCTCGGAGCGGGCATCGAAGTATGCGCGCTCCATGTATTTCAGGCTCGGGCCGATGATGATGCCCGCAGTATGATGCGGCGCACGCTCCTTGCCCGGCAGGCAGGTGAAGTCCGGCAGCTCCGCGAGCGCGACGTTCATGCGGAAGGTGCCGGAGCCGCAACGCCAACGAGTCATCTGCTCACGAAATTCGCGGGGCAGCACCTGGGCATCGAGTAGCTCCAGATACAACAGACGAGGATTGAGGTTGGAGATGACGGCGGAGGCACGCAGTGCCTCGCCCGAGTCGGTGATCACACCAACCGCCCTGCCGCGCTCGACCATCACTTCGCGTACGGCGCTGTTGACACGAATCCGCGCCCCCTTCGCCGTCGCGCTCCGCGCCATGGCTTGCGTGATGGCGCCCATCCCTCCGATGGCGTGCCCCCAAGCTCCCTTCTTGCCGTTCACCTCACCCAACACATGGTGCAGCAGCACGTACGCCGATCCCGGCGCATACGGGCTCGCATAGTTTCCGACGACCCCGTCAAATCCGTACACGGCCTTGATCGGATCGCTCTCGAACCATCCGTCCAGGTAATCTCCGGCGGATGCCGCGAACAGCGTCAGCAGCTCGCGGCGCGAGCTCATGTCCAGACGCCGCACCCGGCTGCCGGCGCGAGCTGCGCGCAAGAGCTCGGGCAACGCGCGTCGCCAGTCGCCCTCTACGACATTGGGCGGGGTCTCGAGAACGAGCTCGCGCAGCACGTCGGCAACTTTCCCGAGCCGTGCGCTGTAGGCCTGCAGCTGCTGCGCGTCCCGTTGCGAGAACCGGGCCACCTCCGCGCAGGTATCCGGCCCGATGCTGAGGGAGCGCCCGTCGCGAGTCGGCAGGAAGTTCGCCAGCAATCTCTCGGCGATGCGTAACCCATGCTCGGGGAGCGCGAGATCGCGAATGATTTTCGGGTTGAGCAGCGATACCGTGTAGGCGGCCACCGAGTTGCGAAACCCGGGATGAAACTCTTCGGTGACAGCGGCGCCGCCCACGACTCCACGGCGCTCGAGGACCTTCACATCCAGTCCCGCTGCTGCGAGATACGCGGCGCATACGAGACCGTTGTGGCCCGCACCGATGATCAATGCGTCACAACTCTCGGTCACTGTAAGGATCGTGGACTTTGCGTCTTCAGGCGAAGCCGGGCTCGGCGGCCCGCATTGTAACATCCGTGCGGCCGCAGCGTGCGCGCGCCTGCTGGGTGCGTCGCCAATGCTCGTACATGCACGAGGCGGCCAGCTCCACGTAGGCGTTGGAGAGCGAGTCGCCCAGCGCGGCAGTCAGGGCCGCCGCTTCGATGGCCAGCTCGGCCACTCTGCGCAGCTCCCGCGTTTCGAGCTCGGCTAGAGAAAACTGCATTGAGACGGCCTGGGTGACGTACCGGCCGGCGAACTGTGGCGACATCGAGGCCGGGAAGCAATCAGACTTAGGTCGCGACCGTGCCATATGTCATGGGAGGCGCGGCGCGCGTGTGAGATTGATCACGTCGGCTGAAGGGTCGCCGGAAGGATGAGAGCTGAAGAACGCCTGAATGCCCAGCGTGCGTAGTGCTGCGACGAAGCTGTCGGGGTCCGTCGCATCGAAGGCGCCGCCAATGCGGACGTTGGCCAGCGAGGGGTCGGCGATGGCAAGTTGACGCCGGTTGTAGCGATTGAACTCGGTGACCGCCGTTGCAAGCGAGGTTCGATCGAACATCAACCGGCCTTGGGTCCATGCAAGCAAGCGAGTGACGTCGGCGCTGGCCACTTTCCGGATCTCGACCTGGTGCCGTTCGACGGTGGCTCGTTCTCCGGCGTCCACCGTGGGCAGCCCTCGAGGAAGCGCTGGAACGGCAACTCCAAGACCCTGCACGCTTTCGTCAGGATCGATCACGATCTGTCCTTCACGGACCAGCACGTCGACGGCCGAAGAGTTGAGCCGCACTGAGAATGCCGTTCCCACTGCGCGGACGCGAGCTCCCTGTGCCTGAACGTCGAAGGGCCGGCCGGCATCGTGAGCAACCGTGAAGAGAGCTTCCCCGCGACGCAGGAGCACTTCCCGGCGCCAAGGCGTCATCCGGACACGTAACTCACTGTTCGTGTTGAGCCAGACGCTGCTGCCGTCGGACAGCACGATGCGGGCGAAGCCGCCGAAGTCGGTACGATATTCACGAGAGGCCGCCGCTTCCCAAGAGACGAATGCCAGCGCGACCAGTGCGATGCAAGCCGCAGCGCTGCCGGCCACGAGCCACCGCTTGCGGGCCGGCGACGGCTCCGGGGGTGGTGCGGGCGAAAATCTGGAGAGGAGGTCGGCATCCACCAGGCCATCGAGGGGACGCAGGCGCCGTAGATGGTTCGCATGCTTCCAGAATCGCTCGAGCCGCAGGAACACGGCCTGATTGCGCGGGTCGGCGGCCAGCCAGGCGGCGAATTCGGCACGCACGGCGGCGGATTGATCGGCATCCAGCCGGATCAACCACTGGGCGGCCACGGCTTCTGTGTCGGGCGCTCGCATCGTTACGGTCTGCATGGCTCGAGGCCACTCTCCATCAACAGCGACGGCCGGCCCGCAATATTCCGCTACGAGTGTCATTTCACAAGTCGTTTGGCCGGCCGTGCTGAGATTTAAGGGTTTCCCTGAGGCGGCGCACGCCTGCTCCTTCGGGGTTTCCCTTAAGTTGCGTCATCGGTCCGCGCCCGTGCGCGGCACCCCGGCAGCGCGCTGCCGCCGTGTCGATTGCAGTTTTGTTGCCAACGCGCGCGGACATGTTGGTCCGGAGCCGTGTTGGTTCCGAAGCCGGCGCGCCGCCCTTGGGATCTCGTGTACCACAGGCGGTTTCCATGCCGGCCGCGCGCCGCGACACAGGGAAACCCTGCGAATAGCGCCGCACCATTGCAATCAGCCTTTGGTCCAATACGCGCCGGCTGCCAATGCCCGCCGGCTGTGTGGGTGTTGCCGGCCTGCGCGGGCTTGACGTCGCGATGCGTTAGGCGCAGCTTTCGAGCGCCGGACCGTTCGAAGCCGTTTGCACACGGCAGACCCGCGGCCTAGCCTTGTTTGGGTTCCTCGAGGACGGCTGCACGACGAAAGGGTGAACATGGGGCGCTACGCGCTCGCCAATCATGTGTTCGTGTGCCTGAACGGCGACCAGATCGTGTTCCTCGATCTCAAGGAGGATCGGTATTGGGCCCTGGAAGCCTCGCAGACCGCTGGTCTTGCCGCGTGCGTCAGCGGATGGCCCGTCCAGGACGATCCGGACAGGCCATCGAGCGCAGACACGGTGGCCGACGCCCTTGTCGGGCGCGGTCTTCTCTCGGACGGCAGCCGGGACGGCAAGGACGCCACTCCGGTCGTGGCCACTGCGCCCTCGGTCGATCTCATCGTCGATGACGGCCATGCGGTCGGTCCTGCCGGCTGGATCAGCCTGGCGAAGTTCCTGACGGCCGCCGTCACGGCGAGGATCGTGCTCTGGTGTCTGCCTTTCGAGCGCGTCGTGCGACGCGTGACACGCCGTAAGAAGATCAGCGGTCCGAAGGCTCCGCCGCTCGACATCGTGCGAGCGCGGCGGATCGTCGAAGCTTTCGGGCGGCACCGCGTGTTCTTCTTCACTTCTCACGAGGAGTGTTTGTACGATTCTCTGGCGCTGCTCGAATTCCTGGCCTTGCACCGGTTGTATCCCGACTGGGTCTTCGGCGTGCGCACGAGGCCTTTCGCGGCGCATTGCTGGGTGCAACAGGACGCCGTCGTATTCAACGATACCGTCGATCATGCGACGAGCTTCTCACCCATCATGGTTGCATAAGGCGGCTTCTACCCATGTTTCGCTACCTGGTGCTGATCTGGGATTGCGCCGATGCGGAGGCAGTCTCGACCGCGATCGCCCTCGAGCAGGGAGCTCGGACCGCCGCTCGGGGCTGGGAGCGTGTATGGGCGGCGCCGGGTTGCGTGGCTTACCACGCCGGCGTCGCTATCGGGACCAGTCGGACAGTAGCGCTCAGAGACGCCGGTGTTGTCTTCGGGTGGCTCTTTGACCGGTCCGCTCGCGGGAAAGCTGCGCTGGAAGGTGAGATCGGCGCGGAGGAGAGCGCCCGAATCCTGAAGTCCGCAGGCAGACGGATCGTGGAGCGGTATTGGGGCCGCTACGTCGCCGTCCTGCATGACCGCGCCGCCGGTACTGTGGATGTGGTGCGCGATCCGCTTGGCAGTCTCCCCTCTCTGACCACACGCTACCGAGGCGTCGATATCGTCTGCTCCGATCTCGAGGACTGTCTGCAGATCGGGCTGCGCACGTTCACGGTGAATTGGCGCTACATCCATTCGTTGGTGGCGTACTCGGGCCTGCAGATTCGCGACACCGCCCTCAACGAGGTGTCCGAGATCCAATTCGGCGAGCGAGTGCGGTTCCGCGCGGGGCGGATGGAGCGCTCGATCGAGTGGAACCCCATCGAGATTGCGCGTCGTGAGCCCATCGCGGATCCCGCGGAGGCGATGGCCGGACTGCGTCGCGAGACTCGCGACTGCATCCATGCGTGGGCGGCCTCGCACCCGGCCATTCTCCACAATCTCTCGGGAGGACTCGATTCGTCGATCGTGCTCAGCTGCCTGGTCGATGCGCCTACACGGCCCAAAGTGACCTGTCTGCATTACTTCGGCGGCGGCCCCGACGAGGACGAGCGCAAGTACGCACGGCTCATGGCGACGCACGCGGGGGTCGAGCTCATCGAGCATCGGCTGGATCCGAGCGAGGTGCGCATCGAGGAGTTGCTGAAGCTGCGTCCCGCGCCGCGGCCGTGGTTCTATCTGCACGAGCTCGAGCATGCGCAACTGGAGGCCGACCTGGCCACATTGCAGGGAGCAACGACTGCGTTCTCGGGTGCGGGCGGCGATGGCATCTTCTTTCAGGCACGCGCCGAGCTTGCAGTGGCCGACTATCTGTTCGACCACGGGCTGTCACGCAACTTGCTGGAGGTCGCGGTCGATGCCGCGCGCATGTCCCGGAAATCCGTCTGGCCGTTGCTGGCCCAAGCGTTGCGTGCACGCGTCCAACCGGGGCGCTGGCACCCTATGACCGCAGCGCCGGATCGTGAGCGCTCGGTGGTCAAGCGCGAGGTGTTGGAGTCGGCCCGCAAGGACCCGTCGCTGTTGCATCCCTGGTTCACGAGCACCGGCCTCCATGGGGTGCCGCCGGGGATCTTGTGGCATGTCATGACCGTTTGCGGCATGCCGACTTTCTACAGCGCGTTCGCCGCAGTCGAAGGGCCCGAGCGCACGCTACCCCTGTTGTCGCAGCCCGTGTTGGAATGGTGTCTGCGGATTCCGACCTACGTGCTGATCAGGAGTGGCCTGGATCGGGCCATGGCGCGCCGGGCGTTCGCGAGCGCACTGCCTCGTGAGATCGTGGCCCGTCGCGGCAAGGGACATGTCGACGCTCACACGCGCGATACCCTCGATCGCAATCTCGACTTTGTCCGTGGGATGCTCCTGGACGGTCGGCTGGTGCGGGAAGGTATCCTGGACGCCGATGCGCTCGCGCTCTACCTGGATCGCGGCCGCTCGCCCGCTGACTTCCAATATGGAGAGATCCTGCAGGAGCACTTGTGTGTCGAGGCGTGGCTGTCGCATTGGCTCGACGGCCGGCAGCGCGAGTGTCGGGAGTCTCGGACACCGCAGATCCGAGGGGTGCCGGTCACTTCGTCCGGGGCCGGATTCCCCGGCTGATGCGGCGAGAGCTCGCCACCTGCGTTTTGGGGGGTCTTTCCTGCCGGTGTGACCGCTACCCCGGCTACCCCGAGGGTTTGTCGCCCGCCAGGAGGCGGATCTCGGCGCTGCCGCGGGTAGGAACCGCGCGGACGCCGAACGACCGCTCGAGCGCGGCAACGAAACTATCCGGATCCGTTGCCTGAAAGATGCCGCCCACCCGCATCCGATCGATGGACGGATCGGCGATCAAGAGGCGGCGCTGGTTGTAACGGTTGAACTCCTGGACGGCCTCGCGGAGAGTTTCGCCATGAAACGCGAGTCTGCCGTCGGTCCACGCCAGTTTGCGAGTCAGGTCGTCCGATTGCAGGCGCTGGACCGAGACCGTGTTGCTCTGCACCGTGGCGGCCTCGCCCGCGGACACGCTGGGCGCGACAGCCGGCACGGTCGGGTGCTCGGGGTCCGGCTGCCCGGTCTGCGCACCGACGGCGACGCGACCTTGAGCGACGATGACCTCAATATTATGTGGGCCGCGTATGCGCACGGAGAAGGCAGTGCCTACGTCACGCACGACGGCGTCTGCGGCAATCACATAGAAGGGCCGCTTCTCGTCATGGGCCACGCGAAAGAGGGCCTCACCGCGTGTCAACCGGATGTCGCGCCGCGATCCGGACAGCCGCGTTCGCAGCTCAGTGTTGGTGTTGAGCTCGACGGTGCTGCCATCCTGCAGTGCAACCTTCTGCTGGGCGCCCACGGCCGTGGTGTACCTGTTCCAGCCCATGCGCGGCCCGCCGAGCCAGATTGCGAGCCCGATGGCGGCTGTGACTGCAGCGGCCGCGAGCCAGCGCCGCTGAGCGGGTCGGCGCAGCCAGGCCCTGGCCGATCGCGGGCGTCCCTCGAGAGGGTGCCAGCCGAGCTCTGCGA
The DNA here is from genome assembly GCA_035277965.1 of Steroidobacteraceae bacterium. Taxonomy (GTDB): domain Bacteria; phylum Pseudomonadota; class Gammaproteobacteria; order Steroidobacterales; family Steroidobacteraceae; genus 13-2-20CM-66-19. The sequence goes on along the minus strand of DATEJM010000058.1, from coordinate 59,814 downwards.
CTGCGGATGGAGGGAGCCGGCCGGGCGCCAGCAGGTCGGAATCGATGATGCCGTCGAGCGGCCGCAGATTCTTCAGTCGATCGAGGTGCGTCCACGCGGTGCGCAGCCGAATGAACGCAGCCCGGTGCCGCACGTCTGCTTCGAGCCACGCCTCGAACGCATCCCAGACTGCCGCGGACGTCTCCGCTTCCATGCGCACGAGCCACGCTGCTGCCGTGTTGGAGATCTCACTCGCTGTCGTCATGCGCCAGTTTGCGTTTGCGTAACCGGTCGAAGAGCGGTGCCCGGCGCTCGCCGAGCGGTTGATCGAAAAGCGCCTGGGCGCATCGGCGGGCCGCCTTCGTGAGATGCTGCTCGACGGTATTCTCCGATATACCGAGCCGGGCCGCGATCTCCTTTTGGGAATAACCGTAGACCTTACGCAGCGTGAACACCTGGCGGCCGCGCTCCGGAAGCTGCTGGATCGCCTGGATCAGCATCGCCAGCTCCTGATGGCTGTTGACGATCTCCTCCACCTGCTCGCTTTCATCGAGCACGTCCAGAGCCTCCATGTCGGCCATCAACTCGATCGGTACGACCTGCCTGTGCCGCAGCCAGTCAAAGGCGACGTTACGGGCGATCGTGAGCGCAAACGCGCGCACTGAGCGCACTTCGGGCTCGCTTGACGCCCCGGCGGTGAGCAGGCGAGCGTAGGTTTCCTGCAACAGCTCCTCAACGTCCGAATGGTTGCGAGTGTACCGATAGAGACAGTTCCTCAGTACCCCTTCGAACTCCAGCGCCTGTAAGAGGTATCGTTCTTCCTTTTTGGCCACTTGCGCGTCCGCTCCCTCTTGCTGCCTCGCTGCGGCCGTAGATGCTATTACGCGCCTATTGCGCGCGCTGCGCAATGGGAATGCGTGGCCCTGCTAACGGAATTCAGCGTCGTGCCCGTCGTTTGTAGTCAGCAACCCACACCCGCTAGCCATGGTCGGCTCCTTGTCAGGATCGGTGAGGTGACCGTGGTGAGACGCCCGCTGCGGTCATATGTCCGCAGCGGGCGTTTTACTGACTCCGTCCCCCCGCGGGGTTGCTTTGACGCCAAGCAGCACTGATCGTGTACCCTGTGCGCAGCGCGGTGATGGCCGCGCGGGAGCAAGGCCGGTAATCGCGCGGGAGCAAGGCCGGTAATGAAGGGTGCGGGTATGCGTGCGTGGGGTTTCAGGGCCACGCTTCTGATGGTCTCAGGCCTCGTCGCCTGTGCAACCGTACAGACGACCAATCCGGGCGCCGTCGGCATCGATCGACGCCAGCAGATGCTCGTGTCAGAAGAGGATGTCGAGAAAGCCGCGGTGCAGGCTTACGCACAGGAAGTGGGTAAGGCTCGCACGGACGGCAAGCTCAACTCGGACCCGGAACTGACGGCGCGCGTCCGGCGGGTCGCGGGGCGACTCATTCCAACCACGGGCGCCTTTCGCGCCGATGCACCCAAATGGAACTGGGAGATCAACACTCTGACCACCGACGAGCTGAATGCCTATGCGATGCCTGGCGGCAAAATCATGGTCTACAGCGGTCTCGTCGAGAAACTGAAGCTCACCGATGCCGAGTTGGCGGCGGTGGTAGGACACGAGATCTCGCATGCGCTCCGCGAGCATACCCGCGAGCGTGTGTCACGGGCCTACGCTCAGCAGATCGCGCTCACCGGGATTGCGATTTTCACGGGCGCAGGGGAGGGAGCAATGGACCTTGCGGGACAGGTCGCGTCCATGACGTTCCAACTGCCGCACAGCCGGGAGCAGGAGTCCGAGGCGGATGTCATGGGACTCGAGCTGATGGCCCGCGCGGGATATGACCCGCATGCCGCCGTGAAAGTGTGGCAGAAGATGATGGCCGCCGAGAAGAGCAGTCAGCCGCAGTTCCTGAGCACGCATCCATCGCCGGGAAACCGGATCGAGGAGCTCGAGGCGCGCATGCCCAAGGTGATGCCGCTCTATCTCGCAGCGCGCAAAGCCTAGTGCGGCCGCCCGTAAGTCCAAGCTCAGGCCCCGCAAGCGGCCCCTGATACGCGATAATCGCTGCGCATGCCGCGGCGCCCGCATTGCGGGTGCCGGCGACAGGCGCAACGGGAGAAGACGGTTTGTCGCGACCGCGAATCGTGATCGTGGGCTGCGGGTTTGGCGGCCTGTTCGCCACCCGCGCTCTCAGGCGGGCGGACGCCGATGTGCTCGTCATCGATCGCAACAACTATCACCTGTTCCAGCCATTTCTCTATCAGGTCGCTTCCGCCGCCCTGACACCGGCGGATATTGCACAGCCCATCCGATACATCCTGCGCCGACAGGCGAACGTGCTCGTCATGCTCGGCGAAGTCGAGCGCGTGGAGCTCGAGACTCGATCGCTGCTCGTCGGCGGCAGCCGTGTGCCCTATGACTATCTGATTCTCGCCCCGGGCGCCGTGGACAACTATTTCGGCCATGACGATTGGCACCAACAGGCGCCGGGCATGAAGGACGTCGGGGACGCGACCGCGATACGCTCGCGGATGCTGCGCTCGTTCGAAACCGCTGAATTCGAGTCCAACGAGCAGGCCAAGGCCGCGCAGCTCGCTTTCATCATCATCGGCGGCGGCCCGACCGGGGTCGAGCTGGCAGGAGCGATCAAGGAAGTGGCGATCAACGTCATTCCACGGGATTTTCGGGTCACCGATACGCGGCAGGCGCGCGTCATCCTCATCGAGGCCGGCCCGCGGCTGCTTGCCGCGATGCACCCCGATTCGTCGGTGCGCGCACTGCGGGAGCTCGAGGAGCTGGGTGTTGAGGTGCGCCTCGGCAAGCCGGTCACCGCGGTGTACGAAGATGGCGTCGAGGTCGATGGCGAGCGGCTACGTGGCCACAACGTCATTTGGGCTGCTGGCGTGCGTGCTTCGGCCCTCGTCCGCACTCTCGGCGCCGAGCTCGGACCGGGCGGCCGCGTGAAAATTCAAGCGGATTGCTCGCTCCCAGGGCATCCGAATGTGTTCGTCATCGGGGATGCGGCCTATCTGGTAGACCCAAGATCGGGTCAGCCCGTGCCCGGCGTCTCTCAAGGGGCGCTGCAGATGGGCCGCTATGTCGCGAGCATCATCGATGAAGCGCTTCGCGGCTCGGATGCCGCGCGCCGGCGGGGTTTCCACTATGTGGACCTGGGCTCCATGGCGACCGTCGGCAAATCCCGCGCAGTCGTCGAGATCGGCCGGCTGCGCTTCGGTGGCGTGCTGGCGTGGCTCGCCTGGCTCACTCTGCATATCAGCGTGCTGATCGGTTTTCGCAACCGGCTCGCCGTGTTGCTGTCCTGGATCTACAGCTACCTCTTCTCCAGACGTGGGTCGCGTCTGATCACGGGTCTGCCTCCGCAGCACGCCCAGGAGTCGATCGCGGCCACGCCTGTGCCGAAGGGCGGCTCGCCGGCTGCCGAGAGGTAGGATGGCGAGCGGTCCTCATCCTGCAATCCGCAGCCGGAACGAGCCGGCGGTCGGCGCGCCACCCTCCGAGGCGCTGACGATGCGTGGCTTCTTCGGCGTGTTCCGCTACAGCCGGCGTGCCATCGAACTGGTTTGGACGACGAGCTCCGCTTTGACGATCGGTCTGGCCTTGCTCACCATCGTTGCCGGCGTGTTACCCGCCGGTGTGGCCTTCATCGGCTCACTCATCGTGGACGCGGTCGTTGGAGCGATTCGGGCCGGTACGGGCGATGCTTCACGCGTCACCGAGCTGGTGCTTCTCGAGGGTGTGCTGGTCGCAGGTGTGGCTGCCGCGCAGCGTGGCCTGTCGCTGTGTCAGTCGCTGCTGCGAGCGCAGCTCGGCCAGCGTGTGAATGTCATGATTCTGGAGAAGGCGCTCACCCTCGAGCTACGACACTTCGAGGATTCGGAGTTCTACGACAAGCTGACACGCGCTCGCCGGGAAGCCTCCACACGGCCCTTGAGTCTCGTCATGCGGACGTTTGGACTGACCCAGAACGCGATCTCTCTGGTGAGCTATGGGGTGTTGCTCACGCGTTTCTCGCCGTGGGCGGTTGCTGTGTTACTTCTCGCCGGGTTGCCGGCGTTCGTTGCCGAGGCGAAGTTCTCGGGGGACGCGTTCCGCCTGTTTCGTTGGCGCTCTCCCGAAACTCGGATGCAGATGTATCTGGAAACCGTCATTGCCCGTGAAGACTACGCCAAGGAGGTCCAGCTCTATGGCCTCGGCCCGCGGTTGCTCGATCGGTATCGGGACATTTTCCGCAGGCTCTATGGCGCCGACCGTGCGCTCACCATCCGGCGGGACGCCTGGGGCTTCGGTCTCGGACTCATCGCGACGCTCGCTCTCTACAGCGCCTATGCCTGGATCGCGGTGAGCACGGTGCGCCGCGCCATCACACTGGGCCAGATGACCATGTATCTCGCTCTATTCCGGCAGGGTCAGGCAGCGGTGTCCGCCATGTTGTCGGCGGTGGGCGGGATGTACGAGGACAATCTCTATCTCTCCACGCTCTATGACTATCTCGAGACGGCGGTTCCCGAGGATTCCGGCGGCGCCGTATACGGCCCGGATCCAAAGGACGGCATACGCTTCGAGGATGTCAGTTTCACCTACCCCGGCGCCGAGGAGCCGGCGCTCACGCAGATCAACCTGCATCTGACTCCCGGCTCCAGCCTGGCGCTGGTAGGCGAGAACGGCTCCGGCAAGACCACGCTCATCAAGCTTCTGACGCGGCTGTATGAGCCGACGGCCGGGCGCATTCTCCTCGACGGCCAGAGCCTGACCGAGTGGGACGAAGCAGCGTTACGCCAGCGGGTCGGAGTCATCTTCCAGGACTTCGCGCGCTACCAGATGCTGGTGGGCGAGAATGTCGGAGCAGGGGACGAGCGGTTCTTCGAGGATGAGAGCCGTTGGCGTGAGGCCGCCGAGAAAGGGCGCGCGAGCGAGTTCATCGAGACCTTGCCCGCAGGCTATCGCACGCAGCTTGGCAAGTGGTTCCGCGACGGGCGCGAGCTCTCCGGCGGCCAGTGGCAGAAAATCGCGCTCTCGCGGGCATTCATGCGCACGCGAGCCGACGTCCTCGTTCTCGATGAGCCGACCGCCGCGATGGATGCTCGAGCGGAGGCCGAAGTTTTCGAGCATTTCCGGCAGTTGTCGCAAGGCCGGATGACGATCCTGATCTCACATCGGTTCTCGACGGTCCGCATGGCGGATCGGATCGCGGTGCTCGATCATGGCCGGATCGTCGAGCAGGGCAGTCACGAGGAACTGATGGCCCTCGGTGGCCGGTACGCGCATCTGTTCACGCTCCAAGCGCGCGGGTACCGGTAGTTCGACGGCCCCGGCCCGCCCGCCGGCGGTGATCCGGCTCGCCGACCGGCGGTGATCCGGCTCGCCCGCAGACGCCCGGCCATCCGGGCCGCCCGCCGGCTGAATGCCGTGAGCGATCAGTGTGCCCCGGCGGCTTCGTCCTGTGCCTTCTTCTGATCTTTCTCGCGCATATCCTGGCGCATGTCTTGGCGCAGGCGCTTGTAATCCACGGGTCGGATCTCCTTGATCCTGCACTTCCATCCACGTACCAACACATTGTCGAACCTGGCGGACACCTGACCCGCCGTCGAAGTGAGGCCGATACGATTGGCAAACGGCAGATTCTCACAGGGAGGCAGTACGGTGATCAGGTAGGCATCGTTCAACGTGGTCCATACGACGAGATCGTACCGTCCGAGAGCTACCCAGCCGTCGTAGCGCCCCAGATACGTGATGCGATCGACAGGCTCACCCGCGTAGGCCTGGTACCGCTGCAACGTCTCGTTGTCCGAGCGGCGCGGTATTCCGCTGCACCCCATCAGGACTATGGCCCCGATACCCGCTGCCAGCCAGGCTCTGCAAGGTCGGATGCTCATGTCGTGACTCCTTGCCATCGGCGTGACGGCGTAGTGTGCCAGGAACGCGGCGACCGGCGCCATTACACCTTACAACGTTTGTTATGCGGCGGAGTTGACCGTCGCGAGCAGGGCTACCGGGAACCGGGAGAGCGCGTCCGCGAGCCGAAGGAACAGGCGACCGGACGCGTGGCTGACGGGAACGTCGCATCGGTCGAGCACGTTTCGCAACCGGGTGCTACCCGTGTCTGCGTTGGACTTTGCCATCGGGGCCGGCAGCTCGATGGCGGTGTTCTTCCAGGCGACCTCGCCCAGGGGGACCGCATCGCTCGCGCCGGCGAGACGCAAATACAAGCGGGGAGCGATGATGAGCGCGGTGCCGCTCTCATGACGTCGCGCGAACGCGCATACGTTGGTCGAGTGCTCGCCGGTGGCACGCAGAGGAACATAGTCGCCGTGATCGAACAGCGCGGAGTGTTCACGGCGGAACCGGAGTATCTGCGAGATCAGAAACAGCTTGGATCGGCCATCTTCCAGGCGGCTGATGATCTCGGTCAGCCAGGGAGTCAGCCGCTCCGTGGGGCCCTCAGCGTGACGGCGCACCTCTGCAAGAAGGGTACGACGTCGGTCGTAATCCACAGGTCGACGATTGTCTGGATCGACCAGGGAGTAGTCCCAGATCTCGTTTCCCTGGTAGAGGTCGGGAACCCCCGGGACTGTCAGCTTGCACAGTTCCTGAGACAGGCCATTCAGCAGCCCGAATCGCCCGAGGCGGCGGCACACCTGAGTCAGATCGGCGAGGAACAGGTTTGCGTCGCGCGCCTCGAGCGCAGCCCGGATGAACTGAGTCAGCGCCTCTTCGTAGTCCGTGTTGACGCTTGCCCAGCTCGTGCGCGTCTTGGCCTCGCGCGCGGCCTTGACCATGTACCCCTCGATACGCTCCCGATAGCTCGTCAGAGCGGCCTCATCGAGGTCTTCGAGGGGCCAGGTTCCCATCAATGTCTGGTAGAGCAGGTATTCGTCATTCGCGGACGGCGCGGGCCGGCCTTCGACTTCCCGCTTGCGCAGCCGGTTCATCCGGGCCCAGCGCTCGATGGTCTTGCGCCACACCTGGGTCATTTCGGACAGGACATCGATCCGCGCCCGCACGTCCCCCGAGCGCTTGGTGTCGTGGGTCGACGTGCCGACCATCTCATGCGGCCAGCAGCGGCTGCGGTGCTGATTGGCGGCATGAAACGCACGGACGCTCGTCCCATACGCGTCCGGCTCGCCCCCGACCTCGTTGAGAGAGACCAGCCTGTCGAACCGGTAGAGGGCCGTGTCCTCGATGCCCTTGGCGGTCACCGGAGCCGTCACCTGCTGGAATTTCATCGCAAAAGCGCGCATCCGCTGTCGCAACCCATCGTTGGAGGCTGGCAGCTCCAGAAGCAGTGCCGCTCGCACGAAATCGAAGACCGCAGTTTCAGCCGCGGAACGGCGGCGGCGTGCGGCGGCGATTGCCCAGTCGATGTAACGCCGGTCCGCTTCGGAAACGCTGCCGTCGATGTAAGTGCGGTACACGGGGAAGCAGGCGATCACTTCGGCGAGGGCCTGCCGCAGACTGTTGAAAGTGAAGTCGCGCGTCCGCCGGTCCGCCTGAGCGATCCGGCTCAGCTGATTCGTGACGACGGTCAGCTCCGAGGCAAGCGAGCGTCGCAGGATCATGTGTTGCGATTCGTAGGCGATGTTCTGCCATTGCGGTATCTCATCGATGAAGCCGGCATAGACACGATCCATGCGGCCTTTCGTGGCCGGATCCACCAACATCCGGTTGACGACGTTTGCGAAGTGGTAGCCGGTCTCGCCGTGTACCGGCCAGCCCGCGGGCAGGTGCTCGAAGGAGGCGGTGATCTTCTCGACGATGAGATAGATCGGCAGCTCGCGCGGTTTGCCCGCGACACCGAAATCCCGAGGCCCGCTGCTGACACCGTCCGGGCCCCCAGCCAGGACGTCTGCGATGATGGTCGTGGCCGCGCCGGCGGCGTCGGACACGTTGGCCACCTCGGGTGCGAGCCCGGCCCGGGCGTCGGGCAGGTCGGCCACCTTGGGCACGAGCCCGGCCCGGGCGTCGGCGACACGGTTCTGCAGTCGATGAAAATACTCCGCCGGGTCGTGCAAGCCGTCCGGGTGATCGATTCTGAGGCCATCGATCTTGCCCGCGCCGGCGAGCTCCAGGAGCAGGCGGTGCGTGGCATCGAAGACCGCAACATTCTCCACGCGCAGCGCGGCCAGGTCATTGACGTCGAAGAAACGGCGGTAGTTGATCTCGTCGGAGGCGACTCGCCAGTACGCGAGCCGGTAGGCTTGGGCTTCGAGGAGCTCGTGTAACGCGTCGGAGCCGGCCGGGACTGACTTGTCGACGCTGAAGCTGCGTACTGCGAGATCGACGGCTGCGCGAGTCGCGGGCGAGGTTTTGCACAAGGCAGCCAGCCGGCTCTTGAGAGCTTCCTTCGCCGCGTGCCGCTCACCGATCTGCTCGAGGCGCACCGCTCGGCGATCGAGCAGCTCGCCGAACTCGCGGCGCAGAATCTGGATCTCCGGCGCGGGCAGATGCGCGAGGACACGCTCCAACACACGCGGATACGTCGCGGGGTCGAGCGGCAGGCGGTGCTCATGATAGAACACGGAGAAGCTGCCGGGATCGGCTTCGAATCTCAGCTCCAGCTCGCCGCGCTCGAGCACGGCTCCGTACGCATCGCCAAGCACCGGCACCAGCACCTTGCCATCGAGCGACACGTTGGCGGGATGCCATTCGATGTCGAAGAATTCGGCATAACGTGACGCCTCGCCGTTCTCGAGCACGTCCATCCACCATGCGTTGTCAGCCCCCATGATGCCGACGTGGTTGGGCACGACGTCCACAATGTGCCCCATGCCTCGCGAGCGCAAAGCGGTCACGAAGTCCTCGAAGTCTTCCCGAGTGCCGATCTCGGGATTCAGAGAGTTGTGGTCGATGACGTCGTAGCCATGAAGACTGCCCGCTCTGGCCCGGAAGTAGGGAGAGCAATAGACGTGGCTGATCCCGAGGTCGCTCAGGTAGGGAACGATGGCGGTCGCATCGCGAAACGTGAAGCCGGCGTTGAGTTGGACGCGGTACGTGGCGCGCGGGACGCTCACGACCCTCGCTCCAGGAGCCACGTGACGCTCCAGGGCGAGAGCTCCTTCCGCTTCATCGCCTCTCGCACGTTGGGATGGGTTGCGAAGATGAGTCTCCCGACCGGCAGCTTCCTCATCGGCGCCGCTCCAGGCGCCAGGTTTGCGATCAGGTGCAGTGTCGAGCCATCGGCCAGACTCCAGTCCACCGACAGCAATCCGGGTTTCTCGACGGACGTACATCGGCCCCCGCGAATCTCGGGGATGCGGGGAACGATCTCGCGCTGCCGCAGAGCGAGCAGTCTTCGATGGTAGTCGAGCCGTTCCGCATGCCGAGGCTGAGTGAGCCGGGACCAGTCGAGGCGCGCGCTGTCCACGGTGGCTCGCGCGGTGGGATCTGGAATGCTCTCGAGGGCTGCAGGGTCACTGAAACGCTCGAAGCGCGCGAACTCACGCCGGCGCCCTTCGCGAACCGCGGTCGCGAGCTCAGGACCCAAGTCACAGAAATACGGGAACGGCTCCGGGGCACCCCATTCCTCGCCCATGAAGAGCATCGGTGGGTTTGGGGCCAGAAGGAGGACGGCTGCCGCGGCTCGCAACGCCGCCTCGTCCTTCACCAGGTGACTCAGCCGCTCGCCGAGCGCGCGGTTGCCGATCTGGTCGTGGTTCTGCAGGAAATTCAAGAAGGCGGTCGGAGGCAAATGATCGCTGCGCTCGCCGCGGGGATGGCCCTCGTGGGGAGATCGCTCTCCCTGATACGCGAAACCTTCCGCCAGGCTGCGACAAAGCAGCGTGTGCGCATGCTCCGCGTAGTCCAGGTAGTAGCCGTCCGATTCGCCGGTCAGGATCGTGTGCAGGCAATGGTGCACATCGTCATTCCACTGCGCGTCGAACGTCTCTTTGCTCCCCGGCGCGCCCAGAAATCTGGCCTGATTCGCGCCGTTCTCCAGCAAGAGATACAGATTCCGATCCCGGCCGGGGCCGGCGCGGGCCGCGGCGGCGATGTCCGTCAGGATGTTACGCGCACCGTGGTCTGTGATTGCGTGGACCGCGTCGTATCGCAGCCCGTCCAGGTGATACTCCTCCAGCCAGTACAGAGTGTTGTGGATGTAGAAGTCGCGCACGCTGCGACTGTGCTCGCCGTCGAAGTTGATGGCGGCGCCCCACGGCGTATGATGGCGCTCGGTGAAGAATTGCGGCGCATACGAGCCGAGATAGTTGCCTTCCGGACCGAAGTGGTTGTAAACCACGTCCAGTATCACCGCGAGTCTTCGCTCGTGAGCGGCGGCGACGAGCGATTTCAGCTCGCCCGGCGTGCCGTAGGCTGACTCCGGCGCGAACAGCAGCGCGCCGTCATAACCCCAGCCGCATTTTCCGGGGAAGTCCGCAATCGGCATCAGCTCGATGGCCGTGATTCCGAGCTCGACGAGGTGATCGAGGCGCTTCTCGGCGCCCGCGAATGTCCCTTCCGGACTGAAGGTGCCCACGTGAAGCTCGTAGACCACGGCGCCGTGCCATGGTGGAGCACGCCAGTCATCGTCACTCCAATCGAACGCCCACGGGTCCACGATTTCGCTGGCGCCATGCACATCGTCCGGATTCCTTCTCGATGCCGGGTCGGGAACGGTCATGCCGCCGTCGATGCGATACTGGTAGCGTGTCCCCGCGCTCGCGCTCGCGACAACCAACTCGTACCAACCTTCGGGCCGTGGGTCCATGCGCAATACCGATCCGCCTTGCAGCACCAGCTCCACCGCGCGCGCGGCCGGTGCCCACAACCGAAAGCGTACCCCTCCGGCCGGCAGCAGCTCCGCGCCGAAGGGCATCCCGTGACGGCGCTTGCTCATCGATACGCAGTCTCTTTCAACAGCACGAGCGACCGGCCTTGCAGCGCATAACTCGTGCCGGCCTGATGGCGCCGCTGCTCGAACGGCCGCGCCTCGACGGCCGTGTCCAACACGGTCCACCAGGCATGGGTGCCGAGAGAGATCGGGACCAGGAACGGGATCTCCTCGTGATGGGCATTGAAAAGCAACACGAAGTTATTGTCCTTCACCGGCCGCCCGCGCTTGTCGCGCCGCTCGATGGCGGCACCCGCGAGATAGACGCCCAGACAGCGAGCGAAGTGCTCGTGCCACTGCTCGAGGGTCATCTCCTTGCCCTCGGGCGTGAGCCAGATGATCTCCTTCAGGCCGCCCCCGGTCACGGCGTTGTCCTGCAGAAACCGCCGGCGGCTGAAGACTGCGTGCCGCCGGCGCAGCGCTATCACCTCCGCCGTGAAGTCGAGGAAGTCCTGCTGCCGCGCGTCGAGTTGCCACTCGAGCCAGGAGGTGGGATTGTCCTGACAGTAAGCGTTGTTGTTACCGAGCTGGGAGTGCCCGAGCTCGTCGCCCGCGAGCATCATGGGAACGCCTTGGGAGAGCAGCAGCGTGGCGATCAGATTGCGCTTCTGGCGCTTGCGCAGCTTGATGATTTCAGGGTCGTCGGTGGGGCCTTCGACGCCGCAGTTCCACGAGCGGTTGTCGTTGTGTCCGTCGCGATTTTCCTCGCCGTTGGCGAGATTGTGCTTCTCGCCGTAGGAGACGAGATCCTCGAGCGTGAAGCCGTCGTGCGCCGTCACGAAGTTGATGCTGGCGTGCGGTTTGCGGCCGCTCGCCTCGTAGAGATCCGAGGAGCCGGTGAAGCGCCGCGCGAAGTCGCCGATCACCCCGCCGTCGCCTTTCCAGTAGGCGCGCATGGTGTCACGGTATTTGTCGTTCCATTCGTTCCAGCCCGGCGGGAAGTTGCCCACCTGATAGCCGCCGCTGCCGATGTCCCAGGGCTCCGCGATCAGTTTCACCTGTGACAGAACCGGATCCTGGCCGATGGTGTCGAAGAAGGATCCGAGCCGATCCACCTCGAACAGCTCACGCGCCAGGGCGGAGGCCAGGTCGAACCGGAAGCCGTCCACGTGCATCTCCAGCACCCAGTAGCGCAGGCTGTCCATGATGAGTTGCAGAACACGTGGATGCTGCAGGTTGAGCGTGTTGCCCGTGCCCGTGAAGTCCATGTAGAAGCGCGGTTCTTCGGGCACCAGCCGGTAGAACGCGGCGTTATCGATGCCGCGGAAAGACAGGGTCGGGCCGAGCTGATTGCCCTCGGCGGTGTGGTTGTAGACCACATCGAGAATCACCTCGATGCCGGCGGAGTGCAGGGCCTTCACCATGGTCTTGAACTCGCTGATGCGCCCCGTGGCGCTGTAGCGCAGCTCCGGCGCGAAAAAGCCGATCGTGTTGTAGCCCCAGTAGTTGCGCAGTCCCTTCTCGAGCAGATGGCGGTCGTCGAGAAAGGCATGCACGGGCATCAGCTCGATCGTCGTGACGCCGAGTCGTGTGAGGTGCTCTACGACGGGGGCGGTCGCGAGTCCCGCGTACGTGCCGCGCAGCTGCGGCGGCACGTCGGGATGATGGATGGTGAGGCCGCGGACGTGAGCCTCGTAGATGACAGTGTCGTGCCACGGAACGCGTGGCGGCCGATCGTCACCCCAGGTGAATGCGGGATCGACGACCCGACACTTCGGCGTGCCCGGCGCGCTGTCGCGCTTGTCGAAGGAGAGATCCGCCTTCGCATGGCCCAGGCGATAACCGAAATGCGCATCGCTCCAGACGAGGTTGCCTTGCAGATGCTTGGCGTAGGGCTCGATCAACAGTTTGTGCGGATTGAACCGATGGCCCTGCTCGGGCGCATAGGGACCGTGAACCCGGTAGCCGTAGAGCAGGCCGGGCCGCGCTTCCGGCAGATAGCAGTGCCAGACCTCATCCGTCCGCTCGCGCATCGTGATGCGTTGGACTTCGTGTCTCCCCGACGCATCGAACAGGCAGAGCTCCACTGTCTGCGCATTGGCCGAGAAGACCGAGAAGTTCACTCCCTCGCCATCCCAGGTCGCCCCTCGGGGGTAGGGCTGTCCGGGCCATACTGCGGTGATCTCCTGGGTCGCGCTCGCTGCTCTCGTATGTTGATCCACAGGCCGCCTATGCCGTGAACGCCAGCAGGCTGCGCAGGGGGATGCCTGCCCAGTCGGGTCGATTTCCGAGCTCGTAGCGCAGCTCGTACAGCGCTTTCTCGACCTCGAAGAGCGTCAGTAACGGCCGCGCTTCCTCGAGCGAGGAGTAAATGTGCGCCGGGCGGGCAATCGAGTCGTAGACGGACGTGAAGATCTGCCGCGTCTCGGCCTCCCACTTCTCGAGCATCGGCTCCAACCTGCTGCAGTCGCCCTGCGGCTGCAGCGAACAGCGTTGCAAGGCGGCCTGGCGCGCATACGCAAACGAGCGCAGCATCCCGGCGACGTCGCGCAGAGGAGAGTGTTTGGCGCGTCGCTCTTCCAGCACGCGCCCCGGCTCGCCCTCGAAGTCGACGATGATGAAATCGTTGCGCCGGACCAGGACCTGGCCGAGATGATAGTCACCGTGATGCCGGGTCTTCAGGCCCTGAGGCACGACAGGGACCGCCGCATCGATGCGCTTCAGGAGCGTTTCGCCGCGAGCCAGCAGGGTCTTCGCCTCCGTTGCGACACCGGGGGGCAGCTCCGGTTGGCGCTTCGACAACAGTTCCAGTGTCGTTTCGGCCTCTTGGCGCACTCGCGCGCACCATGCCGCGATGTCCACCTCTCGAATGGCTTCCGGCGAGAAAGCGGGATCCTGCGTGGGCGTGGCCAAGGCGCGATGCAGCTCTGCGGTACGGGTTGCGAGCGTCCTGACCAGCTCGAAATAGACACCGTGCGCGTTCTCCGGAACGTCGGCGGCTGTGTGCTGATCCTCGAGAAAGCGCGCAAGATAGTTGACTGTGAAATCCCATCCGTCGCCCTGGTTCATCACGAACGCCTGCAGCAGAGCGAGCGTCCAGGGCCTGCCGTCGTCGCCGCGATACTCGGCCGCTCCGGCGACGGGTACGATGTTGGGGAAGCGCACGACCTCGGTCAGATAACGACCGATCTCCAGCTCGGGGTTGATGCCAGGTTGCATCTTCCGGTAAATCTTCAGGAAGAAGTTCTCTCCCACGCGCACCGTCGAGTTACTACTCTGGGCGAGCGGGGCGGACACGGTCGCGGGAGTGGCCGGGTCGCCTCGCAGCTGTCCGTAAATCTCGGTGGAGGAGAAACGCACACTCCCGCTCTGGGTGCGAACCTCGTCGCCTTTCCCCATTGCATCGACGACGGAACGGATGAACGCCTCGTCGGCACTCGCGTCGGCGAGGACGCCAACCGTAGCTTGCTGACGGACGCGTGCTATTGCCGCGGGCATCAACTTGTGCCAGCGACCATCATCGGCATCTTCAAACGCGATGGCCAGCGGCACCAGATACAGGGCTTGCTCGGTGGCGTTCTCGATGTTGAACACGGCAAGCAGCCAGCGCCCTTGCCCGGTGTGCCATTCGCCGTTGTCTCCGAGGCGGGCGCCCGTGATCGGGGCGCCTTTGCCCGCGTACCAGCGCTGGCCGGCGATGTATGTCGGAATCACGCGCGATTCGAGCTGCGCCCGCAGCTTCGACGACATCGATGCGCGCCAGTTGGCGACGCGCTCCACGAAGAAGCTGTTCCAGCCGTCGATCAGCACGAGGACCGGCAAGTCTTCCCGCACCATCCGGTCATCGTGCCACGGAGGCGCCTGGGCCTCGCGGCTCAGGCTGAACCAGTAGAACTCATAACCGGGCAGCGTCAGGAAGTAGGGCAGCTCTCCAATCGGCGGGAAAGGCGTCTGCCCCAACAGCTCGATCGGTACGCGGCCCTTGTACTCGGACAGATCCAGCTCCACCGGTTGAGCCGAGCGCGCCAGATTGACGACACACAGGATCGAGTCGCCGCCGTATTCCCGCAGATACACCAGCACTTTGCGGTTGCCGGGCCGGATGAACCGCAGCGTCCCGCGGCCGAAGGCCTGCGAGGTCTTGCGCACCTGCAGCATCCGCTTCATCCAGCTGAGCAGCGAGGACCGATCGCGGGTCTGAGCCTCGACGTTGACCGCCTCGTAGCCGTAGATCGGGTCCATGATCGGCGGCAGATACAACTGCTGCGGGTCCGCGCGCGAGAAGCCCGCATTGCGGTCCGGGCTCCATTGCATCGGCGTGCGCACACCATTGCGATCGCCGAGGAAGAAGTTGTCGCCCATCCCGATCTCGTCGCCGTAGTAGATGACGGGTGTTCCGGGCATCGACAACAGCAGGCTGTTCATCAGCTTGATGCGGCCCGGGTCGTTCTCCATCAGCGGGGCGAGACGGCGCCGGATGCCGAGATTGAGCTTTGCGCGCGGATCGGCGGCGTACATCTTGTACATGTAGTCGCGCTCGCGGCTCGTGACCATCTCGAGGGTCAGCTCGTCGTGATTGCGCAGGAAGATCGCCCACTGGCAGTTCTCCGGGATGTCCGGTGTCTGCTCCATGATCTCGACGATCGGATGGCGATCCTCCTGGGCGATCGCCATGTACATGCGCGGCATCAGGGGAAAGTGATAGGCCATGTGGCACTCATCGCCTTCGCCGAAGTAGTCGCGCACATCCTCCGGCCACTGATTGGCCTCGGCGAGCAGCATGCGATCCGCGTAACGCTCGTTCACGACATTGCGAATGTGCTTGATGATCTGATGCGTCTCGCGCAGGTTCTCGTTGCTCGTGCCGTCGCGCTCCACCAGATATGGAATGGCGTCCAGCCGCAGCCCGTCCACGCCCTGGCTCAACCAGAACTCCATGATATGGATCACGGCGCGCAACACGTGCGGGTTGTCGAAGTTGAGGTCCGGCTGATGACTGAAGAAGCGATGCCAGTAGTGCGACTTGGCGACCGGATCCCAGGCCCAGTTGGAGCTCTCCGTATCGCTGAAAATGATGCGGGTGCCCACGTAGCGGTCGGGTGTCTCGTTCCAGACGTAGTAGTTGCGCTTGGCTGACCCGGGCGCCGCGCGTCGCGCGGCCTGAAACCACGGATGAGCGTCCGATGTGTGGTTGATGACCAGCTCGGTGATGACGCGCAGGCCGCGCTTGTGCGCCTCCCGCACGAACATCTGGAAGTCGCCCCGCGTACCGTACTGCGGGTGGATGTTGTGATAGTCGGCTATGTCGTAGCCGTCGTCCTTGCCCGGCGAGGGGTAGAACGGCAGCAGCCAGATCGTGTTGACACCGAGATCCTGGATATAGTCGAGCTTGCGGGTGAGGCCGCCGAAGTCACCCACCCCGTCGTCGTTGCTGTCGAAGAAGGCTCGGACGTGGACCTCATAAATGACCGCATCCTTGTACCAAAGAGGGTCGGCCGCAGGTTGTTGTTCTACCTGTGCATTCATCCTGGTCCCCCGTTCATCGGGCGATAGTGCAGCAAAGACCGTGCCCGCGCTGTGGAGCTCGATCAGGTGTGTACGTGTCCTGGCGTGACCCGCGAAAACCCGTCCCTGGCGCCGTCACGCCGTCCCTGGCGTGAACGGTCACGTGAGGACACGTACACACCTGATCGGCTCCACAGCGGCCTAGAGAAAATAGTCGAAGTCGCGCTCGGTTCGCACGCGGCGGCGGATGCGGAAAATGTGGGCGGGCGAGTGCTCGGGGTCGAGAGCCACGTAGTTGCGCTCCCCGCGCCACAGGAATCTCGCGCCGGACAGCAGGTCGTGAGCCTGGAATGTCGTCCCCGGCTCCACTCCCAGGGTGACGGGGTCGAGCCGCAGCCACCCGGACTGAGCATGGTGGGGATCGACGTTCACCACCACGAGGATCGAGTCCGTCCCGCCCTCTGCGGTCTTGCTGTAGGCGAGCAGCATGTCGTTGTCGATCTCATGGAAGCGCAATCCGCGGTCGCTCTGTAGTGGTGCATTCTCGCGGCGGATGCGATTCACGCGGGCGATGAGCTCCCGCAGGCTCTGCGGGTCATCCCGGTTCCATTGCCGCAGCTGATACTTCTCCGAGTCCAGGTACTCCTCGCTCCCGGGCTCGCGGGCCCGCGCGGCCTGCAGCTCGAAGGCCGGTCCGTAGATCCCGTAGCTCGCGCCGAGGGTGGCGGCGAGCACCAGCCGGATCACGAACGCCGGCCGCCCCCCGTATTGCAGATACTCGGTCAGGATATCCGGGGTATTGGGCCAAAGGTTGGGGCGGAAGAAGTCGCTGACCGGGGGCCTGCCGAGCTCGGTGAAATATTCCACGAGCTCGCGCTTCGAATTGCGCCAGGGAAAGTAGTTGTACGACTGCGTGAAGCCGAGTTTGGCGAGCCGGTACATCACCTTCGGGCGGGTGAACGCTTCCGCCAGGAAAATCACATCGGGGTGCTGGCGACGGACTTGCGCGATCAGCTCTTCCCAGAACGGGAAGGGCTTCGTGTGCGGGTTGTCGACGCGGAAGATCCGGATGCCCTGAGCTGTCCAGAGCTCGATGACGCCACGCAGCTCGTCCCACAGGGCCCGCCAGGCGTCGCTCTCGAAGTGAAAAGGATAGATATCCTGGTATCTCTTCGGTGGGTTCTCGGCGTACTGCACGGAGCCGTCCGGGCGCTTGAGAAACCACTCGGGGTGCTCTCGAACATACGGATGATCCGGCGAGCACTGGAACGCAATGTCCAGAGCGAGCTCGATTCCCAGCTTGCCCGCGCTCGCGATGAGTTTCTGCAAGTCCTCGAGCGTGCCCAGCTCGGGGTGAATGGAGCGATGACCGCCTTCACGCCCACCGATTGCCCACGGGCTGCCCGGGTCGTCCGGACGGGCCGTGGTCGAGTTGTTTGGCCCTTTGCGCTCCGTCATCCCGATCGGATGAATCGGCGGAAGATACAACACGTCGAAGCCCATCGACGCCACGTACGGCAGGCACCGCTCTACGTCAGCAAAGGTGCCATGCTCGCCTGCCTCCTGCGAGGCCGAGCGAGGAAACATCTCGTACCATGTCGAAAAGCGTGCGCGCTCGCGGTCGACATTCACGGCCAGCGGGGCGTCCCGCTTCAACACGGTTTCGGGATCGGGATAGCGCTGCTGCAGCTCGTGAAGAGATTCGCTCTGAGCGAGCGCGACGCGGGCGTCTTTGTCGTGTTGCAGGCTCGTGACCGCCGTCGCCCATTCGCGCAGGCGTTGCGCGTCGAGGGCCGGGGCGCGTTCCGCGAGGCTCAGGGCCAGGGCGGCACCTTGTTTCAAATCGAGGTCGATATCCTGCCCGGCCGCATATTTCTTCTGCAGGCCATGCTGCCACGTACCGAGGTAGTCCAACCATGCCGTGACGGTATAAAGGTAGGTGCCGAGGGTCTGTGCAACGAAGCGCGCCTGCCACCGATCGTTGCCGATGGACTTCATCGGTACAGTTTGCCACTCGGATGCGCTCTCGTGCCGGTACAGGAGCATCGCATCCACGGCATCGTGCCCGTCCGCGAAGACATCTGCCTCCACCACGACGCTCTCGCCGACAGTGCGCTTGGCCGGGAAACGGCCTGCATCCACCTGCGGCGTGATGTTCTCGATAACGACGCGTACTTTGCTCATTCGCGGCCCTCGATCCAGTGCCGATGATCGGTGAGCATCGCGGACGATCGCTGCCGGCGTTATTCCGGCGTGAGGACGACGATGCCCAGGGGCGGCAGGCGCAGGCTGAGCGAATACGGACGTCCGTGCGACGGGAGGGGAGCCGCATCGATCGAGCCGAAGTTGCCCAAGCCGCTGCCCCAGTAGTCGGCGGCGTCGCTGTTCAGGCGCTCTCTCCAGCAGCCGCCGCGCGGCACGCCCACGTTGTAGTGGTCACGCGGGACGGGCGTGAAGTTGCAGGCGATGAGAGCCAGTTGACCGTGCGCGCCCTTGCGCATGAACACGAGCACGCTCGCCTCGCCATTGTTGCAATCGATCCACTCGAAGCCATCCGGCGAGAAGTCCACCTCGAAGAGTGCCGGCGTCTCACGATACAACTTGTTGACATCCCGGACCCACTTGCGCACGCCGTCATGCTGAGGGTACTGCAGCACGTGCCACTCGAGGCTCTCGTCGTGCTGCCATTCGCGCTTCTGACCGAACTCCCCGCCCATGAAGAGGAGCTTCTTGCCCGGATGCATCCACATGTAGCCGAGGAGGAGGCGCAGATTCGCGAATCGCTGCCACTCATCGCCGTGCATCTTGCCGGCCAGGGACCCCTTGCCGTGCACGACCTCGTCGTGGGAGAGCGGCAGGCAGAAGTTCTCGGTGAACGCGTACCAGATGCTGAAGGTCAACTGGTTGTGAGCGAATTTGCGGTACACCGGGTCCGTCTGGAAGTATTTGAGGGTGTCGTGCATCCACCCCATGTTCCATTTCAGGCCGAAGCCGAGTCCGCCGAGATAGGTGGGGCGGGAGACCATCGGCCACGCCGTGGACTCCTCGGCGATCGTCTGCGTGTCCGGGTGGTCGCGGTACACCGCAAGGTTGAGCTGCTTCAGGAACTCGACGGCATCCAGGTTCTCGTGGCCTCCGAACCGGTTCGGGATCCATTCGCCGGCTTTGCGCCCATAGTCGAGGTACAACATCGAAGCGACCGCATCCACGCGCAAGCCGTCGATGTGATACTTCTCCAGCCAGAAGAGCGCGCTGCTGCCGAGGAAGTCGCGTACCTCGGCCCGGCCGTAGTTGAAGATGGAGCTGTTCCACTCCGGGTGGAATCCCTGTCTCGGGTCCGCATGCTCGTAAAGATGCGTGCCGTCGAAGAAAGCAAGGCCGTGCTCGTCGGACGGGAAGTGCGAAGGTACCCAATCCAGGATCACGCCGATGCCGCGCCGATGCAGGTAGTCCACGAAATACATGAAGTCCTGAGGCGTGCCATATCGGGACGTGGGCGCGAAATAGCCCGTCACCTGATATCCCCAGGAGCCGTAGAAGGGATGCTCCATCACCGGCAGCAACTCGACGTGCGTGAAGCCCATCTCGCTGACGTAGTCGCTTACCGCATGCGCCAGCTCGCGGTAATTGAGCGAGCGGTCATGCTGCTCGGGCACGCGTCGCCATGACCCGATGTGCAACTCGTAGATGGACCATGGAGCGTCGAGGCGATTGGCCTTCGCGCGGCTGGCCATCCATTCCTGGTCGCCCCACTCGTACGAGAGATCCCATACGACCGAGGCGGTCCGTGGCGGCGTCTCACAGTGAAAGGCAAACGGATCACTCTTGTTTACCGTGTACCCGGAGTCTCTGGAGACGATGTGATATTTGTATATCGAGCCTTCCCGGGCTCCGGGCACGAATCCGGACCAGATGCCCGAGGAGTCCCAGCGGGACTCGAGGCGGTGCGTCTGCGGGTTCCACCCGTTGAAATCACCGACGACGGACACCGAGGAGGCATTGGGCGCCCACACTGCGAAATGGACCCCGCGCTCGCCCTGCTCCGAGACGACTGCATGGGCCCCCAGCTTTTCATAGGCGCGAAAGTGGGTGCCTTCGCGAAAGAGATAGATGTCCTGGTCGGTGATCACCGCGGGAGTCTAGCAAGACCTATGCCCACTGACGGCCAAAGCGCGTGATAATGCGAAATAGCCCAGGTCATGCACCCACCTCGCCCGTGCCCTCGACATCCAAGAGCCCCCCGATCGTGATCGGCCACCGTGGCGCGAGTGGCTATGTGCCGGAGCACACGCTCGCTTCGTACTTCGTAGCCATCCAGGAGGGAGCCGACTACATCGAGCCGGACTTGGTGATGACCCGGGACGGCGTGCTCGTCGCGCGTCACGAGAACGAGATTGGCGGCACGACCGATGTGGCGGCGCACGCGGAATTCGCCGATCGCCGCACCACGAAGACGATCGACGGCGTCGCCGTGCAGGGCTGGTTCACTGAGGATTTCACCCTGAAGGAGCTGAAGACGCTACGGGCGCGCGAGCGCATTCCCGGTACGCGCCCGGCCAACACCCGGTTCGACGGCCAATTCCAGGTTCCAACGCTGGAGGAGATTCTGGCGCTCGTCGAGGGAGTGCAGTCACAGCGCGAGACGCTTGCGCGGCAGCTCGGCGAGCCGGCTCCCCGGCGCATCGGTGTCTACCCGGAGACCAAACATCCCACGTATTTTGCCGGCCTCGGGCTCTCCATGGAGGAGAGTCTCGTGGAGATACTGGAACGGTCCGGGTATCGGGGCCCCCAGGGCCTCGCCTACATTCAGTCTTTCGAGGTCGGCAACCTTCGAGCGCTTCGCAAGCTGACCCAACTCCCGCTCGTGCAGCTCATCGAAACGCGTGGCTCGCCCTACGACTTCGTGGTGAGCGGAGATCGGCGCACGTACGCCGATCTCTTGACGCCGGCGGGGCTCGCGGAGGTGGCAACTTATGCGCAAGCGATCGGGCCTGCCAAATCGCTGATCATCGCGCGATCGCAGGATGAGCGTTTGGATGCGGTAACGCCCGTCGTGGCCGATGCTCATGCCCGCGGCTTGCTGATCCACGCCTGGACATTTCGGGCGGAGAATGAATTTCTGCCGCGGGACTTTCGGGCTCCCGGCGGCCCGGCCGAGCACGGGGATCTGCCCGCGGAGATCGCCGCCTTCCTGCGTGCCGGGATCGACGGCCTGTTCACCGATCAGCCCGACCTCGGCGTCGCCGGCAGGCAACGACATCTCGAAGGCTTTAAGATCGGGCGATGAACATCGAGCTGAGTCCCCTGGAAGCGCGCGTGATCGGCTGCCTGATCGAGAAGCAGATCACCACGCCCGATCAATATCCTCTGTCGCTGAATGCGCTCGTCAATGCCTGCAATCAGAAGAGCAACCGCGATCCCGTGATGGATCTCGCCGAGGGCCTCGTGCAGCAGACCCTGGATACTCTCGCGAAGCGGCACTTCGTGACCGAGAGGTCCGGGTTCGGCAGCCGGGTCCCCAAGTACCAGCATCGCTTTTGCAACACCGAGTTCGGCACGCTCAAGCTCGATCCGCAGGAGCTCGCTATCCTCTGCGAGTTGCTGCTGCGCGGCCCACAGACGCCTGGCGAGCTGCGCAGCCGCGCCAGCCGCATGGCGCCGTTCACGGAAGTCTCGGAAGTGGAGGCCGCGCTCGAGCGGCTGATGAGCCGTCCGGATGGCCCATTCGTGACTCGCCTGGCAAGGGAACCGGGTCGGCGGGAGTCCCGCTTCGCGCATCTGTTCGGTGGCGTGCCGGCGGAAGCCGCGCGACACGGGGATGCCCCTCTCGCCACCGCAGAAGGCGGCGCTGGCGCCCCGGAAACGACGTTTCCTGCAACCAACACCGAGCGACGGTTGACGAAGCTCGAGGAGGAGGTAGCCGCGCTGCGTGCCGAGCTGGAGGAGCTCAAGCGGCGCGCGTAGCTCGATTGGCAACCGCCGCGGGGGCTGAACGCCTCAACGAGGTGTTCGCCGACGGCCTGCGTGCGTTGCAGGAGAACGTGTCCAATCCCTTTGAGAGGGCAGTTGCTTTCTTCTTGTTTGGGTCACTTCAGCAGTTCTTCTTTGATGGGAACAAGCGTACCCCGCGATTCATGATGAACGGTCTGCTAATGACGGCAGGCATCGACGCCATCAGCATTCCTGCCACGCGCGCCGTGCAATTCAACTCTCGCATGATCGATTTCTACATTGCTCGGGACGCCACTGAGATGATGGCTTTCGTGCTGGATTGTCATCCGGAGGCCAGTGACGAGCGAGACGCTGGCATCGATTTCGATTCCGAGCGCTGAGAGCGGACGCCGGTCAGCAACCCCGCGCCGCCTGTGCCCGAAGCGGAGCTCAGCTCGCGGTGGTGCGCCTTCGGCCGCCCGCGCCGACGAACACCAGCGAGCTGCCGGACGTCTCGCCTTCCGCGAGTAACTCGTCGTCCAACCAGCGACGCGCTCTCTCGCTGGCGTTGCGGGCTTCCTGTTGGACGAGATCCACTTCGACTGCCTGTGCAAGCAGGTAGCCCTGAACGGCGACGGGCCCACACCCGGCCAGGAATTCGAGCTGCGCGGGCCGTTCCACCCCTTCCGCCGTCACCTGCAGCCCCAGGCCGTGGCACAGGGCAACGATGGATCTGACGATCGCCGCGGAGCGCGGATTCGAGTCGACGCCTTCGACCAACATTCGATCGAGCTTCACGCGGTTGATCGGCAGCTTCTCCAGCGACGTCAGTGACGAGTAGCCGATGCCGAAGTCATCCAGCGCGATCGACACACCCATGTCCCGCAGACGGCGCAGCGACTGAATCGTCGTATGCCCGGTCTGCAGAACGGTCTCAGTGAGCTCCAGCTCGAGAGCGCTCGCAGGCAGCCCCGTTGCATGCAGCGCGCGAGCGATGTGATCGACGAAATCGCGCTCGAAGAACTGACGCGGCGACACATTGATCGCGACGCATACCCGATGCCAACCCTGGGCGCGCCAGGCCGCGGCCGTCGAGGTGGCGGAACGCAGGACCCACTCGGTCAACTCGTGGATGAGGCCGCTCTGCTCGGCGCTCTGGATGAATTCGCCCGCCGCGGCAATGCGTCCATCGGGTTTGCGCCAGCGCAGTAGGGCTTCGACGCTGGTCGTCTCTCGCGTATGCAATGCGACCTGAGGCTGAAAGGCCAGGACGAGATCACCCGCCTCGAGCGCAGCCCGCAGGGCCTGCTCGGTCCGGAAGCGTTGAGCGGCCGCATCATTCAACGCAGGACTGTAGAGCGCGAAGCGGTTGCGTCCGGACTCCTTCGCCTGGAAGAGGGCGACATCCGCCGCCCGCAGCAGGTCCTGCGGGTCCTGGGCATGGTCCGGAAACAAGCTGGCTCCGACGCTGGCACTCGTTGCCAGCACCCGGCCGTCCACGGCCACGGGCTCCTGCAGGCGCGTGACGATCTCTGCGGCGCGCCGTTCGACCGCAGCAACGCAGTCCACGTTCTCCAGTAGCACAGTGAACTCGTCGCCACCCAGACGAGCAAGCAGCGCTTGCGGACCCGCCGTGACTCGCAGGCGGTCGGCGATCGCCTGCAGCACGTGATCGCCAAAGTTGTGGCCGAGCGTGTCGTTGATCGACTTGAAGTTGTCTATATCCACGAATAACAGCGCGGCGCGCCGGCCGGTTGCCGTTGCCCGGGTGAGGGCCTCGGCGAGACGAGTGGAGAGCTGCCGCCGATTCGGCAGCTGCGTGAGAGGATCATGATGCGCGAGATGGTGGAGTTGCTGGGTACGCTCGGCAACGCGATGCTCGAGCTCGCTTTGGTAGGCGCGTAGCGCGGATTCGGCGCGCGTGACCTGATCGGCCATCGTGTTGAAGGCATCGGCCAACACGTCGATCTCGGCCGAGCCTCCACGCGGCACGCGCGCCGCGCGGTCGCCGCCTGCCAATGCACGCGTGGCCCGCGTCAGTCGTCGCACCGGCACACTGATACTCAGGATGAGCAGCACGGAAACGAGAATCAGAACGACGATCACAGCCGCGCCCGTCATCGTCAAGGTGTGCTCAGCACCCTCGGCGGCGGTTGCGGCTCGGGCAGCGGAGTGTACGAGGCCGAGACGCGCGGGCTCCTGCAGGTAGCTCTGAACGCCAGCCGTGAGGGCAGCGCTTTCTTCCAGAAATTCCCGGCGCGCGGAGCCGTTCGCGGTGTCGAAACGCTCGACCGCCTGCCGCAGGTGTACGGCCTCGTGAAAATCGTCGCGAATCATGCTCAGCCAGTTGCGGCCCGGTGAGTGCTGGAGCTCGGCTGCGTGAGTGCTGAGCGCCTGCGCGAAAAGCTGCTCGTGCTTCGCAGCGAGCCCTCCAGTGGCCAAATCGCCGCGCAGTACGCTCATGGCGGACGCCAGATCGGCCAGCGAGCGCCGCGCGACAACCTGAGTACCATTAATGGGTAGCCCTGTGCCGCCGGCCGAGACGATGCGTTGTTGTATCCGCCCGAGCGCGGCCCGTCGCTCCTCCATCCAATGGGCGCGTTGGGATGCGCTCGTTACGAGCTCGCGTCCATGATCGACGTGGCTCGCCAGCTGGGCCCGCAGCTGGATTGCCTCAGTCAGATCCGGGACCGGAGGCCCTTCGAAGTAGCTCTGTACAGCGGCTCCCAGAGCATCGGCGGCCGCGCCGATATCGTTTGATTCGGCCGCGGGAATACCTTGCAGGTATTCACCGACCGCTCGGTCATAGGCCACGAGCTGCTGCATGACTGCGCTTGCACGCCGCGCTACGGGCTCGTGCTCCTGCTGCATATTCCGGACAGCGTTTACGGCCGCTCGCGTGGTGCGTGCAGCGATTCCGTGGCCGACCAGGATGACCACGGCCACGGCCATCAGTCCGAAGGCGAGGCGCCTTCCAATACCGAATCGCAGCCGTGACGCGAGGCCGCCGGCAGAGGGGGGAGGTTTTGCGGCGAGGCCCGTGCTGGCCTCGGCCATCTTGATTGCCATTTCGTGCATAGGACATAACGGCGCGGCCGTTTTGTCCCTAGGTGCTAGCCGACATTGCCGTAGCCGCATCATGAGCGATGGGTCGGGCGCCTTCCGTGGTCGGCATCGCAGAAGCACAATGGCTGCAGCGAAAGCTTCTTCGGGGGCTGCGAAATACGCGATTTGCCCCTGTTCCTTGTCAAATTCGGCTGCCTGAGGCCGCGGCCGGAATTCGACATTGAGGTCGATGCGACCCGGGTCGCGGAGGTCAATGCGTCTGGGTCGCGGAGGTCTCGCGGACGTTCTCCACGACGCCCAAACTAGCCGGTTTTGGACCGTCCGAATGCGCGCAAGCAGGCGCGCGGCGTTGCCTTATACTATTCGCATGACGGGGATGACGACACATGACCGAGATCGCTGACACCTTCGACTCGGCCTTCACGAAAGCCGTGGATCTCGGGAACCGGCTGGCGGATAAGGATAAGGACGCCGATCTGTGGGACATCGCAGACGGCCTGTTGGCGGGTGCCTTGCAGTACTGGCTGTACTCGAGGCAACCCTGCGGAGATCCCCGCTGTCAGGACTGCATGCCCATCAGCACCGCCGAGGGCCGGATGGCGGAGCTGAAGCGCCTGATGGAGCAACTCGCCTCCGAAAGCGAGTATTTCCACACCCCGACGGACGCCAACGCGGGGCGGGCGTGATGCCTCTATCCGTGCATCTATCTGCAAGAGTCGCTGCCTGCTCAGCGCTTACGCGACCGCCGCCGAGCGCGCGACCTCATCGAGGGCCTGCTCGAACAGGTTGAACCCCTCCTTCATGTGGGCATCCGAGATCGTGAGCGGCGCCAGAAACCGGATCACGTTCGAGTAGATCCCACAGGACAGCAACACGAGACCGCGACGACCCGCAGCCTGCACCAGGGCTTTGGTGAGCTCCGCATCCGGAGAGTCCGCGCGACAGTTCTTCACCAACTCGATGGCGACCATCGCGCCCACGCCGCGCACCTCCCCGATACACGGAAAGCGCACCTGCAGTCCCTTGAGGCGGGAGGTCATGAAGTTGCCGATGTGGGTGGCGCGGTTGAGGAGCTGCTCCTCACGGATGACGTCCAGCACCGCGAGCCCCGCGGCGCAGGCCAGCGGTGATCCGGCGAACGTACCGCCCAATCCGCCTGGCGGCGGCGCATCCATGATCTGCGCCTTGCCGATGACGGCTGACAGGGGCACGCCGCCCGAGACGCTCTTCGCGACGGTCATGAGATCCGGCTCCACACCGGAATGCTCGATCGCGAACAGGCGCCCCGTACGTCCGAATCCGGTTTGAATCTCATCGGCGATGAGCAGAATGCCGTGCTGATCGCAGACGCTGCGCAGCCGTCGCAGCAGCTCTGCAGGGGCGGGATAGAAGCCGCCTTCGCCAAGCACGGGCTCGATGATGATCGCGGCAACGCGTGCCGGGTCGACGTCGGCCTTGAACAACTGCGACAGCGCCTCGAGTGAGTCTGCCACCGCGACTTCGTGAAATGGGATCGGGAAGGGAAGGTGATAGACCTCGGGCAGCATCGGCCCGAAGCCTGCTTTGTAGGGCTGCACCTTCCCCGTCAGGCCGATACAGGCGAGTGTGCGGCCGTGAAACCCGCCTGAGAAGGCAATCACCGCCGAGCGTTTCGTGTGAAACCGGGCAATCTTGATCGCGTTCTCGACCGCCTCGGCACCGGTGGTGAGGAAGATCGTCTTTTTGGGGGTGGGGCCGGGGGCCGCCGCGTTCAGACGCTCCGCAAGCGCGATATAGCTCTCGTAGGGGGTCACCTGGAAGCAAGTGTGCGTCAATTTCTCGAGCTGTCGCGCAATCGCCTCCTTCACCTTCGGGTGCACGTGCCCGGTGTTGACCACCGCAATGCCGCTGGCGAAGTCGATGTACCGCCGCCCCTCCACATCCCACAACTCGGCGTTGGAGGCGCGATCCGCATAGACCGCGAGAGAATTCGAGACACCCCGGGGGACGGCCGCCACGCGGCGCTCATGCAGCTCGGAATTGGAAGTCACGGCAAGCCCTGCTCGAGAACGCGTTGCAGCCTACTATAAGGCCGTGCGCGCGCTCCCGGTATCCGCCGGATGCGCAAGCCCTTGGCCGGCAAGGCTAAAGGCTGACTGGCACGGCATATGCGAGGAACGGCAAGACCCTCTACAATGCGCTCCTTTCGAAGCGAGAAGCATCCATTGAGCGCAAGTTCCGGGGCGACCGCCAGCCAGAGTCCAGAAGCGATCACGACCGAGGTCGTCATCATCGGCGCGGGCCCCTGCGGCCTGTTTCAGGTTTTCGAGCTGGGGCTGCTCGGCATCGGTGCGTGCCTCATCGATTCGCTCGCGCACCCCGGCGGGCAGTGTGCCGAGTTGTATCCCGAGAAGCCGATCTACGACATTCCGGCCTTGCCGGTCTGCGGCGCCCAGGAGCTGGTCGATCGCCTCATGCAACAGATCGAGCCGTTCAAGGCCCAGTTGCATCTCGGCCAGGAGGTGCTCGAGCTGTCCCGCAAGGAAAACGGCCGGTTTCACGTCAAGACGACGCTGGGCACCACTTTCGATGCCGGCGCCGTCGTCATCGCTGCGGGGGTCGGCTCGTTTCAGCCGCGTCGGATCGGGATCGAAGGCGCGGATGCATTTGAGAACCACTCCATTCACTACCGCGTCAGGAACGCGAGTCAGTTTCATGGCAAGCGCCTCGTCATCTTCGGCGGTGGCGACTCGGCGCTCGACTGGACGATCGAGCTGGCGGGCAAGGCGCAGAGCCTCGCACTCGTGCACCGGCGGCCTGAGTTCCGGGGCGCTCCCGCCTCCGTCGCCAGGATGCGGGAGCTCGAGCAGGCGGGCCGGCTCAAATGCTACGAGGCGCTCCCGAATTCGCTCCTGCTCGAGCAGGGCACGCTGCGCGGCGTGAAGGTGAAGCTGCCGGGCGGTGGCTTCGAGGAGCTGGCCGCCGATCAACTGCTCGTCTTCTTCGGGCTGCACCCCAAGCTCGGGCCCATTGCCGAGTGGGGGCTGCAGCTCGAGAAGAAGGCCCTGAAAGTGGACACGGAGAAGTTCGAGACCAGCGTGCCGGGGATCTACGCGGTCGGCGATATCAACACCTATCCCGGCAAGAAGAAGCTCATCCTGTCCGGCTTCCACGAGGCGGCGCTGGCCGCCTTTGCGATCCAGCACCACCTGTATCCGCAGAAGAAGCAGTTCCTCCAGTACACGACCACGAGCCCTGTGATGCACCAGCGCCTGGGCGTTCCGGATTGACACACGTTCGACGATCTAGGAGATCACCATGAATGCCATTCGCATGACGCTCACCGCGGTAGTCCTGACCACCGGGGCCGCTTTGCTGCCGTCCGTCAGTCACGCCGTTGACAAGGCCTGCCAGCTCGAGATCGCGGGCAACGATCTGATGCAGTTCGACAAGAAGGAGCTGAGCGTCCCGGCAAGCTGCAAGGAAGTGCAGCTCACCCTGAAGCACGCAGGCAAGTTGCCGAAAGAGGCGATGGGCCACAACTGGGTTCTCGTGAAGACTCCGGATCTCGGCGCGGTGGCCAATTCGGGGATGTCCGCGGGCCTGCAGAACAGCTACGTCGCCGAGGGCGACAAGCGCGTGCTGGCGCACACGAAGGTCGTGGGCGGCGGAGAGTCGGTCACCATCACCTTCTCGACCGCGCCGTTGAAGGCGGGTGAGCCCTACAGCTATCTGTGCACGTTCCCGGGCCACAACTCGGTCATGCGCGGCACGTTCAAGTTCGGCTGACCGCACTCGCGTCGCGCAACTCGCGATGGATCAGCAGATAGCCGATCTGTTGAATCTGCTCGAGCTCGAGCAGCTCGAGGTCAACCTGTTCCGGGGCGAGAGCCGCGACATCGGCAGTGCGCAGGTGTTCGGCGGTCAGGTGCTGGGCCAGGCCTTGACCGCCGCCTCCGCCACGATCAGCGGGCGCGTCGTTCATTCGCTGCACGCCTACTTTCTGCGGCGCGGCGATTTCAACGCGCCGATCGTCTACCAGGTGGATCGGAGCCTGGAAGGACGCAGCTTCTCGAACCGGCGGGTCACCGCGATCCAGCACGGCGAGCAGATTTTCAACATGACCGCGTCCTTCCAGGTGCCCGAAGCAGGGTTCGACCATCAGATCCCGATGCCGCGGGTTCGCCCGCCCGAGGAGCTGTCGGAGTCGAGTCACATGACCAAGGAGTACATCGAGGGCCTGCCGGAGCGCCAACGGCGGCTGGCCCTGCAGCCGCGCCCATTCGAGTTTCGGCTGGTGCCCTCGACGCCGCAGCTTCCGCACGTGGATACGGCGCGCCAGTTCTGGTTCAGAGCCGTGAGCGCGCTTCCCGACGACGAGCGCCTGCACCGCTGTCTGCTGGCGTACGTCTCGGATTTCTTCCTGTTGGATACCGCGCGGTTACCCCACGACATATCGCAGGCGAAACAAGGCGTGCTGCTGGCGAGTCTGGATCACGCGATGTGGTTTCATCGTACCGTACGTGTCGATGACTGGCTGCTATATGCAGTGGAAAGCCCGAGTGCTTCCGGAGCGCGCGGCTTTGCGCGGGCGAGCGTCTTTGCGCGCGACGGGCGGTTGGTCGCGAGCACGGCCCAGGAAGGGCTCGTGCGCAAGCGCGGGCCCTGAGCAACCCCTCGCACAAGTCAGGCGTCCATGCTCCTCATCGCGGGCGTTGCGTCTCTCGTAACTGCCGGCGCATTGATCGGGTCTGACGTCACGGCACTCGAGCAGGTCTGGTCGGGTGTCCACGATTCCAGCGAGCAGGTGATCGTGGGGTCTGAACCGGGTCCGTCCGCCTGGTCCGACAACTCGGAGCGGCGCTTGCGCACGGTCGTCGCGCCGGTCAAGGTTCCGTGGCTCGGTGCGCACATTCTGTATCTGGAGGAGTTCCCGCACGACGATCCGGAAGGCGTGCGCCGACAACTGCTGCTCGAATTGGAGCCCGCTCCGCCTCCCATGAGTGGCGTCCACGTGCGCGTGTACGGCTTCGTCAAACCTCTCGCGTGGGCCCATCTGAGCCGCCGCCCCAAGCTGCTCGCGAGCCTGCAACGCAGTCAGATCGCCCACATCAAAGGTTGCGACTGGCATCTCTCACGGGAAGGCGATCAGTTTCGAGGGGGTACGCAAGGACGCGGCTGCGTCGACGGCCGGGCAACCGTGACGCGCTACGTAGACTACCAACTCGTGCTGGGCGAAGACCTCTACTGGTACCGGCGACGCGTGCTGAGGAAGACGGACGATGAGCTCCTCGAGGAGGTCGTCGGCTTCAACTGGTTCGAGCTCAACGAGGCCCGGCTGTTTGCGTGCGACGTCGTGTGGTCCGCGACCGGCAAGCTATCGGACTTGCGGCCCCTGCTGCATCTCGACTTGCATGACCAGGGAGGGCGCGCGCGTTTTCGGACTCCTGACGGCCGGCGGCTCGAGTTGACGCTGCACAGTCAGGACTGGCCGTTCGCAGCGGATCGCGATGCCCTGATTCTGCTGCTGCGGGACGAGGACGAGGGCGCGTTGCTCGCCTCATCCTGGGACGAGATCGATTCCCCCGAGATCGAGCTGGATCTGGGCTGGCTGCAGGTGCATTGCGGCTCGATCGTTCCCGATACGGATGAGATGTGGTCCGGTCTCCCCGGCTCAACCCCGCGAGCGGGCGCGCAGCGAGTCGATGTCGCGCAGCAGAAGGGGATTGAAGCGCTGGGGCACTTCCATCATGAGGAAGTGATCGGTGTGGTCGAGCACGACCGCCTTGAACGCGGGCACCGATTTGCGAATGCGCGCCTCGTCGGTCGGCGCCAGGTCGGAGTTGATCGCGAGGACCGGCACGTGGATGTCGGGCAGGAGGGTCGCGAAGTCGACGCTCAGCAGCGCCTGCAGCGCAGGCACCCCCACCTCCGGCGGCTCGAGGGACATGTCGTAGGCGACCTTTTGCACGAATAGCGGATTGGCGTCTTTCCTGAAGAGCGACTCCGCTACGAGTTTGCGCGTCTGGCCGATGAAGTCCGCGCGGAAAGGCGCCACCTGCGCCTCGATCTGGCTCTTCGACAGCGGCGGCAGCCCGATGGATCGCAGGGCATCCACCGCGATGATGCCCACGACGCGGTCGCCGATCCGCCGGGTCGCCTCGAGCGCCACCGTCGCGCCCATCGAGTGGCCAACGAGAATGACACGGGAACTCGGGAGTTGCCGGACCACTGTCGCGACATCCTCTCCGTAGGTACCCATGGACCAGTCCGTGCGGTTCTTGCCGGAGGCTCCGTGGCCCGCGAGATCGACCGTGACGACGGTGTAGAGACCCTTCAGCGCATCGACTTGTGCATTCCAGTAGTTGGCGTCCGTGGCCCAACCGTGGATGAGCACGATGGCGGGCTCGCCTCGCCCGTACACGTGATATTCGATGTGGACACCGTCGGGAGCCAGGGCGATCTGCGGGCTTCCGTCGGCGACTGTCGTCGCGGGTAGTGCCGCAGGTGCTGCCGCAGATGCTGCCGCGGGTGCCGCCGATTCCCGCGGGTCTGCCCCGGAC
Source organism: Steroidobacteraceae bacterium (assembly GCA_035277965.1). GTDB lineage: Bacteria > Pseudomonadota > Gammaproteobacteria > Steroidobacterales > Steroidobacteraceae > 13-2-20CM-66-19. The sequence goes on along the minus strand of DATEJM010000058.1, from coordinate 27,994 downwards.
GCGGCCGTCGGTGCCTGCTTGCCGCTGCCGCATGCGGCGACGACGGTCGATAACAACGCGATCAGCAGACTGCGTCGGGCCATGAGTTATCCGACTCGCAGGACTTTGCCGGGGTTGAGTATGCCGTTCGGGTCCAGAGCCGCTTTCACCTTGCGCATCAGTTCGAGCTCGACCGGCGGCGCATAGCGCTCCAGCTCCGGGACTTTCAAGCGGCCGATTCCATGTTCGGCGCTGAAGCTGCCGCCGTATCCCTGCACGAGATCGTGGATGGCCCGCTTGAGAGCCGGTTCAAGCGCCAGGAACGCCTCACGATTGACGCCGGGCGCCTGATTGAGATTGAAATGCAGGTTCCCATCGCCGACATGCCCATAGGCCACCAACCGGCCCTCCGGCACGTGTTGCTCCACCCAGGCGGATGCGCGAGCGACGAAGTCAGGAAGGGCGGCGACGGGCACGGCGATGTCATGCTTCAAGCTCGCGCCGTCCAATCGTTGCGCCTCGGGGATGGTCTCGCGGAGTTTCCACAGGGCGGCGCGCTCGCGCTCGCTGCGGGCGAGGGCCGCGTCGAGGACTCGATGCTTCGTCAGCTCCGCGCCGAGGATATCTTCCAGGATCTCATCCAGCGGATCGGCGGCTCGCGCCGAGCTCAGCTCGCACAACACGTACCAGGCGTGCCTGCGCGCGAGCGGGTCCGTGACCCCCGGGATATGTTGGACGGTCAGGTCTATGCCGATGCGAGGAATCAGCTCGAAGGAGCTGACGCGGTCCCCGCTCGTCTCTCGCAGCCGAGCGAGCAGGCTCACCGCGGCAGCGACATCCGGGATGGCAACGAACGCGGTGGCGGTCGCCCGGATCTTCGGGAACAGTTTCAGGCTTGCGGCCGTGATGATTCCCAGCGTGCCCTCGGCCCCCAGAAACAGCGATTTGATGTCGTACCCGGTGTTGTCTTTGCGCAGGCTGGAAAGGCACGGCAACACACGCCCGTCCGCGAGAACCACTTCCAGACCTAGAACGAGGTCGCGCATCATGCCGTAGCGCACGACGTGGGTGCCGCCTGCATTGGTCGACAGGTTGCCGCCTATCAGACAAGAGCCCCCGGACCCGAGGCTCAGCGGAAAGAACCGCTCTGCTTCGTCGGCGGCACGTTGGACGTCTGCCAGAATGCAGCCGGCTTCCGCGACGAGCGAGTAGTTGAGCGGGTCGAGGGCGCGAATCCGGTTGAGCTTGCGCAGCGAGACGACGATCTGATCCCCTGACTCGTCCGGCGTCGCTCCGCCGCAATAGCTCGTGTTACCTGCGTGAGGCACCACGGCAATGCGGCGCTCGTTGCAATAGGCGAGGAGACGCGACACCTGCTCGACCGAGCGGGGTAGTGCAACCGCGGCAGTGCGTCCTGTGTAGAGCCGGCGGTGATCGGTGAGATAAGGTGCGATGTCATCGGCGGCCGTGAGCAGGCCGTCCGGGCCCAGTATCCCGCTGAGGGTCACTGAATGCCGGCCGCGTGAGCCTGCAGAGCCGCAATGCGCTCATCGAGAGGGGGATGGCTCATCAGCAAGCGCCTGAAGCCGCCACCGGCGTTGGCGTCCGCTATACCGAAGGCCGCGAATTGTTGTGGCAGCGGCTCGTGAGCGCTCTTCAGGGCCTGGAGGGCGGCGATCATGTTGGGAGTGCCCGCGAGCTGTGCACCGCCCCGGTCAGCGCGAAACTCGCGTCGCCGCGAGAACCACAGGACGATGAGGCTGGCGAGGAATCCGAGCACGATCTCGGCCACGATCACCGATATGAAATACGCCGCGCCGCGGCCGTCTTCCGACCGGAACAAGGTGCGATCGACGACGTTGCCGATGATGCGCGACAGGAATATCACGAACGTATTGACGACGCCCTGGATGAGGGCGAGGGTCACCATGTCGCCATTGGCCACGTGAGTGATCTCGTGGCCCAGGACCGCTTCGACCTCGCGCTCGCTCATCCTCTGCAGCAGGCCAGTGCTGACAGCCACCAGCGCAGCGTCGCGTCGCGCGCCGGTTGCAAAGGCATTGGGCTCCGGGGAGTCGAAGATTCCAACCTCCGGCATACCGATGCCGGCGGCGCGCGCGTGGTGCGCCACTGTATTCATCAGCCACTGCTCGGTCGCATTGGCGGGCTGCTGGATCACCTGCACGCCCAGGGCGTTTTTGGCCATCCACTTGGAGGCCGCCAGAGAGAAGAACGAGCCCGCGAATCCGAAGAAGGCCGCGAACACCAGCAGGCCGCGCAAGCTGCCGCCCTGAGCCGCCAGATAGGCGTCGAGCCCGATCAAGTGGGCGACGACCGACAGCACGACGACGATGGCGAGGTTGGTTGCGAGAAACAGGACGATGCGTTTCATGGTGACTACCGAATGCGCTGACTGAACGTGAGTCAATGGCACCTGGTTCGACCTCGGCCGGGCCGTCCGAGTTCGCCGCGGACCGCCGCGTCACCGGCTGCCCCAAAATGGGTCGGACACGGGAGGGCCGCCAGCCAATCATACCGAAGGTCGCCGGCATAGGCTGAGCTGGGGGCCGACGGCCCCGTTTTCAACCCACTGCCGTGCCGACGGCGCGTCCAACCAGGAAACTGATCAGGCCCGCGCCGCCGCCGATCAGCACCATGCGAATGGCGCCACCCCACGCGTTGCGTCCCGTGAAGAGACTCAGTGCGAGACCCACGGTGAACAGCGAGGCGGCGGTGAGAGCTATTGTCGACCCGAGCGCCCACGATCCGGTTGCGTGCATGACGAAGGGGAGGAGGGGAACGGCCGCACCGACTGCGAACGACAGAAAGGAAGCCACGGCGGCCCGACCTGGCGAGCCCAGATCATCGGGATTGAGACCGAGCTCCTCGCGGGCAAGGACGTCCAGAGCGTGCTCGGGCTGCGCCAGCAGCGCGCGGCTCACTTCGCGAGCCTGCTCGAGGTCTACACCGCGAGCCTCGTAGATGAGTGCGAGCTCCTCGGCCTCCTCATCGGGGTACTCGGCCACTTCCTCGCGCTCGAGAGCCATCTGGTGCTCATACATCTCACGCTGCGAGCGCACCGAGACATATTCTCCAGCCGCCATTGAAAGGGCTCCGGCGAGGAGACCTGCCGTGCCGGTGACGAGCACGTAGCCGCCCGGTACGGCTGCTCCCGCCAGACCCAATACGAGACTGGCGTTCGATACCAGGCCATCGTTGATGCCGAACACGGCGGCACGCAGATTGCCTCCCAGACCGCCGCGGTGCCGGGCTCCGACATCGGCCAGCGAGGTGGGCATCGCGTGCCCTTTTACCAAGGCGACGGGAGGCCCATAGACGGACAGGCCGCGGAGTTTCATGGCCGCCAGGACCGACCGGATCGGTCGCGGTCCCAGTTGCCGGATCAGCAGAGCGACGATGCGGGCGCGCAGCGAGGGTACGAAAACGCGCTTGGAGTCGGCAGGAGTCTTCTCCCAGCGGCGAGCCTGCTCCTCGGCGGCCGCTGCGAGCTGTCGGAACAGGCGGCTCTTTTGGGGGTCTTGCTCGACGGCGGCGACGCGGAGGTACAGCCACGCCGATTCCTTTTCGTGGTACCAGCTATCCGGGCCTGCACTCATCGCGGTGACAGGCGAGCAGGATCAGTATTCGCTGTCCTCATCCTCGTCGTCGTCTAAGTCCTCGTCATCATCATCGTCATCATCATCCTCGTCGTCATCGTCCCAGTCGTCATCGTCTTCGTCGTCATCCTCGTCCGACTCATCCTCGTCTTCATCGGCCTCGCCCCAGCCTTCCGGCTCCTGGGTCATTTCCAGGTCCATCTCGTGCCACGCCTCGATGTCGATCTCCTCGATGTCGCCGTCCAGATACTCGATCTCCACCAGCTCGGAATCCTCATCCACGGTCAATACGCGGAACGACTCTTCTTCTTCCAGATTCTCGTACCACTGTCCTGGCACTGGCTCGTAGTCTCTGCTCACCGCTCGCTTCCTCGACGCCCACACCCTTGAGGCGGCCGTAAGTGTAGGGTGTGCCCGTGTCGGCAAGCAATCGGCCGGCGCAGCGAAGGGCTCGCCAGCCGCCGCGCCGCCCAAGACGGTCGCGAGCGCGGGACCCTGAAGCCCTATAATCGCCCTATAAGTGCCTCAGGCGTATAGTTTTCCGCAAATGGTCCCCTCGATCTGCGCTCCCACTCCGCTCGAGCAAGCACGCCGCGTCGTCGTGAAGGTGGGCTCGGCTTTGCTGGTCGACCCGGAGCATGGGAGGCTCAATCGCTCCTGGCTCGAGACCCTCGTGGAGGATCTGTTACGCCTGCGCAAGCGCGGCCAACAGATCATCCTGGTGTCCTCGGGCGCGATCGCGTTGGGCCGCCGACAGCTTGGGCTCGCCAAGGGCGCATTGCGCCTCGAAGAGAGCCAGGCCGCCGCGGCCGTGGGTCAGATCCGCCTCGCGCACGCCTACAAGGACCTGTTGGAGGCGAGCGACGTCACGGTCGCGCAGATTCTGCTGACCCTGGAGGATAGCGAGCGTCGTCATCGCTATCTGAACGCGCGGGCGACTCTGGAGGCTCTGTTGGCGCTCGGCGCACTGCCGGTCATCAATGAGAACGACACCGTGGCGACGAGCGAGATTCGCTACGGAGACAACGATCGGCTGGCGGCGCGCGTTGCTCAGATGGTCGGGGCCGACTGTCTGGTGCTGCTCTCCGATGTGGACGGGCTGTATACGGCCGATCCGAACAAGGACCCCAAGGCTGAGTTCATCGCCCAGGTTCGACAGATCACCCCGGAGATCGAGTCCATGGCAGGCGCCTCCGCTTCCGGCGTGGGCTCGGGCGGCATGACGACGAAAATTCTGGCCGCGAAGATCGCCGTGTCCGCGGGCTGTCACCTGTGCATCGCCTCCGGCCACCACAAACATCCCGTCCGACGCCTGGAAGATGGGGCGCGCTGCACCTGGTTCGTGCCTCACGCTACTCCGGCGACGGCGCGCAAGCAGTGGATCGCCGGAACGCTGCGGCCGGCGGGTGCCATTACCATTGATCCGGGTGCATTGCGTGCGCTGCTCGACGGCAAGAGCCTGTTGCCTGCTGGGGTCGTACGCGCCCTGGGCCGGTTCGAGCGCGGCGACACGGTGAGCGTCCTGGCCCTGGACGGCACGGAGATCGCCCGTGGGATTGTGGCGTACTCGGACACCGACGCCGCGCGCATCATGGGCCGTAAGTCGTCCGACATCGAGCGCATACTCGGCTTCCGAGGTCGCGACGAGATCATCCATCGCGACGACCTCGTCATCATGCGCTCCGAGACCCTCTCACGAGCCGAATCGGCACAGGTCTGATCGATGAATGCCCATATGAGCGGCGCCGCTGTCGGCGAGTTGATGGAGCCGCTTGGCAAGGCGGCGGTCGCGGCCGCCTCCGAGCTGGCGCTGGCCGCAACGGTGGCCAAGAACGCGGCACTGCATGCCGCGGCTGCGGCCATTCGCGGGCGGAAGGGCGAGATCCTCGCTGCAAACGAGCGCGACATGGCGGCTGCTCGCGGTGCTCAACTCTCCCCCGCGCTGCTCGATCGCCTGCGCCTCGATGACAAGCGAGTCGAGTCCATGGCGCGCAGTATCGAAGACGTGATTGCCCTGGAGGATCCCGTCGGAACCGTCGACGAGGAATGGGACAGACCTAACGGACTGCGGATCCAAAGGGTTCGCGTGCCTCTCGGGGTCATCGGCCTCATCTACGAGAGCCGGCCGAACGTCACCGCCGACGCGGGCGCGCTCTGCCTGAAGTCGGGGAATGCGGTCATTCTGCGCGGCGGCTCCGAGAGTCGGCATTCGAACGCGGCAATCCACGCCTGTCTCGTGGAGGGCCTGCGCTCAGCCCGGTTGCCGGAAGCGTGTATCCAACTCGTTGCAACCACGGACCGCGCAGCGGTTGGCTACATGTTGGCGGGAATGACCGACTACCTGGACGTCATCGTCCCGCGCGGCGGCAAGAGCCTGGTGGCGCGCGTCCAGCAGGAGGCTCGTGTGCCCGTCATCGGCCATCTCGAAGGGAACTGCCACGTGTACGTCGATCGGGACGCAGATGTGCGCATGGCCCGTGAGATCGTGCTGAATGCCAAGATGCGGCGTACCGGCATCTGCGGAGCCGCCGAGACATTGCTCGTCGATCGGGCGTGTGCCGCGACGCATCTCGCGCCGATCGTTGCCGACCTGCTGAATGCCGGTTGCGAGATTCGCGGGGATGCGACGATCCAGAAAGTCGACTCGCGGGTGGCTGCCGCCACGGAAGAGGACTGGTACACCGAGTTCCTGGACTCGATCATCGCCGCGAGGATCGTCGATGGGGTCGACGAGGCAATCGCGCACATCAAGAAGTATGGCTCCGCGCATACGGAGTCGATCGTCACCGCGAACGAGGCGACTGCCGACCGTTTCCTCGCCCGTGTAGACAGTGCCATCGTGCTCCACAACGCTTCCACGCAGTTCGCTGACGGCGGCGAATTCGGAATGGGGGCCGAGATCGGGATCTCCACTGATCGCTTCCATGCCCGAGGCCCCGTCGGCGTGCAACAGCTGACGAGCTACAAGTACGTCGTGCGGGGTTCCGGCCAGGTCAGGCCGTAAGGTGCGCGAGCAGCGCCGCGACTCCACCCTTGAGCGAGAACACGTTGGCGTGGCCACGCGCCCGTAGTTCCTGGGTCGCCGCCAGGCTTCTGCGGCCGCTGGCGCAGATCAACAGGCTCCGGCCTGTTGGGGTGTACGTGGGCGTTCCGTAGAGTAGCTGCGCCATCGGGATCGGCTTGATCGGTGTGCCGGGTGCAGGCGTTGCGGCCACTTCGTGTGGCTCGCGAATATCCACCAACTCGTAGCCTGCCTCCGCGGCCTGCTCGAGGGAATCGAATTCAACCTCCAGCGCAGATCCAACCTCCAGCGGTACAGAGGCGCCACCCGCGACCGCATCCTTCGCGGGCTGCGCGCGCGCATGCTGCGGACAATCGGGCGATTGCCGCGCGCGGACACGCGTGACGGAAAGATTCAGCAGGTCCATGACCAGCAGCTCGGCGTCGAGCCGGCCTGGCAGATTCAACAGCAGCTTCAGAGCCTCGAGGGCCTGCAAGCTGCCGAATGTCCCGGGGACAGGCCCGAGCACGCCGGCCTCGGCGCAGTTGCCGACGATTCCGTCGCGTGTTGCTTCAGGCCAGAGGCAGCGTAGACAAGGGGCGCCCGGCCGCACCACCTGAAGCTGTCCCTCGTACTGGTACACGCTGGAGAAAATGACCGGCTTCCCGGCTTGCACCGCGACGTCGTTGAGGAGGAACTTCGTCGCGAAGTTGTCGGTGCAATCGACGATGAGGTCGTAGGGCTCGATCAGTGCCGCGGCGTTTTGCGCTTCGAGGCGGATCGTGTACGGCTGCACTTCGACCTGAGGATTCAGTGCTCGCACCCGCGCCGCCGCGAGGCTAGCCTTGTCCGCACCGACATCCGCCAGCGCGTACAGCGTCTGGCGGTGAAGATTGGATGCTTCCAGACGGTCTGCATCGACCAAGCCCAGTTTCCCGATACCGGCACCAGCCAGGTAACTGATGACGGGTGCGCCCAAACCCCCACAGCCGACGACGAGTACCGAGCTCGACCGCAGCTTCGCTTGCCCGGCCAGCCCGACCTCTTTCAGTGCGGTCTGCCGCGAGTAGTCCGGCGTACCCGCTTGGTGGTGGGGATGGTCCGGCGTACCCGCTTGGTGGTGGGGATGAGGGTGCGCGCGATCGCGAGAGCCGTGTTCCCGAGCGGCCTCGTCGTGACGAACGTGACCAGGCGTTGCCGCGCAACGCTCGCAGTTCACCCACCCGGAGTCGCCGTTCGTGTAGTGCTCCTTCTTCCAGATCGGGACCCGGTGTTTGACCTCATCGATGATGTAGCGGCAGGCGACAAAGGCTTCGTGCCGGTGACGGGCAGCGACCCCCACCCATACGGCCATCTCGCCAATGGCAAGATCTCCGACGCGGTGGACGCACGCCGCGTGTTCAACGCCGAATCGCTCGATGGCCTCACGGATGATCCGGGCGCCTTCCTTCAGTGCCAGGGGCTCGAAGGCTTCGTATTCCAGATGGCGGACGGGGTGATCTTCATTGTGGTCGCGCACCCAGCCTTCGAACGACGAATAGCCTCCGCAAGCCGGGTCGGTGAGCCGCGCGCGCTCGGCGGTCTCATCGATCGGCTCGTGACTGAAACGGAATGCGCCCACCGGAAAGCTCAGCCTCCCGCCACCGGCGGGATGAAGACGATCGCATCACCATCCTTCAACGGCTGTGTCCAATCGCCGAATTCGGAGTTGATGGCGACCCGCAACATCTCCGGCGCGAGCGAGAAGGGATAACGCTGCTTCAGCTCCTGGTATAACTCGCGCGGCGTGCGCGCGCCTGTCCGGAGAGTCTCGCTGCTGCGCCCCGCCTGCTCCCGCAACAGGGCGTAATACTGCACGGTTATCCGATTCATGAGGGGCTCGGGGGCGCGTGTTCCAGAGGGGCGAACATCACCTGACGCGGCGAGGGTGCTCGTCGCACAGCCATATTCCTCGGGCGTATTGATGTTGTCGAGTGCTCGCGTGTCGGGCTGCTCGATGAGCTCCGTATCCGCATTCAGCAGGAACTTGCGGGGACATTGCCTGCCGCTCGTCACGTGCCGGGAGAGCCCGCGATGGCTCGCCGGCTCATAAATAGCGCACAGCGGTTCCGGCAGACCCTCGTGGGTGGACCGATAGGCCGTGGCGTCGCGATGAGGCATGCGGGCTTGCACGAGCCGATCCAGTGTGTTCTCGCCCAGAAAGGGCAGATCGCAGGCCAGCACGAGCCAAGCGACGTCCGGGTAGCGCGTCTGGGCGGCGAGAATGCCCGCTATGGGTCCCGTGTTCTCCAGCGAATCGACGATTTGCGGATAGCTCGCCCGCGTGGGCTCCGCAACCTGATCGGGCCGCACCGAGACGAAGGCGCGCACGACATAGGGACGGATCAAGTCCATCGCGCGCTCGAGCTGTGCGCGGCCTCCATAGGTCAGGACGGCTTTGTCGCGCTGCATCCGCGAGCTGCGCCCCCCCGCAAGAACCAACCCGTACAAGGCGGGTGCACTGATCGCCTGTGGCCGCTTCGGCGCCGAGCCCTCGGGTCCTCGCGTCATCGCCGATCCCTGCTGCGAGCCGGTCGCGCGTAGTCGCGTTTGCCGCCCGTCTTGGTCAGCAATCTGACGCTCGCGATCTCGATGTCGTGGGAGAGGGCCTTGCACATGTCGTAGATCGTAAGCGCTGCCACGGTGGCGCCCGTCAGAGCCTCCATCTCGACGCCGGTTCGATGGTGCACCGATGCCCGGCAACGCACGACGATCTCTGCGCGGGTCGCTTCGATTTCGACCGTGCAGTTCTCGAGTCCGAGCGGATGGCAGAATGGAATCAACTCATGGGTGCGCTTGGCGCCCAGGACACCTGCGACGATGGCCGTGTCGAAGACCGGTCCTTTCCGGGTCCGGTGTCCGGTTTTGCGCAAGGCATTGGCCACGGGGCGCGGCAGCCGGATGCGGGCCTCCGCCACCGCCACACGGTGTGTGACCTCCTTGGCGCCGACATCGACCATGGTCGGCCGGTTGCGGCTGTCGAGGTGAGAAAGCCCTGAAGTTGCCTTGCGCACGCAGATTCCTTCGACAATGGCCGGCCGATGCGGCTCAACCGCCGATATAAAACATCTCCACCTTCTGCTCGTGGGCATCCGCGCGCAGGCTGGCTCGCAGCTCACTATAGCGATCGACGCGGCCGGTCCAGACGCCGCGAATGATGTCGAGCATCCGGTCATCGCTCGCGCCTCCTCGAATGGCATCGCGGAGGCTCGTGCCATGGGTGGCGAACAAGCAGGTGTAGAGGATTCCGTCGGAAGACAGTCGCGCCCGCGAGCAGTCGCCGCAGAAAGGCTGAGTAACAGAGGAGATGAAGCCGATCTCTCCCTGTCCGTCGGCGAAGCCGTAACGCTCCGCGACTTCGCCGCGGTATTCCTTCTCGAGCGGTACGAGGGGCCATCGCTCACCAATACCACGCGCGAGCTCCCGCGATGGAACGACGAGATCCTCCCGCCAACCGTTGCGGTTGCCGACATCCATGTACTCGATGAAGCGCACGATGACACCGGTGCCGCGGAAGCGCTCGACGAGATCCGCGACGGTGCGATCGTTCACTCCACGTTGCACGACCGCATTGACCTTGATGGGCTCGAGCCCGGCACGCCGCGCCTGGTCGATGCCGTGGAGCACGTCCTCGAGGCCACCCATGCCGCCGCTCATCTGCGCAAAGACATCCGGATCGAGACTGTCGAGACTCACCGTGATGCGCCGCAAGCCGGCCGCTCTGAGCTCGGCGGCATGCGTGGCGAGCAACATACCGTTGGTCGTCAACGCGACATCATCCACTCCTGGAATGCTGGTGAGGTCGCCAATGAGATCCGACAGACCTGGGCGCAGCAGCGGCTCGCCACCCGTCAGCCGCAGCTTGCGCACACCGAGCTGCACGAACAGACGTGACAGCCTCACGATCTCAGCGAACGACAGCCGCTCCCCGCTGCCGAGGAAGCGATAGCGCTCGTGATATTTCTCCCGCGGCATGCAGTAGGGACAGCGGAAGTTGCAACGATCCATCACGGAAATACGTAGATCCCGGAGCGGCCGGGATAACGTATCGCGTGGGCGGGACGAGGCCGCGAGCGGAACTACGACGTCTGAGTGAGCCATTAGCGCGGTATTACCACCTGTACAGGCGGGTGACAAACCCCTTGGGGTAAGTATTGGGGCCGGGAGGCAGTTCCACAAATCCATCCGTCCCGGCGAGCGCCATGAAATCCCCCGAGCCGTTCGTGGGGCGCGGCATGGCCCAGGTACGGCCCCAGTCATCGATTTCCGTGCGTACCGGCAGGAAAAAGGTCAGGGGCGGGTTCACGGTGACCGCGCCCCCGAGGGCGATCCGCTCGAGGCCGGGCGCGGATCTCCCCATGGCCGTGAAGAGGGCCGGCAAGACATAACGTGCCAGGCAGATCGAGGTCGATACCGGATTGCCCGGCAGCGCGAATACCGCGGCTCCGGACCCCGCGATCCCGAACCACATGGGCTTGCCGGGCCGCTGTGAGATCTTGTGAAACACCGGTTGAACGCCGAGCTCCTGCAGGACTTGCGGGACGAGGTCCAGCTTTCCCATCGAGACCCCGCCGCTCAACACGAGCACGTCGTGCGTCTCGAGGTGGAACTTCAGCCGCTGGCGCAGCTGCGCGGCATCGTCGAGCAGATGCTCGTCGGCGACGCGTTGGAACCCATGCCGGCGCAGCGCAGCCATGATCGCGTAGGCGTTCGAGCGACGCACCTGATGCGGCAGAATCGGCTCACCGGGCTCGATCAACTCGTTGCCGGTCGAGATCACCGCCAGCATCGGCTGGCTGCTGACCCGAATGCGCGCCATGCCAGCCGCGGCAGCAATCGCGACCTCCGGCGCCCGCAAGTGCTGGCCGGCCGTGAGCAGCAGAGCACCCTGGCGGCCGTCGCTGCCGCGACGGTGAACATTCAGCCAGGGCTCGACGCTCACAGGGTCTGCGATCTGCGCATCACCCTCGCTGACCGTAATCTCCTCGATGGGGATGACGCTGTCACAGCCGCCCGGGATCACTGAGCCGGTCATCACCTCGATGCAGGCATTTCGGGCCGACAGGGTGATGGGTGGATCGCCCGCAGCCTGCAGCGCCTGGATGTGCAGGCGGCGCGTCCCTTCCTGAATGGCATTGCTGTCGACGGCGATGCCGTCCATGGCGACGCGGTCGAACGGCGGCTGGTCCCGCTCAGCGTAGATGTTCTCGCGGAGCACTGCGCCAGCACATTGGGCTAGCGGCAGCGATTCGACCGGCAGACATTGAAGGTGCCGTTCGATCTGCGCATCAGCCTCCGCGGGACTCAGCACCGTCCTCTCAGCCTTTGGACTTGTCTTTGCGGGAATTGAACACCCGCACCTGCTCGTTGAATCGATCGGCGATACTGTGTAGCTGATCCACCGCGGCGTTGTACTTCTGATCCTGCAACTGCTGTACGCGTTGTGCCTGCGCCTTCTTCTCCTCCGGAGTCGCATTCGGCGCCGCGTCGGCGATCGGCGGATGCTCGAGCTTCAGGCACTCGAGATAGGAGGTCATCGCAGTGTTGTATTCCTTCACGAGCTTCTGTCCGGCGATCATCTCTTCCTTGGTCGCGGAATTGCCGTCGGGCAGCTTGTCCGGAGCGGCGGGATAGCTGCAGTCGGCGTAAGCGGGAGCCATGGTGAGCGCCGTGATTGCCGTGAGGGCAAGTAACGCCTTCATAGTTCGGATCCCCTCGAGATTATTGGACCCCCATTGTAGTCCATGGGAAAAACGGCCTGCGGCCGTTTTGGTGCCTTGTCGGACATCCACTGCGTTTGCGCCGGCAAAAAGCGTAATGGCATGGATGCCCCTGCTCGGCACGGCATCGTTGTGCCCAAGTGGTTTTTGCCGGCTACCTCGGTGAGCGCGGAGCGAGGAAGCAGGTGCGGGAGTGGTCGTTCACGACGCCAACGGCTTGCAGGAAGGCGTAGACGATCGTCGTTCCGACGAACCGAAATCCCCGCTTTTTCAGGTCCTTCGAGATACGGTCGCTGAGCTGCGAGCGGGTCGGGACGGCTTCCGGGCCACTCGGCCGGTTGATCACGGGCCGGCCGTCCACGAAGCCCCAGAGATAGCGATCGAATGAGCCGAATTCGTCCTGGATTTTCAGGAACGACACCGCGTTCGTGATAGTGGACGCGATCTTCAGCCGGTTGCGGACGATACCGGGATTCTCGAGGAGCTTCGTCTGGCGGCGGCGGTCGAAGCGGGCGACCTTGCGCGGATCGAAGTTCGCGAACGCCTTCCGATAACCTGCGCGCTTGCGCAGGATGGTGGACCAGGACAGTCCCGCCTGGGCGCCCTCCAGGATCAGCATTTCGAACAACAGCCGGTCGTCGTGAGCGGCGCGGCCCCATTCCTCGTCGTGGTAGCGGATGTATTCGGGATCGCCGGCGGGTACCCAGTGACAACGTGCTTTGGCGGACATCGGCAGACTGTAGCGTGGGAGCGAGGCCTGCGCCACGGCTGCCGTGGATGTGCCCACACAGACCTGGCGCGCTCACACGGCGCGCCCACATGGCGTGCTCACATGGCGCGCTCACATGGCGTGCTCACATGGCGCGCTCACATGGCGTGCTCACACAGACATGGCGTATGTCTCGAAGAGTGCGCGAACCAGCGTGTGTTTGCCGACAGGCACCTTGTACAGATCTTGCTTCGGGCCGTGCGCCTGTGCGAAGGCCACCTCCGCCGCTCTCAGGGCCAGTGACTCATCCAATGCGTGACCGATCAGGACGGCCTCGGCTTCATACGCCCTCCAAGGTGCGGTCGCGACTCCGCCGAGCGCGATGCGTGCTTCCTGGATGACCTCCTCCTCAACATGCAGCGCGACGACTGCGGAGGTCAGTGCAAATTGATACCACTCACGGTTCCTTACCTTCAGGTAACGCGAGCGATGCGTCCAGGGTCCCCGAGGGATGTCGATGAACGTGATGACTTCGCCGGGCTCCAGCGAAGTCTCGACTTGAAGGCTCTCGAAGGCCTGACGATGGAGTGCCGCGAACGGAAGGCGCCGCGGCCCTTCCGCGCTGCCGGTCGTTTCGATCGTGGCATCCAGCGCGACCAGCGCTTGCGCGAAGTCACCGGCCTGCCGCGCCACATCGTCGAGGTTTGTCACGTTGCGCGGATGCCGAGCCGCCGCCAGCGCCAGCGTCTGCTGCAACACCGGGAACTCTCTGCGGACATAGGGGTGGTCCTCAGCTTGGCCGAGGCGGACGAGGCCACCGAGACGCAGGCGGGCGGAGTTGGTCTCGATACGAGCGCAGCGCGCCGACCGGGATGGCTCGGCCGCGAACACGGTGGGAATTCGCGCGCGGTCCTGGTGAGCGACGAACCGAGAACGGCGAGATGGAACCGACGAACGCCCAAATGGCTGCATACCTCATCTCCTGATGCGCGGATACCACGAGCCGCTACGCTCCAACGCTGATAGAGGGAAGCAAAAATCGTGCGCGGGGTCGTCGGAGGACCGGTTCCGGCTCGACCCTCGGCGGCACAATTACCTATCAGCCGGAAATCCCCGTAGAATCCGCCCACCGCGCGCCCGTAGCTCAGTTGGATAGAGCATCAGGCTTCGAAGAAGTCAACGGTTGGTTCGACTTGGGCTGCTGGCGCCGAGAAATCATCGACTTAGAAGCCTCCCTTTACGGCAACGGATCGCTGAGTGACCAGTGAGTGACCGCGCCGCGCACCACAGGACAAGAGGCACGGGCATGGATGCTAAAATTCGAGTTTCACGCGCCCGTAGCTCAGCGAATAGAGCATCGGTCTTCGGAACCGAGGGTCGGGGGTTTGAATCCCTCCGGGCGCGCCATCTGCCCATCCCAATCGCCGGGTCTAGTCGGATGCTCACCTGGGCAAGCGTCGAGCGCGGCCGGCGGCTGGTGGACATGCCCCCGATGCAGCGTCCTCCGACAGCTGACTCTGAACGCTGCTGCCGTCCGTGTCATATCGAGCCTGCTTGCTTCGCGCCGCCGTCAGCCGTGAATGCGGATGCGCCGCTCCTCCACGATCCAGAGCGTGCCTGCCAAAGATTCCTGCGGCAATAGGTCCAATACGCGACGCATTGCGGCCTCGACCGTGACATGCGCTTGGTTCGGCAAGCGGAACACGACGATGCCCGGATACTTGGCCGGTGGGTACGTCAGGATATTGGAAAAATCCAAGTCCGATGTAATGAGAGCGCGCTGCTCGCGGCTGCACACGTCGATGATGCGTTCGTCCGGCTGGCCACTCAGCGCTTGTTGGACCACGGAGTGAGCATCGTGTCCGGCCGCTTCGAACATCATCGCCAGTGAGGGCGACAGATTCTCGTCAATCTTGAATTTCACGCCGCGGTCAGCACGACACGCTCGCGCGCCAACTCCGCCGCGTACGCCATTGCAGCCGTCACGTCCTCCCTATGCAGGGTTGGATAGAAGCGCACGATATCGTCCGGGGTCTGACCCGCCGCAAGGTTGTCCAACACCACGGAGACCATGATGCGAGTGCCCTTGATGCACGCCTTGCCGTGGCAGACTGCCGGATCAGTGCTGATGCGGGTTCGCCAGTCCATACGGCGAGTATCCCCACCGCACCTAGAAGGTCAAGCCGCCTGCCTGGGTTAATCATTTCTATGCGGACCGAGGCGTTCACAACTATATGATTGTATTAATCTTATTAGGCGGCTCCTAAATAGTCGAAAAGGCATGGGCAACAACGTCAAGCCCGCGATTCGCCTCTATCTGCCACGGCGGGAGCTAGAAAGAGCACGTATTGCGGTTACCTCCTGAGGTTCAGGAGCATCGCAAATCGCTGCCCCTAGCAGCTCACTCGTGCCCGCTCCGATGCGCATCGGACGCTTCCTGCTGGAGTCACTTGCGTTGAGCGGGTCATAGCAGCATAGGTGTTAGAAGCTACAGACGCTCGGCACCAGGACCCTCTTGAATCAAACCGAGATCCGCCGATGGAACGGCACTCCGGCAATGAGGCTAAACGGAACAGCAACGCTGAGTGCGAGACCCGCCCCCCAAGCTAAGTCGCCTAACGATGCAGAGACCGGTCGCCGCAAGCCTAAAAATGCCCCGACAGCAATTAGCGACAGGTACTCCACTACTATCCCGCTCAACGCGGCCCCGAGCGCGAGGGCTGGAAATGTCAATAACTTTAGTCGATGGAGAAACGTCAGTGCCGGGAGGCCGATACACACGAACGCTCCGTAACTTATCGGCAAAGAAAACATAATTATGAAGGGCGCCGAGTAGTCTGGGACGCTCGGCGCCAAAACGCGAGGCAACCCAACGAGAAGCAATGTCGGAATCAAAGGAGATATTCCGCACGCGAGCGCGAAGCGGGAATCATTCAGTCCAAAAGATGACACGTTAGTAGATCGCACGTCCCCTACTTATGGTAGGCGACGTTCAGTGAATTGTTGTTTGGCGTATTCGGATAAATCAGAAAGCCACCGGCGGCAGCAGAATTCGCGTCAGTGGTAGAGCCGCTGCCACCTTGCGACGAAATGCTATCAAGAATTCCTTGAGTCTGCCCGGTCCAGACAGCGTTAACATCTCTCCCGAATGGGCCAGTGTAGCCTGACTGCAAGAAGCCGGATCCCTCGCCGACGTTATTTACCACGGATCCACCGGTCTGATCCTGGGATACATATCGCGCCACAACGCCGGGAAACAGCGGATGCCCAGGCTGCGTGACGTTTAGGACAACAGTTCCACCAGTCGCTGGATCGGTTCGGACGTAGGAGATGACTGGACTGTAGTTCGCGCCCTCCCCGAGGTCGTTGCCGAATGAGCTCACCGCGTCCAACAGATTCAATCCCGGTCGCGCGGATGTAGGGGTGGCATCGTTCTCCGTTCCTGCGACAGTGGCCGGAATTGGATTACCCGGAGTCGGGTTATTGATCAACCCCTGCGTCAATGGAGCGACGCCCAGCGATCCTGCACCCACCTGCACATTGTAGAAGTGATGAAATGTGCTATCAGAGTTAATCGTGTCGGGATATCCGGGAGGCCGCGGGAATGGAATGCTGAACGCACCCGGAACCGAGAACGTACAGCTTGACCCGACACAATTGGTATCCTTTCCACTCGGATCATTCCCGTTGACGGGGTTATTGTTGGCATAGGTGTAGAAGTTTGGGCCAGCGGCGAATCCGAGTGGATCCTCTGACAAGAATCGCCCAATGAAAGGGTCATAGTACCTGGCGCGCATGTAGAACAAGTGCGCGTCAAAATCGCGATCCCGTCCCGCATAGCTTAGCTCACTGCGCGTCGTAGCACCGTTGGCCGGAGGGGTCGCGGCTGCCCCAAGGAAGCTCAGGAACTCTCCGAAGGGGTCTGTCACCAGAGCCGAGACCGCTTGGCCATCGTGTCCGCTCAAACCCGTGACCGTTTGGAGGGGGTCCTGATGGAAGATTCCCGGATTGCCCCGCCCACTCGAGTAGTCAAAGCCCGCCACGAGTTCATCCGGGCTCACGCCACGGTAGTACTTCGTCAACAGATTACCGTTGACGTACTCCGCTTCCAGATTTTCCGCTTCGAGGTAATAGTCCCGCGACCCCAGCGTTCCTCCCGTTCTTCCGATGCGATAGTCCATCGGGTCGTATCGAAAGCTCGTGGTGGTGCTGAGACTGCTGGTGACGCTGGTCATCCGTCCCTTCTGGTCCCAGCTCATGGCGGTGGGGTACCCGCCAGACCCACTGCTGCTGATGCCCCCGGTTTGGGAGGTCATCCGGCCCTCATCATCGTAGGTGAAGCTGCTCAACACCGCACCCGTCAGTGAGCCCGAGTGTATAGCCTTAATCCGATTGCTGTTCGGGAAGTACTCGTAGACGAGCGCACCATTCAGATCGGTGGACCGGTTGCCCACTGAGTCGTAGGTCAGGGTGTCGTTATTCTGTCCACTGGTGGCGGTGAGGTTCATCAGCCGATAGAGGGCGTCGTA
Source organism: Steroidobacteraceae bacterium (assembly GCA_035277965.1). Lineage (GTDB taxonomy): Bacteria > Pseudomonadota > Gammaproteobacteria > Steroidobacterales > Steroidobacteraceae > 13-2-20CM-66-19. The sequence continues at coordinate 10,400 of DATEJM010000058.1, read as the reverse complement.
GGTATATTGACGAGTGTCTACCAAGCCCGTACCGCTCGTGCCAGGGAGTGCTCCGAAGGTTCCCGTGGCGGTTTTGATATTGCCCACTCGATCGCGCACATAGCTCAGATCGGTCACCTTGAAGCCACTGGCGGTGGTTTCCGTCAGCGTCGCGAGTCGCCCATCTGCGTCCCACGTGTAAGCGTTTGCCGCTCCATTGGACAAATCACGCACCAGGAGCCGTCCGGCCGGATCGTACTGGTAGCTGGCGTTCAGGAATGCGCTGTTGGTCATGCCGACCAAGCGATTCGTGGAGTCGTACTCGAAGTGCGTCACGTCTCCTGGATAGGTCGTCTTCGTGAGGAGATTGTCCGCGGGATCGTACGTAAAGCTGAGTGACTTGTTCGCTCTCGAGTCCACCTTCTGCATCAACCGATTCTTGGCATCGTAGTTGAAGGTATAGGTGACATTGCCATTCACGGCCGTATGCAGGTTGCCGAAAATATCGAAAGCAAAGGTCGCATTCGTGCCATCGGTGAGATAATCGTTACGCGTAACCCGGTTCAGCACGTCGAAGGTCGTGCGCGTGATCTGGTTGAGACGGTTCGTGATCTGGTAGGCGTTGCCCGCCTCATCCCGCGCGTAAGTCGTCGTCTTGCTGAGCGGATCGGTCATGGTGACGAGCCGACCCAGGTCATCGTAGACCATCGTAGTGGTCTTATTCGCGGCATCGCGAACGCTCGTCGTGTCTCCCAGCAGGTCGTAGCCTGTCACGGTGGTCCCGTTCAGCGCATCCTGGACCTGCGTCACCCGATTGAGCTCATCGTAGATTCGGTACTCGGTGCAACCGTTGGTGTTTTTTGGCTGTAGGCCCGCCTGCGCGTTCGCATCGATCCGACAGGTCAGGTTGTTATCGGCATCGTAGCTGTACTGGGTGATGAACCCGAGGGGATCGGTGACCTTGAGGAGGCGGCCGAGATTGTCATACTGGTTCTGGGTCGTCTGGCCGTCCGCATTGGTGACCGCGACCACCCGGCCGTTCAGATCGTAGGCCGTGGTCGTACGATTGCCGTTGGCGTCGACCAGGGCCGTGCGACGGTTCATCGCATCGTACTCGTAGGTGGTCGTATGCGAGTTCGGGTCCGTGACGGCCGTCAGATTTCCGTTCTCATCGTATTCGTATTGCGTGACCTGGCCGTTCACATCCGTGTCCGTCAGCAGCCGATCCGCAGCATCATACGTGCGCGTGGACAGCGTCCGGTTGACGAAGGTGCCATCGCTCTGCTTGTAGTGGCCGAGTAGCTGGAACACCTGACCGTTTGCGTCGTAGACGGTCTCCAGGACGTTGCCCGTCGCATCCGTGACCTTCGTGACGCGATCGAGCGCGTCGTAGGTGTACGAGGTCGTGAGATTGATCAAGGTCGCATCGGTCGGCGTGTTGCGGCGCTTCAGCGTCTCCGAGAGCTTGCGGCCCAGGTTGTCGTAGGTGAAGGTCCGGGTCACCGTGCTGCCATCGGTCCCCGTCAGCGTGATCTGGGAGACGTTCAGATGCGCTGTGGTGTCGTACGTCAGGGTCGCCACACGAGTATGGGTAGCGGCACTGTTCACGTAGTCCGTCTGGGTTTTCGCGGTTCCATCGGCGTTCCAGCAGAATGACTGAAGCTTCACATTCGAGACACCCGCGAGCGTGGAGAGCGAGACCGTGTCGGGTTTCCCAGCCGCCTTGCAGGTGCTATCCGTACTAGCGTGGAAGCTCGTCGTTCGCACAGTTCCGCGTTTGTCCTTGACCGTCGCCACTTGGTCGAAGGGACCATAGGTCATATCGGTGGTCTGTCCAAACGGATCGAGCTCCCGTGTCACATTGCCGGCCGTGTCGCTGCCGCCTGTGAACGCATGGTCCACTCGGTAGGAGTACTGGGTCGTGAAGCCCAAAGCGTCGATCTTCTGATTACGCACGCCATCGGTGGCATTGTTCGCGAACAGAAGAATTCCGCCATCCGGGTCCACTAGTTTCACCAACCGGCCGGAGGTGTCGTAGTGATACTCACGAACATTGCCCAGCGGATCGGTAACCCGCGTCGTCAAGCGATAGAGGTCATAGTCGAGCGTTTCGGTATCACCCAGGCTGTCGGCATAGTTGAAGGTCCGGCCGTTCTCGTAATAGTCGAAGGTCGTCGCCACGCTGACGCCACCGCGTTGCAGGGGCTTGGTGATTAGGCTCAGGTTGTGGCTAGCGGGCGCATAGGAATATGTCCGCGTCTGCGTCAGCGGATTGGTGAACGACGCCAGATCGCCGTTGGCATTTACCGCGTACTGCCACTGCCGTCCAGACCAGTCGGTGATCCGGCTGAGATGACTCGCCGCATCGTACGTAAAGACGAGTCCCGTACGGCCGCTGATCCCTAAGTTGTCGGTGACCGTGCTCAACCGTCCCGAGCCGTCGTAGCCGAAATTGAGCTGGTTGCCATACGGATCGGCGATCTGCAGCAGCCGCGCGGTGACCCCTGGCGCACTTTTGATGGTCGACGAGCCCGAGAAGATGTACTTCGTGCCGTTGCGGAACGTGAGGGTCTGCTGGCCGGCAACCGGCGTATCGAACGCCAGAGAGTCGAACTCCCCTTGCGGTGGGGTGATGGCAAAGGTGGACTCGTTCACCAGATAGGTGTGGGCACCGCCGCGTTCGTCGGTATAGGTAATTGAGGAAGTCTTACCGTTACCGTTCTCCGGTGCCTGACCTGCCCCGCTCCCGGGGGCGCAGTTGGGGCAGATCCCGTAGTCGTTCGATTTCAGGGTCATGCCATAGGAGTGGGTCCACCCAAATCCAAGCGGGCCATTGACGCTCGTCGAGGACGGCGCCGAATTGTAGGTTCGGGTAAAGGCGTAGCTGATGCCGCGACCCTTGATGGTGAAATCGGTCTCGTCGTGATAGTTGTTACCCGTGACAGTCGAGACGGGGTCCGCCGTCGAGGGGGTCTTGACGACGTTGTTGTTGGTCTCGGCGACTGTATTCTGATCGGTGAAGGTCGCATTGTTGAAGGTCGGTGTGATCAGGGAGGTCCCCGTGATGGCCTGCGAGGGCACCAAGGCGGTGGTGCCATCCACATAGCCACCGCCTGCGGACGTACCCTCGTTCAAAATTTCGTACGTCGCGGACGTGAGGTTGCCGGTCGCGCCATCGTGGACCTTGCGGATATCGACCTCGAAGTACTGTGAGTTCGGTACCGCGGACCGCAATGAAGGAATGACGTACTCCAGCCACGCCTGACTGAAGGTCTGCAAATACAGGTTGTCACGCAGACTCAGGATATCGACCGTACGCTGCGCATTAGCTGGCAGGCCGCTCAGTGTTCGGTATGCCATGGCGGAGGGCGAAAAGCCCTTCGACTCATCCAGGAAGTCGAAGTACGCCTGGCCGACGTTGACCGACTGGTAGGTGGCATAGTCGGACTGATTCAGGTTGATGGCCTGTTGAACCGTCGTTCCGGCAGGGAAGCTGCTGATGCACAAGGTTCCGGCATTCAATTGCGCATTGGGTCCATTCGAGTTCAGCAACGCCTGCAACTGATTGGCGACGGTGATGAAGCAAGAGAGATTGCTGTCCAGGAAATTGTTGGCATAGGTCAGCCGCGGACGGCGACTATCGCTCACGCTGCTGGGGATTCGCTCGACCACATCGAATGTCTGCGTGGAATCCGTGGTCGGATGCGTCCAGGTGACCGGGGTGGTCCCGTAGAGACTGCGCACGTCGATGGCGAACGGCGACGGGGCGCTGGTGCCGAAACCAAATGTGGCGAACATCGAGGCAGCGGTATCGGTGCTCTGATTTTTGAGGGGATTGACAAGAGTGGCGCCGCCTGCGAGCGCCGTCTGTATCCCTCGGACCGTCGAGATCGCATCGTAGCCGGTCAATTCCTGCCAAGTTTCGTGCTCGAGTGAGGAAAGAATATGGCCGAGAAACGTGAACTGAGCATCCGATTCGGCCGCCGGCTGATCGATGCGCCAGCTGCCGGCGATCGAAATGCCCTTCATGTCGATCAGGAGTCCACTGGGGAGCACGGCAAAGGCGGTATCGTCGATAAATTGCACGCCGTAGGTCGTGCTGACCACGCCTAAAAAGCCAGAGATCGGCGTTTTTATTTTGTTGAGCGCATCGGCCTGGCTGAAGTAGTCGCGCACCTTGGCGTAATACTGAGTGCCTGCGACGTACAGTAGTCCGCCGGTCAGGGCGTCCAGGGCGGGCTTGTCATCGAGCAGACGCGGATCGCCGCTGTCCCAGCCATTGCCCGTGAGATCCACGTAGGGTGTACAGCCGAGTCCGCCGGCTTGGCAGCCGGACTCCCCCGGCTTGAACACGATCGGGTATTGGGTGTTCGCATCCAGTAGCTGTTGCGCGGCACGATGGACCTGGCTCCAGTTGGAAGTCTCCCCGCCGGTTGCCAGCAAATAGTAGCCGCCGACGATGGCGTTGTAGGTGGCACTGATGACCTGATCGGTCGTGCTCGAATCCGGTGCCGGTGACCCATCCATGCTGACCGTGATCGTGAACGGGTCGCCAATAGCAGGCGTGTAGCCACTGATGGTCCCATTACCTTGAATGGGCCGAGCGATCTCGGTGCCTCCCAAACGCACGACCATGTTCGGAATGCCCCCGACAATTTCGGTGGTCAGGGTGAGGCGCTGGATCGCCAGCTGGCTCAAGGCCACCGCACCCCCTCCGCCGGCGTTGATCGTGACCGTACCGCCGCCACTCGGATGTACCGTAATGCTGATCGATACGTTCGCGGTCTTGGTCCACTTTTTGGATTCTGTGGTAGGCACGACCGCGTCATGATCGGCGGCCGAGTTGTAGCGCCGGACAGAGCTCAGCACGAGGTACGGCAAGGAGGCCGGTAGTAGACCCGATTCGTCCGCGACGATGTCGCCAAAGTCGGCAATATCCTCAAGGGTCTTTCCCGGTGCCGTCGAGCGCAACCAGGCCAGCACCTGCTCCTGATAGATTTCCATCGGGTTCTTGTCCCGACGGGTCGCATCGTTGTTGGCGATGGCGGAGTAATACGCGGTGTAGTCGAAGGACAGGTTCGAGTAGGGGTCCAGGCCCGAGCTGCGACTCGTGTACCGCTTCGCAGAAGGGTCTAGCGAGACCCAGTTGCAGGCCGCAGGCGTCGTCGAGCAATTGATCGCCCCACCCCCTACGCCGCGATAGTTGCTGTACGGAATCAGGGCCTCGACCCAGACGTGCTCGAAATCGAGTGTACTCTTGTCCGCGCTCTCGACAACCGCCTGAATACCCTGATCGCGCAGCAGGTGATAGGCCAGATCGGTGTTTTCGACCTGTAGCAGATTCGTGACCAAGCTACTCGCGACACGCACGGTCCCGACCGCGTATCGCGCCGGGATACCCTGCGAGCGCAGCATCGCGATCAGGGTCGCGGCCAGATCCACATCGTTGCCGCGACCACCCAGGAAGGTGTTGATCGAACCGCTGCGGACACCTTGGTAGAGCGCGAACTCGTAGTTGTTGCGGACGTATTGGTAGATCGCCACTGGGGTCGCGAGCTCGGTCGCTTTGCTTTTCAGCTCAGCCGCGGCGGCGCTGCTGTACTGGATTTCCCCCGACTCGCCGGTCGTGGTGTCGGTTGCCCATGACGGGGATACCGAGGCAATCAGAAACGTCGTGAGCACGCCCAGACGGCACACGAAGGCGAGCGAGCTGCAACGATTTGACACACGCAACACAATGCTTCTCCCTGTTCAGTGCACCGAGAGGCGCAGGCTGATGAGCGGGTCCTATGGGATGCTCGGATTTATCGGTGCTGGATAAGGGTGGTCAGCGTGGGCGTCGGCGCCGAGTCGGAGGCTGCCGGTGTGCCCTGGGCGAGCTCATCGCGCAGAGACTTGAGGCGCAGCCGCTCCCTGAGTGCAAAGAGCAACCGGGGGCGATCGGTGGCGGGTGCTGATAGCGCCTGTTGTGTCGCCGTCTCGAGTGCGGCCAACTTCGCGGCCACCGCATTGCGGCGTGAGCGTGTCGTCGCATCCGTGGTGGGGACGCTAAGGCCCTGCAACTTCAACCGTGCCTCGCGCACATTCGACAGCTGCGCGGCGATTCGGGCACTCGTGGCTGCGTCGCCTTCCTCTGAACCCGGCGCCGACGTTTGTGCGCCCTGCTGGGACGCCACACCACCCTTCAAAGTCACCGCGGGAGATGTGAGAGCGGTGACCTGCTCGATCACCGCTCGTAGGATTTGCAGCTGCTGGAGCACGTCGGCGGTATCCGTGCTGTCGACACCCTGAGACTTCGCACGCAGGAGGGAGCCGCCGATCGCCTGTACCTGCAGCAGCTCCTGCGGATCGAGCGGTTGCGGGTGAGTCAAAGGCACCCGTGCGGTGGTCGCCGTTGGAGTCGGATTTACAGGCTGCGCTCCCACCATCAGCGGCTGGGCGACCACTATCGACAGCAGTCCGCGCGCCACCCATGCAGACCGGTTCATGGAAGAACTCCTTTGTCGCGTCCCAACGCGCTTTCGAATAACGGATGCCCGGCACGGGTATGGGCCAGCCACAGCAATAGCATCCCCAGGAGAATGGCACCCCATTCCGGTAACGTCGGACCATCCCCTCCGCCGCCACCGCCTCCTGAAGGCGCTCCTGGATTACCGTCTTCCAATATCGTGGCGCCTGTCAGACCCGCGACCGGCGCGAACGAGCTGATATTGTTGTTGCGCGCATCCAGAAAAGTCAGGTTCCGCGCAAACTGCAGGCCGTTCAGATCGTTGATCCCCTGGCTTGCGATGTTCAGTGACGTAAGCTGGCCCAGCTCTCCCTGATTCAAGGCATCGAGTGCACTGCGCCCTAGAGCGCGATTGATCGCCGCGCGCAGGTTCGGATCATCGATTACCACCGCCTGATCCGCCGTGGCGGTGTCGCGGCCCAGCGCCGCGGCGAAAGCCCTCAAGGCGAGCGCGGTGGCATACACGTCTTCGTTCCAACTGCCATCGCTCGCCTGCGTGCTGACCAGGTTGGTGAGTAGCGTCGTTGCCTGAGATGAACTCAGGCTGTTGCGCAGATTGGCGAGTACGGAGAGCGCCTTCAGGTGCGCAGCGGAGCTGGTATTCACCTTCGCATTCAAGGCCAGCAGTCCGTTCGCGATCGGCGTCGCGAGCGAGGAGTCGGTCGCTCGGTAGCCGAGCAGCGCTATCAGCACCTGCGCGGTCGTGGCCGGGTCCGACACACTCTCCTGGCCCACGGGCCAGCCGGCGTCCGACCCGCTCAGCTGGGCGCTCTTGAGATACGTCACTGCTGTGCCATCTTCTGCGAGGCTGGCTTGCTGATACGCCTGCAGTGCCATCGCCGTATCGAGCGGTGAGCCGAGATAGGCCGTGCTCAAACCGAACCCCGTCACACCGGGCCCTACGGCTTGCTCCACGGTGCCGAGATAACTCAGATCACCACTGACGCTGCCGCCATTTGCGGCCAGCGCGAGCACGCGCCGCGCGCGGTAATCGGCATTCGCCGGGAAGTTATTCTGCAGCCACGTGATGGCGGCGTAATATCCTGGTGTGCGCCCGTCGTAAGCACGCAGCGCTTCGACCACTTCGCTCGTCTGCAGATATTTCACATCGTCGGTCGCCCCCAGACTGCCATCGGGAAACACCATCTGGGTCCCGAGCCATGCTGCAGCGCGCTGCGCCGGACTATCGTAGGGCCCCGCGTGAACGGCGGACGGATGGAAGCTTGCAAGAGCAACGCACAGGGCGATGCCTGAGCCAAATCGGTTCATTCCCTCTCCCTCTTCCCTTCCGATGCCCGCACTCCACGGAGCGCGCGCACCGGTCCGAGCCAACAACTGTGGCAACGGCTTTCTTACTTTGTACGGACGAGCCGCTATGGGGTGAAATGGATGGCGCAATCCCTCGCTCGAGGCGCTTATGCGCCCTTCGAGTTGTTAGCTTCCCGATCCCCGATCACCCCACGTCGGGAAAGCTAAGTTGCGAATGTTTACATTCTGTGACGATGTTGTGACGTTCTGGTAGCGTTAGTCGGTTTCTCAGACAACTGCCTATCGAGGCAACCCAACCTCCAAAGACAACCACATTGCCTCCGGTATTCCATTACGGGTGCCGGGCAGAAAGCGGGCACTCTGCACGTAACGAATCGCCGCTTCGTCGAATTGCGTGCTCCCGCTGGATCTTTCCACCACCAGATCCGTGATGCGGCCGTCGGGTTGCACGAAGAGCGCCACTCGAACCGACCGCGCCGCAACATGCACTTCATCTAGAGAGGCGACAGTCAGCTTAGATGCTTGAATTCTCGGCATCTTCGCGCTCGGGTCCAGGCGCGGGCCTTGAATCGAATCCGCGTGCAGGGCGACATCTGTCAGTGCAACCCGTCCGCGAGTTCTGGCCGCAACCTGACTCAGCGCGTGGGCCCGCGTCTGCTCCTGAAACGGGATGTCAGGAGAGCCTTCAAGGGGCGTCGCGATTGACACACGAGTCAGATCTGCGGGGCGAACGATCGGCGCCGTCCTTTGCATCGGCTCGAGAATGATTGTAGCCTCCAGCGGCGTGTCAGGAGCGCGGCTTGCAGAGGGTGAAGAAAGGCCGTGCACCAAGAAAAGGAGCATCACATGTACAACAAGGATCACGGCCACTATGGGGAGCCTCGTCGGAGTGAACATCGGCGCGGGCCTCGTAGACTGGTGATAGCCGAATCTTGCCAGGGACACGGCCGCACTGTGTTACGGCTCCCTGGCGTCCAAGATGGAGGGGCGTCGCTCTCTCCAGCGAAGATGGCTGAACTCCCATGACACTTATTCGGCGAGGGTTGCTGTTTTTGCTTATTTTCACGGCGTTGCAGTTGGGTTGGCAGGCCGCCCGCGGAACCTGGCTCGAGCAGGTGGTCATTCACGATGTGACCGTCTCTCCAGCCGCCGCCGCGGTGAACTTCCTGACCCCGGATGCTCATGCGCTAGCCATCAAGTTCTCCATCAACGCTCCCGGCGGCGGACTGAACGTCCTGAATGGGTGCGAAGGAACCGAAGCTCTTTTCTTGCTATTGGCCGCCTTCCTCGTCGCTCCTCTCCCCTGGCGCTCCCGATTCGGAGGATTCCTTCTGGGCGTGGGTATGGTGTTCGTGGTGAATCAGCTCCGCATCCTCGCACTCTTCTACGCCTATCGCGCGGATCACGCGCTGTTCGATCCCCTTCATGGAACCGTCGCGCCCATCCTCGTCATCTTGCTCGTCGCAGGCTATTTCTATGGCTGGCTCCTCTACTCGAGGCCCCGCTCTACCGTCCCTATCTAACCTCGGGACACGCGTTTTACTGGTGAGTCTGCTGGTGCTGATCCCGCTGCACCTGGGGCGGCACGCGATCGTCGAGCCACTGATTCCGGTCTACATCGGCACGATCCGCCTGCTCTCGCCTGAATTCACCGTTCAGTCTGTAGATGTCGCTCCAGAAGGAGCTGCCGAGACCCTCGGCGTGCGTACGAACTTGTCTGTGCCGCTGCTGTACGCCGGTCGTACGCTTCTGCCATTCGGCTGGAACGGCTCCCCCGGGGGCGGAATTGAGGTGGGATTGAGCCTGGAGGGCTTACTCGAATACCCAGCAATGTTATTCATTGCCGTATTGGCTTGGCCAGCGAGCACGCGCCGTGAGTTTGCATTGCGCATCGGTCTCGCCATCCCCGCGGCCGCGCTGCTGTTGCTCGAAGCGCCCCTGACCGTCGTCGCTGAACTCTGGGCAATCCTGCGTGACGACTACGATCCGCAAGGATATTGCGGCTGGATGATCTTCAGTCGCTTCCTCATGGGCGGGGGCGGCTTGGCACTGGCCATCGTTCTCGCTGGGCTGATTGTCGCCGCCGCACGGTGGATACTGCGGCCCATCCGACGTGCTCCGCGTCCACAGAGAGATTTCAGCCGCGACCATGTAGGCAATGCGCGTCTGTTTCTGAAGCCCCCATCACAAAGAGCAGTAAGATTGTCAGCCGAAGAGAAATGGTCTCATGGAGATCGGACGCCTTCCTCGAATCCTCAATAACTCAGGTAGGCACCGGGGAGGTGGCGGCAGAGCAGTTCGTGGCACGTGTTGCCCCGCTTCCACTCGCGCCCAGTAACCGCGTCCGGGACAAGGTATCACGGCTCGTCGGCACAGCTTTGCCAGCCCCACATCGGATACACCGAGCCGCTCCGCGATTTCGGTCACCGGCGCAGTCCAAACAAGGTCGTGAAGCGCTTCGCGTTTGAAATAGTGACGATGTTTGTTGGGGCGTGTTTCGGGCTGAAGCAGCTCCTCGGTAACCCACTCTGCCTGGATGGTTCCAGCGCGCACGGACGCGTTTGCGAAAGAGAGGATCTTTCCACCATGCGCGTTCAGTTCTTCACGACGGTGTTGCGTCTGAAAATAGGCATAGCTGAGCGTG
>DATEJM010000057.1:0-3996 GCA_035277965.1 Steroidobacteraceae bacterium | reverse complement strand
CGCAAAATCTGCCTGACGATTAAGTTGAGTCGTGACTCAAGGGGCTCGCGGACGTAGGCATAATTGCTTCCGTCCGCGCCACAACTAATAGAACTCCGCGAGGCTCAATCAGTGGAACGCCGCCTGCATACCAGGCACCGTGCCCGCACGGTGGTCTACATCACGATCCCCGGCGGTCGCAGAAAGCTCTGCAAGGCCGTCAATCTCAGCGCCACCGGCGTCTTCATCGAGACCACAAATCTGGGCCTGCGCAAAGGACAGCAGGTCGTCCTCGCCTTCGCCATCAATCTGGGCACGGTCACGAAGCTGCACCGCCGAACGGCGGTGGTGGCTCACGTCTCCCGGGGCGGCACGGGCCTCATGATGGAGAGCTTCGGGGCCGCCCGTTCGGGCTGACCGGTCCCTCTGCAGCCGCGCAGCCCTTGCCCTAGGATTGGGCGCATGGCCGTTGCTCCTCTTTTGACCATTGGCAAGCTCGCCGAGAGAGCCAATGTGACGACTTCCATGCTGCGCTTTTACGAGCGGGAAGGCCTCCTCAAGCCAGCGCGTCGGACAGGTGGCGGCTATCGGCTGTATTCGGCCGACGCGGAGAACACCCTGCTCTTTATCCGCCGCGCCCAGCGCCTCGGATTCTCCCTGGAAGATATCAAGCTCGTCCTGGCAGGCCGGCGTGGCAAGGTGCCCGGCAAGACCGTCGTCGGGATCGCGGAACAGCGCTTCCTGGATATCGAACGGCGGCTCACCGAGCTGCTCGTGCTGCGACATGAGCTGGAGCTCTTCCTCGACGATCTGGCCGATCGCGTGGGGCGATCGGCTGGCGGCGCCGCCAGCCGGCTGTACAAGGATCTCCTCGATCATGTCTGCGGGCACGAAGGCAGCGAGGTGACCTCTTCCTCGATGACCCGGCTGATGCGCCGCATCGGCTGCTCCCTTGCGAACACAGAGCGGGAGCGGATCTTCGCGACTCTGCGGGGTCAGCATGTGCACGTATGGCGCGAAGCGGACGGTTACGCCGTACTCATACCGCGCCCCAGCGAGGCCGTCGCGGGGGCCTTGCATCAACTCGTCGCCGCCGAGGCGGGCTGCGCGGCTCACGTAGATGTCGGCCTCACCGAAACGGCCGACGGTCTTCTCCTGAGCGCGCACGGCGATCACGCGTTCCTTTTTGCGCAGCTCTTCCTGGCCCTGGAGGCCTCGGCCGCGTGACCTGACGGGGCCTGTGCCAGAGCGCACATGGCAAGCACCTGCAAGGGCTGCCTGCGACGTGGATCACCACTTGCGGCACCTGCGCTTGACCTTGAACCCAGGTAGAAGGTGCATGCTGCCTCACGCGCCCGGGATCCCTCCGGGACGAGGAGGCTGCGGTGACACGAGATTGCGGGCACGTTCGAGCGCCCCACGATACCGAAGGCCCGGCCGGATCCGACGCCACGGTACGGGAGAACGTGCTGCGGGCAAAAGTCATTGGCATGGACTGCGCCAGTTGTGCGCACACGATTGAGGATGGGCTGCGGAAGCTGCCCGGCGTACAGCGCGCTTCGGTTGATTTCACCACCGAGACGGTGGAAGTCGCCGGTGCCATCGCGCGGTCCGAGATCGAGAATCGACTGAGGCAGCTCGGTTATCGACTTGCGCCAGCTTCCAAACAGCGTGACGTGCCTCCGACGCTTCCTGATCGGCACGCATTTCTGCAATTCCTCCTGCAGCAACGGCACCTGAGGCTCGCACTGATCGGTGGCCTGGTGGCGCTCATCGCGGCCTTTGCCACCGGCATCGGCCCGCACGGCGCGAGCCTCACGTCACGATCCTCGATGCCCAGTCCCAGCATCGTCGCGAGTCCCGGCATCGTGGCGCATTGGGTGCTGATCGCGGTGACCGCGATGGTGGGCTGGCCGATCTTGGTCAAAGGGCTGCGAGCCCTCGTCTTCAGTCGCCGGGTCACCATCGATCTGCTGATGACCCTGGCAACGCTGGGAGCCGTGCTCATCGGTGAGGTCGGGGAGGCCGCTACCGTGGTCTTGCTGTTCACCCTCGGCGAAGCGTTGGAGAGTTTCAGCGCCGCCCGGGCGAGGGATTCGCTTCGCAGCTTGATGGCACTGCAGCCTCAGGTCGCCACTGTGCTGCGCCGAGCCGTCGGATACAACAGCGGCGATGACGGGTCCCGCCATGAGGGTCACGTTCACGACCACGACTATGACCGTGACGCGCACGATCACGCGTGTGACGCTCACCCTCACGCGTGTGACGCTCACCCTCACGCGTGTGACGCTCACGATCACGAGCACCATCAGGACGCCGGATCGCCCTTCATTCTGGAAGCCGGGGAGCTCGTGCCCGGGGATGTGCTCCTCGTTCGACCCGGTGAGCGAGTTGCCGCCGACGGCCTGATCCTCAGCGGCTCATCGAGCCTCAATCAATCCGCCGTCACCGGCGAGAACCTTCCCGTCACGAGAGGGCCACGCGATCCGGTCATGGCCGGCACCGTCAATGGAGAAGGCGCGCTCGAAATCGAGGTCACGCGCAAGTCCGAGGATTCGACGCTCGCGCGCATCGCGCAGCTCGTCGAGCGCGCCCAGGCAGAGCGCTCCCCGGCGGAGCGGCTCGTCGATCGCTTCGCGCGCTGGTACACGCCAGCGGTGATCGGCCTCGCGGCATTGACGGTCGCGGTCCCGGTGTTGGTTTTCGGACAGGCTCTACTGGACGCACCGGATGGCTCACACGGGTGGCTGTACCGCGGCCTCGCCCTGCTCATCGTCGCGTGTCCCTGCGCGCTGGTCATCAGCATTCCGGTGACTGTCGTCAGCTCCCTGACACGCCTCGCTCGCCTGGGTGTCCTGGTGAAGGGCGGCGAGTATCTCGACGTGCTGGCGAAAGTGCGCGCGATTGCATTCGACAAGACCGGGACTCTCACCACCGGACGACCCAGCGTGACGGCCGTACAGGGCCGTGATTGCGTCCACGAACCCGAGCTGTCCGCCGATTGCGAGAGCTGCGATGACGTGATCGCGCTAGCGGCAACGGTCGAAAGCAGCTCCGAGCATCCCATTGCTCACGCAATCATGACCACCGCACGGGCGCGCGGTTTGCACTCCCGGTATCCGTCGGCGGAGAGAGTTGCCGCGGTCGCGGGCCAGGGCGTCACGGGCGAAGTTCACGGGCGCCGGATTGCGGTCGGCAGCGCGACTCTGATCGGGCGACAGGGAGCCCTGTCCAGCCCGGAGGAATTTGGCGATCTCCACCGCTCCCAACAGACAGTCATGACCGTCGCGCGGGATACCGAAATCATCGGCGCGATCGGCGTCGAGGACACAGTCCGCGCGCAGAGCGCCGCGGCCCTCGAGGAGCTGAGACACACGCCCACTCGCGTTCACACGGTCATGCTGACCGGGGACAACGCAAGAGCGGCTGCTGTCGTCGCCGCCAAAATCGGCTCCGTGGACGAGGTACGCGCACAGCTGCTGCCCGCCGACAAGCTCGCGGCGATCCATGAGCTGCGCAAAGATCACGGGCCTGTCGTCATGATCGGTGACGGCATCAACGATGCGCCCGCGCTGGCGAGCGCCGATGTGGGTGTCGCGATGGGATCAGGCGGCACTGCTCAAGCGATGGAAACGGCCGACGTCGTCCTGATGCAGGACGACCTGAGACGACTGCCGATGATGCTGCGGATCGCGCGCCGCAACCGCTCGATCGTCAAGGAGAACATCGCGCTCAGCCTCGGTTTGAAACTCGCCTTTGTGGCGCTGGTGATTCCGGGCTGGGCGACTTTGTGGCTCGCCGTGGCGGCCGACGTGGGCACGACCCTGTTGGTTACGCTGAACGGGATGAGGATGTTGCGCGCGCGGTAGGATCAGCGCCGTGTCCTGCCCGCAGCGGCACGTGCCTCTGGAAGCACTCGATCGCTGCACGCGCAGCGGGCCCCGCGCCATCCGGATTGACCAACACGAGATATAGCGGAACGGTGCGGTAGCCTCCGGCTTCGAGAGGCAGCCGTCG
>DATEJM010000056.1:0-87434 GCA_035277965.1 Steroidobacteraceae bacterium | reverse complement strand
GGCACACCCGTGAAAGTTCGGACGCGCACCCCGCGAACCATCAGCTCACCGCGCCCGCAATTCTTGGCGCAGCACATCACGCAGCTTGCGCACCGTCAGTGGGGCGTCATCCGCATTCATGGCGGCGCGAAGCGTGTCATTGATGAGCGTCTGGTAGTTGCCGCCGCCCTTCACTTGGGCACGGAACCACGTCAAAACATCCGCGTCGATGCGGATAGTGATGCGCTCTTTGCCCTCGTTCTCCTTCTGGATGCGGGCAAGATGGGGAACATCTTTCGAGCGCTTTGCACGGCTGAAATCAAGCTCGGGCATGTCTGTTTTCATAGCAGTTCCTCGTATTGACGCGCTTCACCTGCGCTCGCCTTGCGGGCCGAAATGATGCGCGTAACATCCGGGCCGCGTTCCGTCCATACCACGTACAGCAGCCGATCGGAAAAGGCTCTGCCCAGCGTGACAAACCGGGCTTCATCTTCGGCGTTCGGGTCATCACGTGTCAGGCCGAGCGGGTCTTCGAGCGCACCCACAGCATCCGCGAAATCCACCTCGTGTTTGCGAATGTTCTCCTGCCGCTTGGCTTCGTCCCATTCGTAGCGCATGATCTATTGTATGCACTTCGTGCATACAGTCAATACCGCTATGCCTCGCCGGGAGATGTCTGAGGCCGATCCCAGGATAGGGGGTACAGTGGCCACCCCTCGATTGTTTTTCACCTCTCTCGACGTCTCAGCCCCGGTGCCATACCCGAAGCTCCTCATCTGGTTCTCGCTGCTGCTTGCTGTCTGCGGCTGCCGGGACGCCGCGGCTCAAGTAGCGCCCGACGACAACGAGGCGCAGCAGAGCACCCGCCCGCACGTCGTCTCGGAGCTGAAGCGCTTTGTAACGGCGCCCGCGCGCTGGGACGCCTGGGACTGGACCTATTTCGCCGGCTCCGTAGCCGCCGTGGGGCTGGCCCACCATTTCGATACTCGTGTACGTAACCACTTCGTGGCGGGATCGAGCACTGCGCTGAGCACCAAGAACCAGCACGACCTTCAGGACGCGGTGCCGACGGCACTCGCCCTTGGCGGGACATGGGTGTACGCCAACATGCTGGACGACGTCTCGGGTCGTCGCGAAACCTGGACGATGGTCGAGGCGGCCGTTCTAAGCTCAGCGCAGACCTATGCGCTGAAATACGTGGCCGGACGCGAGCGCCCCGATGAAACGGACAACCCCAATCGCTGGCGCAAGAGCGGCAGCTCATTTCCATCGCTGCATGCCTCGGCGGCCTTCGCCGTCGGTACGGTGCTGGCCGAATCGGGCGGCGATCGCTGGATCCGTCGAGCGCTCGGGTACGGGCTGGCCAGCCTGACCGCCTACGAGCGTCTGAAGCACAACGCCCATTGGCTCTCGGACGTGGTAGCCGGAGCTGCGTTGGGAGTGGGCAGTGCTCGTTTCGCGATGGGACGACCGAATGGGGAAGACGCCGCCGTATCCTTCGGCATTGCGCCGGTTGAAGGAGGCGCAATTCTGAGCTGCCGCGTCAATCTGAAGTAGGCGGCTCACGCGAAGCGACGCCCCCTCGGCCATCGCGGACTCGCGGACTCGCGGACCACCGCGGGCTATCGCCGACTCGCGGGCCAGCGCGATGCGGACCATTGCTCTTTGCCACTCGCCGCGGGCGGGTATAGTTGCACGCCGACGCCCGACCCGCTGCCACCGATGTCTGCACAACGCGGAAAGCTTTTCGTCATCGCCGCGCCCTCGGGGGCCGGCAAGACCTCGCTCGTCAAGGCGCTTCTGCAGCGCAAGCCGGAGCTGCATGTATCGATCTCTCATACCACCCGGCGGATGCGTCCGACGGAAGCGCCCGATCGCGAATACCACTTCGTATCCGTTCCGGAGTTCCAGCTCCTCGCTCAGCAGAGCCAGTTTCTCGAGTACGCCGAGGTCTTCGACAATTTCTACGGGACCGCCCGCCGCCCGGTCGAATCCGAGCTTGCCCGGGGCCACCACGTCGTGCTGGAGATCGACTGGCAAGGTGCGCAGCAGGTCCGCCGAGCTCTGCCCGAATGCTCCACGGTGTTCATCCTTCCGCCGTCCCGGCGCGCTCTCGAGGAGCGGCTGCGCAATCGGCAGACGGACTCGGAAGAGGTCATCGCCCGGCGCCTGAGCGACGCAGTCGGCGACATGTCCCACTGGAGCGAGTTCGACTACGTCGTCGTCAACGACGATTTCGAAAAAGCGGTCGCAGATCTCGTCGCGATCGTCGAGGGGCACGGAGAAGTCCTGCGCGCCCAGAGGCCGGCGCTGCACAGCTTGCTTGCGGACCTGCTGGGCTAGTTTATTTGGCAAAAGCCGCCTGCGACGCTTCTGCGGACATCAACTTCGTTGCCGGCGGCAAAAAGCGTGGTTTTTGCCGCCTACATCTCGTTTGCTGGCCTGCGGACCCCCTCTTCGCTTATAGTGAATGACCGTCTGCGCCCAAGTGGCGGCGCCCTTCAATTAGTGAACCGGACTCATGGCCAGAATCACCGTCGAAGACTGCCTGCACAATGTCGACAACCTGTTCCAGCTCGTGCTGCTGGCCGCTCAACGCGCGCGCCGGTTGGCCAACGGGGCAGAGCCGACGATTGCGTGGGAGAACGACAAGCCCACCGTCGTTGCGCTGCGCGAGATTGCTGCCGGCAATGTGACGGTGGAAATGCTGCGCGAGCCCGAGCCTCCGGCCGAGCCTGCCGTGCCGGACGCTGACAACCAATCGACTTTCCGCGCGCCGCAGTTCGGTCTCGGAGACTGACGACTACCGACGGCACGCCATGGACTATGCGTCTTCGCTCCTGGGACTGCTCCCCGGTGGAAGGCGCACTCCGGGACTGAAAGAGCTGTTGACCTCTGTCGGCAGCTACCTCCCCGCCGATCAGGTCACCCGGATACGCGAAGCCGCCGAGTTCGGCGCCTCCGCTCACAAGGGCCAGAAGCGCCTCTCCGGCGAGCCCTACATCGCGCATCCGGTCGCAGCGGCCAACATCCTGGCCGAACTGCATCTGGATGCGGATACGATCGTCGCCGCGATCCTCCACGATGTCATCGAGGACACCCCGACCCCCAAAGACCAGCTCGCCGAGCGCTTCGGGCCGGATGTGGCCGAGCTCGTGGACAGCGTCACCAAGCTCGACCAGATCAAGTTCAAGAGCCGCGAGGAGGCCCAGGCGGAGTCCTTCCGCAAGATGCTTCTCGCGATGGTGCGCGACCTGCGCGTCATCCTCGTCAAGCTGGCCGATCGCACGCACAACATGCGCACGATCGAGGCGATGGCGCCGATACGCCGGCGCGCCGTGGCGCGCGAGACTCTCGAGATCTACGCTCCGATTGCCGAGCGCCTCGGGCTCTACAACATGAAGCTCGAGCTCGAGGACCTGGGCTTCAAGGCCCTGTATCCGCGCCGCTATCGGGTCATCGAGAGCGCGCTCAAAAAGGCTCGCGGCAATCAGAAGGAGTTCCTGAAAAAAATCGAGGCGCAGTTGAAGGCGTCCCTGATCAAGAATCAGATGCCCGCGCGCGTCGAGACGCGCGAGAAGCATCTGTACAGCATCTATCGGAAGATGCGCCGCAAGCGCGCCATTCTGAGCGAGATCGTGGACGTCTACGGTATTCGCATCATCGTAGACAAGTCGGATACCTGCTATCGCGCGCTGGGGGTCGTTCATTCCGTCTTCAAGCCGATGCCCGGACGCTTCAAGGACTACATCGCGATTCCTCGCGTCAACGGCTATCAGTCGCTGCACACGACGCTCTTCGGGCCGAACGGTGTGCCGATCGAGGCACAGATCCGGACCGAGGACATGCATCGCGTCGCAGAGTCCGGTATCGCCGCGCATTGGAAGTACAAGACCGGCGGCGACGTCGACGCCATGCAGCAGGCGCGCGCGCGCGAGTGGCTATCGAATCTCGTCGAGCTGCAGGAGGACGGCACCTCCGAGGAATTCCTGGAGAGCGTCAAGGTCGACCTCTTCCCGGACAAGGTCTACGTCTTCACGCCGAAGGGCGAGATCCTGCGGCTACCGAGCGGCGCCACCGTGGTGGATTTCGCGTACGCCGTGCACACGGACATCGGCAATCGCTGTGTCGCGGCCAAGGTCGATCGCAGATTGACGCCGCTCCGAACGGTGCTCCGTAACGGTCAGAGCGTCGAGATCATCACGGCGAAGGGCGCCATGCCCAACCCGTCCTGGGTGAACTTCGTCGTGACCGCCAAGGCTCGCAGTGCCATCCGACACTATCTCAAGAGCCTGCGGCGCACGGAGGCCATCGCGCTCGGCCAACGGCTTCTCAATCAGGCTCTCGGCGAGTTCCGCCTGTCGCTCGACGATGTGGCGCCCGAAGCCCAGCGCGCCGCCCTCGGCGAGCTCGGCATGAAGGATCTCGACGAGCTCTACGAGAGAATCGGCCTCGGCGAGCGGCTGGCTCCGCTCGTGGCGCGCCGCCTCCTGCCCGGCGGGCAGGCGGAGGATGGCTCCGGCACGCCCGCGCCGCTCGCGATCGCCGGTACGGAAGGACTGCTCGTCACCTACGCCCGCTGTTGCTTTCCGGTCCCGTACGACCCGATCTTCGCCTTCCTGTCTGCCGGGCGCGGCGTAGTCATTCACCGTGAGAATTGCGTGAACGTCGAGGACTACCGCAAGCACCCGGAGAAATGGCTGCCGATAACGTGGCAGACGACGCCCGATCGACTCTTCAGCTCGGAGATCAAGATCTACGTCGTGAACCGGACCGGCATGCTCGCCCAGGTGGCGGCCGCCATCGCCAGCACCGAAACCAACATTGACCGGGTAGCCATCGACGAGCACGGCACCGATGCCGTCGTGTTGACCTTCGAGCTGAAAGTCCGCGACCGCAAGCACCTGGCGCGCATCGTCAGGGTCATCCGGCGCATGCCCGATGTCGTGCGCATCACGCGTACAATTGCCGCCCACGCACGCGATGGACAGGTCGGGCAGGAGGAGCTCGACGACGGCGATACCGGGGACCCCGAATAGCAGGAGACGAGGATGAGCCGCGAGACCATTCATACCAACCGCGCGCCGCAGGCGATCGGCACCTATTCACAAGCAGTCCGGGCGGGAGATACGGTGTACATCTCCGGTCAGATTCCGCTGGATCCCGCGACCATGCAGCTCGTGAGCGGCGACATCGAAGCGCAGATCCGCCGTGTCTTTGCGAACCTCGAGGCGGTCGCGCAAGCCGCGGGCGGCTCGCTCGCCAAGGCGGTCAAGGTCACTGTCTTCCTGACCGACCTCAGCCACTTCGCGAAAGTCAACGAGATCATGGCGGCCTACTGTCCGCAGCCGTATCCGGCCCGTGCAGCCGTCGGCGTCGCTCAGCTCCCACGCGATGCGCGCGTCGAGATCGAATGTGTCCTCTACCTCGGCTGAAGTTGCCCGGCACGCGGCCCCGCGGGCAGAGCAGCGACCCGTCACCGCCCTGCGTGGCGTCGGGGAGGCTCTTGCGGAGCGCCTGCAGCGGCTCGGAGTGACTCAGGTTCAGGACTTGTTGTTCGTCCTGCCTCTGCGCTACGAAGACCGCACCCAGGTCGTTCCGATCGGCAAGCTGACACCGGGCCCGGCGGCCGCCGTCGAAGGAGAGATCCAACTGACCGAGGTCGCCTACCGGCGCAGGCGACAGCTCCTGTGCCGGATCTCGGACGGGTCCGGCTTCCTCACGCTGCGCTTCTTCTACTTCTCCGCCGCGCAGCAGAACGGCCTCGCTCGCGGCACGCGCATTCGATGTTTCGGCGAGATCCGGCGCGGACCGCTGGGGCTGGAGATCGTGCACCCCGAATACCGGCGAATCTCGGAGGCAGCGCCTCTCGAGAACACCCTGACCCCCGTCTATCCGAGCACGGAGGGTGTTGCGCAGGGACGTCTGCGCGCACTCGTAGGGCAGGCTCTCCGCGAGCTCGATGTCTCGATGCTCAAAGACTGGGTGCCGCGACAGCTCACGGAGCCTCTAGGACTGCCTTCGCTGCATGCGGCGCTCGCCTACGTCCACAATCCGCCGCGCGAGGCGCAAATCGATGAGCTGGCAGGCCGCAGGCACCCGGCCCAGCGACGGCTCGCGTTCGAGGAGCTGCTGGCACATCACCTCAGCCTCAAGCTGCTGAAGAACGCTTCCCGGTCCGAGCCCGGACCCGCTCTGCACGATTCGGACGGGCTCGAGGCTGAATTCGTTCGCAAGTTGCCCTTCTCTCTGACCAGGGCGCAGGCACGCGCGCTCCGGGAGGTCGACGCGGATCTCGGTGCCGATCGGCCGATGGTCAGATTGGTCCAGGGCGACGTGGGGTGCGGCAAGACCGTGATCGCAGCGGCTGCCGCAGCTCGTGCAGCCGGCAGCGGTATGCAGGCGGTCCTCATGGCACCGACCGAGCTGCTGGCCGAGCAGCATCTGCGCAACTTCCAGGCTTGGTTCCGTCCGCTGGGGCTGAACGTGGCGCCTGTCTCCGGCTCGCGCCCGGCGCGCGAGAAACGGTCTGCGCGCGAGACCCTGGCGTCGGGCGAAGTGAAGATAGCGGTGGGCACGCACGCGTTGTTCCAGGAAGGCATCGAGTTCGACAATCTGGCCCTGGTCATCGTCGACGAGCAACATCGCTTTGGTGTCCAACAGCGGCTGCGTCTTCACGAGAAAGGCCGCAAGCGCGGACTGTTCCCTCACCAGCTCATCATGACGGCTACGCCGATCCCACGCACGCTCGCGATGACCGCTTACGCGGACCTCGATATCTCGGTGATCGACGAGCTGCCGCCAGGACGTACGCCGGTCAAAACGATCGTGGTATCCCAGTCGCGTCGCGACGAGGTCGTCATGCGAGTGGTCCAGGCCTGCCGGGAGGGCCGTCAGGCGTACTGGGTGTGCCCCTTGATCGAGGAGTCCGAGGAGCTGCAGGCGCAGGCCGCCGAGGAGACTGCGGCGACGCTCGCTGCTGCACTCCCCGGCATTCGTGTGGGCCTCGTACATGGTCGCATGCCGCCCGCCAAGAAGGATGAGGCCATGCTCGCCTTCAAGGACGGCAAGCTGCACCTCCTCGTGGCAACGACGGTCATCGAAGTCGGGGTCGACGTGCCGAATGCCACCCTGATGGTCATCGAGAACGCCGAGCGCATGGGCCTCGCGCAGCTCCACCAGTTGAGGGGACGCGTTGGTCGAGGCTCGGAGGCGAGCACCTGCGTTCTGTTGTATCGGGCACCGTTGTCGCCTCTCGCGCGGCAACGGCTCAAGGTGATCCGTGAGGCAACCGACGGTTTCGAGATCGCTCGCCGCGACCTGGAGTTGCGCGGTCCGGGCGAGCTGCTGGGAACCCGGCAGACGGGTCTCGCACAACTTCGGGTCGCGGACCTCGTGCGCGATGCGGACCTGTTGCCACGCGTTCAGAGCGCAGCGGAACTGATTCTCGCCGCCCATCCGGATAGTATTGCGCCGCTCGCTGCACGGTGGATCGGCACCGGCGAGCGTTACGGCCGCGTAGGCTGAGCGAGCGGGGTTCTTCCATGGCTGCGGTTCCACCAGATCTGCTGACGCAGGACGCCAGGGCGCGTGAGGCTCCCTTCGGTCATCGGTTACTGCGTCGCCTGGAGGAATACGCGCTGCTCATGCGCATCGATCGGCCGATCGGGACCTGGCTGTTGCTTTGGCCGGCCCTGTGGGCCCTGTGGATTGCGGGAGCCGGCAAGCCGAACCCGAAAGTGCTGATCGTATTCGTGTTGGGTGTCGTCGTCATGCGCGCGGCCGGATGCGTCATCAACGATTTCGCCGATCGTGACGTCGATCCGCACGTGCGGCGGACGCAGGATCGCCCGCTGGCAGCGCGCCGGGTATCGCCGAAGGAAGCCCTGGTACTGTTTGCGGCACTGGGTCTCATCGCACTGGCCCTGGTAACGCGCCTGGATGTCCTGACGATCAAGTTGGCGCTCGTGGGTGCGGCGCTCACCGTGTCGTATCCGTTCGTGAAGCGTGTCTTCCCGATGCCGCAGCTCTACCTCGGGATCTCGTTCGGTGGCTGGAGTGTGCCCATGGCCTTCGCCGCGCAGCTCGGAACGCTGCCGCGGGTCGCGTGGGTACTCTATATGGCAGCGGTCATCTGGGCCGCCGTCTACGACACCATGTATGCCATGGTCGACCGCGAGGACGATCTGAAGATCGGCGTGAAGTCGAGCGCCATCCTGTTCGCCGACATGGACCGCCTGCTCATCTTCGTGATGCAGGCCATGATGCTGTTCGCGCTCGTGCTCGTAGGGCGCAATCTGGGTCTCGGACAGTGGTATCGGTCCGGTATCGCGGCGGCTGGCGTTCTGTTCCTGTATCAGCAGTGGCTGATCCGCAAACGCAGGCCGGCGGGCTGCCTGCGCGCCTTTCTCAACAACAACTACGTCGGAATGGCCATCTTCATCGGCTTGCTGCTCGAGTACGTCTACCGGCCGTAGCCCCCGCTGCCACCCCTTCCAGCCCGTGCCTTCCTCGTGTTGAGACATGCAGACTGACAAGAATCAATCGCTGTCGAAGCGCCTGCGTTTCGCCATGAGGGGCCTCGCGCACGCGCTGTCGACGGAGCACAGCCTCCGATTTCAGGCGGCGACGCTCGTCGTGGTGTGGGTCGCGATGTCGATCGAGCGGCCCGAGCCGCTCTGGTGGGCGGTCGTGCTGCTCGCGAGCACGACGGTGCTGGCCGCCGAGCTGTTGAACACGGCGATCGAGCATCTGGCCGACCATCTGCATCCGCAGACCCACGATCGCATCAGGATCGTCAAGGACTGCGCCGCCGCTGCCGTGCTGCTGGCGGCCAGCGGCGCGGTCGCCGTAGGGATCGCCCTGGCGGCTCACTTGATCAAAAAATGATCAATTGTTGACCGTGGGCCGGCCCGTCGGTTGACAGTCGCCGCCGCAGCCGGGAACATGGCACCGAGGTCTCAACCGGCTTACCGACCACCATGGCACGCACGACCCCAGCCCCTCTCGGGGCGATCCGTCACGACTGGACGCTGCCCGAGGTCCAGGCGCTGTTCGCCCTCCCGTTCCTCGATCTGCTCTTCAACGCGCAGCGCGTCCATCGGGAGCATCACGCCCCGAACGCAGTTCAGATGAGCACGCTGCTCTCCATCAAGACCGGCGCTTGTCCGGAGGACTGCGCTTACTGTCCGCAGAGCGTGCACTACGAGACGGGCCTGCAGCGCGAGGCGCTGCTGGAGGTCGCGGAGGTCGGCGAATGTGCCCGGCGCGCAAAGGCGGCCGGCGCAACACGTTTCTGCATGGGCGCGGCCTACCGCTCGCCAAAGGCCAAGGACATCCGGATCATCGCGGAAATGATCCGCGAGGTGCGCGCGACCGGCCTCGAGACCTGCGCGACGCTCGGCATGCTGACATCCGAGCAAGCCACGCAGCTGAAGGACGCCGGCCTCGACTTCTACAACCACAATCTGGACACCTCTCCCGAGTTCTACGGCGAGATCATCACCACCCGAACCTATCAGGACCGCCTCGACACGCTGGAAGCCGTGCGGGACGCGGGACTCAAGGTCTGCTGCGGCGGAATCATCGGCATGGGCGAATCGCCCCAGGATCGCGCGCAGCTGCTGCGCACCCTCGCCAATCTCCCTGAGCACCCCGAGAGCGTGCCGATCAATCAGCTCGTGCAGGTGGCCGGCACGCCGCTGCAGGGTCTCGAGGGAGTCGATCCTTTCGACTTCGTGCGGACGATCGCGGTGGCCCGACTGCTCATGCCGCGCGCCTACGTGAGATTGTCGGCAGGGCGCGAGCAAATGAGCGACGAGACTCAGGCCTTGTGCTTCCTCGCCGGCGCCAACTCGATCTTCTACGGTGAGAAGCTGCTCACCACCGGCAACCCCGACGTGGAACGCGACCGTCGGCTGTTTGCGCGGCTCGGATTGCATGCGCAGACCTTGACCCCGCAGCAGACGACTCCATCCGGAACCGGACCGGCAACCGCCGATGAAACGTTCCTCGTCGCAACCTGAAGCAACGCTCGCCCGGCTCAAGCAGGAACACCTGACACGCAGCCGACGGACCGTCACGGACTTCGGCGAGCCCGGTAGCCGCGTGACGCTCGAGGCCGACGGCCGCAAGGTCGTGGACTTCTGCAGCAATGACTATCTCGGTCTGTCACGGCATCCCCAGGTCGGCGAGGCGATGAGTCAGTGTGCGGCGCAGCGGGGAGCCGGAAGCGCCGCTTCGCACCTGGTGAGCGGTCACGGCTACGAGCACGCACGGCTCGAGGAAGCCCTCGCGGAATTTGTAGGACGCGAGCGCGCACTGCTGTTCTCCACCGGCTACATGGCAAACCTCGCGGCCATCACGACGTTCGCCGATCGCGGCGAGACCGTACTCCTCGACCGTCTGTCGCACGCATCGCTCCTCGATGGAGCGTTGCTCTCTGGAGCGCGGCTGAAGCGTTATGCGCACGCCGATTCCGACGCGGCGGATCGTATGTTGGTTGCAGAGAACACGAGTGTGGTCGCGACCGACGGCGTCTTCAGCATGGACGGCGATCTGGCTCCGTTGCCCGCGCTCGCCGCCTCCAGTCGCGAGCATGGAGCATGGCTGATAGTGGATGACGCTCACGGACTGGGAGTGGTGGGAGCACACGGGCGTGGCTCGCTGGAACATTTCGGATTGAGCACGGACGATGTGCCTCTTCTGATCGGCACGCTCGGCAAGGCGCTGGGCTCGTTTGGCGCGTTCGTTGCGGGGTCGAGGGAGGTGGTTGAGTTACTCATCCACCAGGGGCGCTCGTATATCTACACGACTGCCCTGCCTCAGCCAGTCGCCGCAGCCACTCGCAAGGCGCTGGAGATCTCCGAGCGGGAATCATGGCGCCGCGCGCGTGTACACGACCTGACTCGCCGCTTCCGCGCCGCTGCGGCGCGCGCCGGGATCCCCCTTACCGCTTCCAACACTCCCATACAGCCGATCGTGTTGGGCAGCTCACAGTCCGCGCTGCGCGCGCAAGCTGCACTCTGGAACGAGGGTTATTGGGTCGTCGCCATCCGTCCACCGACCGTGCCACGCGGGAGTGCCAGGCTTCGAGTCACACTCTCCGCAGCCCACACCGAAGCCCAGGTCGATGGCCTCGCTGCAGCACTGGGTCGCGCGATAGCGCGCGCCTCGGACGGCGTAGTGCTCGAAACATCACCACGAACGGTGTGCGAGTGAGCTTGTACTTCGAGATCTCGGGCGCGGGACCTGACCTCGTGCTGCTGCATGGCTGGGGTCTGAATCTCAAGGTGTGGGATCGCCTGCGCGCCAGCCTGAGCAATCGATTCCGTACGATTGCCCTCGACCTGCCGGGTCACGGCCGCAGCCCCTGGAGCCCGTCGCGATCCACGCCGGCCGAGCAGACCTGGCTGATTCACGAGACTCTGGCGTCGGTATCCACCCGCTACACACTGGTTGGCTGGTCGCTCGGCGGACAGATCGCTCTCGATCTTGCGGCTGCCACACCGAGCCAGGTCGAGAAGCTGGTGCTCATCGCAACCACGCCCAAGTTCACCTTCGGCCCGGGCTGGGAGCACGGCATGCCTGCCGCCGCGCTGACCAGGATGGCCGCGCAGCTGCAGGACAACTACAAGCGGACGGTGAGCAAATTTCTGGAGCTCCAGGTTCGCGGAAGCGCACACGGCGATGCGGTCCTCGCGGAGCTGCGCTCTGCGCTCGCGGCCCAGGGGGAGGCCACCCAGTCCGCCTTGACGGGCGGGCTCGAACGGCTGACGAACGCCGACCTGCGCGACACCCTGCCTCATGTCGCCGCACCGACTCTGGTAATCGCCGGGCAACATGATCGAATCACGCCCGCGAGCGGGGCGAAAGCGCTGGCGCGGGCACTACCCAACGGCCGCTACGTCGAGATACGGCGGGCGGCGCACGCGCCATTTCTGTCACACACGAAGGACCTCATCCGCGCGCTGGATAGGTTTCTCCTCGGAGACAACGTGGAGACGGCAGAGCCGCGGCGGGAGTGCGCGCGTGGCTGACCGTGATACGCCCCCTGAGACTGACCTGTCGGACACGAACGTGTTTCGACTGGATCGCCCTCGAATTCGCGCCTCTTTCGATCGCGCCAGCGAACGCTACGAGAGCGCCGCTATCCTGCAATCGCAGGTGGCCGACGAGCTCCTCGGAAGGCTGCAGCCCTTCGCTTTCAAGCCGTCGGTCGTGTTGGATCTCGGCGCCGGAACCGGGCGCGGCAGTGGCGCACTCAAGCGTCGCTATCGCAGCGCGCTGGTGATCGCGATGGACATCGCGCCCGGGATGCTCCGAGAGGCGAAACGACACATGCAGCTGTTCCGACGCTTCGAGCGCGTGTGCGGCGACGCATTGCAAGTGCCCATGCGCGATGCCAGTGTGGACGTCGTCTACAGCAACTTGATGCTGCAGTGGTGCGAGCCGCTGGATCGAGTGTTAGAAGAGATTCGCCGTGTTCTGAAGCCGGACGGATTCTTCGCTTTCAGCACCTTCGGACCGGACACACTCCGTGAGTTGCGCACGGCCTGGAGCGCCGCGGATAGCTACAACCACGTCAACCACTTCACTGACATGCACGACATCGGTGACGCCCTGGTGCGCGCGGGACTGCGGGAGCCTGTGCTGGATGTCGAGCGCATGCAGCTCACATACCCGGACACATTGGCGCTGATGCGGGATTTGAAGACGATTGGCGCTCACAACGTGACCGCAGGGCGCGCTCGTGGCCTGACTGGACGTCGTCGGATAGCGAAGATGCAACAGGCATACGAGTCGTTTCGGCGGGACGGCGTTTTGCCTGCTACATACGAAATCGTTTATGGAGCGTCCTGGGGGACGTCGGGACAGCGCGTGTCATCGATGAACCGGGGCGAGGCTGTTGTCCCCATCGGGGCCATCACGCGCAGGAGCCGGAGTTGATCCGCGGCGTCTTCATCACCGGTACCGATACGAATGCAGGGAAGACCTTCACGGCCGTAGCCCTCATCCGCGCCCTGGTGAGGCGGGGCCTGCGGGTCGGCGTCATGAAGCCCATTGCCTCGGGCGCGGACGTCACCCCCCAGGGCCCGCGCAACGCCGACGCCCTGGCATTGATGGCGGCGACCGGTCGGCCTCTGCCTTACGAGCATGTCAATCCCTATTGCTTCTCGCCACCCATTTCGCCGCATATCGCGGCAGATGAGGCCAAGATCGGCATCAAAATCCACAAGGTTGCTGCCAATCTGCAGATGCTCGCACACGGCTCCGACTTCATGGTCGTCGAAGGGGCGGGCGGCTGGTACGCCCCGATCGGCCCGGACAAAACCATCGCTCACCTCGCAGCCCTCCTCCACCTCCCCGTCCTTTTGGTCGTCGGATTGCGCCTCGGCTGCATCAACCACGCGCAGCTCAGCCGACGTGCCATTCACGCGGACGGTGTCCCCTTCGCCGGATGGGTTGCGAACTCGATCGACCCGGCCCTCGAGCGTGCGCAGGAGAATCTCCGGACCCTCGCCGCCACCCTCGAACAGCCGGCCCTGACAGTCATCCCGCATCGCCCGAGCGCGGCCCTCCTCGAGGCGGCCGGCGATGAGATGGCGAGCGCCCTGGCCGGGCGCGCGGAGCCTCCACTCGCGGGGCCTCCACTGCTTCGTAAGTAATTGACGGCAAAGCCCTTCAGGGTGCTTTGCGAGCGTCTCCAAACGCAGTACATTGACGGGGCTTGAACGCTCAACCCTTCCGAATCGATCTCTGTCCCCGCTGCTCTCTGACAGTTCGCAGCGCCCGGCTGTTTTTCGGCGGCACGTGCAGCCTCTCGTTCGCGATCGCCGCACTCATGACCTTCCAGGGTTTCTGGCCCGTGCTGCCCTTCGCGGGGCTCGAGATGCTGCTGCTCGGCTGGGCGCTGTGGAAAAGCATGGACCGGCGGCATCACCACCAGACGATCACCGTGACCGAGGCCGATGTGGCCATCGAGATCCGCCAGCGCACGCAATCCACTCAAGTCGTGTTCCCGCGGCACTGGGCGCAGGTTAAACTTCGCCGCCCCGCATCGCGCTTGCACCCGAGCCGGCTCACGATCGAGTCGCACGGCCGGCAATGCGAGCTGGGCAGCTTTCTCACGGATGAGGAGCGGCGGGGACTCGCGTTGCGGTTGCAGAGGCTGATCGGCCGCGTGAACGAGTCACCCTCACTGGCGCCAAGCATCTGACGCGCTCGGAAAGATCGCGCACCGGTACAATGTGCGGCTTGGGTTCGCTGCTGGACAGACACGCGTCGCGCCTCGCTTCGCAAGACGACGGAGCGCGCGCCTAAAAGGTTGCTAAAACTAAGGTCGACATGATGACTCGCTCAAATCGCGCCGTTGCCCTGCTCGCCATCGCCGCTGCCGCGGCCCTGCCTGCCCACGCCGAGTCGGGCTGGAGCCTGCTCAACATGACGCAGGGCGTGACGGACATCAGCCGCAAGATCTATGACCTGCACATGCTCATCTTCTGGGTATGCGTGGCCATCGCCGTCGTCGTTTTCGGCGCCATGCTCTATTCGATCGTGACCTTCCGGAAATCGCAGGGCGCGGTGGCCGATACGACCATCGTGCACAACACGCGGGTCGAGATCGTCTGGACCGCGATCCCGGTCGTCATTCTCATCGCGATGGCCGTGCCGGCCGCGCGCACCCTGGTCGAGATCGAGGACACCAC
Source organism: Steroidobacteraceae bacterium (assembly GCA_035277965.1). Lineage (GTDB taxonomy): Bacteria > Pseudomonadota > Gammaproteobacteria > Steroidobacterales > Steroidobacteraceae > 13-2-20CM-66-19. The sequence goes on along the minus strand of DATEJM010000056.1, from coordinate 72,747 downwards.
CCGGACCGAGCTCACCATCAAGGTGACCGGCTTCCAGTGGGGCTGGAACTACGACTACCTCGACCGGGGCGTCAGCTTCTTCTCGCGGCTCGACCCCGAAAGCGACCATGCTCGCGAGCTCGCCTCGGGCATCGATCCGAACACGATCCCGCACTATCTGCTCAACGTGGATCATCCGCTGGTCGTGCCGGTCGGCACGAAGGTCCGCCTGCTGATCACGGGCGCCGACGTCATCCACTCATGGTGGGTGCCCGCGTTCGGCGTCAAGAAGGACGCGATCCCGGGCTTCGTCAACGAAGCCTGGTTCAACATCGACGCCGACAAGCCGGGGCTCTACCGCGGTCAGTGCGCCGAGTTGTGCGGACGTGACCATGGCTTCATGCCCATCGTCGTCGACGCCCGCTCCAAGCAGGAGTTCGAGGCCTGGTTGAAGGACAAGGCGGCCGAGCAGAAGCAGGCCGCGACCCCCGAGAGCGCACCTGCGCCGACCGCCTCGAGCACGACGACCGCGGCGCCGTCGAAGAGCTGATCCATCCGACTCGAGCCCCCTGAAGCCCCCTCTTCAATCCATCGCGCCCATTCGAGAGACCACCATGGCTGAGCATCACCAAGCACACGCCGCCGAGCACGACGAACATCACGATCACAAGCCGCACGGCTGGCGACGCTGGGTCTACGCGACCAATCACAAGGACATCGGCACGATGTACCTGATCTTCGCCTGCACGATGTTCTTCATCGGCGGCGCGATGGCGATGGTGATCCGCGCGGAGCTGTTCAAACCCGGCATGCAGCTGGTCGATCCTCAGCTGTTCAATTCCATGACGACCATGCACGCGCTGCTCATGATCTTCGGCGCCGTGATGCCGGCCTGGACGGGGCTCGCCAACTGGATGATCCCGATGCAGGTCGGAGCGCCCGATATGGCGCTGCCGCGGCTCAACAACTTCAGCTTCTGGATCCTGCCGTTCGCCTTCTCGATCCTGCTCGCGACGCTGTTCGTTCCGGGCGGCGCACCGGCCGGCGGCTGGACGATGTATCCGCCGCTCATGCTGCAGAACGGCGCCTGCTTCCCGATGGTGATCTTCGCCATCCACCTGATGGGCGCCTCCTCGATCCTGGGCGCCATCAATGTCGTCGTGACGATCATGAACATGCGCGCGCCCGGCATGACCCTGCTGCGCATGCCGCTCTTCGTCTGGTCGTGGCTGATCACGGCGTATCTGCTGATCGCCGTGATGCCGGTGCTCGCGGGAGCGGTGACGATGCTGCTCACGGATCACTTCTTCGGCACGACCTTCTTCACGGCGGCCGGGGGCGGCGATCCGGTGATGTTCCAGCACATCTTCTGGTTCTTCGGCCACCCCGAGGTGTACATCCTCATCCTGCCGGCCTTCGGCATCGTCTCGGAGATCATCCCGACCTTCTCGCGCAAGCCGCTGTTCGGCTACGAGGCGATGGTGTACGCGACGGCCTCGATCGCATTCCTGTCGTTCATCGTGTGGGCGCACCACATGTTCACGGTCGGCATGCCGCTCGCCGCGCAGCTCTTCTTCATGCTCTCGACGATGCTCATCGCGATCCCCACGGGCGTGAAGGTCTTCAACTGGACGACGACCCTGTGGAAGGGCTCGCTCTCATTCGAGCCGCCGATGCTGTTCGCCCTGGCCTTCCTGTTCCTGTTCACGATCGGCGGCTTCTCGGGCCTGATGCTCGCGATCGTCCCGGCGGACTACCAGTATCAGGACACGTACTTCGTGGTGGCGCACTTCCACTACGTGCTCGTGCCGGGCGCCATCTTCGCCATCATGGGCGGCGTCTACTACTGGCTGCCGAAGTGGGTGGGCAATATGTACGACCAGGGCCTCGCCAAGTGGCACTTCTGGCTGTCCACCATCTTCGTGAACGTCCTGTTCTTTCCGCAGCACTTCCTGGGACTCGCCGGGATGCCGCGGCGCATCCCCGACTATGCGGTGCAGTTCACGGACTGGAACATGGTCTCCTCGATCGGCGGCTTCGGCTTCGGCCTCTCGCAGCTGCTCTTCCCGTACATCATCATCCAGTGCGTGAAGTCCGGGCAGAAAGTGCTCGGCAACAAGCCCTGGGAGGGCGCGCATGGCCTCGAGTGGGAGCTGCCCTCGCCGGCGCCGTACCACTCCTGGGAGACGCCCCCGTCCGACGCCCTGATCGCGAAAGGTGCGGCGCATTGAGCAGAACGACACCTGCGGTGCCAGTCGATGATCCGCAGAGGCGCAGGAAGATCCGACGCACGGCCATCGTGTTCGGACTCATCGCGCTCGCGTTCTATCTCGGCTTCATCATCCTGTCAGTGGTGCGCGCGACCTCATGAGCGATGTCCCGCGAGCGAACCGGAGTCTGACCCTCAAGCTGCTGGCCATTGCGCTCGGCAGCTTCGGATTCGGATTCGCGCTCGTGCCGCTCTACAGCGTGCTCTGTCAGGTGACCGGCTACGGCGACCAGAAGGAGCTGCTGCGTCGGGTCAAAGCGATCGAGAAGCCGGACCTCTCGCGCACCATCACGGTCGAATTCCTCGCGGATGTCGCGAGCGCGGGGAGCTGGGACTTCCGGCCCGTTGTCCGCACAGTAGACGTGCACCCGGGACAGCTCTACACAGCCGAGTTCTTCGCGCACAACCTGACGGGTCGCGCCACGGTCGCTCAGGCCGTGCCGAACATCGCGCCGTCGAAAGTGGCCGCGTTCTTCCACAAGACCGAATGCTTCTGCTTCTCGCCGCAGTCCTTCAAGGCGGACGAGCAGCGAAAAATGCCCGTACGCTTCATCGTGGATCCCTCGATACCGGGCTACGTGGATCGGATCACTCTTGCTTACACGTTTTACGATGAGTCATCGCGCGTCACCTCGCGGTAGGCGCTACTGAAAGAAGACGGAAAGATCATGGCAAACGCACACGCACACGCCCCCGACAGCAGCCGGTACTACATCCCGCACCACAGCCCGTGGCCCATCATCGGGTCGTTCGCGCTGTTCACCGTCATGATGGGCGCCATCGCCTATCTGAATGACTGGGCGAGCGGGTGGTCCTTCCTGCCGGGCGCGCTCCTGGTCTTCATCATGTTCTTCGGCTGGTTCCACGTCGTCATCGGCGAGAACCAGCACGGCATCTACAACACCCAGGTGGACCGCTCGTTCCGCATGGGCATGATGTGGTTCATCTTCTCCGAGGTCATGTTCTTCGCCGCCTTCTTCGGCGCGCTGTTCTACGCGCGGACCCTGTCGGTGCCGTGGCTGGGCGGTCAAGGCGTGAAGGTTTTCACCAACTTCGTGCTGTGGCCGTCCTTCGAGGGCACCTGGCCCACCAACGGACCCGCGCATGTCGGCGGTCGGCCCGATTCGTCCTTCAACGTCATCCCGGCTTTCAGTCTGCCTGCGATCAACACCGCGATCCTGCTCACGAGCGGTGTCACGATCACTATCGCTCACCACGCGCTTCGCGCCGGCCATCGCGGCACCCTGGCTCTCTTCCTCGCGCTCACCTTCATTCTGGGCTTCACGTTCGTGGGCCTGCAGGCGCACGAGTACGGCGAAGCCTACCGGGAGCTCGGTCTGCGGCTCTCCACCGGCATCTACGGCTCGACCTTTTTCATGCTCACCGGCTTCCACGGCCTGCACGTGACGATCGGCGCAATCATGCTCCTGATCATCTGGTTGCGCGTGCTGCGTGGGCACTTCACGCCGCAACGCCACTTCGCCTTCGAGGCAGTCGCCTGGTACTGGCACTTCGTGGACGTCGTGTGGTTGGGCCTGTTCATCTTCGTATACTGGTTATGAATTGCTCGGGATCGCGACTTCCCTGTCGCGCCCCTCGCGCGACGAGCAAAAGACGTGACTTTTGCTCGTCGCTCGCCGCCGATGGCGGCGGGCACATCCATGTGCCTGGATAGCGGCCTCATGCCCAGGTGTCGGCGGGTACGCACGTAGTGCCCGTACGGATCGCGCTCGGCCGCCGAGTCTTCGCCCCGTCCTGGACGTTCACGCTTCTCACGATCCTGCTCCTGTGGGCGTTCATCGAGCTCGGCCGCTGGCAGTGGGGCAAGGGGCAGCTGCGTCAGGCTGAGTGGGACCAGTTCGAGCGCGGGACGGATCAGATCCTGGATCTGCCGGCGACACAGGGACTGAAGGACATCCCCCGCTTTCAGCGCATCCGCCTCACCGGCCGCCTCGATGCAGACCATCAGTTTCTCCTCGACAATAGAACCTATGAAGGTCACGCAGGCTACGAGGTGCTGACCGCCCTCGATCGCGGCGGAGGAGAGCTCACGCTGATAGACCGAGGCTGGGTTCCCTTCACGGGGCAGCGAAGTCGGCTGCCTTCGGTCGCGTTCGCGACGACTGGGCCTCGCACTCTCGTCGGCCGCGCCGCCGGTCTTCCGGCAGCAGGCCTTGCGAGCGGGCGCGCGCCGCCGTTGCATGATGCGAGCTGGCCCAAGGTCACCACGTACCCCACGATCGAGCAGTTGAGCGGCGCGCTCGGAAGACGACTCGAGCCGCAGATCGTGCTGCTCGATCCGAAGGAGCCTGACGGCTACGTACGCGACTGGCATCCGCCAGGGCCGGAGCCGATCCGACATTGGTCGTATGCCGTTCAATGGTGGTCCTTCGCGGTGATGCTCGTGGCGCTGTGGTTCGGCATGAACCTGCACAAGGTTCCGGAGGCGACATGAGCGCCGAGACGGAGACGGACGCCGTCCGCAGCCTGCGGGCGCGCAACCTGCGGACACTCGGAGTGCTGGCGGGCCTGTTCCTGCTGCCGTTGGCTGCTTCGTTCTGGATGTATTACGCCACCGATTGGCGGCCGGCGACGCGAGTCAATCATGGCGAGTTGATCGAGCCCGCCCGGCCGCTCCCCTCCGTCGAGCTACCCGTTGCGATCGGCGATCCGGCCGCGGCGGCTCACCTGTTGCGCGACAAATGGTCGGTCGTCTACATCGGACCCGGCAGCTGCAGCGAGGCCTGCCGGCACACGCTGTACATCATGCGCCAGACGCGTCTTTCGCTGAACAATGACATGCCGCGAGTCGCCCGAGTTTTCCTCGCAACAGGAGAGTGCTGTGCGCGTGAGCTGCTGCGGCGCGAGCATCCGGGACTTCAGGTAATCGACGCGAGCGGCGCGGCGGCGAGCCCGCTCCTGCGGCTCTTCCCCGACACCGCGCGCGAGAATTCCCTCTACATCGTCGATCCCCTCGGAAACCTGATGATGCGTTACGACGTGCGTCAGGATCCAAAAGGCCTCCTCGAAGACCTCCGCAAGCTGTTGCGCCTGTCTCATATCGGTTGAAGTCACACGAGCTCTCGTCATCATGCCGGCTGCCCGCCTCATTCGCTCCCTGGCACTCGCAGGCTTCGTCCTGTGCTTCATCGTGGTCGTGCTGGGAGCCTACGTGCGACTCACCGCCGCAGGCCTTGGCTGCCCCGACTGGCCCGGCTGTTATGGACATGTCACGCCGCTCGGCGCGCAACACAGCGCGGCGGCGCAGGCCGCCTTTGCGCAGCGGCCGCTCGAGGTCGGCAAAGCGTGGCGCGAGATGATTCATCGCTACGCAGCTTCGACACTGGGCCTCCTCATCGCGGCGATCGCTTCGATCGTGATCGTCAACCGGCGCGTGCGGCCGGTCAGTGTCGGCTATGCCCTCGCGTTGTTGGGGATCGTCGTCCTCCAGGGAATGTTGGGCATGCTGACGGTGACCTGGCAGCTCAAGCCGCTGATCGTCACCCTGCATCTGCTCTTCGGTCTGACGACCCTGGGCTTGCTGTGGTGGCTGGTCCTCAGCCTGCCGAGGACCGGTTGGGGCTCGGCGACACGCTCGCGGAGGCAGGCCTCCGCTGCCATCACGGCTGCGACCGTGTCGGGACTGATCGCACTGGTCATCCAGATCGCGCTGGGGGGCTGGACGAGCAGCAATTATGCGGCGATTGCGTGCCCTGACTTCCCGACCTGTCAGAACCAGTGGTGGCCCGTCACGGACTTCCGGGATGCCTTCGTGCTGTGGCATGGCCTGTGGGTCAACTACGAGGGCGGCATCCTCGAGAACCCCGCGCGGGTGGCCATCCACCTGACACACAGGTTGGGGGCCGTCGTGGCCACTCTGACACTCTGTGCCGTGGCGGTCACGATTCTCGCGAGCTCGTCACTGCGCGCCCTGCGGCCTCGCGCGATCGCCGTCCTCGCGGCTCTCGCCCTGCAGCTCGCCATCGGAATCTCCATGGTAATCAAGGGCTTTCCACTTTGGTTGGCTACCGCACACACGGCGGGGGCGGCGGTGTTGTTGCTCAGCGTCATGGCGCTGCTGCATGCCCTGCGGCGGGCACCCGGAGCAAGCGCATTCTGATACCCTTCGCGACCCCGTTTACGACATAAGCCCATCAAGAGGTCGCCATGCCAGCCGGGCAAGTTCTGCAACAGAGCCTCGCGAATTCCCAGCAGGAGATTCTCGCGGACTGGATCAAGAGCCAGCTTTCCGCGGCCACGCTCCGCTCGGACCTGATGAAGGAGGGCGAGCTTCGCGAGCAATCGCGGGAGTTCCTCAGTCGCGTGCGCGACGCCGTCCGCAACGGTGATCTACGCCACGTGTCAGGATCGGAATGGGCCCCCGTGAAGGAGTGTCTCGCCGTTATCTCGCGCTCCAGGGCGTTGCAGGGCTTCAGCCCGACGGAGACCGCAACCTTCGTGTTCTCCTTGAAGGAGCCGTTGTTCGAGCGTGCGCGCCAGGCCCTCGCGAATGATCCGCAGGGACTTGCCGATGAGATCTGGCTGATCACCGGGCTCATCGACAGCCTCGGCCTGCACGCGGTCGAGATGTACCAGAAGAGCCGCGAGGAGGTGATCGCGCGTCAACAGCAGGAGTTGCTCGAGCTGTCCACGCCGGTCGTCCAGCTGTGGGAGAACATCCTCGCGCTGCCATTGATCGGCACGCTCGACAGCGAGCGTACCCAGGTCGTGATGGAGAGTCTGCTGCAGAAGATCGTGGACAGCGGCGCCGAGATTGCGATCATCGACATCACGGGCGTGCCCACCGTGGACACTCTCGTCGCCCAACACCTGTTGAAGACTGTTGCGGCGGCACGGCTCATGGGCGCGGACTGCATCATCAGCGGCATTCGGCCGCAGATTGCGCAGACGATCGTGCACCTCGGCGTGAACTTGTCCGACGTCATCACGAAGGCGACCCTCGCGGATGCATTCGTCATCGCCTTGCGGCGTACCCAGGCCAAGTTGCCTCAAGGCGGCACCGCGAGCTGACGAGCGCCATGGACCGCATTCCGATCCTGAAAATGGGCGCATTCCTCCTGGTCACGATCCAGGTGGACATGCACGATCAGCTCGCCCTGCAACTGCAGGATGACCTCACCGAGCGCATCGTGGCCGTGCGCGCGCGCGGCGTCCTGATCGACATCTCCTCGCTCGAGATCGTGGATTCCTTCATCGGCCGGATGATCAGCAACATCGCCGCGATGGCGCGAGTGCTCGATGCCGAGACCGTCGTGGTCGGCATGCAACCGGCCGTCGCCATCACTCTTGTCGAGCTTGGGCTGTCGCTCGAAGGTGTACGCACCGCGCTGAACGTGGACAAGGGGATGGCCCTTCTCCACGACCGCTCGGGGCAACGGTAGGCCGATAGGGCCGCCGTTACTGCGCTAAGCTCTCATGGCTGTAGTCCACAGCGCTACCCTGCCTATCCGCTCGCAGGAAGACATCGTGCGCGTCCGTCAGGCCACCCGCGAGCATGCGCTCGCGCAGGGATTCAACCTCGTAGACCAGACGAAGCTGGTCACTGCCGCAAGCGAGCTCGCTCGCAATACGCTCGAATACGGAAAAGGCGGCGAGGTCGAGATCTTGCGTCTGAACGACAACATGCGACGCGGCGTGCGGCTCATCTTCAAGGACCAGGGGCCCGGCATCGAGGATATCGAGCGTGCCCTGGTGGATGGTTTCTCGAGCGGCGGCGGCCTCGGACTCGGGTTGAGCGGCGCGCGCCGGCTCTCCAACGAATTCTCCATCGATTCAAAGCCCGGTCAGGGCACCCGGGTGACGATCGCCCGCTGGCGATAGCGGATGACCGGTCCGCTCTCGGCGGTCAGCCCGATCAACGACCGTAGCGAAGTTGGCGTCGCGCGACGAGCGGCGGCAGGGCTCGGGGAGACGCTGGGCTTCGACGAGATTCAGACGGGCAAGGTCGCACTCTGTGTCACGGAAGCGGCCACCAACATCGTCAAGCACGCCGGCAGAGGTCGAATCCTGCTGAGGACTCTGGAGAGAGGCCGCCGCCGCGGAATCGAGATGCTGGCCTTGGACAAGGGGCCCGGCATTGCGAATCTCGCGGCCAGTCTGCGGGACGGCACCTCGACAGCGGGCAGCCCCGGCACGGGGCTCGGGGCTCTGTCACGCCTGTCCGAAGCCTTCGACATTTACGCACCTCCCGGACACGGTACGGCCTTGCGACTGGAGGTCTGGGCCCGCTCGGACGGCGACGATACGGAGCCGATCGAAGTCGGCGCCGTTTGCACGGCCAAGTCCGGAGAGACCGTCTCCGGCGATGCCTGGGGTATCGAGGCAGCCGGCAGCTATCAGTCCGTGATGGTGGCAGACGGGCTCGGTCACGGCCCCGATGCACACCGGGCAGCCGTCGCGGCCACCCGGGTCCTGGGGAATCGGGGCGCCGATGACCCCATCGCCATCGTCGAGGCCTGCCACCGAGCGCTGGTTCCCACCCGTGGGGCAGCGCTCGCCGTCGCGCGCCTGGCCTGCAACAAGAGCCAGGGGAGTTTCGCCGGCGTTGGCAATATCGCCTGCAGGGTGGAAGCCGGAGCCCAGCGTCGTACGCTGGCATCCCACAATGGGACGGTGGGCCATACGATGCGGCGCGCCCAGCAGTTCGACTTCTCCTTCCCCTCTCAGGCCCTGCTGATCCTGCACAGCGACGGGCTGGCAACCCACTGGAATTTGGGGGAGTATCCTGGGCTCGCAAGCCGGCATCCGGGGGTGATCGCCGGGGTCCTGTACCGCGACCACGAGCGCGGACGGGATGACGCGACAATCATCGTCATACGGAACAGGGCGGGTGGCCCGATCGCCCAACCATGAACAGGCCTCTGCTGACCGTAGCCATTCATTACGAGCAGGATGTGGTCGTCGCCCGCCAGCGCGCGCGCCAGATCGCAGGCCTCCTCAGCTTCGATAGCCAGGATCAGACACGCGTCGCCACCGCGGTGTCGGAGATTGCACGCAACGCGTATCGGTACGCGCACGGCGGGAAAGTCGAATTCACTCTCGAAGGCTCGAGTCCGCCCCAGCTGCTGCTCGTGCGAATCCGGGATCAGGGACCCGGCATCCCGGAGCTCGAGCGCGTGATGAGCGGCCAGTATCAATCCAGGACCGGCATGGGACTCGGCCTCCTGGGCGCCCATCGTCTGATGGATCAGGTCGAGATCCGCACGAGCCGCACCGAGGGCACCGACATTCTGCTGAAGAAGATCCTGCCCGCGCACGCCCCCTTCATTGCGCCGGCGGACCTCGGGCGCATCCTGCAGCAGCTCGCCAGCCGGCAGCCCGTCGGACCCCTCGAGGAGCTGCAGGAGCAGAACAAGGAGTTGTTGCATGCCCTGAGCGAGCTGCGCGAGCGCCAGGAAGAGCTGTTGCACTTGAACCGGGAGCTCGAGGACACCAACCGCGGCGTGGTGGCGCTGTACGCGGAGCTCGATGAGAAAGCCGATCACCTGCGGCGCGCCGATGAGATGAAATCGCGCTTCCTCTCGAACATGAGTCATGAGTTCCGCACGCCACTGAGCTCCATTCAGGCCCTGTCGCGCCTCCTCGTGGGCCGCGTGGACGGCGATCTGACACACGAGCAGGAGAAGCAGGTCCAGTTCATCGCCAAGGCGGCCAACGATCTGACTGCGCTGGTGGACGACCTGCTGGATCTGGCGAAGATCGAGGCGGGCAAGATCGAGGTCCGGCCGATCGAGTTCAGCGTCGCGAATCTTTTCAGCGCCCTGCGCGGCATGTTGCGGCCGCTGCTCGCCGGCGACAGTGTCAAGCTGGTCTTCGACGAGCCCGAGACGCCGCTGATGCTCTTCACGGATGAAGGCAAAGTCTCGCAGATCCTGCGCAATTTCATCTCCAACGCCATCAAGTTCACCGAGCGCGGCGAGGTTCGTGTCAGTGCCGGGTTGAGCGACGACCGCTCGACCGTGCGCTTCCTCGTTGCCGATACCGGGATCGGCATCGACCCCGGGGATCAGGTGCGGATCTTCGAGGAATTCACTCAGGTACAGAATGCGCTGCAGGCGAAGGTGAAGGGAACGGGACTCGGCTTGCCCCTGTGCCGCCGCCTCGCGCGACTGCTTGGCGGAGAGGTTGCGGTCATGAGCGAGCTCGGCGCCGGCTCCGTGTTCTCAGCCGCATTGCCTGCCCGCTTCGAGGAGCGCACGCTCGCCGCGGATCTGGCGGCGAAGAGCCAGGTCGAGCCGGGATTCATCCCGGTGCTGATCGTGGACGACGAGCCCGAGTCGCGTCTGATTCTCGAGACATACCTGCGCGGCTCGCGCTATCAACCGGTCAGTGCGCGCAACCTGCGCGAAGCGCGCGAGCTCATGCAACGCGTCCGTCCGCACGCGATCCTGTTGGACATCCTGCTGCGGGGCGAAGACGCCTGGCGCTGGCTGGGCGAGCTGAAGAGGGAGCCCGCGACTGCGGCCATTCCCATCGTCGTGGTCACGTCGGTGGAAGATGAGCGCAAAGGACTGGCGCTGGGCGCCGACGCGTACTGTTTGAAGCCGGTGTCCCAGGAACTGTTGCTCCAGAAGCTGCAGACGCTCGTCCATCGCAGCGTGCTCGTGATCGACGACGACCCGGCGGCGCGCTACCTCATGCACAAACTGTTCACGAACGAGGGTCAGTGCGTCATCGAGGCACCCGATGGCCGCACCGGCCTCGCGGCCGCGCGTCGCACGCGACCCTCCATGATCCTCCTCGATCTGCAGCTGCCGGATCTCGGTGGCGAGGAGATCCTCGAGGCTCTGAAGAGCGACGTGGAGCTGCGCGAAGTGCCGGTCGCCGTGGTCACCTCCGGTATGTTGTCGCGTGCCGATCACGATCGCCTGGGCCGGCGTGCCCAGGCCGTGATGCACAAGAGCGAGTTGAGCGCCGACCGGGCGCGCGCCCTTCTGGCCTCGAACGGCCTGTAGCTCGCGATGATTCGCAACCTGATCCTCAATGTGGACGACACCGCCGGCCTGCGCTACGGTAAAACACGGGTGCTCCGTGCCGCCGGCTACGAAGTCGCCGAGGCGGGCACCGGCGCGGAGGCATTACGCCTCGCCCGGGAGCTGCAGCCACAGCTCATCCTGCTCGACGTCAATCTGCCCGACATGAACGGGATCGACGTCTGCAAGGCGATCAAGGGTGACCCGGTCACCGCCACGACTCCCGTCATCCAGGTCTCGGCGACGTTCATCACCGAATCGGATCAGCAGACGGGACTGCGGGGCGGCGCCGACATCTATCTGACGGAGCCGCTCGAGCCGAAAGTCCTCGAGACCGTCGTGAGCGTTCTGCTGCAGTTACGACACACCGAGGCGGGCTTGCGCGAGACGGAGCAGCGCTGGCGGCGGCTCGTTGACTCCAATGTCGTCGGAATCCTCGTCGTCCAGGATCAGCGCATCGTCGAGGCCAATGAACTGTTCCTCTCGATGCTCGGCTACCGCCTCGAGGAGGTCAAGAGCCTCGTCTCGTTCCTCGACATCACTCCGCCGGAGTATCGCGACATCTCGCGCCGCGCGGTGGACGAGCTCATAGAGCGCGGGTCGTGCGGCCCCTTCGAGAAAGAATATCTGCACAAGGACGGCCGCCGTATCAACGTCGTCGTGGGCGCAGCCTTGATCGACCGGGCCCGCAAGCGCTGGATGACGCTCGTCCTCGACATCACTGCCCAGAAGCGCATCGAAGCCGATCGCGAGGCCGCATTCGAGCGGGAGCGAGTGGCGCGTGCACAGGCCGAGGAGGCGACCCGGCTCAAGGACGACTTCCTCGCAAACCTCTCGCATGAGCTGCGCACGCCGATGAACATCATCATCGGCTGGGCTCATCTGCTGCGCAAAGGGCTCCTGTCGGACGAGCAGAAAGTCCGGGCCGCCGAAGCCATCGAGCGTGCGGCTCGGTCGCAGGCGCAGCTCATCGAAGACCTGCTCGACGTATCCCGCATCGTGACGGGCAAATTCCGCATGGCGATGCAGGAGGTCAGGATCAGCGGCATCCTGCAGTCGGCCGTCGAGAGCCTCCGTCTGGTCGCTGCCAGCAAGCAGGTCGCCGTCACGGTCTCGCAGGAAGCGCCGGACGCTCGCGTCAACGGCGACCCGGATCGATTGCAGCAGGTACTACTCAACCTGTTGTCCAACGCCGTGAAGTTCACGCCATCCGGCGGCTGCGTGGATGTGCGCATGCACGCGTCGGACGACCACGTGCACATTTCGGTCACGGATACGGGAATCGGCATCTCAGCCGACTTCCTGCCTCACGTCTTCGATCGCTTTCGCCAGGCGGACAGCACCAGCACACGCCAGCACACGGGGATGGGACTGGGGCTTGCGATCGTGCGTCATGTGGTCGAGCTGCACCAGGGAACCGTGCGGGCGGAAAGCGCGGGCGAGAACGCAGGCTCAACGTTCTCCGTCTCGCTCCCGCTGCTACGAACCAACACGAGCGTGGACGCATCGCCGTCCGATGCGGCAAGCTTCCCGAACCTGCCCGTGCTCAGATCGAGGTCGTGGAAAGTGCTGCTGGTGGATGATGATCCCGACGCTCGGGAGGTGACCGTCGAGGGCCTGGCGAAGGCCGGCTTCGAGCTCCGGGCAGTCGCCACCGCTCAGGAAGCCCTGTCCGCTCTCGACCAGTGGGAGCCGGATGTCATCGTCTCGGATATCGGCATGCCCGGAGTGGATGGGTACGAGTTCATGCGCCAGTTGCGCGCTCGCCCCGCAGAGCGCGGCGGACGTGTACCTGCGCTGGCCCTCACGGCGTTTGCGCGCCTCGAAGACGCCATCCGCGCTCGGGCGAGCGGTTATCAAGGACACATCGCCAAACCCGTGAGCCCGGAAGACCTCGCATCGGCGGTCGCCAGACTGAAAGGATCTGCGGCCCCCTGAGCGGCGGACGCATAGCACCAACGTGGCGACAACATCTGAATTGACCTCGGCGGCGCCGGCGCTCTGGCGACGCTATCTGGAGCTGACCAAGCCGCGGGTCGTGGCGCTCATCACCTTCACGGCCATCGTCGGAACACTACTGGCAACCCCGGGGATGCCCCCCCTCGACGCTCTGCTGTGGGGCAATCTGGGCATCGCGCTCGCTTCAGCGTGCGCGGCGACCATCAATCACGTCCTGGATCGACGTATCGATGAGCAGATGACGCGCACACGCTCACGACCTCTGCCGACCGGGCAACTGAGCGAGTGGCAGGCCCTGTGCTTCGCGGCGGTGTTGGGTGTGACCTCGATGGCGATCCTCGCCTTCCTGGTAAACCGACTGACCGCGGTGCTCACGTTCCTTTCGTTGATTGGGTATGCGGTCGTCTACACCGTGTGGCTGAAGCGCGCGACCTCACAGAACATCGTCATTGGCGGAGCGGCCGGTGCCGCGCCGCCCGTACTCGGCTGGGCAGCCGTTACAAACAGCATCGACCCCAACGCGCTGCTGTTGTTTCTGATCATCTTCGTATGGACACCCCCGCATTTCTGGGCGCTTGCCATCGCTCGCCGCGATGACTACGCGCGTGCCGGGATTCCGATGCTCCCTGTCACGCACGGGGTTGCGTATACGCGCCTGCACGTGCTGCTATACACGGTGCTGTTGGTGGTCGTGACGCTGATGCCGTTTCTGACGCGCATGAGCGGCCTGATCTATCTCGCCGCAGCGCTCGTCCTGAACGCGGCGTTCCTGTATTACGCGCTGGCGTTAAAACTGACCCGGCGCGCGGGACTGCCCTTTCGAGTATTCAAGTTCTCGGTCACGTACTTGATGTGGCTCTTCGCGGCGCTGCTGGCCGATCACTACCTGCCGACGACGCAGGGCCTGCATTAGCGTGACAACTCCAGCTCCCAGGAAGAGAGGCGCTTTTCATTGAGCAACAGGATGGCCGTGAGCCGATAGCGGTCGGTGTCGAGCTGCGCCATGTGCTCAGCGCCGTGATAACCGGAGGCCGAGCAGCTGTACACGCTGAGGATTCCCCTCCCTACCACGCTGAAGGTGCCGCTTTGCTTGCCGAGCGTGGCGTTCTCCGACGCCCATTTCATGCTGCTGGTGGGAGAAGCCGGTGGCGTAATCGAGTACGCCGTCACGAACTCCACCGATGGAGACGCCTTCACCTTGAGACTGCCACCCAGCAGCCAGCAATCGTCCCGATGCGCAATCTCGATGCGGCCGGCGGCGGACAGCGGCTCGCCGTCTGCGCGCCAGAAGGTGCCTTCCCCCACCCAAACGCCCGGTTCGAATAGAAATGTATGCCTCATGATGCGCCCTGCTCCGTGCGGCCCCGCCGCAGGCTTGGATGCCCGCTGATTATGGCGCCACGGAGCGTTTCAGGGTACGGTGTGACGCGTAAGGAGCAGCCCAGTGTTAATCGAGCGAATCTGGTCCGGTAATCCATACCGTAACTTCCACTACCTGATCGCCTGCCCGGAAACGGGCGAGGCGTTGGCGGTGGACCCCCTGGAATGGCAGCTCTGCCTGGATAGCGCCCGCACGCGCGGTTGGGAGATCACGCAGATCCTCAATACGCATGAGCATATGGATCACACCGGCGGCAATGCCGGATTGGTCGGCGCAACGGGCGCCCGAGTATTGGCTCACGCCGGCGCCGCTTCCAAGATCGGTGGCGTGGATCGCGGTTTGCACAAGCAGGACATCATCCGCGTGGGGCGTACCGTCGAGCTCGAATGCCTGGATACCCCGGGCCATACCATGGCGCACATCTGCGTATTCGCGCGGACCGAGCGGCCAGCTTTATTCTGCGGCGATACACTCTTCAATGCAGGCGCCGGCAACTGCCACCAGGGCGGCCACCCCGAAGAGCTCTATCACACCTTCGCGTCGCAGCTCGCGAAGCTGCCTGACGACACACGCATCTACCCCGGGCATGAGTATCTCGTCCGGAACCTCGAGTTCACGCTGGACCGCGAGCCCGATAACGCGAGCGCCCGGGCTACCCTCGCGTCCGCGCGCGAGCACGATGCGGCCCACGCAACTGTGACGACGCTCGGCGACGAGAAGCACATCAACACATTCTTCCGTCTGCAAAATCCCACCGTCATCGCTCGCTTGCGCGAGAGCTTCCCCGATCTGCCAGCGCAGCCGGACGCCAAAACGGTGTTCCTCAAGCTGCGCGAACTGCGCAATCGCTGGTAGTGGCGGGCAGTGTCAGGACAGCGGGTCCTGTATCTGGATGACGAGGAGTCGTTGGTTTTCCTGGTCGTCAGAATGCTGAAGTCACTCGGCTATCATTCCGCGGGCTTCACGGACCCCGCCGCGGCGCTCGCGGCTTTCCGCGCCGAGCCCGCCGCCTTCGACCTGGTGCTGGCCGATCGATCGATGCCCGGCATGAATGGCCTCGAGTTTGCCCAGAGTGTGCTCGAGGTTCGCCCGCAGGCGCGGGTCGTCATCGCGACGGGCTTCGTAGTCCCCGAGGAGGCGGAGAGCGCGCGTCTCATCGGGGTGACCGCGACCGTGCAGAAGCCGGGAAACGTGGCCGAGATCGGCGAGCTGGTCCGGCGCCTGCTCGCTCACCCCGGCGGTCTGTAGGTAATCGGTATGTGGCGGGCCTGGGTCGCCACCCGCCGCAGCCATCGGCCCACGGCAGGATATGGCGTCAGATCGAGACCGCCCTCAGGCCCCACGTGCGTGTAGGCGTACAGCGCTATATCGGCAAGCGTGTATCGGTCGCCGACGAAGAACGTCCGTGTCTGAAGATGCGTCTCCATCACTGCGAGCGCAGCGTGACCGCGTGCGAGCCGCTCCGGCAACTCTGCGTGTCGCGGAGAATCGGCCGGCAAATGCTTCACGATGAATCGCGGTGTCGCGACATAGGGCTCGTGGCTATACTGCTCGAAAAACATCCACTGCAGCACACGCGCTCGCGCCTCGCGATCGGTCGGAATGTAGGGTGAGCTTTCCGCGAGATACCACATGATCGCGTTCGACTCCGCCAGGAAGGAGCCGTCCTCGAGTTGCAGTGTCGGGATGCGGCCATTGGGGTTCTTCGCGAGGAATTGCGGCGTGCGCGTCTGGCCGGCGAGGATATCGACCTCCACCCGGCGGTACGCCAGCCCGAGCTGCGCGAGCAGCAAGCGGATCTTGTAGCCGTTACCCGAATCGAGATAATCAAACAGCGTCAGCATGTCCGGGCGCTCCGTTTTCGCGTTACCCTTCGATCCCACCCCCATCGCCGCGAGCTCTAGTATGTACTCAGCCTTCTATCGCCGCAGCTTTCTCGTCGTCACGATCGGGGTTCTCGGCCTGCTGCTGATATCGATTCTGCGGCCGCTGTGGAACACGGTCGTCTGGGGCGCCGTGTTGGCCTTCCTGCTGCATCCGCTGCACGCCAGGTTGACCCGCAAACTGAAGGGGCGGGCCGCCGCCTCCGCCGGCATTCTCACCGTGCTGACGCCGTTCCTCGTGGTCGCGCCGCTGGGCATTCTGGGCGTCGTGTTTGCGAAGCAGGTCGCCGCGATGCTCGAGACCTTCAGATCGTCGTCGCTCGCGCTGCAGCCGTATCCCCAGCTCCTCGCGCGGCTGGAGGCGTATCCCGTCATCGGGAGCGTCCTGCGGTGGACGCACGAGACCGCTGCCATCAGCGTCGAGCAGGTCCAGAGCTGGCTCACCGAGGGCGCACAAACACTGTTGAAATCCGTTGCCTCGATGGGCGGCTCGTTCGCTCTCGGCGTCGTCGGGTCCCTGTTCGGATTCGTGATGATGTTGTTCCTGTTGTTCTTCCTGCTGCGCGATGGCAAGGAAATGATCGAGCGCCTGACGAGGCTCATTCCCATGGAGCCCGAGCCCCGCGGCAAGCTGCTGACCTACCTGGGTGACGTGACGCGCGCCGTGGTCTTCGGCTCCGTCGCAACCGCACTGGTACAAGGCGTGTTCGTCGGAGTGGGCTTCGCCATCGTCGGCCTGCCATCGCCGGTCGTCTTCGGCGTGCTCGCCACGATTGCGGCGTTTCTGCCGGCGGGATCCGCGATCGTGTTGGCGCCCGCCGCCCTCTACCTCATGTTCACAGCTCATTGGGGTGCGGCGATCTTCCTCGCCGCGTGGGGCGGCTTGATGGCCATCGTGGAAAACGTCCTGCGGCCCTGGTTGACGTCGCATCGCGCCCACATCTCCACGCTCGCCGTTTTCGTGGGGGCCATCGGTGGCGCGGAGGCCTTCGGCATTCTCGGGCTCATCATCGGGCCGGTCCTCCTGGGGTTCATCGCCGCGCTGCTGAAATTCGCCGAGCGGGGGAGGGTCGCCACCGCTTAGAATGCGCCCCCCTATGGATCTGTCGCCCCTCCTGAATCCGCTGAACGACGCTCAGCGGGATGCCGTTACCGCACCCGTCGGCCCGGTTCTGGTCCTGGCAGGAGCCGGCAGCGGCAAGACCCGGGTGCTGACGCATCGGATCGTCTGGGTCATCCAGGCAGCCGGGGCTTCGCCGCACGCAATACTGGCGGTAACGTTCACGAACAAGGCGGCCGGGGAAATGCGGGGCCGCGTCGAGCAGCTGCTGGGCCTCCCGGGCGGCGCGCTCTGGATTGGCACCTTCCACGGCATCGCCCACCGTCTGCTGCGCCTGCACTGGCGGGAAGCCGGTCTCGTCCAGGGCTTTCAGATCCTGGATTCGGAAGACCAGCAGCGCCTCATCAAGAAGATGCTGAAGGCGCAGAATCTCGACGAGACCCGCTGGATACCGCGCGAGGTGCAGTGGTTCATCAACTCGAACAAGGATGAAGGCCGGCGTCCAGGCCAGCTCAAAGACGACGGCGACCCCATCCGTCACCAGTTCATCGAGCTCTACAAGGAGTATGAGGCGACTTGTGCGCGCACGGGCGTGGTCGATTTCGCTGAGCTGCTGCTGCGCGCTTTTGAGCTGTGGCGCGACCGTCCGGAGCTGCTCGCGCACTATCGACGGCGCTTCCAGCACGTGCTGGTCGACGAGTTTCAGGACACCAATGCTATTCAGTACGGCTGGATGAAGCTGCTGGTCGGCGAGGCAGGCCATCCCTTCGTCGTCGGCGACGACGATCAATCCATCTATCGATGGCGCGGCGCGCGTGTCGAGAATCTGCACCAGTTCCGCAGGGATTTCCCGGCGGCGAAGCTGTTCCGACTGGAGCAGAACTATCGCTCGACCGCCGCCATCCTGCAGGCCGCCAACGGCCTGATCGCACACAACTCCGGCCGGCTGGGCAAGAACCTCTGGACCCAGGGCGAGCAAGGCGATCCCATCCGTGTCTACGCGGCTTTCAACGAGCGCGACGAGGCGGAGTTCGTGACTCACCGCATCCGCGATTGGGTGCATCACGGGGGCGAGCGACGGGAGATTGCGATTCTCTATCGCTCGAACGCGCAATCGCGTGTGTTCGAAGAAGCGTTCATGGCCGGGCGCATCCCCTACAAGGTCTATGGCGGCTTGCGATTTTTCGAGCGCGCGGAGATCAAGGACGCGCTCGCCTATCTGCGCCTGATCTCCAATCGCCAGGACGATCCGTCGTTCGAGCGTGTGGTGAATCTGCCTACCCGCGGTATCGGCACCAAGAGCCTCGACATCATCCGCGAGTACGCCAAGGGCGCTGCCTGCTCGTTGTGGGAGGCCGCCGGCTCGTGCATCGGCGATGCCTTGGGGCCGAAGGCGTCCACCGCGGTCTTCGGCTTCCTCGGCCTCATCGAGCGCCTGGCTCGCGAAATATCCGGCCTCGCCCTGCACGAGCAGGTGGACCACGTCCTGCGCAACAGCGGACTGATCGAGCACTACAAGAAGGAGAAGGCCGAGCGCGGCGAAGCGCGGGTCGAGAACCTCGATGAGCTCGTGAGCGCCGCACGCGGCTTCTCGGCGGAAACCGTCGAAGGCGACCTGCCTCCGCTCGAGGCTTTCCTCGCGCACGCGGTGCTGGAATCCGGCGAGGGACAGGCGGATGCGTGGGACGACTGCGTGCAGATGATGACGCTGCACACTGCCAAGGGCCTGGAATTTCCGATGGTCTTTCTATGCGGGATGGAGGATGGGCTGTTCCCCCACCAGCGCTCGCTCAACGACCTCGATGGCCTCGAGGAAGAGCGCCGGCTGTGTTATGTCGGCATGACTCGCGCGATGAAGCAGCTCTTCCTGACCTATGCGGAGCAGCGGCGTTTGCACGGGGTGGACAGTTATGCGCTGCCGTCGCGATTCATCAAAGAGGTGCCGGAAGAGCTGATCGAGGAAATCCGGCCCCGCATTCAGGTATCGCGTCCGATGACGCCCGCGCGCTCCAGGATCGAGGAGCCCACGGTGGGCGGGCTGCGCCTGGGTGCCCGCGTCCGACATCGCAAGTTCGGCGAGGGAGTCGTGCTCAACCTCGAGGGCAGCGGCGCCCATGCGCAGGTCCAGGTCAATTTCGAGCACCAGGGAATGAAGCGGCTCATGATCCAGTACGCCAACCTCGAGCTGCTGTGAAAATCGTCATCCTCGGCGCGGGACAGGTGGGTCGGACGGCGGCCCATCATCTGTCGCGTGAAGAGGCCAACGAGGTCACGGTCGTCGACATCAACGAGGACATCCTGCGCGACCTCCAGGATCGACTCGACATCCGCACCGTGGCGGGCAACGGCTCGTATCCGACAGTGTTGGAAGCCGCGGGCGCGGCCGAAGCCGAGATCATCGTCGCGCTCACCAACAGCGACGAGGTCAACATGATGGCGTGCGAGGTGGCGTATACGCTGTATCGCACACCGACCAAGATCGCGCGCATCCGCTCCGCCGAGTACACCAGCAGACCGGAGCTCTTCAGCGACGAAGCCCTGTCCGTCGATGTCTTCATCAGTCCCGAGCAGCTCGTGACGGAATACGTCGACCGGCTGATCCGGTACCCCGGTGCCTTGCAGGTTCTCGACTTCGCGGATGGCAAGGTGCGGCTCGTGGGTCTGCGCGCATTGCGGGGCGGCCGGCTCGTCGGCCACTGTCTGCGCGAGCTTCCCGAGCAATTGCCGAAAACCGAGGCGCGTGTCATCGCTATCTACCGGGCCGGACGCATCGTTCAGGCGGAGGGCGATACCGTGATCGAGGACGGCGACGAGGTCTTCTTCCTCGCTGCCCGCGGCGATATCCGCCGGGTAATGGGCCAGATGCGCGAGGAAGACGAGCCGATCCGGCGCATCGTCATCGCCGGCGGCGGCAACATCGGCTTTCGCCTGGCGAAGACCCTGGAAAAGAGCAACCAGGTCAAGTTGATCGAGCGTGACCTGCGGCGCGCGCGCCGGATATCCGAGTTGCTGGAGAAAACGATCGTCCTGAACGGCGACGCGGCCGACGAGGAGCTGCTGATCGAGGAGAACATCGACAGCGCGGACGTGTTCGCCGCTCTCACCAATTCGGAGGAGGCCAACATCCTGTCGGCCATGCTCGCCAAGCGCCTCGGCGCTCACAAGGTCATGGCATTGATCAACAAGCCCTCGTACGCAGACCTCATGGAAAGCGGCAGCATCGATGTCGCCATCTCCCCGCAAACGATCACGATCGGATCGCTGCTCGCGCACGTGCGCAGAGGCGACGTCGTGCGGGTTCACTCGCTGCGCCGCGGGGCGGCCGAGGCGCTGGAGGCCATCGTCCACGGAGACGAGCACACCTCGCGGGTCGTGGGCAGACGGATCGAGGAGATCGCCCTGCCCGAGGGAACCTCGATCGGCGCCGTCGTGCGCGGGGACCGGGTGATGATGGCCCACCACGACACCCTCATCGAGGCTGACGATCACGTGATCCTGTTCCTGTCGGACCGGCGCCACCTCGAAGCGGTGGAACGCCTGTTCCTGCGGGTCGCCCGCTAGCCTCGCAGGAGCCGCCCGCCGGTGCTCGCTGTCGCGCACGTTCTCGGGCTGCTGCTGACCGCGTTCGGCGGGACCTACGCGTTACCTGTGGTCTGCTCGCTGCTCAGCGGCGACGGGCTCGCGCTCCAGTTTCTCATCGGCGCCGCGGTCAGCACGGTCCTCGGGTTGCTGCTGGTCGCCTGCACACGGCGGCGGCGCCGCGAGCTGAAACCCCGGGACGGCTTCCTGCTCGTTACCCTCGGTTGGGTACTGACCTCCGCGCTCGCCACCATCCCGCTGTTGCTGGCTCTACCGACCCTGTCTTTCACGCGTGCGTTCTTCGAGACCATGTCGGGGCTGACGACGACGGGCTCGACCGTGCTGACCGGACTCGACGCGCTCCCGCCTTCGCTCAACCTGTGGCGTCACTTACTGCAGTGGTTCGGCGGCCTGTCGATCATCGTGATGGCCCTGGCCGTGTTGCCGTTGCTCGGTGTCGGCGGCATGCAGCTCTACAAGGGCGAGACACCGGGGCCGATCAAGGATGAGAAGCTGGCGCCCCGTATCGCCGAAACCGCGCGCTCGCTCTGGCTCGTATACGCGTTGATCACCGGAGCCGGCATCGTGTTGCTGCGCGTCTGCGGCATGACATGGTTCGATGCGATCTGTCACGCCTTCTCAGCCGTCGGCCTGGGCGGCTTCTCGACGCATGACGCGAGCATCGCCTACTTCAATTCCATCGCCATCGAGGTCGTGCTGCTCGCGCTGATGTTCGTATCGTCGCTCAACTTCGCGCGCCACTTCGTGGCCTTGCGGCGGCTGTCCCTGCAACCCTACCAGCAGGACCCGGAGTGCCGGACGATATTCTTCGTGCTCGGCTTGAGCGTGCTCGCCGTAGCCGTGTTGTTGCGCGTGCACGATGTCTATCCCACCTTCGCCATCTGCTTGCGCCATGCGGCGTTCAATGTCGTATCCCTGGCCACGACGAGCGGCCTGTCGTCGCAGAGTTTCGCGAAGTGGCCTGTGTTCGTGCCCTTCTGGATGTTGTTTCTGTCCTGCATCGTGTGCAGCACGGGCTCGGCGGGCGGCGGTATCAAGATGTTCCGCACCCTCTTGCTGGCGAGGCAGGCCGGCCGGGAATTGAAGCTGCTCGTGCATCCGAGCGCCGTGGCTCCGGTCCGGATCGGCGGCCGGCCGATCCCCGATCGGGTGGCGGACGCCGTCCTGGGATTCATTTTTCTCTATTTCATGACGGTCGCCTCGCTGACCTTTGCGCTGCTCCTGACCGGCCTCGATTTCGATTCCTCCTTCAGCGCCATCGTCGCGGCCATCAACAATACGGCCTACGGCCTCGGCACCGAGGGCACCGTCAAGAGCTACCACGTCCTCACCGGGGGACAGATCTGGATCTGCACCGCTGCCATGTTGCTGGGCCGGCTGGAAATCTTCAGCGTCATCCTGCTGTTCACCCCGGCTTTCTGGCGCAAATGACCTGCCGCCGCGGCCGGCTGCCATCGCTGAGCTGCCGCGGCTAGCCGGTCTTTCGCCGGCTAGCTGTGGATGTAGCTCTCGAGCTGCTCGATGGTCTGCTGTTGCTCTTCCATCACGGCCTTGACCAGATCGCCAATGGAGATCATGCCCACCACTTTTCCACCCTCGAGCACGGGGAGGTGGCGGACCCGCCGGTCCGTCATGAGCTGCATGCATTCCTCGACAGTCTGTTGGGGTGAGACCGTCAGCACCGGGCTGCTCATGATCTGCCAGACGGGGGTTTCGGCCGAGGAGCGGCCGTACAGGATGACCTTCCGGGCATAGTCGCGCTCCGAGACGATCCCCTGCAGCTGGTCGCCTTTCATCACCAGGAGCGCGCCGATATGGCGGTCGGCCATCAGGCGGATGGCCTCCAGCACCGGATCCTCGGGCTCGACCGAGAAGAGAGCCCGAGCTTTGCGTTCGAGCAGATGCCGTACCGTACTCATGCTCGTTCTCCTGCGGCGACGCGGCGGCCACGTGCCGGGGTTCGAAGGTGTGCCCCTACACCTTGTCCGATAGCCACAAGAGCGTAGCGCCGCCGCGCTGCGACGTCCATGCGGCGCGCGGGAGCCTCGGCTCGCAAAGCGCCTACTCTCAGGGGGCTGCCTACCCTCGGGGGGCTGCCTACCCTCAGGGCTGCCTACCCTCAGGGCTGCCTACCCTCAGGGCTGCCTACCCTCGGGAACCGCCCCCTTCAGGGCTTGGGGGTCACCTCGACCAGCAGCGAGACCGTGGCGCTGACCTCCAAGTCGCCTGCCTGGACGGGGGTCGCGGTATCGGAAAGGGCCTTGGCTGCCATCATCACCTGAGGTCGCGGAATCGCTGCCGGACCTTCCTCCTCGACAGTCAGAATCCTGGAGACCTTGAGGCCGAGCGCCCCGGCCAGGGTGTCGGCCTCCGCACGGGCCCGTGCCGCCGCCTCTCGCAGCGCCTGCGCGCGCACCGCCTGCTGGTCGCGCAAGGTGAATTGAATGCTCTGAATCTGGTTCGCTCCTGCGTGCGCGGCCGTGTCGATGACAGCGGGCACCTTGGAGAGGTCGTCCACAGTGATCCGTACGACGTTGGTCGCCATGTAGCCGGAGAGCGTGGGCTGATCGCCGTTCGGGTGATACTGATAAGTCGGGTTCAACGAGTAGCTGGTCGTCTTGACGTCAACGCCCGAGCCCAACGTTTTACGCAGCGCGACCAACACCATATCGAGTTGCCGCGCGTTTTGTGAGGTCGCAGCCTGCGACTGCGGTGCCTGTGTCACGACACCGACGTCGACCTGAGCACGATCCGGTTTGGCCGTGACGACCGAGGTCCCTGTGACGCGGATCGACGACACCGCGGCAGCCGCGCTCTGCTGGGCAAAGGCGTGTGACATGCAGCACGCAAGGAAGACAGCGACGGCAATTTTCATAAGCGCACCTCCACGGGACGTCGTTCCGCATTGTACGCAGGACATCGTGCGGCAGTTCAAAGTTTGAGAACGCGAGGACGCGACAGGGGCATCCTGGCTGTATACAACATGGGCCATGAGCCCCAGCATCGAAATCGTCGTCGCGCCGGACCACTTCGAGGTCACGGCGCAAGACGCTGTACTGGCGACCGAGCTGAGCTCGGCTGTCGCGGTCTGCGTCTACGACGCGGTTGAGGAGCCAGGCGCGTTGCTCCATCTGCGTTGCATCGTGCGCGGGTCGAAGCCCACTGACATGACCGATACGACGCTGGCCACGGAGTTACTCTTACTCGACCGCTGCGTGCAATCCATGCGTGAGGTTGCGCCAGGTGCCCGCAACCTGCAGGCTCGCGTCGTCGCGCACGTGGACGATCAGCCCCGTGCTCGTGAAGTCTGCGAGACGATGTTGACGATGGTGCATCACTTTCTGACGGACGTGGGGGCACGCGTTCTGCCCCCGGACATCGCCTCAGGGAAGCCGCGGGCCGTGCGCTTCCGACCCAGCATGGGGTGGCTCCAGACACGCTGACGCGCCAGCGAACGCGAATGATCACGGCTCAGCTTGATCGGGAACCTATCGGCGTAGTAATCATTGTGACGAGGTGAAACGTCTCGTCTGCGTATCCAATCGGATCTCGGTTCCCCGGCGAGGTGTCTCCCCGGGGGGGCTGGCTGTGGGCGTGCTCGCCGCGCTCCAGCAAACCGGCGGAATGTGGTTCGGCTGGAGTGGGGAAACGGCGGCCGAGACCGCCGCGCAACCGGAAATCACGCTCCGGGGCAACATCCAGTTCGCGACGATCGATCTGCCGCCTGGGCAATTCGAGGCGTACTACAACGGCTACTGCAATGGGACATTGTGGCCGCTGTTTCATTACTTCCCGAACCGATTCACGCACGAGCAGGAGCAGTACGACGCCTACCAGGCGGTGAACGCTCAGTTCGCGCGTCAGCTCATGAAGGTGCTGCAGCCGGACGATGTCGTCTGGGTGCACGACTACCATCTCATGTCGCTGGGTCGTTACCTGCGGGAATGGCACTTCGACGGCCCGATCGGTTTCTTTCTGCACATTCCTTTCCCGCACGTGCAAATGCTGCGACTCCTGCCCGAGTATGCGGAGCTCGTGCGCGACCTGTGTCAGTACGATCTGCTCGGCTTTCAGACTCAGGATGACGTGCATTCCTTCACCTCGGCGCTCGATCCGGAGCTGATCACGCTGCCCCAGGACGGCCGGATCCAGGTGGGCGGTCGCCACCTGCGGCTCGGCGCCTATCCCATCGGAATCGAAGTGGACGAGGTGGCGACTCAGGCCGCCTCAACGATGGCACAGGAGACGGTGCAGCGCATGATCACCAGTCTCATGGGCCGGAAGCTCATCATTGGCGTGGACCGCCTCGACTACACGAAGGGACTGACCGAGCGCTTCGGCGCCTTCGAGCAGTTCCTCGAGCGCTTTCCCGACAATCAGGGCAATGTGACTTTTCTGCAGATCGCCCCTCTCAGTCGCTCGGACGTGTTGGCTTACGGCGAAATCCGCCAGGCCCTCGAGCGCAGCGCGGGTCGTCTCAACGGCCGGTTTGCGGAGGCGGACTGGACCCCCATACGCTATCTCAATCGGGACTACTCGCGGTCGACGCTCATGGGCTTGTTGCGCGCCGCACAGGTCGCGCTGGTCACGCCCGTGCGCGATGGCATGAATCTCGTCGCGAAGGAGTTCGTCGCCGCTCAGGATCCGGCCGACCCTGGCGTGCTCGTGCTATCTCCGCTGGCTGGCGCTGCCGGGGAGCTCTCCGGCGCACTGCTGGTAAATCCGTACGACAAGCGCGGAACCGCCGTGGCGCTGCAGCGGGCTCTGAACATGCCGCTGGACGAGCGGCGCCAGCGCCACCAGCAAATGCTGCAGTCCGTGCGCCGACACGACATCCATAGCTGGTACGGCAAGTTCCTGGCCGATCTCACGGGCGATGGGTTCAAGCTCGCACGCGGACGCAGCATCGCGGTTGCGGGCGCAAGACCGGCCGACCCGCAACTGAGAGCTCGAGCCCGTCACTGAGGCGCAAGGGCTCCCGACAGCGTTTTCGCACGCGCTGTTCGCGCTGCCGGTGCCGGTGATGCCGGTGCCGGTGATGCCGGTGATGCTGATGCCGGTGCCGCGGCCGCGCTGGGCGCCGCCGTGCGCAACGCCAGGTCTTTGCTGTAAACGACATCCAACAGATTGTCGTACCAGCCCTGGACTTGCGGTTTCACGAGGTGCTTGTTGACGTAGAAATAAATCGGGATCAGCGGGTGATCATGCAGCATCATGGCTTCCGCCTGCTGCAGCTTCTCGCGACGGCGCCGGGTGTCGGTTTCCGCGGCAGCGGCAGCTACCAGACCATCGTATTGCTCGCTGTGGTAGTGAGGCAGGTTGATCGGGAACGACGACGTCAGGTACTGGGCGTAGGAATAGGCGTCGTTGTAATCACCCGCCCAGCTCAGACGAAACATCTCGACATCGTCCTGGTCGATATCCTGCAGGAGCGCCTTGAATTCGACGGCGACCAGGCTGACCTGCGCTCCCAGGGCGTCCTTCCACATCGAGGCGATCGCCACGGCGAGTTTGGTATGGACTTCAGCGGCGTTGTAGCGCAGCTCGAAACGTAAGGGCTTCTCCTTCGAGTACCCGGCTTCAGCGTACAGGCGGCGGGCCTCGGCGATTCGATCCGCCATCGGCTTGCCGCGATAGTCGAAGGACTGGGCCGTGTAATCGTGCACTCCGGGCGGCACCCAGCCGTAGGCCGGCAGCTCCCCGACTCTGAGCACGCGCTCGGCCAGGAGCTCGCGGTCGATGACGAGCGACAGGGCGCGCCGCACACCCGGTTGGTCCTTGAAAGGCGCGCGGTTGAGATTGAAACCGTAGTAATACGTATCGAGCTGCGGCGAGACGTGCCATTCACTCGCGAGGTTTGCACGTATCCAATCGAACTGCCCGCGCGGAACGACTGACGTGATATGCAATCCACCCGCTCGATAGCGAGTCAACTCGGCGTTCTCGTCGCTGATCGGCAGATACTTGACGGCGTCGAGCCGCGTCGCCGCATCGTTCCAGTAGTGGCGATTGCGGACGGCGAGGATATGCGACCCCTGCACCCATTCCTTCAACACGAAGGCTCCATCCGAAACCATGACGCCGGGCTTGGCTACCTGGTCCGGGTGCTGTGCCAGTGTCGGCCGGTGGATCGGACAGGTGCTGGGATGAGCAAGGAGGCTGGGAAGATAGGGTGCGGGAGAGTTGAGCTGGATGACGACGGTCGCGTCGTCGGGAGACGTAACACCCAGGGTGTCAGGTGCCTGCCTCCCCGTAACGATGTCTCCGGCATTCACGATGACGTCAACGATCTGGGCGTAGGCGGACGCCGTGGTGGGGTCCACCAGGCGCCTCAAGGCCGCGACGAAGTCCCCCGCAACCACCCGATCGCCGTTTGACCATCGGGCATCGGGCCGCAGATGAAACGTGTACTGGCGTCCGTCCGGGCTGACCTCCCACTTGTCAGCGACCCCGGGCACCGGATCGGCGGCGTGGTCCAGGGAAGTCAGTCCCTCGCAGATATCGCGGAGAATCGTCTGGGCATCCACCGAGCGCGCCCTTTGGGGATCGAGGGAGTCTGGCTCGGAGCTCACGCCGCGTAACAGTGTGTTGCCAGCGCCCGCTGCGGAATTCCCGACGGGCGCACGTGAACACGCGCTGAGCAGGAGCATGCTCGCCGCGACGAAGGTTAGTAACCGGGTCACGCGCGGGATTGGTTGATCTCGTCGCGGAGTGACTGCGTGGCCGCGCGCGCGGCCGCAGCGAAATCATCTTGCGACGATGCGTACAGAATCGTCCGCGAGGAGCTGATGATCAGACCAGTTCCATTCGCCGTGCGTCCGTTGCGCACTGCCTGGGCGACATCGCCCCCCTGCGCACCGACACCTGGGACCAACAGGGGCATCTCGCCGACGATATCGCGAACCTCCGCCAACTCGCGCGGAAAGGTTGCGCCGACGACCAGCGCGCAGTTGCCCCGGGAATTCCAATCGCGTGCCGCTTTTTCGGCGACCGCTTGAAACAGCTTGCGTCCGCCGACCGGCAAGTCCTGCAAGTCACGTCCCCCCGGATTGGAGGTCCGACACAAAATGATGACGCCCTTGTCCTCGTGGCGCAGAAAAGGCTCCAGGGAGTCGCCCCCCAGGTAGGGGTTCACGGTGACCGCATCGGCCGCGTAACGCTCGAAAGCCTCGATGGCGTACCGCTCGGCGGTGTTGCCCACGTCGCCGCGCTTCGAGTCGAGGATGACGGGTACGCCGGGGTAGCTGCGATGAATGTACTCGATCGTGCGCTGGAGCTGGTCCTCCGCCTCGTAGGCCGCGTAGTGCGCGAACTGCGGCTTGTAAGCGCAGACGAGGTCGGCGGTCACGTCGATGATCGCCTTGTTGAACTGGAAGATCGGCGAGGGCTGGGCAGCGATGCGCCGCGGAAAGCGTTCGATCTCCGGGTCGAGACCGACGCAGACCAGCGAGTTGCTGCGCTTCCAGCGGCTCTCGAGGTCGCGGATGAAGGCGCTCATGCGACCCGCGAGCGTGCCGCGGCGCTGCGCTTCTTGAGATGAATGAGCAGGATGGATACCGCAGCGGGCGTCACGCCCGGTACCCGGCCCGCCTGTCCCAGGGTTGTGGGGCGCGCCTGAGAGAGCTTCTGCCGCACTTCGTGCGACAGGCCGGGAACGCCGGCGTAATCCAGATCGGCGGGCAGAGCCGTCTCTTCGTTGCGCCTCTGCCTCTCGATCTCGTCCTGCTGCCGCTCGATGTAACCGCTGTACTTCGCACGGACTTCAACCTGCGCGCGGACCTGCGCCGGCAGCCGGTCATCCCCATCCTGCGACTCGGGGTCTCCCACCAGCTCGAGGAGGTCCGGATAGGTCACGCCGGGGCGCTTGAGGAGATCCCACGCCGTGCAATCGCGCGACAGGGGCGCCCCCAGAACCCGATCCAACCACTCGGGTGCCACTGTGGCGGGATACAGCCGCGTGGACTCCAGCCGTGCGACCTCGACATCGGAGCACTCGCGCTTCGCCTCGAAGAGGCTCCAACGCTCGTCGTCCACGAGACCCAGCTCGCGGCCTCGTGCCGTCAGACGCAGATCGGCATTGTCCTCGCGCAGGAGCAGCCGATGCTCGGCGCGGCTCGTGAACATGCGGTAGGGCTCCTGCGTCCCTCTCGTTACCAGGTCGTCGATGAGTACACCCACGTACGCTTCGCTGCGCCGGGGCACCCAGGGCTCCTCACAACGGCTTGCCCTGACGGCATTGATGCCTGCGATCAGTCCCTGAGCCGCTGCTTCTTCATAGCCGGTCGTGCCATTGATCTGTCCGGCGAAGAAGAGGCCTTCCAGCACCTGGGTCTGGAGAGACGGCTGCAAGTCCCTCGGATCGAAAAAGTCGTACTCGATCGCGTAGCCGGGCCGAGTCAGATGCGCGCGCTCGAAGCCTCGGATCGTCCGCACGAACGCCTGCTGCACGTCGAAAGGCAGGCTGGTCGAGATCCCGTTCGGGTAGATCTCATGCGTCCCCAGGCCCTCGGGCTCGACGAAAATCTGGTGGGACGTCTTGTCGGCGAACCGCACGACTTTGTCCTCGACCGAAGGGCAGTAGCGAGGCCCGACACCCTCGATCGCCCCAGTGAACATCGGCGAGCGGTCCGTCGCACCTCGGATGATCTGGTGAGTGGACTCGTTTGTATGCGTAATGAAACAATCGACCTGTTTGGGGTGCTCAGTAGTGCGCCCAAGGAACGAAAAGATGGGAACCGGCTGGTCGCCGGGCTGGCGCACCAGGCTCGAAAAATCGATCGTACGCCCGTCGATGCGAGGCGGTGTGCCCGTCTTCAGCCGCCCCACTCTGAGCGGAAGCTCGCGCAGACGCGCCGCCAGTCGATTCGAGGGGGGATCGCCGGCCCGTCCGCCCTGGTAGTTGTCCAGGCCGACATGAATGCGCCCGCCCAGGAACGTGCCGACCGTCAGAACGATCGCCTTGGCCGTGAAGGTAATCCCGGTCACGGTGACGACCCCGCGCACGCGAGTGCCCTCGACGATGAGATCGCCCGCCTCCTGCTGAAACAGCTCCAGATTGGGCTGGCTCTCCACGATGGCTCTGATGGCCTGCTTGTAGAGCTGACGGTCGGCCTGAGCACGCGTTGCCCGCACTGCCGGGCCCTTACTGGCATTGAGCGTCCTGAACTGGATGCCGGCCCGGTCGGTGGCGCGCGCCATGGCGCCGCCCAGCGCGTCGATCTCGCGGACGAGGTGACCCTTTCCGATGCCTCCTACCGCGGGGTTGCAGCTCATCTGACCGAGCGTGTCGATGCTCTGTGTGAGCAGCAGCGTGCGCGCACCCATGCGAGCGGCCGCGAGGGCCGCTTCGGTTCCGGCGTGTCCTGCGCCGATGACGATCACATCGTAGACGTTTGGCTTCATAGACTTCGGGCAGCCAGCACGGCCGCCCACGAAACTTCGCGCGGTCGGTATTGTAGGGCGGGCCGGTTGCTTTATCCTCTCGGCCGCGTGAAAGACCCCGCCTTACTGCTGCTCGCCTTGGGACTGATCGCCAGCGATCCCGGTGTGGCGACCCAGTCGGGGACTCCCAGGAGTGCCACGGCGGCGGCCCAGACGAACGCGGCGGCCCAGACGAACGCGGCGCAATCAGGCACCCCGCTGAGCGGGGCGTTCTTCCCCTGCCAGCTCGAGAACCCCGTGCACCTCACCGTCGTGCAGGCCGAATGTACGGTTCTGTCCGTACCGGAGAACCCCTCCGCTCCGCAGGGTCGCCACATCGACCTGAAGATCGCGCGAGTCCCCGCGGTGAATCGCCGCAAGCAGGCAGATCCCGTATTCGTCCTCGCGGGAGGCCCAGGCATGGCGGCATCCGTTTTCTACGCCGGTGTCGCGCCATTCTTCGAGCGCATCCACCGGGACCGCGATATCGTGCTGGTGGATCAGCGCGGGACGGGCGGCTCGAATGCTCTCACCTGCACTCAGACAGACGATGATCTCTATCGTGCGTCAGACGCCGAGTTGGTGTCGATGACACGACGCTGTCTGACTGATCTGTCCCATCGTGCCGATGTAGCGCTGTACACAACGAGCGTCGCCGTCCGCGATCTCGATCTGGTCCGCTCGGCCCTGCACTACGAGCAGATCAATCTGTACGCGGTCTCGTACGGCACGCGGATGGCGCAACACTACCTGCGCCACTATGGGAGACACGTCCGCAGCCTCATCCTGGATGGAGTCGTACCGCCGCAGCGAGCGTTGGGACCCGACATCGCGCTCGCCGCCGAGAGCGCTCTCCTGCGCATCCTCGCCCGGTGCCGGGACCAGCCCTCCTGCGCGGGACCGTTTGGTGATCCCGCCCAGGCCTATCACGACCTTCGCGAGCAGCTTCAGGCAGACGCCGTCCCCGTGACGCTCCCGGATCCGACCTCGGGCCAGCCCACGCGACTCGAGTTCTCGAGCTACCACTTCGCGACGGTTCTGCGTCTCGCCTCCTACACATCGGAGCAGGCAGCGTTGCTCCCCTGGGCGCTGCACGCGGCCGACCGATCGCGGAATTTCGGGCCGCTCGCCGCACAGTTTTTGCTCGTCAACCGCGCTTACGGCGATGCCGTCGCCTACGGGATGCACAACACAGTCGTGTGCAGCGAGGATGTCCCCTTCTTCGACCCTCGCAGTCTCGATCGCCGCAAGCTGGAGGAGACCTACCTCGGAGCGACCCAGGTGGATGGGCTGACCAACATCTGCGCAGTCTGGCCGCGAGGTCCCGTCGATGCGGATTTCCACGCACCGCTGCGCTCGGACGTCCCCACTCTGCTGCTGTCGGGGTCCGACGATCCGGCCACCCCGCCGGCCTATGCCGAGGAGGCGGGAAGAGGGCTCACTCACAGCCTGCAGATCGTGTTGTCGGGATTCGGCCACGGACAGTTGACCGCACCCTGCATGGATCGCGTGATGGCGCAGTTTCTCGACCGGGGTTCCGTCGCTCGGCTCGATACGGCATGCACCCGCGCGGCGAGGCCGATGCCCTTCTTCACCACGATCAACGGTCCCGCGCCGTGATCGAGGCTCGCAGCCTGAGCAAGCAGTTCGGCTCGGTGGTCGCGGTGCGAGATGTCAGTCTCGTCGCGCGGGATGGACGCATTACCGGCCTACTGGGACCGAACGGCGCCGGCAAATCCACCACGCTTCGAATGCTGTACACAGTGCTCACACCGGGAGGCGGTGACGCACTGATCGACGGTGTCAGTGCTGTTCGCGAGCCGTTGGAGGCGCGGCGACGAATGGGGGTTCTTCCGCACTCGGCAGGCATTTACCCCCACCTGAGCGCTCGCGAGAACCTCCTGTACTTCGGCGCGTTGCATGGCCTCGACCGCAGGCAGCGGGCGGCCCGTGCCGCCGAGCTGATCGCGCTGCTCGAGATGGAGGAATTCGCGGAGCGGCGCGCCAAAGGATTCTCGCAGGGCCAGCGAGTGAAGACCGCGCTGGCGCGCGCTCTGATTCACAAGCCCCGAAACGTGCTCCTGGACGAGCCCACCAACGGCCTGGACGTGATGGCCGTGCGCAGCCTTCGCAAGCTGTTGGTGAAGTTGCGTGACGCGGGGCACTGCGTTCTGTTCTCGAGCCATGTGATGCAGGAAGTGGCTGCCCTGTGCGACGAGGTGGTTGTCATTGCTCACGGCACGGTCCTGGCAAGCGGCACACCGGACGATCTTCGGGCGCGCACCGGGGAGAGCAGCCTGGAGGAGGCCTTCGTGCGTCTGATCGGCTCCGGAGAGGGACTGACCTGATGCCGGCGATCCTCAGCGTCTTCGCCAAAGAGTTCCGTGAGAACCTTCGCGATCGGCGGACCCTGATCTCGGCGTTGATTTTCGGCCCGCTGTTCGGGCCTCTGTTGTTTGCGGCGGCTCTGTCTCTGAGCATCGAGCGCAGTGCCGTGGAAGCTGACACGCCCGTGAAGCTGGCCGTGGCCGAGGGAGAGCGAGCCCCGAATCTGCTCAACTTCTTGCGCGAGTACGGCGTAACCATCGAGCCGGTCGACTTCGACGATGCCGCGGCGCGCGCCGCGGTGAGCGATCACAGGAAGACGATCGTGATGCGGGTGCCGGAGGAGTTCGGCCGACGACTGGCAGCGGGTGAGCCCGCCGCAGTGGTGTTGTATGCGGACTCGTCGGATGCCACGGTTGGCAAGAGCGTAAACCGGCTTCGCATGCTCGTGGACCAGTACAGCTCGCTCCTGGCCAGATTGCGCGCTCTGGCAAGAGGCATGGACCCATCCGCTCTGTCGCCCATCGTGCTGCAGGACATCGATGTCTCGACGCCCGCAAGCCGATCGGTTCTGGCCCTCGGCGCACTGAGCTATCTGATCCTGTTGACGATGTTGATGGGGGGCATCTATCTCGCGATAGACGCGACCGCGGGTGAGCGGGAGCGAGGATCGCTGGAGTCTCTGCTCACCGTGCCCGTGAAGCGCCAGCATCTCATCTACGGCAAGATCCTCGCGACTTGCGCGTACATGACCCTGTCACTGTGTCTCACGGTGACGGCCTTCGCTGTGGTTCTGCAGTTCGCAGGCCTGGAGCGGTTCGGGATGACGGTCAATCTCGGACCGGGTGTCGCGGTAGAGGTGATACTGGTGTGCCTCCCGCTGGTGCCGCTGGGCGCGGCATTGATGACCATCGTCGCCGCGTTCACGCGAAGCTACCGCGAAGCGCAGACCTATCTCGGCCTGGTGCTGCTGATTCCGACTCTGCCCCTGGTGTTTGCCGGAGCTCTGGGACTGCGCCCGCGGCTGCCACTGATGGGGGTCCCCTCGCTCAGCCAGCACTTCCTCATCACCGGTCTGCTGCGGGACGAGCCGCTGTCGCTGGCCTACCTGGCCGTATCCGTTGGCGTAACGCTGGCCTGCGGCGCGCTGCTGGTCATCATCGCCGGGCGTCTCTACGACCGTGAGACGTTGCTAGGGTAGGAGCCGTCCCCACCCGCCTGCGCCAGCAACAGCCGCACGCGATGCACGTGGTCGTCGGCGAACTGCCGGGCCTGCACCTCGAAGCGGTTGTTCCAGTAACCTCGCCGGGCGCACTCGAGCAGATAGCCCGTGACGCTGAGGTCCCCTGACTCCCATTGCTTGAGAACGTGGCAATACTCGTGGAGCATCAGCCAGGGATCCTCGAAGAACTCAGCGGCGCTGTGACGGAGGTAGATGCGGCGCCAGCGGGTCGTGGCGACCGCGCGACCGTGCAGCCGCACGAACCAGGAGTGCTCGATGATCCGGACCTGCCGAACGCCGGCACCAAGCACGGCTTCGAGGGGCGCGCTCACGGTCTCAGGCACGGGAACTGCTCGGCCGATCCAGGTCACGAGGGCCAGTATGATCCACACGATCGGACATTCGAACCATCCCATCGAGCGTTTCGTGGCGCTCCTCACGCAGCACTCCGTTGGCATCCTCGCGGACGTGCGCTCTACCCCCTTCAGCCGTTTCAACCCGCAGTTCAATAGCGAGCGCCTGCGGGCATCGCTGAGCGAAGCGGGGATCGAGTACCTCTTCCTGGGGCACCAGCTCGGAGCCCGCACTGAGGATGCCTCCTGTTACGACTGCGACGGGCGGGTCAGCTACGCGAAGCTGGCTGCAACGTCGCCGTTTCAGGAGGGTATCCGCAAGCTCATCGAGTTGGCCGCCCAGGAGCGCAGAGTCGTCCTCATGTGCGCCGAGCGGGAGCCGCTCGAGTGCCACCGCACGATCCTCGTCGCGCGGGAACTCGCTCACGCAGCTCTCCCCGTCCTTCACATCCTGGCTGACGGCTCAGTGGAGGAGCATGCTCACGCCATCGAGAGGTTGCTGGTGGACCTCGACCTCACCACTACTGACCTCTTCCGCGACTCCGCCGGTCTCATCGAGCAGGCTTACGACGAGCAGGCGAAGCGGATTGCGTATGTGAGAAACCCCAATCGATCCGTGCAGTGAGCGATAGGGCCAGCCCGTTACCATTGGCCAAGCGCCAAGCGAACTGCCTTCGGCCGTAACAGGTGATTCTGAATCATATGATCCAGCTTCTGTAGGCCGTATTCAGTTACTGACGCAATCCGTTTCGTGGATTCGGATGTCAGAGCCGAGACATGGGCATGCGTGATCTGATTCAGGTACATCAGCCCACCAAATTGGAGCGACGGCGGCAAAGGGGGCAGGTAAAAGACCCTTGAAACATTCCGTTTGCCGATATGTGCAAGAAGGCTCTTTAGGTCGGCTTCGTTATGATCTTCGAGGTATGTGGGTATCCATTCTTCCAAGGGAAGAATTGGGCAAATCAGGACAAATTCGCTGAATGGACGATCGTTAGCCGGGTCGATGTCGCATTCGTGACTCAGGATGTAACCGGTCTCAGCGCTCGTGTAGTAAAGCGCTGTCTCAGTGTCATACAAGGGAAGCCGAACGGCCGAAAAGATGCTGCCGACACCCACGGGAAGATTTTCGGCGTTCGAGTAAAACTTCCCGGGATCGTAGTCGAGGTTCTCGAAGAGGATCGCGTGAGCGGCCGCCGCGTCCATAAGGGCCGCTGAATGCGACTAGCGCAGCTCGCCTGTGCTGATCACGCGCGGGCTGCGACGGAAGGCTTTCGCAAAACTCGCCTCTTCAGATGCGCGCATCACGTACCGCGGAGCGATTTGGCTGGTATGAAGGCCAGGATTCACCTGCACCCGTGGCTCAGCAACTACCTCCCAATGATAGAGGTGATACTGTCCCAAGGCACTGTTGGCCGCCTCGAGACCGGCACCCGTCATGACTAGGTACGAGATACTGACCGGCAGTGATCCCATATTCAGGCTGATCATTCCTCTCTCCAATCTTCAACTGTCTTCTTCGGAAACAACCGGAAGAAGGATTCCTTTTCGATTTCGTGTGCCCGTGCAACCCACTTCATGGTCGTCGCTACGTCTGGGGAGACAAAGCCGTCGGCAGTGAAGACGTCCACGTCCACAAATAGAGTGACGTCCTTCTCGATCGGCCCCTGAACAAATTCGGGCGTAGCAACACGCGTCGTCACCATGTGTTCGCCAGACGCGCGCTCAGTGAAATTGACATTCAATGGAGCACCGACACCACGCTCATCAATTCGGACCTGTAATTTAAGGTCGCCTACCGCCGCAACGTTGTGACGCGCCTTCGTTAAAGTGTTGATATATCGAAGGCCAAGACGTTCTGCCGTCACGTTCTTCATTACTTTGAAAAAATGGTCGGTGACAGTCAGCAGCTCCTTGCTGAGCTCGGTCCAGCCGATGTACCGGCCGAGCACATGATACGACATCGCTGCGGCGCCAATACGTACCCGCCGAGTTTTGTCCGCAGCAGAGAGTTCCAAGAGCGGTTGAATGCGAAGAGTGGCGTCCATTTTACGGATCGGCAGCGGTATATCAGCAGCCGGCATCCGTTGCTTTGTATAGGCCTCCCAACCACTGAAATCCGAAAGCCTTCCGACCACCACTTCGTCGAGATCAGAAGGCGTGAAGCGTACCTCAAAGAGCGCTTCGGTGATGCTGTCATCCTTTAGCTTCTTCGGCAGCATCGCTGCTCAACCTGCCTTCTTCGAACTGCCCGCAGCCGCCCAGATGTTGGCGCGAAGGCGCACGTATCGCGGGTAAGAGACAGTATCACCGATTGAAGGTTCCGAGTTCCTGCGCCCTTTCACATCCTATTGTGCGGCCAAACTTTCCCTGACACAAGATTTGGCGGCTCACTGGAAAATGTTAATAAAGTCAGTTATTTAGTCCCAATGACTATCCTATCCGGCCTAATGCGGCCTGAAAATCCCGAACTTGTGACGCCGGAAGCTACGAGCGGATATCGAATAACCGTGCCGCAGCGCTTGGTGCCTTCCTGGTTCGGGACCAATGGCCCGGTTCGGTTGGTGCCACTGCTTTGGAAGCGAGAGCTAGCCTTGCCTGACGGGCATCAGCTTGAGGCTTGGTTCGTTTGGAGCGAAAACGACTCGTCCGAGGATTGGCTCACAAGTCCCCGGACTGTCTTGGACACCGACGCGCCATCGGTCTCCGCGCATCACTTGCAGACACTCGTATACCCGGCGTCCTTTGTCCTGTCCGATCGCAAGCACCGGTTAAGTTGCGCCGGAATTCTGAAGTACCTGACGGAAAAGGGCGGTGGCAAACTTTGGGTTACCAATGAGCCCGGCTCTTTTGGAGTAATGACTGATTTCGCCTTCCACACAGCGTACGGAAAGCTGCGACTCTAACCGCAGAATGAATGGAGTGCACGCGACCGAGGCTCAACAGGTCGGCCGCCAGCGCAAGCTCGTCGATATAGTCGCCCCAACAATTAGCTGCTTGAACAGTAATAGCGCTTGCATGGACAAGTAAACAATGTGCGGTTTACCTGTCTTGGAATTCTCCACAGGAATATGCAACTCGGCCTGATCCAAGTGAACGTCCTTCCACTGTACCAACATCGGCTTGGACTCGCGAACAAGGCTAAGCGGGATAAACTGCGGCGGTCTTGACGTCGGATATCGGATGCGTGTGCCGACCGCAGGAACAACCGAATCTCTTCCGGTGTCAGTGTCCGCTCACGTGTCACCGTCCGGTGGACATGCCGCATAGGGAAGCGCCATTACCCAGCGCGTTGCTTCTTCTGCGCGGGCGAGTCGCCCATGCCGCAGCTTTTGCGGCTTCGTCTCGTTTCACGCGCGCGTTTTTCAGCGTGAGTGCCAGTACTTATCCAGCGTCAGCTTTTCCCGCCGTCCGTTCAGCCGATAGCGAAGAGCCAGACTATGCCGCCAGTGGGAAACACTTCCACATACAACCGGCGTTCGTCGCTGACGATGTAGGGCTTCTTGTTCAGCTTGAGCGCTCTGAGCGCAGTTGTCGGTCAGTGCCATATCCGCCTCCTTGGTTTGGGTCCAAGCCCGACAGATTTCGCGATGCGCCGAATGGACGTGTGCGGAAGTCCTTGGAGCTCAGGTTATTTCCCGATGCAGAAGCTCGAGAAGATCCTGCCGAGCAGGTCGTCGCTCGTGAACTCCCCGATCACTTCGCAGAGTGCCTGTTGGGCTGCACGCAGGTCCTCGGCAACGAGCTCGCCGGCGCGCCGATCGGCAAGCTGTCGCGCCGCTTCCTCGACATGGGCGCGAGCCCGCTGGAGCGCTTCGAGATGACGCTGCCGCGCGGAAACCGTTCCCGCTTCCAGTGCTTGATAGCCCATGCAGGATTTCAGGTGGGCCCGCAGCCCGTCCAGACCGGCGCCGGTCGTGGCGGAGATCATCAGCCGCGGCGGACCGCTGATCGTGTCGGCGACCGGCAGGCCCACAGCAACATCGCACTTGTTGAAAACCAGCGTCACCGGCACGCTCTGCGGCAGCCGCTTCGATTCCTCTGCAAACGCCGTGGCGGTCGGATCATCGGCTGCATCGACTACGAACAACACTCGGTCCGCGCGGGTCATCTCGGCATGGGCCCGGCGGATGCCTTCTTCTTCGACGATATCGGCCGCCTGACGCAAACCTGCCGTGTCGTATACGTGCAAAGGCATGCCATCGATGTCGATGCGCTCACGCACGATGTCGCGCGTCGTGCCTGGAATCGGAGTAACGATCGCGGCGTCGTAGCCGGCAAGCCTGTTCAGAATGCTCGACTTGCCGGCGTTGGGCCGGCCGGCGATCACGACGGTCATCCCTTCACGCAGCAGACGTCCTTGCCGCGCACTCTGCTCCACGCCGTCGAAATGATCGCGGATCGACTGGAATCGATCTGACAGCTCACGGTCGGCCAGGAAGTCGATCTCCTCCTCAGGGAAATCAATCGCCGCCTCCACGTACGTCCGCAGCTCGATCACCGCATCGGTCAGCCCACGCACCATGGCGGAGAATTCGCCTTGCAACGAGCGCATGGCGGCTCTCGCCGCCGAGCGCGAGCCGGCGTCGATCAGATCGGCGATGGCCTCCGCCTGGGCGAGATCCAGCTTGTCGTTGAGGAAGGCGCGCTGCGTGAACTCACCCGCTTGAGCGCGGCGGGCACCGATCTCGACGACCCGGCTGACGATCGCATCCAACACCAGCGGGCCGCCATGTCCTTGCAGCTCGAGCACGTGCTCGCCCGTGTAGGAGTGCGGCGATGGAAAGAACAGCGCAACGCCGACGTCGATGGGCTCCTGCTGCGCGTCCAGGAAGCGACCTAACGTGGCACGACGAGCCGCCGGCAGCTCGCCGAGAATGACGGCCGCGATCTCAGGGACCTTTGGGCCGGAGACGCGCACGATGCCGACGCCGCCTCGCCCGGGCGGCGTCGCCGCCGCCACGATCGTGTCTGTCCTGGGGCCTTTCATGCTGCCGCGCCATCACCTCGGGGACCGCGGAGCGAAGAGTAACGCGATTTGCCGCGGGGGTCGTGTGTGTGGGCGTCGTGTGGGGAGGCTAGGCTTTCCGAGCGATTGCCGCCGCAGCAACGCGGCGGTTGATGTTCCATTGCTGAGCGATGGAAAGGATCGTGTTCGTCACCCAGTAGAGCACCAGTCCCGCCGGGAAGAACGCGAACATGGCCGACATCACGAGCGGCATGAACATGAACACCTTGGCCTGGACCGGATCCTGGGCTTGCGGATTCAGCTTGTACTGCACGAACATCGCCACCGCCATGATCGCGGGCAAGACGAAGAACGGATCGCGCGAGGACAGATCGTGGATCCAGAAGGCAAACGGCGCCTGGCGCATCTCGACGCTCTCGAGGAGCACCCAGTAGAAGGCCAGAAAGACCGGGATCTGGATGATGATGGGCAGGCAACCGGCGACCGGATTGATCTTCTCGCGCTGGTACAGCTCCATCATGGCCCGGCCCAGCTTCTCCCGATCGTCCTTGTAGGTTTCCTGAAGATTCTTGATGCGGGGCGAGAGCTGCTTCATCTTCGCCATCGAGCGGCCGCTCGCCTCCGACAGCGGATAGAACAGCAGCTTCAGCAGGAAGGTCACGAAGATGATCGCGATGCCCCAGTTGCCCGTGACGGCATGGACTACCGACAGCAGCTTGAACAGCGGCTGTGCCAGGAAGTACAGATGGCCATAGTCCGCCGCCCGTGCCAGCTCCGGGCTCGTCTGCTTGAGCTGGCCCTGAAGCTTCGGTCCGATGTAGAGCGTGAGCCCGAACTTGTCCGAGTTTCCCGGGGCAACGGTGTGCGTAGCACCCGCGGCGGTCAGCAGGTACTCGTCAACTGATGCGTTGAGGGTGAATCGGTATTGTTGATCCGGGGGAGGAACGATGGCACTGACGAAATGATGCTGCAGAGCGGCCACCCAGCCGCTCTTGACGTCGAGCGAGAGGTGGCTGTCGTCCTTGTCCGCAGTGTCGAGTTTGCGATATTTCGTCCCGTCGTAGATCGCGGGCCCGTGAAACGCGTAGCTCTCGACGTTGAACATCGAGCGCTTGGTGCGCGGGTCGTTTCTCAGGATCTGCGCATAGGGGGTCGCCTGCCACGCCGTCTCGGAGTGGTTCTGCACCGCATACTCGATGTCGATGCGATAGGAGCCACGCTTGAAGACGTAGGTCTTCGTCACCGTGATGCCCTGGTCGCCCGTCCACGTGAGCGGCACCCGCAGCTCCGACCCGCTATTCAGTGCATAGTCGTGCTGAGTCGCCGTGTACAGCGCGAGATGGGTCGGCGTCGGGTCGGGCCCCGAAAGTCCCGACTGCAACAGGTAGACCGAGGCCGGCTCGTCCTGATTCTCGAGCCTCACGGGCTCGGATTGGCCCTTGACCCGCGGATACTGCAGCAGGTCGGCCTGTTCGATCGTGCCGCCCTGAGTGCTGATCTTCAGGTCGAGGACGTCCGTTCGGACGTGGATCGTGGATGCTCGGCTGGACGGCACCGCGTCCGCGACGGGACCAGAGGGTGCAGCGCCCGGCTCGGGGGACCTGGAGGCGGCAGTGCCGGAGGCCGCAGCCGCAGTGCTGGAGGAGCTGGGCGCGGCGGACGGGATCCGATTTTCGAGACCGCCTGTCGGGGGTGGGGTCGATGCACCCGATGGAGCGGCAGCCGCTGCAGGAGCCTGCGGCGGGGGAGCGTAGTCCTGGGTCCACGTCTGGTAGTTCACCAGAGCAATGAGCAGCAAGGCGGCCCACAGGAAGAACCGGGGATTGTTAGTCATGAGCGTGGCGGACGCATCGAGGGGTTACGTCGGGGGACGGCACGGGATCGAAGCCGCCCGGGTGCCAGGGGTGACACCGGCCGAGGCGCCTCAGCGTGAGCCACCCCCCGCGCACCGTGCCGAAGCGGGTGATCGCTTCCAGCGCGTAGCTCGAGCAGGATGGATGGAAGCGGCACCGGGGACCCCATAGCGGGCTGACGGTCCACTGGTACAGACGGATCAGGAGCGCGACCGCGTAGCGCATTGCTCAGCCACCTTCTTCCACAGAGATGCCAGGCTCGCTCGCAGCTCGTCAGGCGCCGCATCGCGGGCCCTCGCACGCGCGCTCACGACGAGGTCTACCGGGGGCAGCTCGTGCTGATGCAGACGAAAGGACTCACGGATAGCCCGTCGGAGCCGATTGCGCTGTACGGAGCTCCCGGCGTTACGTACCGACACCGCGAGGCCCAAGCGCGGAGCCCCCTCATTATTGCCCACCGCCGTCATCGCAAAGAATCCGTTGCCAAGCCGCCACCCCTGTGCGTACGCCGCTTCGAAGTCCGACTTGCGACGCAAACGCCGCTGGGCGGGGAGCGTCAGCCTCGCTTCGGGCCGCGCGGTCACCGATCCAGTTACGGGATGAGCTTCTTGCGGCCCTTGGCGCGACGGCGGGCCAGCACCTTGCGACCATTCTTCGTCGCCATGCGCGCGCGGAACCCGTGCGTGCGTGCACGCCGCACTTTGCTCGGTTGATAGGTGCGCTTCGTAGCCATGGCAGTTGCGAGGTCCGTAGGGTTCCAAAAAGGGCGGCAAGGCTAAGCCGTTGAGCGTCAAGGTGTCAATATATTCGCAGTGTCCGGACACCTTCAGCACGCGCGCCTATCGGTATAGACTGCGCAGCCCTTTTACCAAGGTCGCAGCATATGGCCGCGGAGACAACGAGCGTGGAAGCGTCGCTCTGGACTCGGTGCATGTGCGCGTTGGAGGCCGAGCTTCCCGAACAGCACTTCAATACGTGGGTGCGGCCTCTACAGGTGCTCGAGGGCGCGGGTGCTCTGAAGCTGCTGGCGCCCAATCGCTTCGTCGTCGATTGGATCAACGCGAATCTGCTGCCGCGGATCGGTGAGCTCCTGCGGGACGAGAGCACGGGCGATGTTCCGATAGTCACGGTCGAGGTGGGCTCGCGCAGCGTGCAGGCTCGCGCGGCCGCTGCCGCTCCACCGGCACTGCCTCCAGGTCAAATGCGTCCGCGCCGGGCAGAGGGACTCGTCGTCGGTGCCCGCCTCAACGCGGATTTCACATTTGCGACGTTCGTGGAGGGCAAGAGCAACCAGCTCGCGAAGGCGGCGGCTCTGCAGGTGGCCGAGAATCCCGGCCGCGCCTACAACCCCTTGTTCCTGTACGGCGGTGTCGGACTCGGCAAGACGCACCTCATGCACGCCATCGCGCATCTCATCAAGGAGCGCGATGCGGAGGCACGCATCGCCTACGTGCATTCCGAGCGGTTTGTCGGCGACATGGTGAAGGCCCTGCAGCACAACTCGATGAACGAGTTCAAGACCGCCTATCGCTCGCTCGATGCGCTGCTGATCGACGATATTCAGTTCTTCGCGGGCAAGGAGCGCTCGCAGGAAGAGTTCTTTCACACGTTCAACGAGCTGCTGGAGGGACAGCATCAGGTCATCCTCACCTGCGACCGCTACCCGAAGGAAGTCGACGGACTGGAGGAGCGGCTGAAATCGCGGTTCGGCTGGGGTCTCACCGTTGCGATCGAGCCGCCCGAGCTCGAGACGTGTGTTGCGATCCTGATGTCGAAGGCGCAATACGTCGGCGTCGCTCTTCCCGAGGAAGTGGCGTTCTTCATCGGCAAGCGCATTCGCTCCAACGTGCGCGAGTTGGAAGGCGCGCTGCGGCGGGTGATCGCCAATTCCCGTTTCACGGGCCGGTCCATCACGCTCGAGTTCACCAAGGAGGCCTTGCGCGATCTGCTGTCGCTGCAGGCCAAACTGGTCACGATCGAGAACATCCAGAAAACGGTGGCCGATTATTTCAAGGTCCGTGTCGCGGACCTGCTGTCCAAGCGGCGCAGCCGCTCCGTGGCGCGTCCACGGCAGGTGGCGATGGCTCTCGCCAAGGAGTTGACGAGCCACAGCCTGCCCGAGATCGGCGATGCGTTTGGAGGCCGCGACCATACCACCGTGCTGCACGCCTGCAAACGCATCAAGGGGCTGCGCGACAGCGAACAGCGCATGAGCGAGGACTATTCGAACCTGCTGCGAACCCTGGCGGGCTGATGAGCGTTGCGAGAACACTCCGCTCGCGGCAATGTCCGCCCCTGGGGACTACTTGTGCGGCAGTCTGTGGATTAGTCTGTGAGTGGTTGTGGGGATAAAGTTACGCACAGGACGCCCACAGGTGATCCAGAGCTCATGGGTCGGATTCGTAACGCTCGAATGCGGTGCAACGCGCTGATCGTGAAGCAGAACTTCTTTTATTGCCGTAATTCACAGGCCCTGTAGCAGTAACAATCAGAGTTTCAATCCTTAAGAAAGAAGTACCCAAAGTCATGAAGCTGACCGCCACTCGGGAAGACTTTCTCGCGCCCCTGCAAAGTGTCATCGGTGTCGTCGAGCGTCGGCAGACCATGCCCGTGCTGGCGAACGTGTTGCTATCGGCACGCGACAACCGTCTGAACCTGACAGGCACCGATCTCGAAGTGGAGCTCGTGGCGACGAGCGAAGTCAGCGTGCAGCAGGGTGGCGACATCACGGTGCCCGGCCGCAAGCTCCTGGACATCTTCCGCTCGCTGCCCGAGAAGGTCGGTGTCACGTTGAGCACCGAGGGCGAGCGGGTTTCCATCCGGGCCGGTCGCAGTCGCTTCACGCTTTCGAGTCTGCCGGCAGCGGAGTTTCCGCTGGTCGAAGAGATCAACTCGCAGCAGACGCTGTCAGTCCCGCAGGGCGAATTCCGGCGGCTCATCGACAAGACGCATTTCTCGATGGCCCAGCAGGACGTGCGCTATTACCTGAATGGCCTGCTCCTGGAGACCGAGGGGAAGGCTCTCCGTGCCGTCGCTACCGACGGTCACCGCCTGGCTCTGTGTGAGATCGAGCTCCAGGGCAGTGCGAGGACCCCCCAGCAGGTCATCGTGCCCCGCAAGGGAGTGCTGGAGCTGCAGCGCATCCTGGGTACGGAGGGGCAGATCGATCTCGCCATCGGCACCAATCACGTTCGTGCCCAGATCGGCACCATTCGCTTCACTTCGAAGCTCATTGACGGCCGATTCCCCGAATATGGCCGTGTGATCCCCGCAAATCCGCCCCGGATCGTGGCGGCTGACCGCGAATCGCTGCGCCAGGCGTTGCAACGGACCGCCATCCTGTCCAATGAGAAATACCGGGGAATCCGGCTCACGGCCCGCCCTGATACCCTGATCGTCCAGGCTCACAATCCCGAGCAGGAAGAGGCCGAGGATCAGATCGAGGTCGAATACAAGCACGAGGAAGTCGAGATCGGCTTCAATGTGAA
The DNA here is from genome assembly GCA_035277965.1 of Steroidobacteraceae bacterium. Lineage (GTDB taxonomy): Bacteria > Pseudomonadota > Gammaproteobacteria > Steroidobacterales > Steroidobacteraceae > 13-2-20CM-66-19. Next base: position 27,993 of record DATEJM010000056.1, on the reverse strand, counting down.
TTATCTGCTGGATGCGCTGAGCGCTATCGACACCGAGAAAGTCGAGCTTGGCCTGACGGACTCCAATAGCAGCTGCCTCATTCGGGCTCCCGGCGTCACGCAAACGCGCTATGTCGTGATGCCGATGCGACTCTAGTGATGAAACGCTGGCTCGGGGCATCCGGCCCCGCCTGCCATGAGCCTCGTTGAGCTCTCCGTTGAGGATCTGCGATGCCTGGAGCAGGTCCACCTCCAGCTACATCCGACCCATAATCTGATCTGGGGCAGCAACGGGTCCGGGAAGACCTCGGTCCTGGAGGCCATTTTCTTTCTGGGCCGGGGTCGGTCCTTTCGAACCCGCAATTCCGACCGCCTCATACGCCGTGGCCAATCTCGACTCATCGTCTTCGGGCGGACCGACGACGTGCCATCCCAATCATTGGGCGTTCAGGTCATGCGCGACGAAGGGGTCACGGCGCGGATCAATGCGGGGCCTGCCTCTGCGCTGACCGATCTCTCACAGGCGTTCGCGGTGGCCGCCATCGATCCCGGTGTCCACAAGCTCGTGGAAGAGGGCGCCCATCGACGACGGCGATGGATGGATTGGGTGGTGTTCCACGTGGAACCTCACTTTGTGGAAGCCTGGACGCGCTATACCCGGGCGCTCAAACAACGCAATGCCGCCCTGAAGTCTCAGCCATCCCAGGCCGGCGCGTGGGACAGCGAACTGGTGCGCTGGGGAGAGCAGGTCGCGATGGCGCGGCACGCGACCCTGCAACGACTGCAGCCATTCTGGAAGGACCTCCTTCCCGAGCTGTCAGGGCTGGACGTCGAGCTGCACTATTTCCGAGGGTGGTCTCAGGACACCGATCTTCAGGGGGCGTTGCGTGCTTCGCTTGCACGTGATCTGTCCAAGGGCGCAACGCACCCCGGCCCCCATCGGGCGGATATATTGGTGCGGCTGCACGGGCGCCTTGCCCGGGAGACCCTCTCCCGCGGACAGCAAAAGCTGGTGGCCATTACCATGATGCTCGCCCAGGTGCGCCTGGTCCAAGAGTGCATTGCAGCCCCTCCAACACTCCTTCTGGACGACCCGGCGGCGGAGCTGGATTCCAGGCGCCTCGAGAGATTCATTGCTCGAGTGGAACAGCTGCGCTGCCAGACGGTGCTGACGTCGTTGGAGCGCGAATCGCCGCTCTTTACCGCTCAGGGGACTCGGTTCCACGTGGAACAGGGGAGGGTCGCGGAGGGGTCGTGACCGAAAACCACCCTCTACGTCCGCCGCCATGCCGAAAGCGCCGGAGGCGTCTTTCGGCCCTCCGATAAGGGGTATAATGGGCCCTCAAAATCCCCTTAGTTAGCGCCCTGTTACGTTTGCTGAACGCGCCCACGGGACGTTCCGGCTGCGGCAGGGTATCGAGTGAGTGCATGGCTGACGATGTCTACGATTCCAGCAAGATCAGGGTACTGAAAGGCCTCGATGCCGTCCGGAAACGCCCGGGCATGTACATCGGCGACACCGACGACGGGACCGGCCTCCATCACATGGTGTTCGAGGCCGTCGACAACTCGATAGACGAGGCTCTGGCCGGGTACTGCGATCGAATCGTCGTCTCCATCCATGCGGACGAATCGGTGACCGTTTCAGACAACGGTCGCGGCATTCCGGTGGATATCCATCCGGAGGAGGGCCGCTCGGCTGCCGAAGTGATCATGACGGTGCTGCACTCGGGCGGTAAGTTCGACGACAGCTCCTACAAAGTCTCAGGCGGTCTGCACGGCGTCGGAGTCTCCGTCGTCAATGCTCTCTCCGACTATCTGCTGCTCACGATCAGCCGTGACGGCAAGGTGCATCGGCAGGAGTACCACCTGGGGGAGCCGGTCGCTCCTCTGGCGGTCGTCGGGGATACCCAGGAGCGCGGTACGGTCATCCGCTTCAGGCCCAGCGCTCAGATCTTCACGAACATCCAGTTCAACTACGAGGTGCTGGCCAAGCGCTTGCGTGAGCTGTCCTTCCTCAATTCCGGAGTTCGGATCGAGCTCGTCGATGAGCGCGAGAACAAATCCGACGTGTTCGAGCACGCCGGCGGTTTGCAGGCGTTCGTGAAGTACCTGAACCGCACGCGCACGCCGATCCACGAATCGGTGTTCTGGTTCAAGACCCAGGACGGCCCCGTCGCCGTCGAGGTCGCCATGCAGTGGAACGACTCCTACCAGGAGAGCATGTTCTGCTACACGAACAACATCCCGCAGAAGGACGGCGGGACGCATCTGGCTGGGTTCCGCAGCGCGCTCACCCGTACCTTGAACGACTACATCGAGAAGGAGCTGTCGGCGAAGAAGGAGAAGGTCGCCACGACGGGCGATGACGCACGGGAGGGCCTCACCGCCATCCTTTCCGTGAAGCTGCCAGACCCCAAGTTCTCCTCTCAGACGAAGGACAAGCTGGTCTCCTCCGAGGTGAAGGGTGTCGTCGAGACCGCGGTCGGGACAAAGCTCCAGGAGTTTCTGCTCGAGCATCCTCAAGAGGCGCGCGGCATCGTCGCGAAGCTGATCGAAGCAGCGCGGGCTCGTGAAGCCGCCCGCAAGGCGCGGGAGATGACGCGCCGCAAGGGCGCTCTCGATATCGCGGGGCTTCCCGGAAAGTTGGCCGATTGTCAGGAGAAGGATCCGGCGCTGTCGGAGATCTTCATCGTCGAGGGCGACTCCGCGGGCGGTTCCGCGAAGCAGGGGCGGGATCGCCGCACCCAGGCCATCCTCCCGTTGAAGGGCAAGATCCTCAACGTCGAGAAGGCTCGCTTCGACAAGATGCTGTCATCGGCCGAGGTCGGTACCCTGATCACGGCGCTGGGGTGTGGGATCGGGCGCGATGATTTTGACATCGGGAAACTGCGCTATCACCGCATCATCATCATGACGGACGCGGACGTGGACGGCTCCCACATCCGTACGCTGCTGCTGACGTTCTTCTACCGGCAGATTCCGGAGCTCATCGAGCGCGGCCACATCTATATCGCGCAGCCGCCCTTGTACAAAGTGAAACGCGGCAAGCAGGAGGCTTACGTAAAGGACGAGAACGAGCTCAATGCGGTGCTGCTGAGCACGGCTCTCGAAAACTCCGCCCTTCACGTGAATTCCGAAGCACCGCCCCTGCAGGGCTCCGGTCTCGAGATGCTCGCGAGGAAATACATGGAAGTTCAGGCCATCATCAAACGCTGGTCGCGACGGTATGACGATCGCCTGCTGGAGCAGCTCGTCTACATGCCCGAAGTGACCGCCGCTGACTTTGATCGGGCCGACTGGCTGAGGACCTGGTCTCAGGAGCTCCATCAGCGCCTGAACGCTCTCGATGACGGCACCCGGACCTATCGGGTCGAGACGCAGGGAGCGACGGACGATCACGCAGCGCGCGTGGTGATACACAAGACGGAGCACGGGACGCCGAGCAACAAATATCTGCCCCGGGAGTTCTTCGAATCGGCCGAGTATCAGCGCATCGCCGATCTCGCCCGCACGCTCGCCGGGCTGATCGGGGAGGGTGCCTACGCGATCCGGGGATCCGAGCGGCAGGAGGTCGGCTCCTTCAAGGAAGCCATGAAGTGGCTGTTCGATCAGGCACGCAAGGGACAGACCATCCAGCGCTACAAAGGCCTGGGCGAGATGAACCCGGAGCAGCTCTGGGACACCACGATCAACCCCGAGTCGCGGCGCCTCATGCAGGTGAAGATCGAGGACGCCGTGGCGGCGGACGATATCTTCACGACACTCATGGGCGACCAGGTCGAGCCCCGGCGTGAGTTCATCGAGAAGAACGCCTTGTCGGTCACCAATCTCGACGTCTAGGTAGATTGGATCAATAAAGAGACAGTATTACACGATCATCCGCTCATTGACTCTCATATGAGTCACATGAGTCGCTTGGTCAGCTCCCAGCCGACCGCATCAATGGCCGATTGCAGCGCACGGGCGGTGGTGGCCGGGTGCGCGCTCAGTGCTGTCCGATCCCTGAAATGGGCTCCATCGTCGGAGCGCACGAGCACGGCGTCGTCGTCAGTGGTCGCCGCTGCCCCATAGACGATGTGTGCCTGGAACAGTGTCTGGTGGGTTCGCGCACTGACTATCCGAGTGGCGATCTCGATCCGGGGCCGATAGTCCGTGGATGACTGAGGCGCCTCGAATCCCAGGTAGGTGGCGTACACGTCGAGATAGGCGTCCGCATGAGTGTCGCTGGGATACTGGCGCAAGAACCTCGCACGGTCGCTATCAGGGCGATCACTCGTCGCGGGAACGACCGTGAATCCCGCCTTTCGAACCGCCACCGTGACGGATCTCTGCAGTGACGCGCGCAGGTCGTAGCTCACCTTGGTGAGCAGTTTCTCCAGCTCCTGGCCGGCACCCGCTGCGCGGCGTGACTCCACGAGGTTGCCGACGATGCCGAACCCCGCCCCGATGGGATTTGCGATAGAAACCTGTGCGTGCTGTGGCACGCCAATCGGCGCCACCCAGACCTTCCTGATTTGAGCTCGCGAAGAGCGTTGCAGGTTCTGTGAGGGCAAAGCACTACACGCAGCGAGCAGGAGCGCCAGCGCGAGCGATATAGGGAAGGTAAAAGAGCGATGCATTGCGCGACGCAGGACCCTTGAGCCGCGCGTCGATTGTGGATGCCAGATCGCTGGCACTGATATCGGGCCGGTCTCAGTCCGGAGCGGCTGAACGCCGACGACGTCTCAGTTGAGCCGCGCGACCGTACTCTCGATCCAGTCCTGAGCCTGTCGGGTGGCCTCCCTGACGTCGCGGCCCGCGGCGGTGATCGGAGGGCCGATGACCACGCGGATCGTCCCTGGCTTCTTCAGTAGACCACGGCGCGACCAGTAGCGACCGGCGTTGTGCGCGACGGGCACGATGAACCTTCCTGTCTCGGAGGCCAGCAACGTCCCGCTGACACCGTACTTGCGTGTCTGGCCCGCGGCCACTCGAGTACCCTCGGGAAAGACCATGACCCAGTCGCCTTCCTCCAGGCGCTGCCTGCCCTGCTCGATCACCTGGCTCACGGCCGAATGTCCGGATTTGCGATCGATGGCGATAGCGTGGAGCTGACGGATGCCCCAGCCCACCACGGGAATCGACAGCAGCTCGCGCTTCAGCACCCAGACCTGGCGAGGAAAGACGATGGCCATCGCGATCGTCTCCCAGGAGGACGAGTGCTTCCACAGGGCGACGTGATTGCCGTTCGGCAGGTTCTCGCGACCCTCGATCCGGTAGTCGAGCCGGCAGGTCCATTTCAACATCCGCAGCAGCATCCACGCCCACACGCGCGCGAGCACGAACCGCTTGCGGAACGGCAGGAACAGACACGCGATCACGAAAAAAATCGCGTAGCAGAACGTCCAGGTGAACAGAAATGCCGTGAACAGCAACGAGCCGATGAGCTGCATGAGCGCCTCGGTACGCTACTCGACACTAGCCGGGCAAGCGGGACAGGTCCGCGATCCCGGCGAACAGGCCGTGCAACTGTGCCAGCAACATCAGTCTGTTGGCGCGCAAGCCCGGATCCTCGTCCATCACCATCACCTGCTCGAAGAAGGCATCGACGGGCGGACGCAACTGAGCGAGACGACCGAGCGCGTTCGCGTACTCACGTTGCGCTGTCGCAGTGTTGACTGCGGTGCGCAAAGCCTGCATCGCATCGTACAGACGCACTTCGGCGCTTTCCCGCAGCCGGTTCACATCCACCTCGGCGAGCGGGAGCTCGCCGGCCTTGCGCAAGATGTTGGCGATGCGCTTGTTCGCGGCTGTGAGGCCGGTCGCCTCCGGTAGCTCGAGGAAGGCGCTCAACGCCCGCAGGCGTGCATCGAAGTCGAGCGGCGAGCCGGGCTTCGTCGCCAGCACGGCGTCGAACATCTCGGTGCTGATCGCCGCAATTCCCGGACCGCCGTCGCGCTCGAGGTAATAGGCCCGCAGTCTTTCCATGATGAAGTCATAGATCTGGCGCGCGATGGCATCGGGGCTGCGATCCTGAGCCGGCGTGCTTTTTGAGGCTGGCGATGCGTCATCGGCGGCGGCCATCGCGCGACGGCGCTCCTTGTCAGCGTGCACGGCGGAGAGCGCCTGACCGATGAGCTGCGGCAGATCGAGCTCGAGGCGCTTCTCGATGAGGATGCGCAGGACCCCGATCGCCGCGCGCCGCAGCCCGAACGGATCCTTGTTGCCACTGGGCTTGTCGCTGAGGGTGAATATCGCGGCGAGAGTGTCGAGCTTGTCGGCCACGGCCACCGCGATTCCCGCATGCGTCGCGGGCAATTCATCGCCTGCTGCCCGCGGCAGGTAGTGCTCGCGGATGGCGATCGCCACTTCCGTGACCTCCCCGTCGGCGAGCGCGTAGTACGAGCCCATGATCCCCTGCAGCTCGGGAAACTCACCGACCATCGCGGTGACGAGGTCGCATTTGCACAAGGCCGCCGCGCGATCTGCATCGCTCGGGTCCCGGCCGCAGGCAGCGGCAATGGCCCGGGCCAATGCCTGGATGCGACGCGATTTGTCGCCGAGAGAACCCAGCTTCGCCTGGAAGGTCATCGCATCGAGCGCCGGCAGGCGCGCCGCCAGCGTCTGTTTGCGGTCCTGTTCCCAGAAGAACGCGGCGTCGGCGAGTCGCGGCCTCACGACGCGCTCGTTGCCCTCGCGTACTTTTGCAGGGTCCAGGCTCTCGATGTTGCTGATGGTGATGAACGTTGGCAGCAACCGGCCTTCCCCATTCTCCACCGGGAAATACCGCTGGTGGTCCTGAAGTGTTGAGATCAGCACTTCCCGCGGCAGGTCGAGAAAGCGCTCCTGGAAACGTCCCGCCAGCGGCACAGGCCATTCGACCAGCGCGGCTACCTCATCCAGCAGCGCGTCCGACATCACGGCGCGCCCGCCTGCAGCGGTGGCTGCCGAGCGAACGCCCTCGGCAATCAGCTCCCGCCGCTTCGCGAAATCGGCAATCACCCGCCCCCGTTCGCGCAGCAACTTCTCGTACGCGGACGGTGAAGTGACTCGGATGGGTTTCGGTGCGTGGAACCGATGGCCGTACGTCAGGTTTGACGCCTCCGAGTCAAGGAGACGACACGGTACGACATCCTTTCCATACAACATCACGAGCCAGTGCACGGGGCGCACGAACTCCGCGGTCCCTGAGCCCCAGCGCATGCGCCGCGGAATCGGTAGCGCATCGAGAGCGGTCTGCACGATCTGCGGCAGCAGCGTTACCGCGAGCGCCCCGCTCCGGGTTCCAATGAAGAAGAGGAATGTCCCCTTCCCCTCCTCGAGCTTCTGCAGAGACTCCACGGAGGTGCCGCAGCTCTCCGCGAAGGCAACCGCCGCCCGGGTCGGCTGGCCATTGGCGTCGAAAGCGGCGTTGAAGGGCGGGCCACGCCGCTTGATGTCCTGGTCGGGCTGGCGGGACGTGAGCTTCCTCACGAGCACCGTGAGCCGGCGGGGAGTGGAAAACGAGATGACCTCGCCGTGCGCGAGCCCCGCCTTCTCGAGGCCTGTGCGCACTCCAGCTGCCAGCGCCAGCTCCAGCGGGCGCAGAGCGATCGGCGGCAACTCTTCCGTACCGAGCTCGAGCAGGAAATCGTGTTTCTCGACGGTCATGCTTGCGCCGTGTCCCGCGCTTCAGGGTGCTGGCCAGGGTGCTGACGAGCCATCGGGAACCCCAGCGCTTCGCGGCTCGCGTAGTAGGCCTGCGCAACCGAGCTCGCAAGGGACCTGACGCGCAGGATGTAGCGCTGGCGCTCCGTCACGGAGATCGCGCGCCGCGCATCGAGCAGATTGAACGTGTGCGATGCCTGCAGCACCTGTTCGTACGCAGGTAACGGGAGGTTGGCCGCAAGGAGCTCCCTGCATACGTTCTCATGGTCATCGAAGTGCCGCAGGAGCAACGCGATATCGGCGAGCTCGAAGTTGTATCGCGACTGCTCCACCTCGTTCTGATGGAACACGTCGCCGTAGCTGACACCCTCTGTCCAGCGGATGTCGTAGATGCTCTCGACACCCTGCAGATACATGGCCAGCCGCTCGAGGCCATAGGTGATCTCGCCCGTCACGGGCCGGCAGTCGAGCCCGCCCACCTGCTGGAAATACGTGAACTGCGAAATCTCCATCCCGTTCAGCCACACCTCCCAACCGAGTCCCCACGCGCCCAGGGTCGGCGACTCCCAGTTGTCCTCCACGAACCGCACGTCGTGTACCCGTGGATCGAGGCCGAGCGCCCTGAGGCTGTTCAGATACAGGTCGAGAATGTCGAGGGGCGAGGGCTTGAGGACGACTTGATACTGATAGTAGTGCTGCAGGCGGAACGGATTATCGCCATAGCGGCCATCCGTCGGCCGACGCGAAGGTTGCACGTAAGCGGCGCGCCAGGGCTCGGGGCCGATCGAGCGCAGGAAGGTGGCCGTATGGAAAGTGCCCGCGCCCATCTCCATGTCGTAGGGTTGCAGGATCACGCAACCGCGATCCGACCAGTAGCGCTGCAGGACGAAGAGCAATTCCTGGAAAGTGCGCGGCGCGGTGCCGATCTTCATGGAAACTCGCAAGCAGTGCGGGTCAAAGGGCGCGAGTATAGCGTTTCTCCTCAGGGGTCCACCGCTCGCAGCTCGTAGACCCGACTGATGCGTCCGCTGTCCCACACGTAGCGCAAATGCGCACCCTGGCGCAGATTCTGTATCAGCCGCGGCCGATAGATCGCAAGACATTCTCCGCCGGGATGGCGCACGCTGTCATAGACGATGCCGTGCGAGCCGCGGGCGCGCAGGTTCCGGCCGAGAATCTGCGAGGAAACGTAGCTGTTGGGATCGTAGATGTCGCGCATGGCGGCTCGCTGGCCGCGGATGTCGTGGAAGAAGGCTGTGACGTCGGCGAGATAGACCCGCATCTCCAACTCGATCGGAGGTTGGCGCGTGGCGCGTAGAAAAATCTCGCGATGGTGGCGTGTTTCCGCGATGGCCGTCGCGAGCGTCGCGGCCGCGTAGAAAGCCCCGAAGGTGGCGTCCGCGAATCGGCTTCCGGTCGGACTGAGGTGCGTGAAGGGCGCCATGATGACGGAGGCGCCGGGTCCGAAGACGCGATCCTCGCGCCGCACCAGCTCGATATCGCCCACTTCGTCGCGTAGTCGCGGATTGGTGAGAGACTCGAGCCAATACAGCGCATCCCAGTCCGCGGGGTCGGCTACCCGCTCGAACAGGTGAATGGTGGGATAGCGGCTCGGAATCACCCGATGGCAGGCCAGCCATCGAACCTCACGCCGAGAGAGCTCGACCGCCTCGACGGGCACTGAGATCCTCCAGGCCGAGCCGTCAGCCGCGCTGGGCGTCGAGGTACTGGCGGACGATGTAGAGGTCCGCCACGTTGCCCGAGAGCATCCGCTGCAATGCTGAGCGCCCCCCGAACACCGGGGCTTCGTTTGGACGGTGCAGCCAGTCGTCCGCGGCCACTGGATCAGGCAACAGGAGCTGCAGAGCTTTGTAGATGCCCAGCAGATAAGACAGACGCTCGAGCGTGTCCCGGGGCAGGCGCGCGTGCGGGTCCTTGCGCCATTTGAAGTAGGTCGAGCGCGAGCTGAGGCCCAGAAGGGTCATCTGCTCAGCTATCGGCAGCCGCCAGGCTTCCGCGATGCGAGCAAACGCCCGCAACCCTGCCGCGGCCGCCGCGGCTGCGGCTCCGTCGAGCGGCCTGGGCTTCTGTGAGCTCACGTGAAAATATCCATATATGGACTGATATTACCACGAGTCCAGATATAGATAACACTGTGCACCACAAGCAAGCGACTGCCCCGTGCACCGCGAGGCGGTTCACAATCAGGCGTGCCTGACCTGAACCGATATGGTGCAATCCACCCGTCGGATGCACCTGTAGGAGGCGGCAGAAGGCTCGGACGTCCCTAAGCTTCTGATTTCTCTAGGCCTGAAATCTGGCATAGGGCCTGCACTATAAAGCCGCTCCACTGCGGGACGGGCGGGCGTGGGAAGCAGTCGCCCTCCACAACCGAAGTCCGACTCGAAACTGCGAGGAGCACTATCTTTCTCCCGGAGGCGATATGACACCCAGCGATGTGATCAAGCTAATAAAAGAAAAAGACGCCAAGTTCGCGGACTTGCGTTTCACGGACACCCGCGGCAAGGAGCAGCACGTGACGATTCCCGCGCGGCTGGTCGATGAGGACCTGTTCCGCGACGGAAAGATGTTCGACGGCTCCTCCATTGCGGGCTGGAAGGGCATCAACGAATCCGACATGATTCTCATGCCCGAAGCGGGCTCGACCATCGTCGACCCGTTCTTCGAGGAGACGACGGTCAATATCCGCTGCGACGTGATCGAGCCGGCGACGATGCAGGGCTACGAGCGCGATCCGCGCTCGCTCGCCAAGCGCGCCGAGGCCTACCTCAAATCCACCGGCATCGCCGATGGCGCGCTGTTCGGACCGGAGAACGAGTTCTTCATCTTCGACAGCGTTCGCTATGGCAATGAAATGCGCGGGTCGTTCTATTCGATCGATTCCGTGCAAGGCGCCTGGAACTCCCAGACCGAATATCAGGAAGGCAATCGCGGTCACCGCCCCGGAATCAAAGGCGGCTACTTCCCGGTGCCGCCGGTGGATGCCTTCCAGGACATCCGCTCGGCCATGTGCCTCGCTCTCGAGGAAATGGGCCTCAAGGTCGAGGTGCACCACCATGAGGTGGCGACCGCCGGCCAGTGCGAGATCGGCGTGGGCGCCGGAGGTCTCGTGAGAAAGGCGGACGAGGTGCAGATCCTCAAGTACGCCGTCCTCAACGTCGCTCACGGCTATGGCAAGACAGCAACCTTCATGCCGAAGCCGCTCGTCGGCGACAACGGCAGCGGCATGCACGTGCACCAGTCGCTGCAGAAGGAGGGCAAAGCCCTCTTCGCAGGGGACAAGTACGGCGGACTGTCGGACACGGCCCTGTACTACATCGGCGGCATCATCAAGCATGCAAAGGCGATCAACGCCTTCACCAACGCCGGAACCAACAGCTACAAGCGCCTGGTACCCGGCTTCGAGGCGCCCGTGATGCTCGCCTACTCCGCTCGCAACCGCTCCGCATCGATCCGTATTCCGTGGGTGTCCAACCCGAAGGCGCGCCGCATCGAGGTCCGGTTCCCGGATTCGAGCTCGAATCCGTATTTCGCCTTCGCCGCGATGATGATGGCCGGCCTCGACGGTATCCAGAACAAGATCCACCCGGGCGATCCCGCCGACAAGGACCTCTACGACCTCGAGCCCGAGGAGGCGAAGCACATCCCGACGGTCTGCCATTCGCTGGACATGGCGCTCGAGCACCTGGACAAGGACCGCGAGTTCCTGACCCGCGGCGGCGTCTTCACGAACGATGTGATCGATGCCTACATGGGCCTGAAGATGCAGGAGGTCACGAAGTTCCGGATGGCCACCCACCCGGTGGAACTGGAGCTCTATTACAGCTGCTAGCGGGAGGGACGTTGCGGGACTCCGCTCAACGTAATGGGGTGTGGGGAGCAGCGCTTCCGGGACGCTGCTCCCCACTTTTGTCGCGGGCCTCCAGGGGAGCTATGCTGGCCTCCTATGCGCGCGATACCCTTTACCTTAATGCTGATGGCCTCCACTGCCGCGGTGTGCGCCACGGTGTACAAATGGGTAGACGAGCAGGGCATCACTCACTACAGCGATCAGCCGCACGAGAACGCGGCAAAAGTGGAAGTGAAGGAGGCGCCCACCTACAAGGCACCTCCGGCGCCGAGGGTACCGGCTGCGGGCGCGGAGCCGCGCCCGCAGCAGTCTCTCTATCAAGCGTGCGCCGTGAGTCAGCCCACGAACGACCAGACCTTTACAAACACATTCGAGGTCGCCGTCAGTGTCAACGTGCAACCGATGCCTCGCGACGGCGATCAGCTCGTCGTAACACTGGATGGGCAGCGCATCGGCAACTTCCCGGTGGGGGGAGGCCAGTTCACGATTTCACCGATCGAACGCGGAACTCATTCGGTGCAGGCGACCATTCAGGACCCAGGCGGCAAGACCGTGTGTCAGTCGCCGGCAGTCACTTTCCATGTGCTGCAACCCTCCACCTTGAATCCCAACAATCCAAACCGCGCGCGTCACTGACACGCGCACGGGCGGGCGAGTGCCGGCAGCCACGACGCGAGGCGCGCCGTGGCTGTTGAGACACATTTTCCATCCGCGCTCTCGCACTTCGATCCGACGGATCTCCTCGATGCGCTGTCCACGGGCATTGTCATGCTCGATGCGCAGCTCTGCGCGATCTATGCGAACGTCGCCGCTCAGGACCTGCTGGCCTTCAGCTTGAACAAGGCGCGCGGCCGGCCTTTCAGCGATTTCCTCCAGGACTCGAACGGCTTCACGGACATTCTCCGGCGCGCGCTGGAGTCCGGTGAGGGAATCGCCGACCGTGAATTGCTCGTCCGGCCGCTCGGCGCGCCGCGTGCCACGCGCATTCTCGATGTGACGATCACGCCCCTCGAGGGGCAGATCACCGGCACTCACCTGCTGATCGAGCTCGCGGATACGACGCAGCGGCAGCGCATCTCGCGCGAGAATGATTTGCTGGCGCGGCTCGACGGCAGCCGACTCATGATCCGGCAGCTCGCGCACGAGATCAAGAATCCGCTCGGCGGCCTGCGCGGCGCGGCGCAGCTTCTCGAGCGCGAGCTTCAGGAAGCGGAGCTCAAGGAATACACCCGGGTCATCATCGGCGAGGCCGATCGCCTCACGGCGCTCGTCGACTCCATGGTCGGGCCGAATCGCGCCCCGCAGAAGGTGCCGATCAACATCCACGAGATCTGCGAGCACGTCTATCACCTGGTGCGAGCCGAGGCGAGCCCGGCCGTCGCCATCGAGCGCGACTACGACCCGAGCCTGCCGAACGCGACGCTCGATCGTCACCAGATGATCCAGGCGCTGCTGAACGTGGCACGCAATGCATTGCAGGCCCTCGGCAACAGCGGCCGCATGATCCTGCGCACGCGCGCGCTCTCGAACGTCAGCATCGGTCCGGCTCACCACCGCCTCGTGGCGAGCCTGGCTGTCGAAGACAGTGGCCCCGGAGTACCGGACGAGCTGCGCTCGAGCATTTTCTATCCGCTGGTCACCGGCCGCGCGAACGGGACAGGCCTCGGCCTCGCCGTGGCTCAGGAGCTGGTGACGCGCAATGGCGGCTTGATCGAGTTCGACAGCCAGCCGCAACGCACCGTCTTCACTCTGCTCCTGCCATTGGGAGAATCAACATGAACGGCCAGAATCTTCGTGTCTGGCTCGTCGACGACGACGCCTCCATCCGCTGGGTTCTCGAACGCGCCCTGCGCAACGGTGGAATGGCTGCTCGAGCGTTCGAGGCGGCCGAGCCGGCCCTCGATGCGCTGCGCCGTGAATCGCCCGACGTGCTCATCACGGACATCCGCATGCCGGGACAGTCCGGTCTGGATCTTTTGAAGAAAATCCGCGATGCCCGGCCTGCCCTGCCTGTCATCGTCATGACGGCGCATTCCGACCTGGGCAGCGCCGTCTCGGCGTACGAGGGCGGCGCTTTCGAGTATCTGCCGAAACCCTTCGACATCGACCAGGCGGTTGCGCTCGTGCGGCGGGCCGCCAACGCGCAATTGCCCGTGGGAACGGACGCGACCGGCGCACCCCGCATTCCGGAGCTGCTGGGCCGTGCACCCGCGATGCAGCAGGTCTTCCGCGCTATTGGTCGCCTGGCACGGTCCAGTGTGACTGTCCTGATCACCGGCGAATCGGGTACCGGCAAGGAGCTGGTGGCGCGGGCTCTCCACGACCACAGTCCACGCGCCGGAAAGCCCTTCATCGCGCTCAATACCTCGGCCATCCCGGCGGACCTGCTGGAATCCGAGCTGTTCGGCCATGAGAAGGGCGCGTTCACGGGAGCGGATTCGCAACGGCGCGGCCGGTTCGAGCAGTCGGATGGCGGTACCCTCTTCCTCGACGAGATCGGCGACATGTCAACACCGCTGCAGACGCGCCTCCTGCGTGTTCTTGCGGAAGGCGAGTTCTATCGCGTCGGCGGTCAAACACCGATCCGCGTCGATGTACGCGTCATCGCGGCTACGCACCAGAACCTGCAGGATCGTGTGCAGCGTGGCCTCTTCCGCGAGGATCTGTATCACCGCCTCAACGTGATTCGCATCGAGCTGCCGCCGCTGCGCGCGCGGGCGGAAGATATTCCCTCATTGCTCGATCACTACCTGAACGTCGCGGCACACGAGCTGGGCGTCGAGCCGAAGGCGCTGGCCCCGGATGCCGAGGCGAAACTCTCGGCCTACGGATGGCCCGGAAACGTGCGCGAGCTCGTCAATCTGTGCCGGCGGCTGTCGGTCCTCGCGCCGGGGAGTGAAGTCCGCGCCGAGGATCTGCCGCCCGAGCTGGGTGAGGCGGCCTCCACGGGGCCGGGCGATGCTGACTGGGCCAAGGCGCTCGCCGGATGGGCGGATCGCCACGCCATGAACGGCAAGAAGCCTCTCCTCGATGAGGCTCAGCCGGAGTTCGAGCGTGTGCTCATCCGCGCTGCGCTCAAGCGCACGCAGGGACATCGGCAGGAAGCTGCCAAGCTTCTCGGTTGGGGACGTAACACCCTGACGCGCAAGCTGAAGGAGCTCGGGATGGAGGGCATCGACTAATTTGAAGCGCTGGATCCGGGCATCCCTGCCCGGCCCAGCGCGGTTTCGGCAAAAAGCGCGGTTTTTGCCGAAACCTCCGCCACCCAAGGGCGGCGGGGCACATCCATGTGCCTGATAAACTCTCGCGTTTCGCTTCCGGCGACCTCGTGAGTATCGCGGCACGCGCATGAACATCCCGACTCTGCAAGCTGTCTGGCACAGCCCGTTCCTGAACAACACCCTCGGCGAATGGACCCTGGGCGTCATCACTTTCCTCGTGACGCTCACGGTGCTGCCGTTGATCCGACGTTACATCGCGGCGCGCCGTCGCCGCTCGATAGAGCAGGGACGGGAGCAGTCCCACAACGCCGTCGAGTTGGTCGGGCTGCTTGCCGAGCGCACGCGGCGCCTGTTTCTCTGGTCCGTCGCTCTCTATCTCGGCTCGCGCTATCTCGAGCTTCCGCCGCGCATCGAGCGCGCGACCACCTTCGTCATCGTGACGATGTTCTGGTTTCAGGTCGCTCTGTGGGCGATGGCCGCGGTCCGCTTCAGCATCGACGCCAAGCGAGCGCGCTCCGATGCGCTCGATACGGTCCTCTCCGGCTCCATCGACGTCATCCTGTTCGCGGCGGGTCTCATCATCTGGAGCATGGCGCTCCTTCTGGCGCTGGACAATCTGGGCGTGCAGATCAAGCCGCTGCTCGCCGGCCTGGGGATCGGCGGCATCGCGATCGCTCTGGCAGTCCAGACTGTCCTCAGCGACCTCCTCGCATCCATGACCATCGCGCTCGACAAGCCCTTCGGCATCGGCGACTCCCTGGCCGTAGACAACATGCAGGGAACCGTCGAGCACATCGGCGTGAAGAGCACGCGCCTGCGCAGCATCTCCGGCGAGCAGATCATCGTGGCGAACGCCGATATCGTGAAAGCCCGCGTGCGCAATTACGGACGGATGGTCGACCGGCGCGCCGTATTTCAATTCAGTCTGAGCTACGACACCGATGTCGGCGCCCTCGCGGCCATCCCGGCGGAAGTGCGGCGGATCGTCGAAGGGCAGCCGAAGACGCGCTTCGATCGCTGCCATTTCCTCAACTACGGCGACTCAGGGTTGCAATACGAGGTCGTGTATTTCGTGACGACGCCCGACTACATCGCCTACGCGGACATCCAGCAGGCCATCAATCTCGCGATCCTGCAGAAATTTCGCGAGCTGTCGGTCCAGTTCTCCGCACCGACGCGCGCGCTCGTGTACATCGACAATACGGGCGCCAGCCATCCGGC
The DNA here is from genome assembly GCA_035277965.1 of Steroidobacteraceae bacterium. Classification (GTDB taxonomy): domain Bacteria; phylum Pseudomonadota; class Gammaproteobacteria; order Steroidobacterales; family Steroidobacteraceae; genus 13-2-20CM-66-19. The sequence continues at coordinate 12,072 of DATEJM010000056.1, read as the reverse complement.
CGCGCCCGCCGCGAAATCCTGAAAAGAGGCTGGCGGCGCCTACCGGATCAACGCTCGATACGCGTGCCAGGTGGCGTGCCCCAGCAAGGGGGCGACGACCACCATCCCCAGGAGCATCGTCGCGAATCCAAGAGCGGTCAATCCGACGATCAACGCGCTCCAGACGAACATCGCGGGGAGATTCCAGAACGTGCAGCGCACGCTGGCCCACATGGCCTCCGCCGCGGTGGCATGCCGATCGATGAGGAGCGGTACCGCGACGACTGACAGCGCGAAGACGATAGCGGCCAACACGGCTCCGAAGCCCACGTAGGCAATGAGCTGCGGTCCGCTGACAGAATCCGTGAAGCTTCCCCACAGGGCTCCGGACAAGCTGAGGGAGGACGCATGCGGCAACGATTGCAGCATGATCTGAGAGGCCGCGAACCACACGGCGGCAATGGCTGCGAGAACGACACCGAATTGCAGCAAGCCCTCCGGATTGCGGCTCACCGCATTGAGCGACTCGTCGAACCCGAGCGGCTCCTGCGCCGCGCGGCGTCTAGACAACTCACAGGGGCCCGAGGTCATCAGCGGACCCACGAGCAGGTAGCCGCTGACTGCCGCAGCGACCAGATACAAATGGGTGCTGCTCGTGATGAGGAGCACGGCTCCCAGGATGGCGATCAACGCTCCATGGGCATAACCCGCCATGCCCACGTGCCTGAGGTCGTCCCACCCTGCGCGCAGCCACCCCATGGCTTCGGAGGCGCGAACGCGTCGGACCTCGAAGTGCACGAACGGATGCTTCCCCACTCTGACTGACGTGGTCATCGGGATACCTCCAGGCACCGAGCCTCACGGTTACCCATGATACGCCTCTATTTCGGAACGGGTTAATATCCACCGAAGACGCTGCCTCTGCGGCAGCTCGATGGGAAGGTCAGACGCAGCCGGTTTCGCGGCCGGCTCCCACGCGCAGCGTGCCTATCAGCTGGGACACGTTGCTCATGCCGTTCGTCTGCAGGTATTCACGGATGCCGGCATTGATGCGCTTGCAGGCCATAGGGTCGTAGAAGAGCGCGGTGCCTATTCCCACAGCGCTCGCGCCGGCGATCATGAATTCGAGGGCGTCATTCGCTGTCGTGATGCCGCCCTGCCCGATGATGGGTATGCCGTGCGCGCGGGCAACCTCATAGACCTGGTGCACCTTCAGCAAAGCGATCGGCTTGATCGCAGGTCCTGACAGGCCGCCCTGGACATTGCCGATGACGGGCCGCCGGGTCGTGACGTCGATGGCCATGCCCATGATCGTGTTGATGACCGCCAGCGCGTTCGACCCGGCCTCGATGCAGCGGCGTGCGTTCTCGCGGATGTCGGTTTGATTCGGCGACAGCTTGGTGATGAGGGGCTTCGTCGTCGCGCGGCGGCAGGCCTCCACGACCTGAGCAGACATCGGCGGGTAGTTGCCAAAAGCGACCCCGCCCTCTTTGACATTCGGGCACGAGATGTTGATCTCGATGGCGTCGATCGGCGATTGATCGAACCTCCGCGTCACCTCGACGTACTCTTCTACCGTAGATCCCGATACGTTGGCGATGAAACGCGTTTCCTCGAAATCGAGCTCGGGAAGGATCCGTTGCACCACGTGATCCGCACCGGGGTTCTGCAGACCGATGGCATTCAGCATGCCCGCCGGAGTTTCGTATACGCGATGCGGAGGGTTGCCGAGGCGCGCCTGTAGCGTGGTCCCCTTCAGGACGATCGCGCCGGCGTCACGGTTCGAGAAGCCCTCGATTCGCGTGTATTCCTCGCCAAACCCGACGCACCCCGAGAGGAGCACGATGGGCGATGCGAAATCGAGCCCGCAGAATTTGAAGCGTAGCTCAGCCGGTGTGGACTGCGCACCGGCCTGCCCGGTAAGGGATTCGGTAGGTGGTACAACGGCGCTCATGACGGCATTATCGCGCAAGTTGCCGTCTGCGTCCGCCGGCACCCGCTGCGCAGGTCTTGCCCGTGTTCCACATCGTGCTGTTCCGTCCCGAGATTCCGCCGAACACCGGCAATATCATCCGGCTGTGCGCCAACACCGGCTCCAGCCTGCACCTGATACGGCCGCTGGGATTCGACTTCGAGGGCAGGACGGTGCGCCGCGCGGGCCTCGACTATCGGGAGCTCGCGCTGGTGCGAGTTCATTCAGGCCTGGAGGCCTGTCTCGAATCGCTCGAGGGTGCCCGGGTATTCGCGGTCGAAACGGGCGGCGCGACCCTCTACAGCGATGCTGCCTTCGCGCCGGGGGATGTCCTGATATTCGGGGGCGAGCGGCGTGGCCTGCCGCGCGATGTGCTCGAACGCGTGCCGCGCGAGCGGCAACTCCACATACCCATGCAGCCGGGCAATCGCAGCCTCAATCTATCCAACGCCACCGCGCTCGTCGTGTACGAGGCATGGCGTCAGTGCGGGTTTGTGATGACGCAGGAGGCCGTGCGGCAGGCTACTCCGCCTCCGACTTGATGGGGCGCGACATCAGCTCGCGCACGGCATCCTTCGCGGGGACATTCTCATACAGCACCCGGTGGATCATCTCGCAGAGCGGCATCTCGACGCCCGCGCGCCGAGCGACAGCACGAGTTGCCGCCGCTGCGGTGTAACCCTCCACGACCTGGCCGATCTCATCGAGCGCTTGGCCCGGGGTGCGCCCCTTGGCGAGCAGCAGTCCAAACCGCCGGTTGCGTGACTGATCGTCCGTGCACGTCAGGACGAGATCGCCCAGCCCGGCCAATCCCATGAAGGTCTCCCGGCGTGCACCCAGTGCGACGCCGAGACGCGTCATCTCCACGAGCCCACGAGTGATCAAGGCGACCCGCGTGTTGGCGCCAAAACCCAACCCGTCGGAAAGGCCAGCCCCGACAGCGAGAACATTCTTGACGGCGCCGCCGACCTCGACGCCCGTGATATCGGTAGACGTATAAGCACGGAAGTTCGCGGATGAAAGCTCGTGGGCCAACGCCTTTGCAAATTGCGCATCGGGCGATGCAATCGTCATCGCAGTCGGCAGACCGGCGCCCACCTCGCGAGCGAAAGTGGGGCCCGACAGGACCGCGACCGAGCGTCCAGGGCCCAGGATCTCATGGGCTATCTGGTGAGGCAGGAGGCCGGTCTCCAGCTCGAAGCCCTTGGTCGCCCACGCCAGCCGCATCGATGGCGTGAGCAGCGGCGGAAGCTCACTCAAAACCCCACGGAAGGCATGACTCGGTACCGCCACGAGCACGTCTCCCACGTCACGCAACGCAACCGCGAGCTCAACCTCCGGAACCAGTGAATCCGGAAACCGCCCCCCGGCGAGGTAGCGCTCGTTCATCCGCGCCACCGCCATCGCGGCCAGGCGTTCGCGATCTCGACCCCACAAGCGGGTGAGTCGGCCGCTGCGCGCGAATTGAATGGCCAGCGCCGTACCCCATGAGCCCGCACCGAGCACTGCGACCGGCGTCTCGCGCTCCGTTGCGGCGTTCATGGGTGGCGTGCGAGGATCAGTTCGTGGTCGCCGGCACCGGTTGATTGGCGGACTGCGCGTACAAGGCGTCGAAGTTGACCGGCGGCAGGAGGAATTGCGGGAAGCCCCCCTGCGTCACGAGGTGCGACACCGCGGCCCGCGCATAGGGGAACAACACACTGGGGCAGATGCTGCTGATCGCCCGCTTCACGTCGGGCTCCGGCAGATTGCGCATCACGAAGATGCCGGCCTGCTTCACCTCGACCAGGAAGATCGTGACATCGTTCTGCTTGGCCGATACGGTGACCGTCAGCACGATCTCGCGCAGGTCGGGGGTCAGCCCGTTTGCCGCCGTGTGCAGATCGAGGTTGATCTGCGGATTCCAATTGCCCTCCACGCGCGGGCCGTTCGGCGCCTCGTAGGAGCAATCCTTCAGGTACACATTCTGCAGGGCCAGCACCGGTCCGGTCTCTGTCTGCCCGTCGTTGACCGGCAACGTGCCGGTCGGTTGATTCGTCATGTCAAACTCCAGTTTTGAGCAGCGGATCGAGTCGTCCGGCTGCATCGAGCGCCATCAGATCGTCACAGCCTCCCACGTGCGTGTCACCGACGAAGATCTGGGGCACCGAGCGGCGCCCGCTGCGCGATTCCATCTCCGCGCGAGCCTTCGGCTGCGCATCGACGTCGATCTCCTCGAACTCGACGCCCTTGCTCTTCAGCAGGCTGCGGGCGCGCATGCAGTAGGGGCACCAGTCGGTCGCGTACACCGTGACCCTCGGTTGGCTCATGCGCAGCCCCTTCAGGCCTTCGACAGCGGCAGATTCTCGGCTCGCCATGCGGCGAGCCCGCCCCGAAGGTTGAAGGCCTTGGTAAAGCCCTGAGCTGCCAGTTGCCGGGCAGCCGATGCCGCGACGGAGCCGGTGTCGTCATAGACGACGATGGTCTTCTCCCGGTGTTTCTTCAACGTGTCAGCCGCCTTGAGAATCTGCTCCCCGGTCATCTGACGGGCGCCGAAGACGTGGCCGGTCGCGAACGACTCGGCGGGGCGCAGGTCGATCAGCAATGCGCCCTGATTCATCAGTCGGACCGCATCCTGAGGGGAAATCGCCGTGCGACTCTCATGGCGGGCCCGCATCTCGAAAACGATCACGAGGGCGGCGATGACCACGGTCGCTGTTGCCAGCCAGGGATGATGGGCTGTGTACTCGAGAAGACGTTCCATGGCGGGTGATGGAGGGAAACAGTAGGCTTACCTGCAAACGGTCGCGCATTATAGCGCCCCATGCGTCTGCCGACCGACCGCTCTTCCGTCGCCGCGTCCTTCGCGGTCAAGCTGTTGATTCTCGGGCTTTCGGCCCTGGCGCCCGGCGGGCTACCGGAGGAGGCCGCCGCCGCCGACCGATCGGCGGACGCGCGCAAGACGGAAGCCGAGCTCCAGAACATCCAATCGGAGATCGACCGCGTCACGCGTGAGATCAATGGCGAGCAGGAGCAGCGCGACCGCCTGACTCGCGAGCTGCGATCATCGGAAGTTTCCGTCGGCAAGGCCCGGGAGGGCCTCGACACGATCCGCCGCCAGCGCTCCGAGCGAGCCGCGCATCGAGCCGTGCTCGCCCAGCAGAAGCGCCAGCGCGAAGCCGACCTTGCTCAAAGTCGCTCGGAGCTCGCCGGCCAGTTGCGCGCTGCGTATCTGATCGGTCGCGAGGAGCCGCTGAAGCTGCTGCTGAATCAGCGCGATCCGGCACGGGCGGGCCGGATGTTCACCTACTACGGCTACTTCGGGCGCGCCCGGGCGCAGCAGATCGCCGCCATCGGGGATGCAGTGCGGGGGATAGATGAGCTCGACACCCAGTTGCAGGCCGAGGACCAGCAGCTTGCGGATCTCGAGAAGCAGCAGCGGGCGCAGCTCGGCGACCTCGAGCAGGCGCGCTCGCGTCGCTCCGGAGTGCTGGCGAGCCTCGAGGCCGAATCTCATTCGCGCGCGCAGAGCCTCGAGCGCCTGCGCAGCCAGCAGGCGGCGCTGGAGAAGCTGTTGCAGGAGTTGCGGCGCGCGGCGGAGCGGTTTCCGGCGGACACCCACTCTGCCTTCGGGAAGCTGCGTGGCAAGTTGGTGTGGCCCGTCAGCGGCAAGATCGTGGCCCGCTTCGGGGAGCCCCGGGCCGGGGGCGTCAAGTGGGACGGCGTACTTCTCGCGACTGAGCGGGGTGCGCCCGTCCGGTCGGTCTATCAGGGTAGGGTGATCTACGCGGATTGGCTCCCGGGGCTCGGACTCCTGACCATCGTTGACCACGGCGACGGGTACATGAGCCTGTATGGACATAATGAGCGCCTGTACAAGTCCGTTGGCGACCGCGTAGGCGCCGGAGACACCGTCGGAACCGCCGGGGACAGCGGCGGCGCGAACCGGACGGAGCTGTATTTCGAGATCCGCAAGGGGGGCAAGCCCATCGATCCCCGCCCCTGGTTCAAGGCGTCTGAGCCCTAGCTCGATTTAACACTGCGTCTGTGCAGGCGCCGGGTGGACGCAAGCGCAGTGGTTGCGGCGCTTTGTGATTAAGTTCATGTCTTGCGCCGCCGGTCCCGCCCGGCGGCCCGAAACGCCAACTTGCGCAACGATCGACACGATCTGCATCTGACATCTTGCGACAGCCCGATAGTGGGTCATCATGCAGTCCCCGGGGATGAGCGGTCCAAAGGACAGCAACAACGAGAGCAAGGATCCCTCACGCGATCTGTGGGGATCCTTCGAGCACTATGTACAGCTCGTGCGATCGCTGTTGCCGCGCGCGATCAGCGTCGCACTCTTCGATGGCGCGGGCGAGATGCGCTGGTCCAGCGAGACGACCCTCGGTCCCGACCTGCTCAACACGGTCGAGGACGCGCTCGAGTCAGGTCGTGCCGACCAACAGAGCCCCGGATTGATGCGCATGCTGGACGGTCATCAGCCCGTCTACGTTTGTTGGTTGCGCAATGAGACGGGAAATCTGATCGGCGTCGTCGCGGTGGTCTGCCGACAAAGTGCAGATCAGGACGCGGACGCTCGCGGCTTCTCGTTTGCGCATGCTTTGCTCCGTCCGCTCCTAGAGTGTTTGCGCCGCGATCTGCTCGCGCGCACGACCATCGATCGCCTCGCGCGTACGGTGACGACCCTGGACAAGGACCTCGAGCTGATGCTTTCCGACGGCGCCCGGGAGCGGCCCAATGGGCCAGCCGACGGCGCGGACGAGCTCAAGAGTATTTTGCAGCAGGCGCTCGAGCACCTGCGTTGCGCGACCGCCGCGCTCATCGTTCCGGATAAGAGTATCGCGCTGCTGCGGTCCAGCACCCAGCGGCCTGCCGACATGCAGCTCGTTGCGCGAGCCCACCGGCAGTTGTTGTCCATGGCGCAGATTCGTCGCGAGCCGGTGATCATCAACAAGGCCGCCATCGGCGCGTCGGGCGCCATTCCCTACAAGATTCTCTCCTGCGCGCTGCGCTCGGCCGGCGGGAAGACGCTCGGCGTTCTGGCACTCTTCCGTGAGGAGGATGCGGAGTCGTTCAACGATCGCGACGCGCGTCTCTGTGAAATCCTGGCGCGCAAGGCCGTCGGGATCATCGAGAGCAACTACGACGCTCTGAGCGGCTTGTACACGCGACCGGCCTTCGAGCAGCGCGTACGCGGTGTGGTCGCGGATTCCAAGTCGGCACGTCATTGGACGGCACTCTATATAGATGTCGATCAGTTGCACGTGATCAACGACAACCTCGGCATGCACGTCGGCGATACGGTTCTCGGACAGCTCGGCGAGCTGGTGCGGTTGCGGTTGCCGCCGGGTGCATTTGCTTCGCGCATCTCGGGCGATCGTTTCGCGGTTCTGTTGCCGACTCAGTTGGATGATGCCGAGCGGTTTGCGCAGTCCTTGCGCGAGGGCGTGCAGGAGCTCGGCTCGACGCACGGCGACGCGCGCCTGCACATCTCCGTGAGCATCGGCGTGGCTCTCCTCGACACGAGCGCCGGCCAGCTCATGCACTCGCTCGCGGCAGCCGAGACGGCGTGCAAAGCCGCGAAGGATCGAGGCCGCAATCGAGTCGAGGTATATCAACCCAACGACGTCAGCCTGGTCCGGCGCTTCACCGACATCAACGTTGCGGGCACGCTGCGCGAGGCGATCACCGCCGGCCGGCTGCGCCTGCACGCTCAGCTCATCCTGCCGTTCGGCGGCGCCGAAAGCGCGCGGCCGCACTACGAGCTCCTGGTGCGCATGGTCGAGGAAGACGGCCGCACCATCGGGCCGGACAGCTTTCTGTCCGCCGCCACCCGCTATCAGTTGATGCCCGAGATCGACCGCTGGGTCATCAACAATGCCATCGAGCTGTTGAAGCCGCAGACCGAGCTGCTGGCGAGCCGCGCCGTCTCGTTCGCGATCAACTTCTCCGGGCAGTCGCTGAACGACGAGGAGTTCGTGGATTTCCTGCTGGAGCGCGTCGCATCGAGCGGCATCGATCCGAGCCTGTTCTGTTTCGAGCTCACCGAGAATGCGACCATCGCCAACATCGCGCGCGCGGAGTCGCTGATTCGCCGCTTGCGCCGATTGGGCTGCGGCGTGGCTCTCGATGATTTCGGGACCGGGCTGTCCTCGCTCGCCTATCTGCGGCAGCTGCCGGTGACCATGCTGAAGATCGACGGCAGCTTCGTTCGGGACATTCTCAAGGATCCGCGATCGGAGTCGATGGTACGGGCCATTGCGCAGCTTGCGCGCAGCATGTCCATTGCCACCGTGGCCGAATACGTGGAGACGGATGAGATCCGCACGCGCGTCGCGACGCTGGGTGTGGACTACGGTCAGGGTTTCGCGATCGGCCGTCCGGCGCCGCTCGTGGATCTTCTCTCGGACTTGCCGCTGCTCGCCTGTGCGGGGGTTCTGTTGCCCAGCGCGCCTCCCGATTCGGCGCCGCCGCCGCCGTTCAGTGAAGTTGCCTGAAGTTGCGCTGAAAGTGTGCGCCAGGCAGCAGGTTTTGCGTTTCTGCGGAGCAGCCTCCGTCCGCCGGGCCGGATTCACGTTGACCCGAGCGCGGCGGCTGTAGTATCGATTGATCCATCCAAACCGGGGGGTTTGAGGAAATGTTCAGGCGCACGAAAGCGACGCCTCGGGCGAGCGCGTCCCGCGAGCAGGATTCGCAGCTCGCTGCCGAGAATCGACCGGGCCCGGGTGCGCCTGCGCAGTCCGGGGGGGCACCCATCGCCCGCATGAATGCCGAGCAGAGGCTTCGGCGGTCGCGCACGCTCATCGCCCTCGTCGCCGGAACGGTATTCGGTTTCTCCGCCGCCCTGACCAGCGGCGTGCGCGCAGAGCATCCGGCCGACACCGCTCAGCCCCCCAGCCCGAATCCCAATACGCTTCCTTGGGAGGAAGCGCGTCTGTTCGCCGAGGTCTACGAGCGCATCAAGCGCGAATACGTGGACGACGTCGATGACCGCGCCCTGATGGAAAAGGCGATTCGCGGCATGGTCGCCGCTCTGGATCCGCACTCGGCGTTCCTGGACAGCGAAGAGTTCGAGGAGATCCGGCTCAGCACCATGGGGTCCTACCCGGGTGTCGGCATCGAGGTCGTGGCGGAGGACTCGGCAGTCAAGATTCTGCGGCCCATCGAGGGAAGTCCCGCGGAGCAGGCAGGACTGCGGCCCGGCGATCAGATCGTCCGTATCGATGACATGGACGTCGGTGCCGATCTCGCCGGCGCGATCGCCAAGATGCGTGGCGCTTCCGGCAGCACGGTGAAGTTGACCGTCAAGCGTCCTTCTACCGCCGAGACGCTGGAGTTCTCACTCAAGCGCGCTAAGGTCGAGGTACACAGCGTCGCTCAGCAGGCACTGGAGCCCGGCTACGGATATGTGCGTATCAACAGCTTCAGCGAGACGACGGCGGATGATGTCAACCGGGCGGTCGCCCGGCTGAAGCGCGACAACCCGCGAGGACTCAAGGGTCTCGTACTCGATCTGAGGAACAATCCGGGTGGCGTGCTCGAGGCCGGTGTGGCCGTGGCCGATGCGTTCCTCAATGACGGCGTCATTGTTACAGCGGACGGGCGCACGCCCGATGCGCGATTCCGGATGGACGCGACGCCTGGTGACCTCATCGACGGCGCGGGTCTCGTGGTGCTCGTCAACGGCGGATCCGCTTCGGCCTCGGAGATCGTGGCCGGTGCGCTCAGGGATCACGGTCGTGCCGAATTGATCGGTCACAAGACGTATGGCAAGGGCTCCGTCCAGACTGTCATGCCGCTGTCGCACGGCGGTGCGGTCAAGCTGACCACCTCCCGTTACTTCACGCCGTCCGGTGCTTCTATTCACGGCAAAGGCATCGTGCCGGACATCGTGGCTCCCGGCCCGGAAGAGGCTCCTGCCGATCTGACAGCGAGCTCCTCGCTGCCTTTGGCTGCCAGGGACCGGGAAGTGAAGCTCGCTCTCGATACCCTGAAGGCACACAACACCGTGCTCGCACGCACTGCGTCCCTGCAGTCGGCGGCAGCGCGAGCCTACCTGGTTCCGTAGCGCGAGCCGGCGGCTCGCGTTGTCGCTCCCAGAGCGCGCTGCCTATGGCCGCGCGTGACAGGTACACTCGGCGGGGCGGACCCGCGACCTTCCGGAGCTTCACGGCGCATGATTGCCTGGCTGATCGATCTCGTCCTGCACCTCGATAAACATCTGGTCGAGCTGCTGACGCATTACGACACCTGGATCTACGCGATCCTGTTCGCTGTGATCTTCGCCGAAACGGGGCTCGTCGTAACCCCTTTTTTGCCGGGGGACTCCCTGCTGTTCGCCGTGGGCGCCCTGGCCGCGGTCGACACGAGCGGGACCCTGAGCGCTCCACTGGCATTCATCCTGCTGGCCGTGGCCGCGATCCTGGGCAACACCACCAACTACGCGATCGGCCGCGCGATCGGGCCGCCGGCGTTCACCGGGAAGTATCCTCTCCTCAAGGTGCAATACCTGAGACAGACCGAGGAGTTCTTTCGCCGGCATGGCGGCATGGCGATCGCCCTGTCGCGCTTCATGCCGATCATCCGTACCTTCGCGCCGTTCGTGGCCGGCGTCGGCCGCATGCCATACGGCCGCTTCCAGGCTTACAACATGCTGGGCGGCCTGTCGTGGGTGCTGCTGTTCCTCTGGGGCGGCTACCTGTTCGGCAACATCCCTCTCGTCAAACAGAACTTCGGCATCGTGACCATCCTGATCATTCTCGTCTCGGTCACCCCGTTCGTGGTGACCCTTCTGCGGCGCGGTCGCTCAACCGTGCAACAGTAGAGCGGCGCGAGCGGCCCCGAAAATTGCACCGAGCATCAGGATGATGTTGGGGATAGCCGACAAGGCGAACCCCGCAGAGCGCTTGGCCGGGTCCTTGACATAGCTCCTGAAGTAAACGAGCCGCCCCACGATGAACAGCACGCCCAGCCCGGCCGCGACGTAGGGGCTCAGGTACATACCGAAGATCAACGCGGCCGGAATGAAGATCAGCAGTTGCTCGAGCGTATTCATGTGCACGCGGAAATAGCGCTCGAACACCGGATGGCCGGCCGTCGCGGGCGCTTCGATCTTATAGCGGCCGCGCGCCGCGCCCACCGCGAATCCGAAGCAGAAGAACTCGACCAGAGCGAGGCCGATGACGAGATGGACCCATTGCATCGAATGTCCCCCTTGTGTTGACGAGCCGCTACGCTCAAGTAGCATAGACGACGGCGGGCCGCGAGAGTAGCGCGGTGGCACAATGGGCCCATGAACGATAAGGTTCGGGGATATGCCCATCGCGTCGATATCGCCGCGGACGTTCAGCGCGTCTGGCAGGCGCTCATCGGGTCCGAGCACCTGGCCAGATGGTGCTCGCCCGGCGCCCGGATCAGCGCCCGGCCGGGCGGCTCGTTCCGGGCGAGCGTCGATCGCCTCGTCGAGCTGGAAGCGCACATCGATCTCTTCGAGCCGGCCCGGCGCATGAGGTTGATCTATCTGCCCGCGCCCGGTCTGCCGCCCACGCAGAACGCAATCGTCGATGACTTCATGCTCGACATGAAGTCCACCGAGACCATCGTGAGGCTGCTCGGCTCGGGCATTCCAGGCACCTCGGACTGGGACGTACCCTACCGACGGCTGCGTTTCGGCTGGCAACAGGCGCTGACGCGGCTCAAGGTGTTGGTCGAGAAACAGATGAAAGGGCAGACATCATGACGGGCTTCCTGCTGCGTGCCGTATTGAGCGCTCTCGGCCTATGGGCCGCCACCCGGCTCGTCGCCGGCATTCGGATCGACACCGCGCTCACGCTCGTCATGGCCGGCGCCCTGCTCGGCATCGTGAATGCGATCGTCCGCCCGATCGCCGTCCTGCTCACTCTGCCGATCACCATTCTCACGCTCGGGCTGTTCCTGCTCGTCGTCAACGCCGGCATGGTGGCGCTGGTCGCGGCGCTGTTGCCGGGCTTTCACCTCCAGGGGTTCTGGGCCGCGCTGCAGACGGCCATCATCGTGGGGATCACCGGCTGGATCGGCTCGTGGCTGATCGGCCCGCGCGGCAAGATCGAAGTGTTCATGCGGCGGCTGTGAAGATTCGCGCGGATTCGCGCCTCGCC
>DATEJM010000055.1:0-29845 GCA_035277965.1 Steroidobacteraceae bacterium | reverse complement strand
CGCTCCACTTGCGGCGTGCTGGTGAATGCAATCGCGTCCACCTCACCCGCCCCAAGCCGCTTCAACAGCGCCATCACCGCTTCATTGTCCGACGCATCCGCATAGACATAGGGCGCGACCGTCAGCACGGTGGCGACCCCTGCGCCATGCAGGAAATCAACCAGCGGCCGATTCGGCTCAGTGCCGTAGAGCTGGATACCCACTCTGCGCCCCTTGAGATTCTCAGTCGAAAGGCTCGCCATGACACCTGCCGTCGTCGGCCGATCTGCCGCGATGTCCGGCTTCAATCCGAGATCCCGCAGCGCGCGGGCCGGCTTCGGGCCCCGCGTGATCTTGCGGACCCTGCTCAGCGCTGCAACGAAATTCCCGCGCAGCTCGGGCTCATGGCGTTCGATGCACGACAGGATGCGGCGCAGCCCCTCGCCGGTCATCAGGATCAGATCGTCGCAGGCACCCTGAGCGAGCCCCCGACTCCAGCGCAGCACCGGCCCGGGATCCGGCGCATCCCGGATCGCCACCAGGGGACAGCGAATGACCGTCGCCCCCCGCCGTTCCAGCATCGCCGCGAACACCTCGATCTCGCGCGTTTCGGGGACGGCAATGACGCGGCCGGCAAGAGGATGGTTCTCCATGGGACCACCATCTTAGTCCTCAGCCGGCGCGCGCCCAATAACCTCAATCCGCGGCAGCGACATTCGCGTCGAGCGCCATGGCACCCTGCGCGGGAAGTGCCCACCGCAGCCACTGCTGATGCAGCGCCAGCACCGTCGCGAAGGCCAGACCCGCGAGCACTGCGAAAGTGATGAACCCGGGTTGATAGCTCCCGGTGCTCTCCTTGGCCATGCCCATGATGACCGGCAGGTAGAAGCCACCGATGCCGCCCGCAGCCCCGATGATCCCCGTCATGAGGCCCGTCTTCCCCGCCCAACGGTGCGGGACGAGCTGGAAAGTCGCCCCATTACCCAGGCCGAAGCAGATGTAGAGAGCGAGGAGCAGCATGACTCCGCCGGCCAACGGCGGCATGAGCAATGCAAAGCTGATGTTGCCTATCGCGATCCCCGCCAGCAGCACCAGCAACACCCGCACGCCCGACAAGCGGTCGGCGATGAACCCGCCGATCGGACGCACCATCGCTCCCGTGAACGACAGACCCGCCATGATGAATCCCGCGTCCACCTTGGGGATCTGATACTGCGTGGTGAGCAGCAGGCTGACATAGGACGACATTCCGACAAACCCCCCGAAGGTGATGCTGTAGACGAGCATCACCGCCCAGGTGTCGCGCTCCTTGAGCACCGCGAGATACTTTCGAGGCAGGACCGCGAGCGCGAGCGCGGCGCCGAGGGCAGGCAGCAGCAACTGTCCGGTCTTCCCACCCCCGAAGAACCCGGCGCTGACCAGAAGCACGAGGGCGATCAGCCCGACGATCGACAGCCCAAATCCAACGAAAGCCCGCAGCGCATCCCCGCTCTTCGCACTCCGGTCTTCGGCCCAGAAGTACACGGCAACCGCTGTCAACGCGAGGAGCGGCAAGACGGCCGCCGTGGCACGCACCCAGCCGGCGCTCTGTGCAAGCCCGGGGAACAGAAAGCCGTCAACCACCGCACCGATGTTGCCGGCGGCCGCCAGGCCCAGCACGAGGCCTTGAACGCGAGGCGGATAGCTGCTGCCCGCCATCGGCAGAGCCACCGCGAAGCTCGCTCCGCCGATGCCCAGGAACACGCCCAGGACCAGCAGGAGGGTGTAGGTCGGGGCGATGGGAAGGAGGAGCACGAATGCCGGCAGCGACGACAAGAGGATGCCGAACAATGCGAGCTTGCGGCCGTTGACGCTCTGGAAGAGGTTGCCGAAGGTCACTCGCACGATGGAGGCGGCCAGTACCGGCACTGCCACGAGGAACCCCGACTGCGCGGGTGTCAGCGACATCTGCTTGGCGATGAACGGCGCCAGCGGCCCGAACATGACCCACGCGGTGAAACCGGTGTCGAAATAGAAGAAGCACGCGAGGAGTGCCCTCCAGTTGCCGCTCTTCAAAGATGCCAACACGTGCTTCATGCCTGTCTCCTGCGCATTTCGCGGGCAAAAAAAAGCCAACCGAGTGCACCTTGAACAGATGCGCTGAGGTTGGCGGCGTTGCCTCGCAGGTCCGCTGTTGGACCTGCTCGTGCAGTCGACCTGACGACTGCGTCACGATCTTCGATGCAACGCCCATGCCATGAGCGGCGATGAGCCGAAGAAGGTTGTGCGCCAGTGACTTAGCTCATATAGGCCCAGGATCGGCGACGTGAGTCCGGGCGTTCGTCCAACCATTACGGGGCAGACGACCGGGCGACTGCACACCGGTTGTGCAGCCCCGACCAGCGCAAATCGCCCCTTTACCCTTAGGCTGTGGAGCGGGCTGACTGTGGAGCGAGGTAATTAGGCTGACTGTGGAGCAAGGTAACTGCGCGGATCGAAGGGATCGAATGAACGTCCGTCGAAGAAGCGCTCGACCTTAGTATCCGCTCGCGGCATGTCCACCGCGCTGCCGGCGAGCGCGGCCCTGTACAAGTCGGGGCGATACACCGTGCGCGCCACCGTGAGGCTATCAGCGGAATACTCGGCCTGGCGCCATCTGACCATCTGTGCGTAGAACCACAATGCGTGACTCACCCACGGGTAGCTGGCCGCATGGGCCGCTGGCACATAGAAGTCCCGAATCGCATGAGATTCGCCGTTGGGAGTGAGCTTGAGCTCACCGCTCAATGAGCGTTCGAGCACGCTCGTCGATGTGCCGACGTGAGCGGGCGAAGCGAGCAGGTCAGCGATCGAGGCGTGATTAGCAGTGTCCTGACACCACAGCGAGGCCGCGTGCAGCGCCCGCAGCAACGCTGCCAACTGCTGCGGATTCTGTTCGGCCCACTGCGCGCGGCAACCGAGGACCTTCTCGGGACTCAACGGCCAGATCTCGCCGGTCGTCGTGACGATGCAGCCCACCCCGGCATCGACCGCCACGCTGTTCCACGGCTCTCCAACACAGAATCCGTCGATCTGTCCCGACTCCATGGCATCGACCAGAAAAGGCGGCGGAATGACGACGAGCCGCACGTCACGATCGGGATGAATGCCGGATGCGGCAAGCCAGTACCGCAGCTCATAGTTGTGACACGAGAACGGATAAACCATCGCGAAAGTGAGCGGGTCGGCGTTGCTCCGCTCCAGGCTCCCCACGACCTTCTTCAGAGCGGCCCCTTGCAGGTGCGGGGCGCCTCCGGCGGCCGCTCCAGCCTTCTGCATCTGCCCCCATAGCGCCGTGGAGACCGTAATTGCGTTGCCCCCGAGGCCGAGTGAGAAAGGCGCCACCATCGGCGCCTTGATATGACCGATCCCGAGGGTGGACGCCACCGCCATCGGACCCAGCATGTGAGCGGCATCGAAGTGCCCGACGATGACGCGGTCACGGATGTTCGCCCAGGAGCTCTCTTTCACGAGTGTCAGCTCGAGCCCTTCCTCGGCCGCGAAGCCCTTTCGGGCGGCCACCACGAGACTCGCGCAATCCAGCAGCGGAATGAAACCAACCGTCAGCTTCATTTGAGCAGCCCCGCCGCGGTGATCACGCTCTGCGCGATGTCCACTACGCGGCGATTCTCGTTCATCGCGGTCTTGCGCAGGGCGGTGTAGGCCGCTTCCTCGGTGAGGCCACGCTGCTTCATCAGGATCCCCTTGGCTCTTTCGATGATCTTGCGCCCATCGAGCTCCTCACGCGCCCGCTCGAGATCGTCGCGGAGCTGATTGAAGGTGTTGAAGCGGCTGATTGCCAACTCCAGAATGGATTGCACGCGTTCTTTTCTGAGGCCGTCCACCACGTAAGCCCCGACTCCCGACTCGATCGCACGTTTGATCATGTCCGCGTCGGAGCGATCGACGAACATGGCAACCGGCCGGCGCACGCTGCGAGACACCTGGAACATCTGCTCGAGCACGTCGCGGTTAGGGTCCTCCAGATCGATGCAGATGACGTCGGGATCCTCCTCGAGAATTCGCCGCAGAAGATTCTGCATCTCACGCACGACGACCACATGCTCGTGCCCCGCCTCTCGCAGCGA
Source organism: Steroidobacteraceae bacterium (assembly GCA_035277965.1). Lineage (GTDB taxonomy): Bacteria > Pseudomonadota > Gammaproteobacteria > Steroidobacterales > Steroidobacteraceae > 13-2-20CM-66-19. Next base: position 25,760 of record DATEJM010000055.1, on the reverse strand, counting down.
CTCCTCGAGTATCGAGGCGCGCGTGACGTTCTGGTCCACGATCAGGATGCGTAAGGGTTGGTCGCTCATGAGCTCTTCGAAGGATATGACGGCTGGCTGAGGCATGGAACGAGGTGCACGCATTCAGTGCAGAGAGCGCCCACTCCGCTCCGTTAGGGGTCAAAGCCGTCGCGCAAATCCCCGCCATCTGCGGCGCCGAGAAGCTGCAGCGCTGCTAAGTGGCTGGTGCGTAAGGAGTGACGCGGCCACGGAATCGCATGGCACGCCCGTTGCACCGCAGAGACTCGACAAACCGCGAGAAGGATTGTCGTGGCAACGCCGCCCGAGTCGACACCGCATTGTGCGGACGCAATGTCGAACAGGGGTGGCGTTTTTTTTTGGCTCGATCCATGGCGGAATCAGCGTGAGCCCGAGACTGGTCGTGATCGGTAATGGCATGGTTGGACAGCGGCTGCTCGAGGCCCTGCCCGAGCAGTGGGCTCGCTCCACGACGGTGCTGTGCGGCGAGCCGCGTCCGGCCTATGACCGTGTGCAGCTCTCCGCCTTCTTCTCGGGCAAGAGCGCCGACGACCTGTCCCTGGTGCCGCCCGGGTTCTTTGCCGAGCGCTCGATCGACATCCGGATGAACGAGAGCGCTGTCGCGGTCGACCGGGAGCAACGTCGGGTTCGTACGGCATCGGGGCTCGAGCTCGATTACGACACGCTGGTTCTCGCGACAGGCTCGTACCCCTTCGTGCCTCCGATCCCCGGAAAGGATCGCTCCGGATGTTATGTCTACCGGACCATCGAAGACCTCGAAGCCATCCGCGACGGCGCTGTCGGCGGGAAGGTCGGAGCTGTCATCGGGGGCGGCTTGCTGGGACTCGAAGCCGCGAAGGCGTTGCGCGACCTGGGGCTCGAGACGCATGTCATTGAGTTTGCCCCGCGGCTGATGGCGCTGCAGGTGGATGACGGTGGCGGCGCGATGCTTCGTCGCAAGATCGAGGCTCTGGGCGTCGCCGTGCACACCGCCCACCAAACGCGGGAAATCGTGGCAGGCAACGCTGCCCGCAACCGGCTCTGCTTCGCCGACGGAACCCACCTGGATACCGATGTGATCGTGTTCTCCGCGGGGATTCGGCCCCGTGACGACCTGGCTCGTGCCGCCGGCCTCACTGTCGGCGAGCGCGGCGGAATCGTGATCGATGAAGCGTGCCGGACCAGCGATCAAAACATCTACGCGATCGGTGAGTGCGCGCTTTGGGGTGGACGCCTGTACGGACTCGTGGCCCCCGGCTACCAGATGGCGCAGGTGGCTGCTGCGCGCATCGGCGGCGATGCGAGCGCGCGCTTCGTCGGGGCTGACATGAGCACGAAGCTGAAGCTGATGGGCGTGGACGTCGCCTCGATCGGCGATGCCCACGCAGCCTCGCCGGGCGCTTGCGTGTATTCATTCTTCGACGAGAGACGGGAGGTCTACAAGAAGCTGGTCGTGCGGCAGGATGGAACGCGGCTCCTGGGCGCCGTGATGGTCGGCGACACGACTGAATACGGGACATGGTTGCAGACGATGTTGAATGATCTGCCGCTGCCGGAGCATCCCGAGGATCTATTGCTCCCACCGCGCGCGGCCGCGCCCGGAGCCGCCGCCGCCGGACTCTCGGCGCTACCCGATTCGGCTCAGATCTGCTCCTGCAACAACGTCAGCAAGGGCGCGATCTGCGCCGCGATCTCACAGGGATGCAACACCATTGGGGCCCTGAAGAAGCAGACGCGCGCAGCCAGCACCTGCGGAGGCTGTGCCCCGCTCGTTACGCAGGTTCTGAAGGCCGAGCTCAAACGCCAGGGTGTCTCGGTCGACAATCACCTGTGCGAGCACTTCGGCTATTCGCGCCAGGACCTGTTCAGCCTGATCCGGCTCGGCGAGCTGCATTCCTTCGAGGAAGTCCTCGCGAGGCACGGTCGCGGCGCCGGCTGTGACCTCTGCAAGCCCGCCGTCGCGTCGATTCTGGCCTCCTGCTGGAACGGGTTCGTTCTGGGCGAGCAGCGGGGATCGCTGCAAGACACCAACGACTACTACCTGGCCAACATGCAAAAGGACGGAACCTACTCCATCGTCCCGCGCATTCCGGGTGGGGAGATCACGCCCGAGAAGCTCATCGCGATCGGTGAGGTCGCCAAGCGGTACAACCTGTACACGAAGATCACGGGTGGGCAGCGCATCGATCTTTTTGGCGCCCACGTCCATCAGCTCCCGGTGATCTGGGAGGAGCTGATCGCCGCGGGCTTCGAGTCGGGTCACGCCTACGGGAAGGCTATGCGGACCGTGAAATCGTGCGTGGGCTCGACCTGGTGCCGGTATGGCGTGCAGGACAGCGTGGGCCTCGCAATCGAGATCGAGAACCGCTATCGCGGCTTGCGTGGGCCCCACAAGATCAAGTTGGCCGTGTCCGGTTGCACACGTGAATGCGCTGAAGCGCAAGGTAAGGATGTCGGCGTTATCGCGACGGAGAAGGGATGGAACCTGTATGTGTGCGGCAATGGGGGCATGAAGCCCCGTCACGCCGAGCTTCTGGCGGCGGAGCTCGACCAGGAAACGCTCATTCGCTACATCGATCGCTTCCTGATGTTTTATATCCGCACCGCGGACCGTCTGCAGCGCACGTCTACCTGGCGTGACAACCTCGAAGGCGGCCTCGACTATCTCAAGCAGGTCGTGTGCGAGGACAAGCTTGGAATCGCCGCGGAGCTGGAGGCGGACATGGCGCGGATCGTCGCCACCTACGAGTGCGAATGGAAGAAGGCGGTCGAGGATCCGAAGGTGCGCAGACGCTTCCGGCACTTCGTGAACAGCGATACCACGGACTCCAACGTGGTGTTCGTGGACGAGCGCGGTCAGAAGAGACCCGCGAAACACTCCGAGCGGGAGAAGGTGGCGGTATGAGCTGGACCTCGGTTTGCCAGATGGACGACGTACTGCCGGACACCGGGGTTTGCGCGCTCGCAGGCGGGCGGCAGATCGCGGTCTTCCGCACTGATGCCGGCGTGTTCGCGCTCGACAACTACGATCCCGCGAGCCAGGCGAATGTCCTCTCCCGGGGGCTGCTCGGTGACATCAAGGGTGAGCGCGTCGTCGCCTCGCCCCTGTACAAGCATCACTACAGCCTGGAGACCGGTCGCTGCCTGGAGGATTCCGCGTATTCAGTCAACGTTTTCCCCGTGCGCGAGCTGGATGGCCGCATTTGGGTCAACGCGACGACTCCCACTACCTACACCCCCCGTGCCAAGCGCCGCCTCGTCGTCATCGGCAACGGCATGGCGGGAATGCGCACGGTCGAGGAGCTGCTGCAACTGACGACCGAGGACTACGAGATCACCGTTTTTGGAGCGGAGCCCCACGTCAACTACAACCGGATCATGCTCTCGCCAGTCCTCGCGGGCGAGAAGCAGGTCGAGGAAATCATTCTGCATTCGAAGGAGTGGTACGCAGAACGCTCCGTGAGGCTGTATACGGGAGACCCCGTGGTCAAGATCGACCGCCGCCGCCAGCTCGTGCGGTCGCAAAGCGGTCTCGAAGTGCCCTACGACCGCCTGTTGCTCGCGACCGGCTCCAAGCCGGTGGTCCTGCCCGTTCCCGGAAAAGAGCTGCCGGGGGTCTTGACCTTCAGAGACCTTGCGGACGTCGATGCCATGCTGGAAGCCGCGGGCCGGTATCGGAAGGCGGTCGTGATCGGCGGAGGCCTCCTGGGACTCGAGGCGGCGAACGCCCTGTTGCGACGGGGCATGACCGTGACGGTCGTGCATCTGTGCGATTCCTTGATGGAGCGTCAACTCGACGCGGCGGCAGCCGCTTTGCTCAAAGCTTCGCTGGAGGCCCGTGGTCTGCAATTTCGGATGCCGGCGCGGACAGCCGCGATTCTCGGCGAGCAACGCGTCAACGGCGTCCGCTTCGACGACGGTAGTGAGATCGACGCGGAGCTGGTCGTCATGGCCACCGGCGTGCGGCCGAACACAGAGCTCGCTGCAAGCGCGGGGCTGCGCTGCGAGCGGGGCGTGTTGGTTGACGATACGCTGCAGACATACGACCCGAAGATCTATGCCGTCGGCGAATGCGTGCAACACCGCAACGCGACGTTCGGTCTGGTCGCCCCACTGTGGGAGCAGGCGCGCGTCTGCGCGGCGCACCTGGCCGAGAAGGGCGTACGCCGCTACCGGCAAACTCTTCAGGCGACCCAGCTGAAGGTCACGGGCATCGAGCTCTATTCGGTCGGTGATTTCCTCGGTGCGGACGGCTCCGAAGCCCTGGTGCTCCGGGATCCGCGGCGCGGTATCTACAAGCGGCTCGTCATCCGCAACAATCGGCTTCAGGGTGCGGTTCTCTACGGGGACACGCGGGACGGTCCCTGGTACTTCGACCTCATGTCCGGCGGCCGGGACATCACCACCTTGCGCGAGCAGCTCCTGTTCGGCCAGCCCCCTTCAAGCGGAGCAGCCGTTGAATAGCGCTGTGCGCACGACCTGCCCTTACTGCGGTGTCGGTTGCGGCGTACTGGCCGAGATGTCGGGTGACAAGGTCGAGGTTGCCGGAGATCCGGATCACCCCGCGAACTTCGGGCGCCTTTGCTCCAAGGGCTACGCGCTCGGGGAGACTACAGGCCTCGAGGGCCGCTTGCTTCATCCACACAGCCACGGGCACCGAGTCTCCTGGGACGATGCGCTGACGCAGGTTGCTCAGGGCTTCAGCCGGATCGTTCGTGAGCACGGCCCGCACGCGGTCGCGCTCTATGTCTCGGGCCAGCTGCTCACCGAGGACTATTACGTCGCGAACAAGCTGATGAAAGGCTACATCGGCACCGCGAACATCGACACCAACTCACGGCTCTGCATGGCGTCCGCCGTCGCGGGGCACAAGCGCGCGTTCGGCGAGGATGTGGTGCCCGGCTGCTACGAGGATCTCGAGCTCGCGGACCTGATCGTGCTGGTGGGTGCCAATACAGCCTGGTGCCATCCGGTGATTTTCCAGCGCATCGTTCGTGCGAAAGAGACGCGACCTGAGCTCAAAGTCGTCGTGATCGATCCGCGTCGCACGGCCACTTGCGATGTCGCCGATCTGCATCTGCCGATCCGGTCCGGCATGGACGTCTGGCTGTTCAACGGGCTGCTGCGGTTTCTGGTGCAGCAGGGGAAGTTGGACGAAGAATTCGTTGCATCCAGCACCGCGGGTGTCGCCGATGCTCTGACGGCCGCCACCGTGGACCCTGCCGAAGTCGGGCGAATGTGCGGCATCGACACCGAGCGCATCCTCGCTTTCTATCGCCTGTTTGCGGACACGCAGAAGGTCGTGACGGCTTTCTCGCAGGGGGTGAACCAGTCCTCGGCTGGCACTGACAAGGTCAACAGCATCATCAATTGCCATCTGCTGACCGGTCGCCTCGGCCACCCGGGGATGGGCCCTTTGTCATTGACCGGCCAGCCGAATGCCATGGGAGGCCGCGAAGTCGGAGGACTCGCCAACACCCTGGCCGCGCACATGGACCTCGCGAATCCCCAGCACCGCGGGATCGTCCAGACCTTCTGGGACAGCCCCTGCGTTGCAAGCGAGCCCGGTCACCAGGCAGTCGATCTCTTCGACGCCCTTCATCGGGGCGAGGTGAAGGCCGTCTGGATCATGGCCACGAATCCCGTGGTCAGCTTGCCCGATGCCGACCGCGTGCGCGAGGCGCTTCAGCGCTGTGAGCTCGTCGTCGTCTCGGATTGCGTCGCCTCGACAGATACGACCGCGCTGGCGCACGTGCTTCTTCCAGCCGCGGCGTGGGGCGAGAAGGACGGCACGGTGACCAACTCCGAGCGCCGGATCTCGCGCCAGCGGGCGTTTCTACCCGCGCCCGGCGAGGTGCGCCCGGACTGGTGGATCATCTGTCAGGTCGCGCAGCGCATGGGGTTCACGAGCGGGTTCGTTTTCGACACCCCTGCCGAGATCTTCGCGGAGCACGCGGCGCTGTCCGGCGCTGACAACAGCGGATCGCGCTGCTTCGATATCTCCGGCCTGGCGCAGTTGGACGCGCAGCAGTATGACGCGCTCCAGCCGGTGCAGTGGCCTGTCGCTCAGGCAGGAGGCGCTGCAGCCGCGCGGCTGTTTGCCGATCGGCGGTTCAGTCACGCCGACCGCAAGGCGCGCTTCGTACCGACGATACCGCGCGGCCCCGCGCACGCGGCCACTGAGGAATTTCCGCTCACGCTCAACACGGGGCGCATTCGCGATCAGTGGCACACCATGACGCGGACAGGCCGCGCGGCGCGCCTCGGCGAGCATTTGCCGGAGCCCTTCGTCGACATTCACGCGCACGACGCGCTCCTGGCCGGGCTGCGCGAAGGAGAGTTGGCTCGTGTGGCGACATCATGGGGATCGATGATCGCGCGGGTGCGCACGAGCGGTGAGATCGCCCGCGGAAGTGTGTTCGTCCCCATACACTGGAGCTCCGTGTTTGCATCCGAAGCTCGCGTCGGGGCGCTGGTCAATCCGGTTACGGATCCCTTGTCGGGGGAGCCTGAGTTCAAACACACTCCGGTCCGCGTCGAGCCGTTTGTCGTGGACTGGTATGGCTTTGTGCTGGCCCGGCGGCGCCTCGCGCAGCTCGACGTGGCCTGGTGGAGCGTCGTGCAAGGGGAGGGCTTCAGCCGTCATGAGCTGGCAGGTCGCAACACACCCTCGAGCTGGTCGCCATGGGCACGACGATTTCTCGATGCAGGCGCTCCGGATGCTGACTACCTGGAATATGACGACGACACCGCGGGAGTGTATCGATCGGCTCACGTGATCGAAGAGCGGCTGGAGTCCTGCCTCTATATCTCGAGACGCCCGGAACTGCCTGAGCGCGCCTGGCTCGGGAGTCTGTTCGCCCGGGAGCGCCTCGAGGATTCGGATCGGCACGCGCTCCTCGCGGGCCGTCCACTGGGTGTCCCGAGCGCTGATTCGGGACCGCTCGTGTGCTCGTGCTTCCGCGTAGGCAAGGGAACCATTCGCCGCGCGATTGCCAGCCATGGCATGACCGACGCGCGCGAGGTCAGCGCCAAGCTGCGCGCCGGGAGCAACTGCGGGTCGTGTATCCCAGAGATTCGCGCACTGCTGGCAGCGGCCGCCAGGGAGGCTGCGGCAGGCAGCGAGGCCCCGGCAGGCAGCGAGGCCCCGGCTGCCTAGGCTTAGGCATGCCCGCCGCCGAGCCGCCGTCCGTGCCTGGCAACGCCGCCCGGTTTCTCACGCGCTCGCCGGTCGCCTCCTCAACGCTCGACCTACCCGTGCTCCGGCGAGCATCAGCAGTCCTGCGCCGCCGCCGATCGCGGCCATTCTCAGGAACTGCCCCGGCATGTCCGCGATGCCGCCGCGCCCCACCGCGCCGCCGACGAGGCCTGCCGCGAGATTGCCGATCGCCATCCCCAGAAACCACGTCCCCATCATCTGTCCGACGTAGCGCGGGGGCGCCAGCTTCGTGACATTCGACAATCCAATCGGACTCAGACACAGCTCGCCGGTCGTCTGCAGCAGAAAGGTGACGATCAACCACATCGGCAGCGCCTTGTGTCCCGAAGCGAGCACGTGTTGAGCCGCCCACATCATGACGATGAAGCTCAGGCCGAGTTGCGCCAACCCGAGACCGAGCTTGACGGCCGCCGACGGATCCCGGGAGCGCCGGTCGAGCGCGACCCACAGCCACGCGGCGACCGGCGCCAGTAACAGAACGAAGATCGGCTGGATGGACTGATACCAGCTCACGGGGTGCTCGCCGGCGGGGAAGTAACTCCCCAGGAATGAGCGATCCGTGTAGTCCCGGGCAAACAGGTTGAATGTCGAGCCGGCTTGCTCATACCCCGCCCAGAAGAGGGCCGAGCAGACGAAGAACACGGCTATCAGCGCGACGCGCCGCCTCTCCCCGGCCGCCAGGCGTCCCAGAATGAATACCGACCCGAAGAACAACACCGCGAGACAGACCATCACCGCGCCCGTCGCGTTGGCGAGCTGGAACACGTTGAAGGGCAGCGCGCCGATCGCAGCGATGATCGTGGCGACGGCCAGCAATCCGAGGCCGACGAATAGAGTGCGTCGGTTGCGGGCCATGAGAGCAGGATCCGTCACGTGCGGGCGCAGACCGGCGTTGCCGAGCCAGCGGGCGGTCATTCTGTACTGGACCAGTCCCAGGGCCATGGCCACGCTCGCCGCGAGAAAGCCCCAACGATATCCAACCGTCTCGCCGATCGTGCCGGAGATCAAGGGTGCGATGAATGCGCCGAGGTTGATGCCGAAGTAGAAGATCGAGAACGCCGCATCGCGACGTGCGCTGTGGTCGCCGCCGTAGAGCTCGCCCACCATGACGCTGACATTCGGCTTCAGCATGCCCGTGCCCATCGCGATGACGAGCAGGGCGATATAGAAGAGAGTGATGCCTCCGGGGATCGCGAGCAGCAGATTCCCGGCGGAAATCAGCGCACCGCCCCAGAACACCGACTGCCTCTGTCCGAGCAACCGATCCGCGATCCACCCGCCGGGCAGCGAGAACAAATACACGCCCGCCGTATACAACCCATACACCGCCCCCGCCCTCTCCACCGGCAGCCCGATCCCGCCATGGGAGGCCGCCGCGGTCATGAAAAGAATGAGCAGCGCGCGAGTACCGTAGTAGCTGAAGCGCTCCCACATCTCCGTCATGAAGAGCGTGCGCAAGCCACGCGGCTGGCCGAAAAAGCTCGTGTCCGCGACCACGGCCGCGGCCACACTCTCGACAGCCTGTTGCATGCTCGGGGGTGTCCGAAAGCTCAGGCCTGCGCCTGTTCGTGATCGGTGCTTTCCCGGCGCATCTTGGAGAGAGCTCGTGCCATCAGGATGCCGCCCTCGTACAGCGCATACATCGGAATCGCCATGATGCACTGGGAGACCGCGTCAGGTGGAGTCAGGAAGGCCGCGATGACGAAGATCGCGATCAGCACGTAACCGCGATTCTCCTTGAGCTTCTCGAGTCGTACCACGCCGGTGAGAACCAGCAGGACGACGGCGACAGGAACTTCGAACGCGGCGCCGAACGCGAGAAACATGGTCAGCACGAAGTCCAGGTACGCGGAGATATCCGTCATCATCGCGACCCCTTTCGGCGTGACGCTGGCGAAGAAGTCGAACATCACCGGGAAGACGAAGAAATAGGCAAACACGACGCCGATATAGAAAAGGATGATCGACGAGATGAGCAGGGGCAGGGCAAACCGCTTCTCGTGCCGGTAGAGGCCCGGAGCCACGAACGCCCATGCCTGATAGATGATGAACGGCATTGCCAGGAACACGGCGACGAAGAACGACAGCTTGAATGGCGTGGTGAACGGTGACATCACCGTCGTTGCGATGAGCTGCGTGCCCTTCGGCAGCTTTTGCTCCAGCGGCGTCGCGATGAAGGTGAAGAGCTGCTTCGAATAAATCATGCACGGCACGAAGGCCAGGGCGACGGCGATCATCGCCCGGATGATCCGGTCGCGCAGCTCGAGCAGATGCGAGATCAGGGTGCCTTCGGCCAGGTTTTCAGGATCCTGGCTCATGGCTTGCGGCGGCGGGCCGCGCCTCCTGACGGGTGCCGCTCACCCAGTCGTGCTGACGCGCCTCGGGCTCCGAAGCGACGGGCCGGCCCTGCGAGTCGGTGGGGTGTGCGTGAGAGTAGGTGTCCGGATGAGGACTCGGTTGGGGGGGCTCAGGGGCCAGTTGGGGGGGCTCAGGGGCAGGCAGCGCGGAGTGGGGCGATGCGGCGGCAGCCCTGGTCTCCATCTGGGCTCGCGCGCGGCGAGCCTCCTCCAGGGAGACTTCCTCTTCGAGCTGATCCTTGAACTGGCGCGCCATGGAGCGCGCACGGCCGATCCAGCGGCCGACTTGAGAGGCAACGCGGGGCAATTTCTCGGGACCCAGCACGACGAGTGCCAGGACAAAGATCACCAGCAGCTCTGAGAAGCCGACCTCGAACATGGCCCGCGCTTCAGGTCAGGCGCTGTGCTCGGTTTTCTTGCTGGTGGCCTGCGGCTTCGCCTCGGCGAACTCCGCGTCATTGGCGTCGGAGCGAATCTGCTTGGGTGGCGCCGTGTCCTCGCGCTCACCCTCGTTCATCGCCTGCTTGAAGCCACGCACGGCGGCTCCCAGATCCGAGCCGATCGTGCGCAACTTCTTGGCTCCGAACACCAGAAGGACGACCAGCAGGATCACGACCAGCTCGCGCATCCCGATACCCATAGCTCACGTCTCCTGATTGCTGCGGGGAGCCGCGGGGCGCGACCAAGCACCCTCCACAGCGGCCTGGATCATAGGATAAAAGACGCCTCGGAACCCGAGAAAGTTCGCCCCTTTCAGGCCCCTAACGGCACCGGGGGCGGTGCGGTGAGCCAGAATGTGACAGGCCCGTCATTTACCAGGGCGATTTGCATCTGTGCCCCGAATAGACCCCCGGCGACCGGCTGATATTCCCGCCGGGCCACGCTCAGGAGCCCCTCGAAGAGCCGTCGAGCCTCCTCGGGCGCGGCGGCCGTGCTGAAGCCGGGTCTCGTGCCCTTACGGGTGTCCGCCGCGAGAGTGAACTGGGGGACCAGGAGCAGCCCGCCGCCAACGTCCCGGAGGGACAGGTTCATCTTGTCCTCGGTGTCCGGGAAGATGCGATACGTCAGCAGGCGCTCCAGCAGGCGCAGGCCGGTGGCCTCGTCGTCCGCGCGCTGCACGCCAATGAGGGCCAGGATGCCTCGGTCGATTCGACCGATCACCGCGTCGGCGACGCGCACTTCCGCCTGGGTGACACGCTGGATCAGGGCAATCATCACGCTGGATCAGGGCACTCATCAAGGCGCCGCATCATAGCCTCGTCACGCGGGGCGCTGTGGCATTTGGCGAAGCGAGTCCGTAAGATTCGGGGCCGTTTTGCATCGTGGTCGGAGTTCAGATGACGGGGCCTTGGTTGAATAGTCGACGGTTGAGCTGTCGAGTGCGTACGAGTGTCCTGACGGGAGCCCTTGTCCTCTCTTTGGCCAGTGCGATGGCGCCGGCTCAGACCCCCGCCACCGGCGAGACTCCGGCTGGTGACGCACACCGCGGCAAGGCACTGTCGTATACGTGCCTCGGCTGCCACGGGGTCGAGGGCTACAAGAACGCCTACCCGAACTACAGTGTCCCGCGTCTGCAGGGTCAGCATCCGGAATATCTCGCGGCCGCGCTGCACGAGTATCGCTCCGGCGACCGGGCTCACCTGACGATGCATTCGCAGGCGTCGGAGCTGTCGGACCAGGATATCGCCGACATCGCTGCGTACTTCGCGGGTAAGCCGATCGCCTCCGAGAACAAGCCCCACCCTGCGGTTCCGCAGGCAGTACAGCTTTGCACCTCGTGTCACGGTCAGGATGGCGTGAGCCTGTCGCCCCTGTATCCGAACCTCGCGGGCCAACAGCAGGACTACCTCGCGCGCGCCCTGGAGGAGTACAAGAAGGGCGGCCGCAAGAACCCGATCATGGTCGGGTTCGCTACGCAGCTCAAGGACGAGGATATCGCGCAGATCGCCGAGTACTTCAGCAAGCAGACACCGGCGCTGTCGACGGAGACCCGGCCTTACACGAGCTTCAGCCACGAGGCCGAAGCGCGTTAGTTTATTGGCAAAAGTCGCCTGCGGCGGACATCAACTGCAGGCGGCAAAAAGCGTCGTTTTTGCCGCGTGCGCGCGGCGCACTGGCGGACCCTATTTGTTGGCGAGCTTGTCGAGGAAGGTCGCGACGATCTCGAGGTAGCCATCCTCGTCCGATTTCTTCCTGAACCCGTGCCCCTCGTCCTTGGCGGCGACGTACCAGACTTCGCTCCCCTTCGAGCGCATGCGCCAGGCGATCTGCTGCGACTCGGTGGCGGGCACGCGGGGGTCATTCAGCCCCTGCACGATCAACAGCGGCTTGCGGATCGATGCCACGTTGCTGAGCGGTGAGATCCGGTTGAGAAAGGCCCTCATCCTCGGATCACGCTCATCGCCGTATTCGGCGCGGCGCAGGTCCCGGCGGTAGGCCGCCGTGTTGGTCAGGAAGGTCACGAAGTTACTGATCCCCATCACGTCCACGCCGCCTTCCAGCCGGTCGCCGTACGCGGCCATCGCGGCGAGCGTCAGGTACCCGCCGTAGGAGTCGCCCATCACGGCGATATGGTTGCGGTCGAACTGTTGCTGCAGTCCCGCCCAGACGATCAGCGAGCCGATGTCCTTCACGGCATCCTCGCGCAGCACGCCGTCATCGAGCTTGAGAAAGGTCTTGCCGTAACCGGAGGATCCGCGGACGTTCGGCGCGATGACCGCGTAGCCGAGCTCCTTGACCAGGAACTGCACGAAGGGGGCCCATCCCGCCCGATATTGCGACTCGGGTCCGCCATGAATGTCGATGAGCACGGGATGCGGGCCGGGTGAGCGCGGGCGGTACAGATATGCGGAGATCATGCGCTGCGAGCCGTTGACGCGATCCCAGGTCGGATAGCGGATCGGCTCAGCGGGCACGAAAGTGGCGATGTCCACCGGGCCGGCCTCACTGCGAGTCCAGCGCTCGAGCGCGTTGCGATTCAGATCGTAGACATAGGCATCGCGCGGCGAATTCGCCGATTCTGCCGACAGACCGAGGCGCCGCCCCGTGCGATCGAAGCGAAGGTTCGCCACGCGTCCGTCGGGCAACCCGGCGGGCGCTTGCTCCAGCTTCTGCAGGGTGTCGAGAATCGTCAGTCTGCTGCGTCCATCGTCGTCGGTGACGTAAGCGACATAGCGACCGTCAGGGCTGACGTCGAAATCCTCTATGTCCCACTGTATGTTAGCCGTCAGCTTGCGCACGTCGTGCGTGACGAGGTCGACATAGCGCAGCTGCGCGAATTCGCCATCTTCGTCGGACACGAGATAAATGCCACGACCGTCGGGCGCAAACTTTGCCGCGTGGATGCCGACCTTGCGATCGCTTTCGCCGACCGGCGTCACGGTGCCCGTGTAGACGTCGGCGATATACAGGTAGCTCTCGTTGAGGGAGCGGTATTTCCAGAGCAGCAGCTTGCGGTCGTCCGGTGACCAGTCGAGGGGATACCACGTGTCCTGCTGACCGCCCGCGACGAGTCGAGGCGCGGTCGTCGAGTCGATATCAGCCACGTAGACGTCGTAACTGATCCCGTCGCGCTCGTTTCCATAGAACGCGATGTGCTTGCCGTCGTTCGACCATACGGGGCAACCGTGGAGAAACTGACCCTGTGTCAGCGCGCGTACGCGGCCGGGACCGCCGTAGTAGTAGACCTGCGCGTTCTCGTCCCCGTTCTGCGCCTTGAGAAACACGAATCCTGTCCCGTCGTGCGGCGCTCGGGCCACATCGACGGGGTCGGAGTAATAGGTCAGCTGCTCCCGCATCCCCAAGGGAGCCCCGATTCGGTGCACTTGCACCGTTTCCCCGAAGCGGGTGGCGACCAGCATCGCGCCATCGGACTGCCAGTCGAGGAACGTCGCCTCGCGAGACTGAATGTACTGCTGCAGGCGCTCGGCGAGGGCCGTATCGCGGGGCGGGACGCCTTCGAGAATCAGGCTGCCGCGCTCCTGGCGGGCAGGCGCCGGGTCTGCGCGCGCCGGCCGCGGCGAGCCACTGACGATCGTCGCCAAGGCGAGGAATGAGCCGACTAGAGCGACGAAGCTCCGGGGGACTGGGGCCATCTCACTGTGACTTCGTAACGGGGGACCGATTTTGCTATGTTGCCTGAAAACCGCGCCGCGCCCGAGCCTTTGATCAGCTTTCACTGCACATGAGCCCTCGCATCACACGTCATCCGGACGGCATCGCCGCAGTCGATGCCGAATACGTCCAGCCGGGTCATGCGGCCATCCACATTATCGAGCAGGACGGGCGCGCAGCCTTCGTCGATACCGGCACCCATCACTCCGTGCCCTACGCGCTCACGGCTCTCGATGCGCTCGGCATTGCCCGTGATGCCGTCGATTACATTTTTCTGACTCATGTGCATCTCGATCACGCGGGCGGCGCCGGGCGGCTGCTCCAGGCGCTGCCGAACGCTCGCGTGCTCGTGCATCCCCGCGGCGCCCCGCACATGATCGATCCGGCCAAGCTGATCGCCGGCTCCATCGTCGTCTATGGCAAGGAGCGCTTTCACGATCTGTACGGCGATATCGTGCCGATACCGCGGGGGAAGCTCGTCAACGTGGCGGACGGCGACCGCGTGCGGCTCGGCAGCCGCCAACTCGAGCTGATTCACACGCCGGGCCACGCCCTGCATCACTACTGCATCGTCGATTCCGCCAATGCGAGCATCTTCACCGGCGACACGTTCGGACTTTCCTATCGTCACTTCGATACGGCGCGCGGCGCGTTCGTCATTCCAACATCCACGCCGACGCAATTCGATCCGGAGCAGCTGCTCGCGTCCATCGACCGGCTGCTGGCGTATGCGCCGCAGTCGATGTATTTGACGCACTACAGCCGGGTTACCAACATACCGCCGCTCGCGGCAGTCCTGAAGCTCCAGATCCGCGAGATCGTGGCTCACGCCCGGTCGCACGCCGCCGCTGCGAATCGCGACGCACTGGTGCGCGAGCACATGCTGCAGCTGTGGCTGCGATTGCTCCGCGAGCATGGGTGCACTCTCGGCATCGCGCGGCAGACCGAGCTGCTCCAGGGCGATCTCGATCTCAACGTGCAGGGCATCGCCGTGTGGCTCGACCGGGAGAAGAAGGGCTAGCGTATGCGATCATTCAAGGCATTCCGCATTCACGAGGAGAACAAGAAGATCTCCGGGCGCTTCGAGCAGTTGACGCTCGAGGATCTGGGCCCCGGGGATGTCGTCATCCGCGTGACCCACTCGACGATCAATTACAAGGATGCGCTGGCGGCCACGGGCGTGGGCAAGATCCTCAGACGCTATCCGCTCGTCGGTGGGATCGACCTGGCCGGCAAGGTCGAGAGCTCGTCCGATCCGCGCTATCGCCAGGGCGACGTCGTGTTGGTCACCGGTTGCGCTCTCTCGGAGACCCACGACGGCGGCTATTCCGAGATGGCCCGGGTCAAGGGCGATTGGGTCATTCCACTGCCTCCCGGACTCGATGCGGCGAAAGCGATGGCCCTGGGCACGGCGGGCTTCACGGCCGCGCTCGCCATTCATCGGATGGAGATCAACGGACAAACTCCTTCCGGCGGCAAGATCGTCGTCACGGGAGCCACGGGCGGGGTGGGCAGCCTCGCCATCGACATGCTCAGTTCCCGCGGCTACGAGGTTGTGGCCGTGACCGGCAAGGCCGCCGCCGCGGACTATCTGCGCGCCATCGGTGCGACAGAGATACTTCTGCGCGGCGACATCGATATCGGCAGCCGCCCCCTGGAAGCGGCGCGCTGGGCCGGAGCCATCGACAACGTCGGGGGCGATCTGCTGACCTGGCTCACTCGCACGGTGGATTTCTGGGGCAGCATCGCCAGCATCGGGCTCGCGGCCAGCGCCGAGCTCAAGACGACCGTCATGCCCTTCATCCTGCGCGGCGTGAGCCTGCTCGGAATCAACTCGTCGGCCACCCCACGCGAAGTTCGCCTGACGGTATGGAAACGCATCGCAACGGATCTGATGCCACGCCACCTGGACCGTATCGTCACCCGTACGATCGCGTTTGATGAGCTTCCCGCTGCTTTTCCAGACTATGTCGCAGGGAAAGTGACCGGGAGGACGGTGGTCGCCATCGCACCCGACACCTGAGCGCGCTACAATGGCAGGTCCCTTTCGAGGTCAGCCATGCCCGAGTCTTTTGCCCTGGCCGCTTCCCAGGCAGCATCCGCGGGCGCGCGTCTGCGCGCGGCGGTCGAAGCCGAACGTCCCCTGCAAGTCGTCGGGACGGTGAATGCATACTCCGCGTTGCTCGCCGAGCGCAGCGGATTTCGCGCCCTGTATCTCTCGGGCGCCGGCGTAGCCAACGCCTCCTTCGGCCTGCCGGACCTTGGCATGACATCGGTGAATGATGTTTGCGAGGACGTCCGCCGCATCACCTCCGCGACCGAGCTGCCCCTGCTGGTCGATGCCGATACGGGCTGGGGCGGCGCTTTCAACATCGCGAAGACCTGCGCCGATCTCACCAAATCGGGCGCCGCGGGCATGCACCTCGAGGACCAGGTGGCAGCCAAGCGCTGCGGCCACCGGCCCGGCAAGGCGTTGGTGCAGAGCGGTGAGATGGTGGATCGGATCAAGTCCGCCGTGGACGGCCGTACCGACAGCCAGTTCGTGATCATGGCGCGCACCGACGCACACGCCGTCGAGGGCCAACAGGCGGCGTTGGATCGCGCGGCGGCCTATGTGGAAGCCGGCGCCGACATGATTTTTGCCGAGGCGCTGAAGACGCTGGACGAGTACCGGCAGTTCACCAGCCGGATCAAGGTGCCGGTGCTCGCCAACATCACGGAATTTGGCCAGACGCCTCTTTTCACCACGACCGAGCTGGGCGGCGTGGGCGTGCGGCTGGTCCTGTACCCCTTGTCGGCATTCAGAGCGATGAGCAAGGCCGCGCTCGCGGTGTATGGCGCGATTCGCAAGGACGGCACGCAGAAGAGCGTCGTGGATCTGATGCAGACGCGTGCCGAGCTCTACGAGGTGCTCGGCTATCACGATTACGAGAAAAAGCTCGATGAGCTGTTCGGGAAGTAGGCCATGAACGAAGCGGTAGAGTCGAAGTCGGGAACCCCCACGGGGCCCAAGCCCAAGAAGTCCGTCGCCCTGTCGGGCGTCGTCGCCGGCAACACGGCGCTGTGCACGGTGGGTCGTTCGGGCAATGACCTGCACTATCGGGGATATGACATCCTCGAGATTTCCCGGTCGTGCGAGTTCGAAGAGATTGCTCACCTGTTGGTTCACGAGCACTTCCCCACGCGCGCCGAGCTGACCGCGTACAAGGCGAAGCTCAAGTCATTGCGGGGAATCCCCGCTGTCGTGCGCGCCGCGCTCGAAGCGCTGCCGGCCGCTGCGCATCCCATGGACGTTCTGCGTACCGGCGCCTCGGTACTCGGCTGCACGCTGCCGGAGAAGGACGACCACAATACCGCTGGCGCGCGGGACATCGCCGATCAGCTCATCGCTTCCTTCGGCTCGATGTTGACCTACTGGTACCACTTCAGTCACAACGGGCAGCGTATCCACGTCGAGACCGAGGACGACTCGGTAGGCGGGCATTTCCTGCATTTGCTGCATCGCCGCCCGCCGCCGGAGTCCTGGGTCCGCGCGATGCACACGTCGCTCATCCTGTACGCCGAGCACGAGTTCAATGCATCGACGTTCACGGCACGCGTCATCGCCGGCACGGGCGCCGACATCCACTCGTGTATCACCGGAGCTATCGGTGCGCTGCGCGGCCCCAAGCACGGCGGCGCGAACGAGGTCGCCTTCGAGATCCAGAAGCGCTACCAGACACCCGATGATGCCGAGAAGGACATCCGGGCGCGCATGGAGAAGAAAGAGGTGATCATCGGCTTCGGCCACCCCGTCTACACGATCTCCGACCCGCGCAACGTCGTCATCAAGGACGTGGCGCGCCGCCTGGCCAAGGAGGCCGGCGACATGAAGATGTTCCACATCGCCGAGCGCATCGAGTCGGTGATGATGGACGCCAAGAAGATGTTTCCGAACCTCGATTGGTTCTCCGCCGTGTCCTACCACACGATGGGCGTGCCAACCTCGATGTTCACCCCCCTGTTCGTGATCGCTCGCACCACAGGTTGGTCCGCGCACGTGATCGAGCAGCGGATCGACGGCAAGATCATCCGGCCGACCGCGAACTACACCGGCCCGGAGAACCTGAAGTTCGTGCCGATCGACAAGCGATCCTAATCCGTAAGCCATCCTCGAGAGACTGACGCACACGATGTCCGCACACGATTACAAATCGGCCCAGCGCCCCGATCCCGATGCTCCGCTCGTCGCCATCGCGGATTACGCCAAGAGCTACACGATCAACAGCCAGCAGGCGTACGACACCGCCCGCTACTGCCTGATGGATACCCTCGCCTGCGGTTTTCAGGCGCTGAAGTATCCAGCCTGCACGAAGCTCATGGGCCCCGTGGTTCCGGGAGCGGTGATGCCGGGTGGAGCGCGCGTGCCGGGCACCTCTTACGAGCTCGACCCGGTCCAGGCTGCCTTCAACATCGGCTGCATGATCCGCTGGCTCGATTTCAATGACACGTGGCTCGCGGCCGAGTGGGGGCACCCTTCAGACAACCTCGGCGGCGTCCTCGCCGTCGCCGACTACCTGGCGCGTAAGGCCGTGATGGAGGGCAAGGCCGCGCCCACCGTCCGTGACGTCCTCACCGGCATGATCAAGGCCCACGAGATTCAGGGCGTCCTGGCCCTGGAGAACAGCTACAACCGGGTCGGTCTCGACCACGTCCTGTTGGTCCGAGTCGCTTCGACGGCGGTCGTGACTGCGATGCTGGGCGGAACGCGAGAGCAGGTCATCAATGCCGTGTCGAACGCGTGGATCGACGGCGGTGCTTTGCGCACTTACCGTCACGCCCCCAACACCGGCTCTCGCAAGAGCTGGGCGGCGGGTGACGCGACCAGCCGCGCGGTGCGTCATGCGTTCATCGCGCTGACGGGCGAGATGGGATATCCCTCTGCCCTGAGCGCGAAGACCTGGGGCTTCTACGATGTGCTGTTCAAGGGCAAGCCGTTCTCGCTGCCGCAGCCGTTCGGCAGCTATGTGATGGAGAACGTGCTGTTCAAGATCTCGTTTCCGGCTGAGTTCCATGCGCAGACGGCGGTCGAAGCCGCCATGACGCTGCATCCGAAGATCAAGGACCGACTGAACGATATCGAGCGGGTGGTCATCGAGACCCAGGAGCCCGGTGTCCGCATCATCGACAAGACGGGCCCGCTCGCGAACCCCGCCGACCGCGATCACTGCATCCAGTACATGGTTGCGATTCCGCTGCTCTTCGGCCGGCTCACGGCGGAGGACTACGAGGACAAGATCGCCAAGGACCCGCGCGTCGATGCGCTACGCTCGAAGATGGAGGTTCGCGAGAACACCACCTTCACGCAGGAGTATTACGCTTCCGACAAGCGGTACATCGGCAACGCGGTGCAGGTCTTCTTCAAGGGTGGCCAGGCATCCGAGCGCGTGGCGGTCGATTTCCCGATCGGCCATTGCAAGCGCCGCGCCGAGGGCATGCCCGTCCTCGTGAAGAAGTTCGAGTCCTCGGTCGATGCGCACTTCTCGGCGAAGCAGGCCGAGCGCATCAAGGCGCTGTTCAAGAATCCCTCCCTGGACAGCATGCCCATCAACGAGTTCGTGGCCACGTTCGTCACGAACGGGGCGGGCGCCTGAGGCAATGTGAATGGGGGGGGCGCCGGAACGGCGCCCCCGCTTTATCTAACGCATTGCCTTCGTAGCCATGTCATAGCGGGAAGTGCACCAGCTGTCGAAATGGGGAATCAGCTCGGTGGGCAAGGTGTCGCGGAAGGCGTCGTCGAGAGAGTAGTGTGGCATGCGTTCCGCGACGGCGGAAAGTAACAGCGAGCCCTGCTTCTCATCCTTGGGCCGCTTCAACGGATTGCGGGTGGGCTTTTTCGCAAGCCAAAGTTTGTGGAGTGCGAAGTAGCGAGGGTCCGGTGCAATCAGGCGACATGGTTGGCCATCGAGTCCGCACACCACGTGCTCGACCCTGCGGCCGGGGAGCAACCAGTCTTGGCTGCTCCAGGTTGGCCAGGAGGCGTAAAGCCTCATCGTCAAACTCATAACTAATTGACATAGATCAGATTATCCTTTTTTGAACGTTTTTATAAAAAAAAGGATAATTACTTATATATCAAATATATATATGACCCATGAGGCTCAGCCCACCCTGACCGGCACGAACAGCCGCTGGTCGCCGCGCTGGAGCAGCAGCGCGATATGTCCCTTCGATTTCTCCACGGCTTGCCGCAGATCCTCCGCCTTGGACACCGGTGCCCCGTTGGCGGCTACCACGATATCTCCGCGCTGAATGCCCGCGGCGGCGGCCGGTCCGCGCGCTTGTTCGACGAGCAGTCCCCCCGTCGTGTTGGCCTGGTGCTGCTCATCGCTCGTGAGCGGGCGCACTGCCAGCCCAAGCTTCCCGCCATCGTGCTCCGCGCCCGCGTTGGACGCCGTGCGTCGATCCTCCATCTCCACGAGCTTAACGCTAATCTCCCGCGTCGCATGATCTCGCCAGACTTCGAGCTTGACCGTAGTTCCGGGAGCCAGCGCCGCAATCTCTGCGGGCAGCTCGGTCGACTGATCGACCGGATTGCCATTGAGCTTCAGGATCACATCACCCGGGTGCACACCCGCGCGCTCCGCGGCACCACCTTTCTCGACGCTCGAGACCAACGCGCCCTCGGGACGCGGCAATCCGAAGGAGTCGGCGAGCCCCTGGTCGACATTCTGGATGACCACGCCCAGCTTCCCGCGAGTCACATGACCATGTGCCTGCAGCTGCTGGCTGACACCCATCGCGACATCGATCGGAATGGAGAAGGAGACTCCCTGATACCCACCTGAGCGGGTATAGATCTGCGAGTTGATGCCGACGACCTCGCCTCTCATGTTGAACAGCGGGCCGCCCGAGTTACCGGGATTGATGGGCACGTCGGTCTGGATGAACGGCACGTAGCCTGAATCGGGCAGCGTCCGGCCCTTCGCGCTCACGATTCCGGCGGTGACACTATTCTCGAAGCCGAACGGTGCGCCGATGGCCACCACCCATTCGCCCACCTTCAAGGCGCGCGTATCGCCGATCTTCACGGTCGGCAGGTCCTTCGCGTTGATCCGGATGACAGCGATGTCGCTGCGCGTATCGACTCCAACTACTTTCGCCGTGTACTCACGGCGATCAGTTAGTCGGACGGTGACGTCGCTCGCGCCGTTGACGACGTGTGCATTTGTCAGGATCGTGCCGTCGGAGCTGACGATGAAGCCTGAGCCCTCCCCGCGAACCGGTCCCTGCTGAGGAGGCTGGAAGGGGAAGCCGCGGAAGAATGGGCCGAACGGATTCCCGTCGCCGGAGGGCCCGTTGTCGTCGTCATCGTTATCGTCGCCGTCAGGCGTCGAATAGGACGTCGGAACCTTCGTCACCACGCTGATGTTGACAACCGCTGGACCATACCTCTGCACCATCGTGCTGAAGTCGGGAAGCACCGCATTCGGATTCTGAACTGCCGGAGGCGATACGACGGGTGCTGTCACGGTGGTTTGCGCGGGCGCTGGAGTACCCACCGCGTACAACACGCCGATGGGGGTGCCGACCGCGGCCGCGCCCAGCAGAGCTGCCGCAAGAGGGTTTCTGAACAAGTTCTTCGGGCTCATCGCGATGTCTCCAAAAGGAATCCATGGCCGTGACCGGCTGACTGCGACGACACACTAAGGGAAGCGCCTTAAGACTGACTTAAGATGACGGGACAGTCCCTGTTTTAGAAAACCGGCAAAAATGGGCATGCCAAGGCAAGGAAAACACGTAAATGGCGGTTTTGTGGCGGTTACGTAGCGAAGTTGGGAAAGTGGCGGCGGTCTGGCTGCTAGAGCCGCTCTGGGTCGGGAAATTCAAAATCATTCCGCGTGACCAGCAGCGGGGCTGGCTCCGGAATTCTGGTAGGTTGGTGGTCAGCGTCGCGTGCTTGTAGTGGACTGTGGTGCTGATGAATCACCGGCAGTCCCCATAGCGAAAGCAGCGAAGGCAGCTGCGCGAATTATTTCTGCCGCAGTTGCCCACACAGGCTTTCTCCTTGCGCGGTTACCCAGCGCTCCAAGCGGTAGCGGGTGTTGTGGCATTGGATCTGCAGCTCCTGCACCACCACATCCCAATAGCCTTTGAAACGCGAGCCGGGAGGAATACGTCTGGAGGGAGGGATGATCTTCTCCTCGTGGATCACCAGCTCCGCTGTCTCGTTGCGCTTGTCAGAACCGGGCCGTCGGGTGTCCTTCTTCCCCTCTTCCTTGCCCTCATCCGCATCGGTTTGCTCCTCCATGCCACTGGGTTTGAACCGCGGTCGCTTCTGAGCCCTTGAGAATGCGAATCTGCTCTTTCAACAGCGATAAGACATCCGTCCTGCGACCTTTCCAGCTCCATCCTTGGACTCGTCTTATAACCCACCTGAGTAAGATCGTGGAACTAATTGAAACCAAAAAGAACGCACTTCGCCCCGGCTTGTTGAGAAATAGACCGCGCTGTACCCTGCATTGCCGAAAGGGCCACGCGGTTGCGTCTGTCACTTTGCCTGTCACGTGACTCTTCGCCCGCTAACCCTGCGATATTCTCGAAGCACCTGACAGTATCCTGTTGGAGCGCACGAGGCAGCAGCGGCATCGCCAAAAGGCCACGGGTAGGCGCTGGAACAAGTCACAAAAGACCAACGCACGCTGAATTACGGGGAGTCTTCCACATGAGGCAATCTCGCCCAACCCGCCGTGAATTCCTGGGTTACATCCCGGCTGTCGTCTCGGGGACTTTTTTCGCGACGATTGGGTTTGCACCTCGACGAGCTGTAGCTGCTCCTTCCTACGTGCGCCGCGACGTAGGAAACATGTCGCCCACCGACCCGATTCTGGTCTCGTATGCCGACGCAGTCGTGAAAATGCAGGCTCTCAACAACACCAATCCGCTCAGCCCGCTCAGTTGGAATTATCAGGCGGCCATCCACGGCACTCTGATGAGTGGTTCTATGCCGGCGTGGAACTCCTGTCAGCATGGGAGCTATTTCTTCTGGTCATGGCATCGCATGTACTTGTACTGGTTTGAACGGATCGTACGTACATTGGCCAATGACAGCTGCTGGGCCTTGCCTTACTGGAATTATTGCTCGCCGAATGAGAGCACAATTCCGGCAGCGTTTCTCGACACGACCAGTGCTCTTTTTCATCCGCGTTTTCTCAACAATGGTGCGTCTCTGACCGGCTCGGCAACCGTATGCAATACCGCGGTCCAGGTACCTAATTTCATCGCGGACAGCGGCTTTACTGAGGGCACGCCTCATGGCGCTGTCCACGTTCAGGTTGGCGGTGACATGGGTAGCGTTCCGACCGCCGCCCTGGACCCGATTTTCTATCTCCATCACGCTAATATAGATCGTCTCTGGGACCTATATCTCGCTCAGAGTCCGGGTGCGAGTGATCCATTGAACGATGCCGCGTGGACGACCACACAGTTCACTTTCTTCAACGAGAACGGTTTCCAGGTTCTCATGAGCGGCTGCGACGTTCTGCGGGCGCAGCAGCAGCTGGGCTATAGTTATGAGGGTGAGCCCGCGCAGATAAACGAGTTTTGCTCGGCGCAACCAGCGCCGAAATTCCGCTGGCTACGCGAGATCCTGCTCCGGATTCCGCTGCGATCGCTGACCCTGTCAAGCGAAGTGACATCGGTTCCCGTCGACATCGCTGAGTTGCGCGATAAGCTGGGACGATTGGCCGAGAGCAAGACAGAGAATCTGCTTCTAGAGTTGGAAGAGGTCGAAGCGGAGCGCTCGCCGCAAATCATCTGGGAGGTCTACTTAGGTGCTCCTGCGCGGCCGGCACCCGTATTTCCTAGTCCCTTCTTTATCGGGAATGTTGCCTTGTTTGGTGTGGGCATCCGAAGTGAGCGACACCACGAGTTCAAACCGGCGAACTTCGCATTCAACATCAAGCGGGCTGTACTCGCCGCCCTGGTCAGGCGCCAGAAAGATCTGGTCCTCACATTCAAGCCCGTCGTGCCCACTGTGGCGGGCAAGGCAGCCCAGCCTATAGCGGCCTCACCGGTACATATTGGTCGCGTGTCCATCACCGTTGAGCGACGCGAGTCGCAGAACTAGTACGGCAACACGTTATTTACGAAACATAGTGATGGTGCAACTTCCGGTCCGCATCCCGACGTGGCCCAGTGTTTCGCGGCGGGCGCCGATTCCCAGATCGTACATGGACCAACACACGAAGTAGGACGTCGAGATTGGACTCATCGGCGGCCAGGATGGCATGTACTCGTCGTCGGCCGGCTCTATCTGTTTGACGAAGGACTTCATCTCGAGCAGCTGAAGGAGCTGCTCCGCCATGATCGACATCTGATTCTGGGAATACACGTACGCGGCGTGCGCGGGGTGCGTTTCGGCGAGCTGCTCTTTGGGAGTGACTGACTTCTGCAGTGCCTCGGCGTACTCCTGACCTGCGCGGAAGGTTGCCAGGTCCACCACCTTCATCCGCATCTGCCGTCGTAGTGTCTCGATGACTCGGCGAGTAATAGGACCGTGACGTGATTGAGCGCTCATAATAAACCCAGTTGGCGGCCCAGAACGTGACCGACGCCGAGTGCATGAAGTTGCTCACGGCGTTCGCGTAGGAGGCAGAGGGCATCATCGCGCTGCATTTGCCGATTTTATGCGTGATGATCCGGGCACGCGAGGGCATCGTAGATCATGCGGTCGAAGCGGTGCGCTTGGTGCCAGGCGTTCGCTGACTCGCGGGCATCGATTCATCCATCACTTACATCACGCGCCACCACGGCGCGGCCAGTATGTTGTCGGCGAGCCAGTAGCTCTCTTCGCCACCGTGAAGGATCACTCCACCATGAGCCTCCGCGCCGTATTCAGTGCAAAAAGTCCTCAAGTGCACTACATCGCGCGGTCCGGGTGCATTTCCAGCCTTCACTTCTATAGCAAGTAGCTTGCGTTTGCGCTCGATGACGAAATCCACTTCGGCGCCGGTTGCTGTGCGCCAGTAGGTCACTTCGGGCCGCGGGGTTTCGGTGTCCCGCCACGCTAAGAGATCCGTGAGCACATAGTTCTCGAGGTGGGCGCCGGACGGCTCACCGCCGCCCAGGTGCAGAGCCAGTCCAACATCGTTCCAATAGAGCTTCGGTGTCTTGATGAGACGCTTGGTCCGGTTTCGGGCGTACGGCACCAGCCGTGTGGCTTGAAACGAAGTCTCCAGGAGTCCCATGTATTGGTGCACCGTGGTCAGGGGCATCTTTGCGTCACGTCCGAGCTCAGCGTGATTGAGAAGATTCCCGATGCGCAGAGCGGCAGCCTGCATGAGTACCTGGAAACTCTGCAGGTTGGCTACGGCATGTAGATCGCGCAAATCGCGTTCCAGGTACGTGGCAATATAGCCATCGAACCAGAGCGAGCGTTGCTGGTCGTCATACCTGTCTAATGCAACAGCAGGGAATCCGCCCCGTTTGACCGCCTCTTTCCAGTCTTCGCGCTGTGCTCGTTCAGCGCGCACCATGTCGAGCCATTCGGCAACGGGTGTCTCGAAGAAGCGCGTCCAAATGCCGGCGGTTCCGAACCCGTGCTGTTCACGTCTCGTGAGCGTTTGCAGGTTCAGGTAGTACGCACGTCCGGCAAGCGAATCACTCACGTGTTTCATCATGAGCAGGTTGGCCGACCCGGTTAGCACGAACTGTCCATACCGCCGTGGGCGCTGCTGGTCGACCGCTACCTTAATAGCGAGGATGAGCGGCGGATCGCGCTGGACCTCATCGACGACCATTTCGTGTGTGCTGTTTATGAATGCGCGCCTGTCCGCTTGCACCCTGAGTAGGGTTGCATCGTCATCGAGGGAGAAATACGGGCGAGACATGAGTTTCGGATGATTTGTGGCCAGCGTGCTCTTGCCGGCTTGTCTTGGGCCGGTGATGACCACGACCCGCATGGTTCGCAGAGCCACCTCCAACAGCGGTGCCACTGCTCTGGGTAGGATTCCTTGGTGATTATCTTCCGATGCCATGAAGATAATCTACACGAGCTATGTAGATTATCAACC
>DATEJM010000054.1:0-23449 GCA_035277965.1 Steroidobacteraceae bacterium | reverse complement strand
TCCAGCGTCAGTTCGCGGGTAAGTTTGCTGGCTAGAACAAGGTCGAGCGCCAGCCAGATCGAGACGTCGATCTGATACTCGAAGCCCGCGAAAGAGTGCGACCCCCTCCCTTTGAGCTCTTCGTGCGGTTCGACCATTCAGGTTGTGTTGATTAGGGTGGATCGATTCATGGGTGCCGCTAATCCGCATCCCGTGAGTATTGTTGCGGCGATCAACCGCATACGGCAGCAAGATATCGCGGTGCGCCGATCGTGGGATCAGGTGCCGATGGCCGTGTTTTTCGGGAACAGCTCTGCCTTGATGCTCTGTCCGAGCATGTAGGAGGCTTCGATGAGTTCCTGAGGTGCGCGTATGTTACTGGCATAGGGCTCTGAAGTTGACAAGAAATTGTGGACCGACTGCATCCGCTCCGGATTCGCGATCGAGTAGTCGTGTAGGAAGTCCATGAAGCTGAATGCTTGGATGGATGTCGACAGATTCTCAAGGTCCGCGATCGTCACGACAATCAGCGGGTGAATGTACACGGTGTTGGGAATCGTACCGAGCAACCCTCGAAATTCCTGATCAAGAAAATGTCCGAGACCAGCCGTGGCCATGCGCTCATCGTGCACCAGGAGAACGGGATAGATGCTTTTCACGAAACGATATTCGCCGTATTCGCCCCGTGCGAGCGCACCGATCACCTTGGCCAACTGCGCGACGCCCTTTGGCCGCTGGCCGGGCTTGGAGGAGACGCCATACACATCCCGGATGTGCTCGATGAACGTCTCGTGGTCGTCCGTGAGGATCTTATCCTCACGCAGCCACGAGGCTTTCATCTCGAAGACCACGAGGGAGCTGGCCTCGTTTAGGATGGCGTCTATTTCAAACCGGAGACCGGCCGTCGTGGTGCCCTGGACGCGCGACGCAAGTCCAGACACCTCGCCGGGCGAGGTCGGGAACACACGCGTCAAATGGTCGGTGGCGTAGTCCTCAAACGCCAGACCGAAAGCACCGAAGATTTCGTTTTGCCTTGCGCTGCCTGCCTGGCGCACCACCGTAAACAGCGGAGAGATGGCTACCGTATCGAAGTAGATCGTGGGGTCCAGGATCACGGACCGATTGTCTGGAAAGTTCACGATGGGACGCTCCCGTAGCGCCTTGTAGCCCGTGGCATCTTGTTGAAGGGCCACCGTCAACTCCTCCGGCGTTTGCGACTTCAGCTGCACGAACTGGTCGAATAAACCGCTGGCGACGGTCTGTGCCGCAAACCCCCGGGTTGGAAAGATGACCTCAGTGATCTTGGTGGCGAAGGTCCCCTTCATGAGGCCGAACGCACAGGTGTAATACTGTTCGAGCGTCAGTCCGGTTCGAGCCACAAAGAGTGTATCGAAGTCCGTCAATCGCTTTCGAAAGTACCGGGAGAAGAGCAGCCAACCGCGGCCCACCGCGATCCCGGGGTGCGGGGCCTCGTTGCCTTCCTCGGTTCCTTTCCGAAAGGCTCCGAGCGCGCGCTTCAGCTGGGTTTCTGGATCGCCTTCGTTCGCCAGGCGCGTGCCGAACAGGCGCCGACTCCAGAAGTGGCTGGCGATCAAGGCAGATTGCAGGAAGGCCGACCGGGTCGCGGGCTTCTCGAAGGTCTGTGGCTCGTCTGCCTGGTTCTGACAGTGTACGCCGATCCAACGAGCAAGCTCGAGTAGTTGCCCCCGGAAGAAAATCGCGGGTAGGTCCCTTATGCCATTGCGTCGGATGAAGTCATTGATCGTCGCCGTCTCCTGCGGCACTCCCAGAAGCGCAATCGCCGCCCGCTGTCGATCGAGGCGCGACATGGTTCCGGCGAATCCCGTGACGAGGACGTTGACTTTCGCGCAGAAGATAAGCGCATCATTGCGGCTCAGTTCCGAGAGGGTCCGCAGCATCGTCTCTTCGGTCGCAGTGACGCCGGGGAAGGCTGCCCCGACGTCCAGCGTGAGCGTAATGCCCGTCTGTTGGTTCATGCGCGTATCCGTTGGGGAACTCTCCCTCGGCCCAGTTGGTATCGTACCGAAGCCGCCCCTTGTTGACGACATTCTGGGTAGCTGCTCCGCAGCAGATTCAAACACGCCGACCATGCGCAGTCTGTAGATCGGTGATGCGCAAACATCTCCAGGTTGCCGTGACCGCGTCGCGCAGGTGATCCGTGCAGACCTGGCGGGTTTATTGACATACAGGCGGTACCGGGACGCGCGGTGCATCAAAGCCCCGTTGTTAACTCCAGTTCATCGTTAGTCTCTTACCCGACTCGGCACACTCCCGCAAATACAGATTGATCAAGTTCTGATAGGGAATTCCGTTCTTCTCCGCCAGGGACTTGAAGTACTCGATCGTGTCTTCGTCCAAACGAATCGTCAGTTGTTTCTTCGCCTTGGCCAGGTACGGATTCCTGACCGATTTGGAAAAGTCGTAATGTTTTTTCATCGCAGCCACCAGTGATATTGCTCGATTTCATCCCGGTCGGCCTTGCGGGCCGAAATGATGCGGATGACTTCGCCGCTCTGCCGATAACAATGACAGACGACCAACACCCGCAACGAGATGCTCAGTCCCAGGAGCACAAACCGCTCCTCATTATCCGAGTGCTCGGGATCCGGGATCACGCGAGCGTTGTCATCCAAGAACGCAGTCTTCGCCTCCGCGAACGAGACGCCGTGCTTGCGCCGATTGGCGGCGTTCTTTTTTTCGTCCCATTCGAATTTGAGCGTGCTCATCTACTCTAGCGTAACTACAGTGTAGTGCGCTGTCCACGAGCCGCCGCAGCCAGCTTTGCGGCACACGAGCTCCCGTCTATTCAAGCGAACTCGCGATGGCCTCGCGCGGCTCGCACACAAAAAGGCCCGGAAAAACAACTGTTTGCAGGCTTGCCTCAGGGCCCCGACAATGTTGTCGCTCCTATGCTTGACTTGATCGCTACTTTGGAAAAATGTCTTTGAGAATTAGTGACTTAGACCGCCGCATTTCCGTGGCTCCGATGATGGACTGGACCGATCGCCACTGCCGGTACTTCCTGCGCGGATTCGCCCCGACCACGCTCCTCTATACCGAGATGATCACCTCCGCCGCGATTCTGCGCGGCGACCGCGAGCGTCTCCTCGCATTCAACCCCGCCGAGCATCCGGTCGCGCTGCAGTTGGGAGGCAGCGAGCCCGCGGACCTGGCGGCAGCCGCGCGGGCGGGCGAGGAGGCCGGATACGACGAGATCAACCTCAACTGCGGCTGTCCGAGCGACCGCGTGGCAAGCGGAGCATTCGGCGCATGCTTGATGTTGGAACCGGAAAAAGTTGCGGACTGTGTCGCCGCCATGAAGGCGGCGGTCAGAATTCCCGTAACCGTGAAGATGCGCGTAGGTGTGGTCACTGCACGCGCCGCTGAAGCGCGTGCAGCGGTGCAGGACTTCACCGAGGATGACTTCTCCGCCCTCGCTCATTTCATCAAATGCATCTCCCAAGCAGCATGTGATGTAGCCATCCTGCACGCACGCAAGGCCGTGCTCAGCGGGCTCTCACCGAAAGACAACCGCGAGATTCCGCCCTTGCGTTACGACGTCGTCCGCAGAGTAAAGAGCGTCTTCCCCCGGTTGCCTGTGATCGTGAACGGCGGATTCCGGGACGCTGCCGCGGTGCAAGCGGCTCTGAGCTGGTGTGAAGGAGTGATGCTGGGTCGCGAGGCCTACCATCGCCCCTGGGTGCTCGCGGAGCTGCATCGGGCGCTGCACTCGGAGGATGCGCTCGTGACACCGTCGCACGAGGAACTGTTGGACAGAATGGCTGAGTACGCAGAGCGTGAACTGGGCCATGGCGGCCGGTTGGCCTCGATCACTCGACATATGCTGGGTCTCTATGGCGGTGAGCCGGGCGCCCGCGAGTATCGGCGTCTTCTGAGCGAGGGCGCGCGCGCCCCGGGCGCCGGCCCCGAGTTACTGCGTCACGCGGGTCGCCGACTGCGGCAGATGAAGGGCCAGCTTCGCACCGCGTAGCGGTCTCACTGCCTTGCCAGCGTGGCGGTTTGCTAGCAGCGCCAAAGCGCTCGCGTATAATCCTTCGACATCACCTGCACAGTGTGGGGTGGCGGGGGTTCGCGAAATTAGCGTTTTCGGTCGCTCGTACACGCTAAAGCCGCAGGCGATGGCGCCTCCTGGAGCATGCTTAAGACATCCTAATGGGCAAGGACATCGAACTCGCCATCCTCTTTGCGGATGTGGTCGGCTCGACCCGACTCTATGAGCTCATGGGCGACCTGCGCGCCCGGGACATGGTAGCGATCTGCATCGATGTCATGCGCAGCGCGACCGAGCAGCGCCAGGGTACCGTCATCAAGACCATGGGTGACGAGGTGATGGCGACCTTTCCGAGTGCCGATG
This sequence comes from Steroidobacteraceae bacterium, assembly GCA_035277965.1. Lineage (GTDB taxonomy): Bacteria > Pseudomonadota > Gammaproteobacteria > Steroidobacterales > Steroidobacteraceae > 13-2-20CM-66-19. The sequence goes on along the minus strand of DATEJM010000054.1, from coordinate 19,074 downwards.
ATGCTCTGAACGCGGCTGCACAGATGCAGCAGCAGATTTCGACGCATGCCCAGCTCAAGGTGGACGGCCAGCCCGTCTCGATCCGGATCGGCTGTCACTTCGGCCCCGTGGTCCTCGAGACGCGCGATGTCTTCGGAGCGGCGGTGCATACGGCAAATCGCATGACCAGTCAGGCGAAGGCCGGCCAGATCATCACGACCGCCGCTACCGTCGAGCGGCTGTCTCCCGAATGGCGCGCTTCATGCCGCCAGATCGATGTCGCGATGTTGAAAGGGCAGGGCAGCGAGACGACGCTTTACGAAGTCCTCTGGCAGACCGAGGACGTCACCAGCATGGTGCCCGCCATCGCGATGCACTCGCGCCCCGTGCGCCTGTTGCGGTTGCGCTTGCGATGCCTCGATCGCGAAGTGCTACTGGATGAGCAACACTCGAGCTGCACGATTGGTCGCGCCGAGGACAATGACTTCGTCGTGAAGGGCAATCTGATCTCGCGCCTGCATGCGCGGATCGAGATCAACCGCAGCAAGTTCGTGCTCATCGACCAGAGCACGAATGGAACCTTCGTGCAGAGCGGCGACGGAGAAGAGTCCTTCGTGCGACGGGACAGCCTGCAGATCAAGGGCGAGGGCATGATCGGACTCGGCAAGCTGCCCGAGGCCGATTCCCCGCAGACGATCCGTTTCTTCTGCGAAGAGAGCTGACCGCGGCGGCTGCAGGCGGCTTTCGGCCGCTGACTACGACGCGAGGCGAGACTGGGTCGCCTCGAGCTCTCGGATCATCTCAGCGGGCAAACGCTTCCCGTAAGTCTCGAGATACGTTCGGATCTCCGCGAGCTCTTTCTGCCAGGAAGAGGGATCGACGGCGAGGAGCGAGCGCAGAGCTTCCGCACTGACGTCGAGGCCCTTCGTGTTCAGGTCCTCGGCGCGTGGCAGCCGGCCGATCGCGGTCTCCGTGGCTCCCGCATTGCCGGCGCAGCGATCCAGAATCCACGCGAGGACCCGCAGATTCTCGCCATAGCCGGGCCACAGGAACTGGCCCCGAGCGTCGCGGCGGAACCAGTTGACGTGATAGATCCTCGGGGGGCGAGTCAGCTTCGAGCCGACATCGAGCCAGTGGCGCCAGTAGTCGCCGAAGTTGTAACCGCAGAACGGCAGCATCGCCATCGGATCGCGGCGCACGACGCCCGCTTTACCCACGGCAGCTGCCGTGGTCTCCGAAGCAACGGAAGCGCCAACCAACACACCGTGCTTCCAGTCGCGCGCCTCGTAAACGAGCGGCGCGACTTCGCGCCGGCGGCCGCCGAATATCAGGGCAGTAATCGGCACCCCGCGCGCGTCTTCGGCATGCGGCGAATAGCTGGGATTGCGCTGCGCCGAAACGGTGAAGCGCGAGTTGGGATGCGCGGCGGGGCCACGCGCCGGATCGTATGGCCGGCCCTGCCAGTCGATCACGGGCTTGCCGTTGGTCAGGCCTTCCCACCAGGGCTGATTGTCGGCTGTGAGCGCCACGTTGGTGAACAACGTATCGCGTCGAATCATCTCGTAGGCGTTGCGGTTCGTCTCAGGGTTCGTGCCGGGCACGACACCAAAGTAGCCCGACTCGGGGTTGATGGCCCACAGACGACCGTCCGGTCCGGGGTGCAGCCATGCGATGTCATCGCCGACGGTGAAGACGCGCCAGCCGGGGAGGGAGTCCGGCGGAATCAACATCGCGAGATTGGTCTTGCCGCACGCGGACGGGAAGGCACACGCAATGTAGTGGGTCTCGCCGTTCGGGTTCTGCAGGCCCACGATCAGCATGTGCTCGGCCAGCCAGCCCTCGGAGCGCGCCTGGTAGCTCGCGATGCGCAGGGCGTGGCACTTCTTGCCGAGCAGCGCATTGCCGCCGTAACCCGATCCGTAGCTCTCGATGCTCAGCTCTTCGGGGAAATGCATGATGAACCGGCGCTCGGGATCGAGCTCACCCGTCGAGTGCAGACCACGCACGAAGCTGCGGTCGCGAGCGATACGCTCCAGCGCCGGACGCCCCATCCGAGTCATCGTCGCCATGTTCAGCACGACATACGGACTATCGGTGATTTCGATGCCGCAGCGCGACAGCGGCGAATCGATCGGGCCCATGCAGTAAGGCACGACGTAGAGGGTGCGATCCTTCATGCACCCACGGAACAGGTCGCGCATCTTTGCGTGTGCCTGCTGGGGCTCCATCCAATTGTTGTTCGGACCGGCATCTTCCTGGTTCGACGTGCAGATGAACGTGAGATGCTCCACGCGAGCGACGTCGCTGGGGTCCGAGCGGGACAGATGGCAACCGGGAAAGAACTCCGGGTTCAGGGTCAGCAGCTCGCCATCGCGGATCAGCTTGGCGGTCAGCTCGCGGATCTCCGCGTCCGAGCCGTCGCACCAGTGGATCGCCCGGGGTTGCGTAAGCTCCCGGACCGAGTTGACCCATTGCGCCACGGCAGGGCTGAGGTCGGAAAGCGAAGTGAGCATCTGTGCAGCGGTGGCCATCGCGAATCCTCAGTATTCTTCAGTACGGCGGCTTCGAAAAGTATAGCCGTGGCGGTCCGCACCCCTTCATAAAGTAAGACAATACGCCGAGTTTTGTTCCATTACCGCACACTGGGCTATATTTATGAATTCTCAAGGGAAATGGGCGCTCGACAGCTTCCGCTGAGCGGGCTAGGTTGCGCCGCGCGTCGATCTGGGACGCGCCGCACAGATCGGGCGTCGCCACATGCATGATCTCGAGGACATATTCGGCCCCGGCGGTCCCCTCCAGCAGGCCTTGCCCGACTTCAAGGTCCGGCGCCAGCAACTGCGGATGGCTCAGCGCGTCGCGGATGCCCTCGAGGCGCGCGAGACCCTGGCCGTCGAGGCCGGTACCGGCACGGGCAAGACATTCGCCTATCTGGTGCCCGCCTTGCTTTGTGGGGCGCGCGTGCTGATCTCCACCGGCACGCGCACGCTCCAGGACCAGCTCTTCTCCAAGGACCTCCCTTTGGTTGCCGCCGCCATCGGGCGACCGGCACGAGTCGCGCTCCTGAAGGGCCGCAGCAACTATCTGTGCCACCATCGCCTGGGTCGAGCCGGCACGGAAGCAGAGCAGCTCACCCTGGGCGAGGCTCCGCCGAATGAGCGCATGCTCGAGCGGATCCGGCGCTGGGCGCGCACGACCCGCTCGGGAGATCTCGCAGAGGTCCGCGGATTGTCCGACAGCAATCCGGTCTGGCCGCAGGTCACTTCAACACGCGAGAATTGCCTGGGACCGCGCTGCCCCGACATCTCCCGGTGCCACGTCGCTCTCGCGCGCCGGCAGGCTCTCGATTGCGATGTCGTGGTCGTCAATCACCATTTGCTTCTCGCGGATCTGACGTTGAAGGAAGACGGATTCGGGGACATCCTCGGTGCTGCCGATGCCGTCATTCTCGATGAGGCGCATCAGATCCCGGATCTGGCGACGCAGTTCTTCGGTGCCAGCGTGAGCAGCCGCCGAATCGAGACACTTTTGAAAGACCTCCAGGCGGAGTCCGCAACGCGCGCGCTTCGGCCGGATAGCCTCGACCTCCCGGAGGCGATGCAGGGCGTCGAGGAGGGTCTGCGGCAGATCGCCGCAACTGTGATGGCGCGGCCAGGGCGTGTTGCATGGCACGATCTGCGTGCTCCCCTCGAAAATCCGGTGCAACAGCTAGGGCAGTCATTACGGGACCTGCAGGGGTGCCTGACCGCGCAGGAGGAAGAGGGGCCCCTGGCTGTGATGGCCGAGCGCGCGGCCGAGATCGCTGCGAGTCTCGAGCGTATCGCGGCGATTGAGGAGTTGGAGGGCGCGCGGGCCGTCGAGAGTACCCAGCGCGGCGGGTTCGTTTTGAGCCTGATGCCGTTCGATATCTCGGCGCGTTTTCAGGCGATGCTGCGCTCGCGGCGATGTGCGTGGATATTCACATCGGCGACATTGTCCGTCGGCGAAGACTTCAGTCACTTCACAGGTCGTATCGGTCTGGAAGAAACGCCCACTCTGAAGATCGAGAGCCCCTTCGACTATGAGCGTCAGAGTCTTCTCTACTTGCCTACGGGCATGCCCGAGCCGGCCTCCTACGACTATCTGCCGGCAGTCCTGCAAGTGGCGGTGCCGCTGATCGAAGCGGCATCCGGCGGCGCGTTTCTGTTGTTCACCAGCCATCGCGCACTCTCGCAGGCCGCGTCCCTGTTGAGGGCGCGGTGGCGCGATGCCCCTCCATACAATCTCTACGTGCAGGGGGACGCACCCCGAGAGCGCCTGTTGAAGGAATTCCGCGAGGACGGCAACGGTGTGCTCCTCGGGACCACGAGCTTCTGGGAAGGAGTGGATGTAAAGGGCGATGCACTCCGGCTGGTGATCATTGAGAAGCTGCCCTTCGCGTCTCCGGAGGATCCGCTCGTGAAGGCGCGGATCGACTATCTGCAGAGCATGGGGGGCAATGCCTTCCGTGACTACCAGTTGCCGGAAGCGGCTCTTGCGTTGAAACAGGGAGTTGGACGGCTGATACGCAGCGAGGAGGATTTTGGCGCGGTGGTGATCTGCGATCCGCGACTCGCCGGACGCAGCTACGGTCGAACCTTCATTGCGGCTCTGCCGGTCATGAACGTTACGCGCGAGCAGGACGAGGTATTGCGATTCCTGAAGCGGCACGCGCCACGAAGTTCGCCTGCACGCGAGCTTGCGTCCCAAGGTTGAGCGATTGAGAATTCTCGCGCTCGATACCGCTACAGAAAGCTGCTCCGTCGCGCTGAGCATCGACGGCGAGGACCGGATTCGCGACGCGGAGCTGCCTCGCGGACACGCCGAGCGGATTTTGACGATGATCGATCAGGTCCTGGCGGAGGCCGACGCATCGCTGCGCTCGCTCGACGCCATCGCCTTCGGTCGGGGTCCGGGGTCGTTCACGGGTGTGCGGCTTGCCGTGAGCGTTGTTCAGGGTTTAGCGTTCGGCGCCGATTTGCCGGTCGTTCCAGTCTCGGATCTGCGCGCCGTTGCACAGCGCGTATTGCACGATGTCCCCGGTTCGTCGCGCGTACTCATCTGTAACGATGCGCGTATGAATGAGGTCTATTGGGCTTGCTTCGAGCGCGGTCCCGACGGTCTTGCGGCTTTCCTTACCGAGGAGTGCGTAGGGGCTCCCGGTACCGTCACGCTTCCCTCATCATGGACCGGCGAAGTCGCGGCGGCGGGTCGGGGTTTCGCAGCCTATCCAGGCCTCGCGAGCCGGCTCAGCCAACAGCTCGGCAGCGTACACGACCGGCTTCTGCCGCATGCACGGGAGATTGCGTTGCTGGCCCGGACCGAGGTGCAGGCAGGCCGCACGGTGGCGGCGGAGCAGGCGCTGCCGACCTATCTGCGCGACGAGGTCGCGCGTCCGCAGTCGTGAAATTGACCTTGCCCCGTAAGCACTTGTACCGCCGTCATGAATCTGTAACACATGCCCTCTGTAATACCGGCGCCGCAAAGTCTGTAACACATGCCCGCCAAACAGGTCTTGATCGTCGAAGATGAGCGGCCGATTCGCGAGATGATCGCCTTCGGCCTGAAGCGCGCCGGTTTCGAGGTTCGCGAGGCGGAGGATTGCCGGGCCGCGCGGGCCGCGCTTGCCGACCAGCGGCCCGACCTCGTTCTCATCGATTGGATGCTGCCCGACATGAGCGGACTCGAGCTCACTCGCGCCCTGAAGCGCGATCGTGAGACGCGCGAGCTGCCGATCATCATGCTCACCGCGAGAGCGGAAGAGGGCGACAAAGTCGCGGGCCTCGAGGGGGGCGCGGACGACTATGTGACGAAGCCGTTCTCTCCCCGGGAGCTGCTTGCCCGCATCAATGCCGTGATGCGCCGAGTGACCGGTAATGGAGCCGATGAGCGCATCGACTTCGAGGGTCTCGCACTGGATCAGGCGAGCCACCGAGTGATGGTGGGCGAGCGCACCGTGGCCCTCGGGCCGACCGAGTACCGGATGCTCGAGTTCTTCATGACACACCCCGAGCGGGTCTATACCCGTGACCAGCTGCTGGACCGCATCTGGGGTGGCAACGTCTACGTCGAGGAACGGACGATCGACGTGCACATTCGTCGACTGCGCAAGGCGCTGGAAGAATTCGGGTACGATCGCTTCGTGCAGACCGTGCGCGGCTCCGGGTACCGATTCTCGGCCCGTACCGTGTAGGTCTGATACCGTTGCAGGCGAAGGCCTTTTCGCAACAAGGACTCGGGATGCAACCCGCGACTCAGGCATGGTGGTTCGCGGCAGGGCGGATGCTCGCGACGGTGCTCCTTGGCCTGCTGGTGGGCTGGTTGTTCGGCAGCGTGTGGAGCGGCCTGGGGCTGGCCTTGGCCGTGCACCTCGGCTGGCAGCTCAGCAATCTCTTCCGGCTCGAATGGTGGATGCGGCACCGCAGTTTCGCCGATCCGCCGGACGTCGGCGGCGTCTGGGGCGAGATCATCGCGCAAATCGTGCGCCTGCACCGTCGCAAGCGCTTTCACAAGCAGCGGTTCGTGCAGCTCATGCGTCAGCTGCAACGCTCGACGGCGGCGCTCCCAAACGGGGTCGTCATTCTCAATGCCCAGCGCGAGATCTCGTGGTTCAACCGCATGGCCGCGCGGCTGCTCGATCTGCGGCGTGGCGCCGATCTCGGCCTGCGCATCGAGAATCTGCTACGGCAGCCGGAGTTCGCTCGCTACCTCCAGGTCGCCGACTACAGTAACCCGGTGGTCATCCGCACGACGACCGGGGAGGATTGCTACCTGTCCCTGCAGGTGGTCCCGTATGGCGAAGGGCAGCAGCTCCTGCTGGTCAGCGATGTATCGCGCCAGATGCGGCTGGAGGCGATGCGTAAGGACTTCGTGGCCAACGCATCGCATGAGCTGCGGTCGCCGCTGACCGTGATTTCCGGCTATCTCGAGACCTTGAGCCAGGACCCGGCTCTCGACCGCGACCTCTTGGGGCCGGTGTCGGAGATGCGGCGTCAGGCCGAACGCATGACCGGCATTATCCATGACCTCCTCGAGCTCTCACGCCTGGAGGAATCCGACGAGGTGGTGGCAGGCGAGCCCCTGGATGTCGCAGCGCTCGTCTCCATGCTGAGGAAGGACGTGCTCGCGAGGCCCGTGCACCCGAAGGATATTCGCGTACGGATCGACTCGGATTGTCAGCTGCTCGGTGACGAGCCGGAGATTCATTCGGCGCTGTCCAACCTCGTCGACAACGCGGCCAAATACACGCCGGCGGAAGGGTCGATCGAGATGCGCTGGTGGTGCGATCAGGAAGGCGGTCATTTCTCGGTCACGGACACCGGAATAGGCATTCCGCCGGAACACGTTCCCCGCCTCACGGAGCGCTTCTACCGAGTGGACGCAGGCCGGTCGCGCTCCACAGGAGGCTCAGGCCTGGGCCTCGCTATCGTCAAACACGTCCTGCAACGGCACGGCGCGGATCTGGAGGTGAGCAGCGTGTTAGGCAGCGGAAGTACCTTCACCGTGCATTTTCCAATCTCGCGCGTGCTGCCCGCCGAGGCAATTTCGAGTGCGACAGCTTAACTTTGTCCCGCAACGGCTTCATCTGTAAGAAATACTTATCGGCGCTGTCATCTGAGCGACACGCATTCAAGCAAGCCTAGGCGCCAACAGACGGCCGCCGCTTGCGGGGGGTGAATGAGGTCCGCCAAGTCACGACGCGCCACACAGGTCCGGACGCTCTTTCTCTCGGATATCCATCTCGGCTTCAGGCAGGCTCGCGTCCGCGAGCTCGCGGACTTCCTGGCAGGCATCGAGGCCCGCGAGATCATTCTCGCGGGGGATATCATCGATGCTCTGAGCCTCTCGCGGCGGTTCTTCTGGAGCGGGGATCACACCAGCATTATCCGGACACTGCTTGCCAAGCGCAGAGCCGGAGCACGTCTGGTTTTCATTCCCGGCAACCACGATGCGAGCCTCGCGGTGCTGGCCGAGATGCTCCAGGGTCAGCTCGAGGTGCACCGCGAGTGGGTGCACCGGACGGGGGATGGCAAGCGACTCCTCGTCATCCATGGGGATCAGTTCGATGGGATCGTGCCCTGCGCTCCCTGGCTGACGCGTCTCGGCGATGCGCTGTACTACGTGATGGTGGGTGCCTGTCACCACGTGAATGACGCCCGCCGCGCGCTGGGTAAGCCCTACTGGCCGCTTGCAGAGAGGATAAAGCTCGGCATCGGGCCCAGTGTTCGGTACATTGAGCGCTTCGAGCAGGTGGCCGCGAATCACGCGCGGTCCGAGGGATACGACGGCATCGTGTGCGGTCACATCCACCGGGCCAACCTGCGGCAGATCGATGGGATGGTCTATTGCAACACCGGGGATTGGGTCGAGTCCTGCACAGCGCTGATCGAGACTCGGGAGGGCGAGCTGCAGTTGCTGCAGTGGCCAAATGGTCGCTATCCGGTGCGTCGTGCGACGGCGCAGCTGATGGCGGATGCCGCTTGAAGATCGTCATCGCGACTGACGCCTGGGACCCACAGACCAACGGCGTCGTCACCACGCTGAAGGCGACGATCGACACGCTGCAAAGCTGGGGCCATGAGATCCGGGTGATCTCTCCCCAGGGGATGTTCACGATCCCTTGCCCGAGCTATCCCGAGATTCGCCTCGCCATCGCGCCGGGCCGCTACATCGCGCGGGAGCTGGGCGGCTTCCGACCTCATGCGATCCATGTGGCGACCGAGGGCCCGATCGGCCTTGCGATGCGGCGTTACTGCCGGCGTCACGGCCTGCCGTTTACCACCTCGTACCACACCCGCTACCCCGAGTACCTGCGCGCACGATGGCCGATCCCGATCGGTGTCAGTTATGCGTGGCTGCGGCGGTTTCACGGCTCGGCGGCGCGCACTTTCGTCAGCAACGAGAGCCTGCGCGCTCAGCTTGCGGGGAAGGGCTTCGAGCACCTTCACATATGGCAGCGGGGCGTCAATCTCGAGCGATTTCGGCCGGACGCCGGTCCGGTTCCGTCGGAGCTGTCGGGGGTGCCTCGGCCGATCATGGCTTACATGGGCCGCGTGGCGGTCGAAAAGAATCTGGAGGCCTTCCTGCGCCTCGACGTGCCGGGCACCAAGGTACTGATCGGCAATGGCCCGCAGCGTGCTGAGCTCGCCGAGCGCTATCCGCAGGCGATGCTGGTGGGGTATCGTTTCGGCGACGAGCTGGCCGCGATGCTCGGCGCCGCGGACGTCTTCGTGTTCCCGAGTCTGACGGACACCTTCGGCCTGGCGATGATCGAGGCCCTGGCTTGCGGGGTGCCCGTGGCCGCCTTCCCGGTGCCGGGACCGCTCGATGTGATCGAGCCGGGTGTGACGGGCGTCCTCCATGACGACTTGGCAAATGCCATACGCTCCGCGTTGAAACTCGATCGCCGCCTTTGCGCGGAGCGCGCGGCCACCTACACGTGGGGCGCGGCGACCGAGCAGTTTCTCGCCGGGCTCGAGCCCGTTCCGGCGAGTACACGTTCCGGACTAGCCGTTCCGCGGCATTCCGCTATGATCGCCGGCAACGCGGCGCGGCGGGAAGGTTAGTCAGGTTAGCTCGCGCAGCGCGGGGGACTTGCACTGATGGAAACTGCCGATCTCAGCCACCACATCTCGCGCCGCTTCAACGAAGATCTGGAGCGCGTTCGCAGCAAGGTCCTCGCGATGGGCGGGTTCGTGGAGCAGCAGCTCCACAAGGCCGTCACGGCGCTCATCGAGGGCGACAGCTCTCTCGGCGAATCCGTCGCCATGGACGACCACCAGGTGAACAACATGGAGGTGTCCATCGACGAGGAGTGCAGCCGCATCCTCGCGACACGCGCTCCTGCCGCCGGCGACCTGCGGGTGATCGTCGCCATCATCAAGACCATCACCGATCTCGAGCGCATCGGCGATGAGGGCGAGAAGATCGGCTATATCGCTTCGCGTCTGGCCACGATGGAGCGCCCCGCGGACAAATATCGCGAGATCAAACATCTCGGCCGGGTGGTCTCCGACATGGTCCACGATGCGCTGGATGCTTTCGCGCGGATGGACGTCGACTCGGCCCTGCGGGTGGCGCGACAGGATCGGCTGGTGGATGAGGAGTACGAGGCCATCCAGCGGCAGGGCATCACCTTCATGATGGAAGACCCCCGCACCATCCGCCGGGCTCTGGATGTCATGTGGGTCGTGCGCGCGCTCGAGCGAATCGGCGATCATGCGAAGAACATCAGCGAGTATGTGATCTACATGGTCCACGGCAAGGACATCCGCCATACCTCGCTCGACGATGTGGAACGAGAGTTGCGCGAGAGCCGGACGGGAGCCTTCGACAGCGCCGACGCGGCCAATTCCTGACCGATGCTCCTGCGAGCCTCGCCGGCGGCCGGCACATGAATGGCCGGCTGGTGAATCTGAGCGGCTTCGCGGCCTGCGCCGCGTTGCTGGGCTACGCCTACTACACGCAGTACCGCCTGGGTCTCGAGCCGTGTCCCCTGTGCATTTTCCAGCGCATCGGGATTGCGGCTCTGGGGCTCGTCTTTCTCATCGCCGGCGCTCATCACCCGCGCGGCTGGGGCCGGTATGTCTATGCGGCTCTCATCGCGGTGGCCGCTCTCGCGACCGCCGGTGTTGCGATCCGCCACCTGTATGTGCAGAGTCTGCCCCCCGGGACGCTCCCCTCCTGTGGAGCGCCGCTGGATGTGTTGCTCCAGTTCACGCCCGTGACCGAAGTGATTCGCAAGGTGCTGACGGGCAGCGGCGAATGCAGCCAGGTGAACTGGAGGTTCCTGGGTCTCGCCATGCCCGCGTGGGTGCTGATCTGGGCCGCGATCCTTGGCGCGCTGGGCGCAGGTGCGAACGCCTCCCGCCCTCGCGCTACACTGCGAGCAGATTCTTCAGCACATTGAAGTAGATGTTGTGCAGAGCGTCGATGTCAGTCACGCGCACGCACTCGTTCACCTTGTGAATGGTCGCATTGACCACGCCGAGCTCGACGATTTGCGCTCCGAGAGGCGCGATGAATCGTCCGTCCGAGGTACCGCCGCCGGTCGACATCTTGGGGCGAATGCCCATGACAGTCTGGATGGCCGTTCCGACGGCCTCCGACAGAACACCCGGTTGGGTGTAGAACGGTGCTCCCGAGAGATACCACTCGAGCGTGTATCGCACGCCGTGCTTGCGGAGGATGCCCTCCACGATCTCCTTGAGCCCCTCGAGCGTCTGGACGGGTGAGTAGCGCAGGTTGAAGCGCGCTTTGAGCTCGCCGGGAATCACATTGGGAGCTCCCGTGCCGGCATTCAGATTGGAGATCTGAAAGCTCGTCGGCTGGAAATGCTCCGTTCCCTGGTCCCACACGCGGCTCGTGAGCTCGGCCAGCGCGGGAGCGAAGGTGTGCACTGGATTCTCCGCCAGCTGTGGATAAGCAACGTGTCCCTGGACGCCGTGCACGGTCAAGCGTCCACTGAATGAGCCGCGCCGACCCACCTTGATGGTGTCGCCGACCGACTTCTCGCTCGACGGCTCACCGACGACGCACCAGTCGATCCGCTGCCCGCGTGCCGCCAGCATCTCGACGACACGCTTGGTGCCATCGACCGAAGGGCCTTCTTCGTCACTCGTTATGAGGTAGGCGATCGACCCTTTGTGCTTCGGATGAGCCCCCACGAACTGCTCCGTGGCGGTGATCATCGCGGCGAGACCGCTCTTCATGTCGGCCGCTCCCCGTCCATAGAGGACGCCATCACGAACCGTAGGGGAGAAGGGATCCGACCGCCATTCGTCCAGCGGCCCCGTGGGGACGACGTCCGTGTGCCCCGCGAAGCAGAACACCGGACCCTCCTTACCGCGCCGGGCCCAGAAATTCTCCACGTTGCCGTAACGCAGCGGCTCGATCTCGAAGCCCAAGGCAGCCAGGCGCTCCGTCAGGACGGCCTGGCAACCCTCATCCGCCGGCGTCACCGAGGGCCGGGCCATCAGATTCTGAGTCAACTCAAGGGTTTGGGACATCGGTGGGTCGCTGCCGCACGCTCGCAAGAGATGAGACGGCGCGTTTATAAGGCCGCCGGCGGCGTGGGGCAAGCCGTTTTGCATCGCGGACGCTTTCCATTGGCGCGGGACCGCCACAGGCCCTGCCCGCGACAGCGGGCTCCTGTCAGACAGCGGCGCCTGTCACGACAGTGAAAGAGTCCGCCACCAGACTGCTGGAGGTTTGGGCGCACCCCGTTCGCTTGCAAGCCAGCCGAAAGCTTCGCCCTCGGATGTCATCAAAGCGTCATATTTCAGTCATGTAATGCCGAGACAGGATCCGGCCAGTCAGGCACCCCGATCAAGAAAAGTCTGCGAGATAGAGACCAATGAGGAGGATTCGATTCATGAACCTGTCCATCTGCGATCGTCGAGAGTTGCCTGAGGCGCGGTCCACGCGATTCCGCAGGGCCACGCTGTCACTCGCTTCCAAGGGAGTGCTCGCGGCCGCTGCCGCTTTCGCCTGCGTCGCCGCGGCCCAGGCGGCCGACATCTCGGGTGCGGGCGCAACCTTCCCCTACCCGATTTACTCGAAGTGGGCCGATGCCTACAAGACGCAGACGGGCGTGGGCCTCAACTATCAGTCGATCGGCTCGGGCGGCGGCATCAAGCAGATCAAGGCCAAGACCGTCACCTTCGGGGCCTCGGACAAGCCGCTGGAGCCCGCAGAGTTGAAAGAGTCGGGTCTCGTGCAATTCCCGATGATCATCGGTGGCGTGGTCCCGGTCGTGAACATCAAGGGCATCAAGGCCGGTCAGATCACGCTCGACGGCTCGACCATCGCGAGCATCTATCTGGGTGAGATCGCGAAGTGGAATGACCCCAAGATCAAGAAGCTGAACCCGAAGGCGGCGCTGCCGGATACGGCGATCGCGCCGGTCTATCGCTCCGACGGCTCCGGAACGAACTTCCTGTTCACCGACTATCTGTCCAAGTCGAATGCGAAGTTCAAGGAGTCCATCGGCGCCAACGCCTCCGTGCAGTGGCCGGTCGGTATCGGCGCGAAGGGGAACGAGGGCGTTGCGAACATGACGACACAGACCGATGGCGCCATCGGCTACGTGGAGTACGCTTACGCGAAGCAAAATGGCATGGCGTACGCGCAGCTCGTCAACAAGTCGGGCTCCGCCGTGATTCCGAGCGCCGATGCGTTTCAAGCGGCGGCCGGCAATGCGGACTGGGCCCATGCCCCGGGCTACTATCTGATCCTCACGGATCAGCCGGGCGCGAAGAGCTGGCCCATCACCGGCGCGAGCTTCATCCTGCTCTATGGCACCCCCCCGAATCCGGCGGAGACGGCCGAGGCCTTGAAGTTCTTCGACTGGGCCTTCAAGAACGGTGGCAAGATGGCGGCCGAGCTGGACTATGTCCCGCTGCCGGAGAGCCTCATCAAGCAGATCCGAGCCACCTGGAAGTCGGACGTCAAGGGTGCCCCGGCACTGGCGAGTAAATAGACTCAGGTTCGAGGGCGCCCTGCGATGAAGAGGGCGCTCTCGGTTGAGACATCCGCGGCCGTCCGGCGCGAGCCGGACGGCCGCCTCTTGCTGCCTTAGGATATGAATTCGACCGTCGTGGTCACTGATTCTCCGCATGCGGCGAATCAGCGGCTGAGAGAAAAAATATTCCGCGGCGCCACGCTCGCAGCCGCGTTGCTCGTCCTGATCCTGCTCGGCGGCGTCGCGATCTCCCTGCTGAAAGGGGCGTGGCCCGCCTTCGCGCATTTCAAGCTCCAGTTCCTCACGCGCGAGATCTGGAATCCCGTCACGGACGAGTACGGCGCCCTCGCGCCGGTCTATGGCACGCTCGTGACCTCGCTGCTCGCCATGCTGATCGCGGTGCCCATCAGCTTCGGCATTGCGATTTTCCTCACTGAGCTGTCGCCGTCCTGGTTGAAGCGGCCGGTCGGCGTAGCCATCGAGCTCCTGGCCGCGGTGCCCAGCATCATCTTCGGCATCTGGGGATTGTTCATTCTCGCTCCTCTGTTGCAGAAGCATGTGCAGCCCTGGCTCATCGACACCGTCGGACCGCTGCCCGCGATCGGTAACCTCTTCAAAGGACCGCCATTCGGTATCGGTGTGCTCACCGCCAGCATCGTGCTGGCCATCATGGTTCTGCCGTTCATCTCGGCGGTGATGCGCGACGTATTCGAGACCGTGCCGGATGTCCTGAAGGAGTCCGGCTATGGACTCGGTGCTACGACGTGGGAGGTGATCTGGCACGTCGTTCTGCCACATTCCCGAACGGGCGTGGTCGGTGGAATCATGCTCGGACTGGGTCGCGCCCTTGGCGAGACGATGGCAGTCACGTTCGTCATTGGTAACGCCCATCGGATCAGCCCATCGCTCCTCGCACCGGGGACCACCATCTCGGCGTCGATCGCTAACGAGTTCACCGAGGCCGTGGGCGACCTGTACACATCATCCCTCATTGCGCTGGGCGCATTGCTCTTCCTCATCACCTTCACTGTCATCGCCGCAGCACGCTTCATGCTGCTTCGGATGGATAGACGGGCGCTGTCCTCCGTATGAACCGCCACGCCTTCAGAAAATTCTCCAACATCGTGGCGCTCACGCTCTCGTCGCTCGCCACGGCTGTGGGGCTTTTCTGCCTCGGCGCGATTCTCTGGACCCTGCTCAGCAGCGGCCTCGCGGGCATGTCGGTTGCGCTGTTCACGCAGAACACGCCGCCTCCCGGCGGCAGCGGCGGCATCGCAAATGCGATCTACGGCAGCGTGGTCATGACGCTGATCGGGATCCTGATCGGCGCACCGGTCGGCATGCTCGCCGGCACTCATCTTGCGGAGTATGGCCGCGGCTCGCGCCTGAGCTCCGTGATCCGCTTCGTGAACGATGTGCTGTTGAGCGCGCCGTCGATCATCGTGGGCCTGTTCATCTACGAGATCCTCGTCGTGCGTATGGGACACTTCTCCGCGCTGGCGGGTGCAGTCTCTCTCGCGGTCATCGCGATCCCCGTCACCGTCCGCACGACGGAGGACATGTTGAATCTCGTTCCCCAGGGAATGAAGGATGCCTCGACAGCGATGGGCGCCTATCACTCGCGGACGATCACGAGCATCATTTATCCCGCTGCCCGCAGCGGCATCGTGACCGGATTGCTGCTGGCGATTGCCCGCATCAGCGGCGAGACGGCTCCGCTGCTGTTCACCGCTCTCAACAATCAGTTCTGGAGCACGAACCTCAATGCGCCGATGGCGAATCTGCCGGTCGTGATCTTCCAGTACGCCTTGAGCCCCTACAAGAACTGGCAGCAGCTGGCGTGGTCGGGCGCGTTGCTGATTACGCTCGCGATCCTGCTGTTGAGCATCGCGGCACGGATCATCGTGTCGGCGTTGAATCCGGGAGCACAGCGGCGATGAATGCATCAGTCGCCAGCGTTGCGGCCGAGCGGGGCGCGGTCGGGAGAGCCCAGCGGCTCAAGTTCGAGGTTCGCAAGCTGGACTTCTATTACGGCCCGTCGCAGGCGTTGAAGAACATCAACCTGACGCTGTCCGATCGCAGCATCACGGCTTTTATCGGACCTTCCGGCTGCGGTAAGTCCACTCTGCTGCGAGTCTTCAACCGGATGTACGCGCTCTATCCGGGGCATCGCGCTACCGGCGAGGTCCTGTTGGATGGCGAGAATATCCTGGCGTCGAGCATCGACGTATCCGCGCTGCGCTTCCGGGTCGGCATGGTGTTCCAGAAGCCGACCCCGTTCCCGATGTCGATATTCGATAACGTGGCCTTCGGACTGCGGCTGGCGCGCCGTATCCCGCGCGGCGAGCTGAGGGAGCGAGTTGAAGAGGCGCTGAAGGACGCGGCGATGTGGGATGAAGTGAAGGATAAGCTTCACGAGGACGGCCGTAGCCTGTCAGGTGGACAGCAGCAGCGACTGTGCATTGCCCGGACGATCGCCGTGCAGCCCGAGGTCGTGCTGCTCGACGAGCCGACCGCTGCTCTCGATCCCATCTCGACGCTGCGTATCGAGGAAACGCTGCAGAGCTTGCGCGAGAAGTATTGCCTTGCGATCGTAACGCACAATCTGCAGCAGGCCGCCCGCGTTTCCAATGTGACGGCCTTCATGTATCTGGGCGAGCTCGTGGAGATGGGGCCGACCGAGCAGATCTTCACGAGCCCCAAGGATCGCAGGACCGATGATTACGTCACCGGCAAATTTGGCTAAAGACCGTATTGGGGTGACTGCATGAACGATGTGACCAAAGAGAGCGTTGCGGAGCGTCCTCGCGTGAATGTAACGGCAGCGGAGGGTGGCGCCGGGCGGCACATCGGCGAGGGCGGATTGAATCTCAAGCCAAGTGGGCGCGTCCCCGCTGCCGCATCGCTCGAGGAGCGCACCGAAGGGCGCACGGTTGGGCAAACGGCAGTCGAGAATGCGGTGTTCTCGTGCAAGGACGTGAGCGTGTACTACGGGACCAAGCACGCCCTGCGCAACGTGACCCTAGACGTAGGCCGCGAGCAGGTGCTGGCGATGATCGGTCCTTCCGGCTGCGGCAAGTCCACCTTCCTGCGCTGCCTGAACCGGATGAACGACACCATTCCCGGGACACGCGTGACCGGCTCGATCACTCTCGACGGGCGCGACATCCACGACAAGCAGCTCGACGTCGTGCAGCTTCGCGCCCGGATCGGCATGGTGTTCCAGAAGCCGAACCCGTTTCCCAAGTCGATCTATGAAAACGTCGCCTACGGCCCTCGCATCCATGGCCGGTGTCGCAGCCGGGCCGATCTGGATGACGTCGTGTGCACGAGCCTGCAGCGTGCCGGATTGTGGGACGAGGTGAAGGACCGGCTGAACAAGCCCGGTACCGGGTTGTCCGGAGGCCAGCAGCAACGCCTGTGCATTGCCCGGACCATCGCCGTACAGCCTGAAGTGATCCTCATGGATGAGCCGTGCTCCGCGCTGGATCCCGTGGCGACCGCGCGCATCGAAGACCTGATCGATGAGCTGCGGGCCTCCTATGCGATCGTGATCGTCACGCATTCGATGCAGCAGGCCGCGCGCGTCTCGCAGAGGACCGCCTATTTCCACATGGGGCAACTCGTCGAGGTCGGCGACACGGATCGCGTGTTCACCAATCCGCGCCATCGCCTCACCGAGGACTACATCACGGGACGATTTGGCTAGTAGCGGAGCCGATGCTCGAAGGCCACATCAGCAAAGCATTCGACGGGGCGCTTGCCACGCTCCACATGCGCGTCGTCGAGATGGGCGGCCTCGTTCTGGACCAGGTCCGCGAGGCTACCCACGCCTACACGAATTGGAACGCCGAATCGGCAACCCGCGTCATCGAGCGCGAGAGCCAGGTGAACGACTACGAGGCTCGCCTCGACGAGGAGCAGATGACGCTCATCGCGCGGCGCCAGCCGGTCGCCACCGATCTGAAGATCATCCTCGCGGTCTCGCGCTCGGTCGCGGAATTGGAGCGGGCCGGGGACGAGGCCAAGAAGATCGCCCGCACGGTGTTGGGTCACGGCGGCCGCCCCGGTCCCGGGACCTCGCGCGACGCCCGGCATCTCGGTCGGCTCGCAGTGGATCTGCTGCGACTGTCACTGGAAGCCTTCGATCGCCTGGACGCGGACCTCGCGACAGAAGTCATTGCTCGCGATCAGGAGCTGGATGAGGAGTACGCGGCGGGACTGCGTCGCCTACTGACGCGTGCCATGGAAGATCCGCGGCATATGGAGGCGACCGTGGAGGCAGCCTTCGTGCTCAAGGCCCTCGAGCGCATTGGCGATCACGCGCGCAATCTGGCGCGACACGTCATGAGCATCAACGGGGATACGCACCCGCTGCAACAGGCGACCGCCATTCCCGGCGGTACCTCAGTCGGCGACTGAGAGGCCTCTGACAGAACCCGCCTGGCGCGGGTCTTTCCGGATCTCCCGGCGTCTGCCGGGAGATCCGGATCCCTGATCGTCCTTAGAACTGGTATTGCATGAACACGCCGACCTCGTTGTACTTGCCCTCGGTGCTCGCGTTTGCGCCACCGATGGTGAACGAGCCGTTGGCGTTGCCGCCGCTGATCGAGCTCGAGCCGTTCTGCACCTTCTCGTACTTGTAGACGAGCGCGACGTCGAGCGGCTTGATCGGCTTGAAGTCCACGCCGACGTTCGCGTACTGATCCTTCAGATCGCGCGCGACGTCCTTGCTCAGCTTCACGTCATCGTAGCGGCCGAATACGGACCACTGATCGTTGAAGCTATAAGAAGCCCAGCCGGAGAAGCCCGCGGCCTTGTCGCTCACCGGAACGGTCGTTGCCGAGCTGCCCACGACCGAGGAGGTGCCATAGGCAGCGGTCGCGGCGTTATTGACGGTCTTGTAGTTCTTCGCGTTGAAGTACTCGCCGCCGACTCGCAGCCCTTGCCAGTTGGCGCCGATGACGAAGTCATAGCGCTGCGCAGTGTTCTGCGGGAAGCTGTCGTTCGTCGCGGTCACCTGGCCCAGGTGGCCGTTGTAATAGCCGGCTCCGATCGTCAACCAGTCGATCGGCTTCAGACCGATGCGGCCTTCGAAGTCCACCTTCTTGGTGCGGGTCGGGTTCTTGTAGCCACCGCCGTTCACGACGGAGGCCGAGTAGGTGAGCATCCCGTTGTCGAGCGCGGCACCTGTGGCGTTGAGGCCCCAATCTGCCGTCTGCGCGAAGCCCAGGCGATCCGTCGCAGTCTTCTCGACGAAGCGATAGCCGTACAGGCTCTCGACGAACGGCGCCCAGGGCGACGTGTATGCGCCGACGTGCACCACGAAGGCCTTGTCGAATTTACCTTCGAGGTACAGCTTCTTCACCATCACTTCGGTGACGCCACCGCTGTTGGCATTCGTCACGGCTGTCGCCGTTCCGGTGGGTGTCGTCACGGTTGCGGTGCTTGCCGCGCTGTACTGCGCGTCGAGGGGTTGAGTAGGCCATGCGCGCCGCGCGATCTCACGATCGTTGGTTTCGCATGGCCTCTCGCCGAACCGGACATGCACCTTTCGTTATGCATCCGGCTCTCCGGGAACCCAAGTTGGGTGAAGCACGCGGTGATGCTGAGGA
>DATEJM010000053.1:0-37389 GCA_035277965.1 Steroidobacteraceae bacterium | reverse complement strand
GCCCCGGGCCGAGGCGCGAAACGCGCCGCCCGGGGCAGCGCCGCCGCGCGCGGCCGCCGCCCCGCCGACAAACACGCAGTTTGAGAGGATTCCAACATGTCAGATCATGATGTCGTCATCGTTTCGGCGAAGCGCACGCCGATCGGCGCCTTTCAGGGCGCGCTCAGCCCGCTGACGAGCCCGCAACTGGGCAGTGCAGCGATCAAGGCGGCGCTCGAAGCCGCGGGTGTACGCGGCGCCGACGTACAGGAAGTCATCATGGGCTGCGTCCTGTCCGCGGGCCTCGGCCAGGCACCGGCACGGCAGGCCGCGCTCGGGGGCGGGATTCCGGTCGGCACACCCGCCACGACCGTCAACAAGATGTGCGGCTCCGGGCTGAAAGCGGTGATGCAGGCCGCGGACCAGATCCGCAACGGCGATGTCGAGATCGTGGTGGCGGGCGGGCTCGAGTCGATGACCAATGCCCCCTATATCCTGCCCAAGGCGCGCGGCGGCTATCGGATGGGCCACGGCGAGATCCTGGATCATATGTTCTACGACGGACTGCAAAGCCCGTTCGACGGCAAGGCGATGGGCTGCTTCGCCGATGCCACGGCCGTGAAGTACAACTTCAGCCGGCAGCAGCAGGACGCCTTTGCGGCCGAGTCGGTGCGACGCGCCCTGCAGGCCGTGGACTCCGGGACTTTCGATGGGGAAGTGACTCCGGTTACGGTCAAGACGCGTAAGGGCGAGGTCGTTGTTGCGCGGGATGAGACCCCAGCCACCTGCGATGTCAGTCGCATCTCCACCCTGAAGCCGGCCTTTGGCAAGGACGGCACGGTGACCGCAGCAAGCTCCTCCTCTATATCGGACGGCGCAGCGGCGCTCGTCTTGATGAGCGCGGCCGCGGCGAAGGCGCGGGGGTTGAAGCCGCTCGCCAGGATACTGGCGTATGCGAGCCATGCGCATGAGCCGGAATGGTTTACTACAGCGCCTGTGGGTGCGATCAAAAAGACGCTGTCGAAGCTCGGCTGGCGCCCGCACGACGCTGATCTCTACGAGATCAACGAAGCGTTCGCGGCTGTCGCAATGGCAGCCATCCGCGACGTAGACATCGATCACGCGCGGGTGAACGTCAATGGAGGTGCGTGCGCTCTGGGCCATCCGATCGGTGCGACCGGTGCTCGGATAGCGACCACGCTCATTCATGCGCTGAAGGCCCGCAAGCTGAAGAGAGGAATCGCTTCCCTGTGCATCGGCGGCGGTGAAGCGGTCGCGGTTGCGGTGGAAACGCTCGATTGAGGCTTCGCAATGACTGAACGCGATGTGATGGAGTATGACGTGGTCGTCGTGGGCGCCGGCCCCGCTGGACTCTCGTGCGCCATTCGCCTGAAGCAGCTCAACCCGGACATCTCTGTCTGTGTGCTGGAGAAGGCCTCGGCCGTCGGCGCCCAGTCGCTCTCGGGAGCCGTCCTCGAGCCGGGGCCTCTCGAGACGCTGCTGCCCGAGTGGAAGACCGAGTACACGGGCATGAAGGTACCGGCGACGGAGGATGACTTCCGGATCTTCACGCAGCAGGGCTCGTACAAGCCCTTTCCGGACTTCCTCATCAAGCTGCTGCCGAACTCGATGACTCACGGCACACCGTTCAACAATCACGGCAACTACATCATCTCGCTTGGCCAATTGACACCGTGGATGGCGCAGAAGGCCGAAGCGCTGGGAGTGGAGGTTTTCCCCGGGTTCTCGGCCGCGGAGGCCTTGTTCGACGAGACAGGCCGCGTCAAAGGTGTGCGCATCGGCGACATGGGCCTCGAGCGCAATGGCGAGCCCGGTCCCCACTACACGCCCGGAGTCGAGATTCATGCCAAGCTCACCGTGCTCGCGGAGGGCTGCCGCGGCTCGGTGTCGAAAACGCTCATCAAGAAGTTCGACCTGGCGAAGGGGCACTGTCCGCAGACCTTCGCGATCGGCTACAAGGAGCTGTGGCAGTTGCCGGCCGGACGCGTGCAGCCGGGCCGCATCGAGCACGGCCTCGGGTGGCCGGCCGACCCGTACACCTATGCCGGCAGCTTCCTCTACCACCTCGACAACGATCGTGTGTATGTCGGCTACATCGTGGGTCTCGACTACGAGGATCCCCGCCTCGCTCCGTTCGAGGCTTTTCAGCAGTTCAAGAACCATCCGAGCGTGAAGAAGCTCCTCGAGGGCGGCGAGATTGTCTCCGCGGGCGCACGCACGGTAGCGGCCGGCGGCTGGCAGTCGACACCCACGCTCGAGATGCCCGGCGCGATCCTGGTCGGTGACGCCGGTGGCACTCTGAATTTCGCCAAGATCAAGGGCGTGCACCAGGCAATCCGCTCGGGCACCCTGGCCGGCGAGCATCTCGCGAGCGAGATCGCCGGCACGGGCTTCGATGCCCGGTGGCGCGCTTCGGAAGGGGGCCAGGAGCTGCGCCGGGTGCGCAACTTCAAGCCGGCCTTCAAGCGCGGCATGTGGTGGGGCCTGATCAATTCGGCGTGGGAGACGCTGGTCGGCGGCAAATCGCCCTGGACCTTGCGTAACACGGCCGACTGGTCGCGGCTCGAGAAGCTCGATGCGTTCGAGTCACCTGACCGGCACTGGGTGGAGCGGACGCTGCCGCCGCGGGACCGAGTCTCTTTCGTATTCTTCGCAGGCAACTCGCATGACGAGAACCAACCGATCCATCTGAAGGTGGCCGACACGAGCATCTGCGTGGATCGGTGTACCAAGGAGTTCGGCAACCCGTGCGAGCGCTTCTGTCCGGCGGGAGTGTACGAGATGGTCGCCGACGAGAAAGGCGGCCGGCGCCTGCAGATCAACGCAGCCAACTGCGTCCACTGCAAGGCCTGCGACATCAAAGACCCGTACGAGATCATCACCTGGACGACCCCCGAAGGCGGCTCGGGACCCAACTACCAAAGCCTGTAGCTCATGTCGGAAATCCGGCGCCCGGACGTTTCGGGCCTCTACCGACAGCAACTCGCCGCGCACGGCTACCGCCCTGACCCCGCGCAGCTCACAGCCGTCGAACATCTGGATGACTTGCGTCGTCGCTTGATCGCGCGCCATCGGGACGCCTCGAGCTTACAACGCTGGTTGCAACGTTTCAGCCGTAAGGCCCCCCGTGCAGAGTCGGTGCGTGGACTGTACCTATGGGGCGGCGTCGGCCGTGGAAAGACCTGGCTGATGGACCTTTTTTTTCAAAGCCTGCCCTTCGCGGAGCGGCGCCGGCGTCATTTCCATCGTTTCATGCACGACGTGCATCAGGAGTTGCAGGCGCTGCGCGAGCGCGAGGCGCCGCTGGAAGTAGTCGCCGACCGTATCGCCGCTGATACCCGCGTGCTGTGCTTCGATGAGCTGTTCGTTGCCGACATCGCGGATGCCATGATTCTCGGAGGACTGTTCGTCGCCTTGTTCCAGCGCGGGGTGACGCTGGTGGCAACCTCCAACGTGCGGCCGCGGGATCTCTACAAGAACGGGCTGCAGCGCCAGCGATTCGTGCCCGCCATCGAGCTCATCGAGCAGCATGTCGAAGTGCTCTGTATGGATGGAGGCACCGACTATCGGTTGCGCCAGCTCACCCAGGCCGGGACCTATCTGCCGCTACGGGACCCGCATACGCCCCATCGCCTCCGGGACCTTTTCGAGCACCTTGCCGACGGCGGCGCCGCCGACATCCAGACTGGCGGCACGATCGAGGTTGAGGGGCGCCAGATCCCGGTCGTGCAGGAAGGCGGGAGCGTCGCCTGGTTCGAATTCCCTGCTCTGTGCGCGGGGCCGCGTAGTCAGGACGACTATATCGAGATCGCGCGCCGCTATCAGTGCGTGATGCTGTCCGGTGTACCTGTTTTTGACTCGCTGCGTGAGGACGAAGCACGCCGCTTCATCGCGCTCGTTGACGAGCTCTACGATCGAAGCGTGAATCTGGTCCTCGCGGCGGCCGCCTCCCCGATCGAGCTCTATCGCGGCGACCGGCTGAGCTTTCAGTTCGAGCGCACGGCCAGCCGCCTCATCGAGATGCAGAGCGAGGAATACCTGACACGCGAGCATCAGCCGTAGCGACCGACACGAGCGCGTGCCGGTCATTTGCAGCGGCTGCGGGGCGGCTATTGAGCCCAACGCTCGCGCCGCGCGGCCTCCAGCTGCTCTCCCAGCCGCTTCTCGGACACGCGCAGCACGGTGCGCAGGTCCTGCGCAAATAAGGAGACCCGCAGCTCCTCGATCATCCAGCGCAATTGCTCTGCCGCCGGCGATCGCGCCGGGTCATCCGCCGAGAGCGACTGCAGAGCCCGTGTGAACGGCAGCACTTTCCCGGCAAGCTCCGAGTCCCGGCGGACGTTCGAGGGGAGCCGCTCGAGCCGGCGCTCGATGGCCCGCAGGTAGCGGGGAAAGTGCCGCAGCCATTCCACGGGCGTGGCCTCGAGGAAGTCGGGGACCAACAGTGCGTTCACCTGTGCAGCGATGTCGGCCAGGGCGGGAGCCAACACGCCGGGAGAGGCGCTCAGCTTCACGAGCCCGGCACGCACCGGACGCAATGCCCGCAGGATCTGTATGACCGTTTCGCCCAGCTCATCGCCCACTCTCATGAGCTCGGCACGCCCCCGATCCACGGCGGCAGCAAAGGCTTCCGCGCTGCGAGGTACCGGGACCGTGTCCGGGAACAAGCCTTCTCGAAACGCTCGCCGGACCAACGTGTCGCTCAAGGGATGCCGCGGCTCGATGCCGCGACTGAGGAGGATCAGCTCGCGATCGTCCGCGAAGCGACGGGTGAGCAGCTTGGCCTGCTGCGGCAATTGCAACAGCGCCAGCCGGACCAGGCCTCCGCGAGTGAGGGCGTTGGCCTCGATCACGCTGTGTGCCTCGACGAGGCCTACACCCGAGCCGCGGTCAACGATCGCCGGATAGATCGTCAGTCGCAATCCGTTCCGCTCGACCACGGAGGTCTCGGGCAGTGACCCGAAGTCCCACTGCGAATGCAATGACGCTGTGCTCGCCACCGTCTGTCCGACGGGAGTCTGCGGCTCCCAGGCGATGGCCGCGGGTCTTGGCCCGAGCTTGCGTTTCAACGCCGCAAGATCGCGCCCCTCGGCCAGGACCCGGTTTTCGGCGTCCACGACGCGGATGTTGAGCTGAAGATGAGGCGGTAAGACGAGCGCCGCCAGCGCAGCGGCGGATACCTGCTCACCGATCTGCGTCGAGATCCAAGAGGCCAACCACTCGTAGAAGCCTCGCCCCGACGCGGTGGGGCGAGGCTCGCCCTCGGACCGCATGCCCTCGCGGCCAAGCTGCGCGAGCGCGAGACGGGCCCGATCCGGCACCGGAACGAGCTGCTTGCGCTGCGCCTTCGGTAGCGCACGCAGAACTTCCGTGATCTTCTCGAGCAGCCACCCTGGAACGAGCCACGAAAGCTCCTGAGCACTGAGCATGCCCACCAGAGATTCCGGTACAGTCACCGTCACCCCGTCGTCCGCCTCGGCAGGCTCGAAACGATAGTGCAAAGGAAGTTGATTCGTCCCCACGCTCAGCGTGTCAGGGAAATCATTCGCCAGCAACGGCGGCGGCGGACGTTGCTCGACATCCGAGCGCGCCATATGCAGCAGCCCGGGCTGACTGCGCTCTGCGCGCGCGCGCCAGTGCTCAAAGGCCGCGACCGAGCTGACCCGTTCCGGGAGGCGAGCCGCATAGAATGCGACGAGTGCCGTCTCGTCAACCAGCATGTCCCGGCGCCGTATCCGCGCCTCGACGGACTCGACCTCACCGATCAGCCGACGGTTTGCCTCGAGAAACTCCGCTCGCTCGATTGAAGGGTCGGGGGTATCGCCGGCCACCAGCGCCTCGCGGATGAAGATCTCTCGTGCCTCGCGCGCAGCGATCGTCCCGTAGTTCACCCGGCGCCGTGCGACGAGTGTCAGGCCATAGATCGACACTGTTTCGTACGCTGCGACGAATCCGCGGCTCGGTATCCATTGCGGCTCGGAATAGGTGCGCTTCAGCAGATGTGCGCCGGCTCCCTCGATCCAACCTGGGTCCACCGCCGCCACCATGCGTGCGTAGAGGCGCGTAGTCTCGACGAGGCTTCCGGCGACCACCCACCTCGGGGGTCGCGCGGCAAGAGGAGTGCCGGGCGCGATGACGAACCGGATGCCCCGAGGACCCGCATATTCTCGCCTGTCGTCCAGACATCCGACCGACCCGAGGAAGCCGGTCAGGATGGCCTGATGCAACGGTGTGTAGCCGGCCGGCTCGCGATTGAAGCGCAACTTCAGCTCGCGCACGTTCTGCGCGAGCTGCGCGTGGAGATCCTGCCACTCCCGCATGCGTAGGAAGGATATGTAGTTCTCCCGGCACCACTTGCGCAACTGATTGCGCGATATGGCTTGCGCCTGCTGATGGAAGGCGCGCCAGAGGTTCAGGACAGACACGAAGTCGGAACGCGCATCCGTGAACTGCGCATGCTTCTGCGCCGCCTGCTGCTGCGCGTCGCTTGGACGCTCGCGGGGATCCTGCGCCTCGAGGAACGCCGCGATGACCACCATCTCCGTCACGCAACCCAGATGCGACGCCGCCAGCAACATCCGCCCCAGCCGCGGATCGACCGGCAACCCGGCAATCTGCATCCCGAGGGTCGTGACCCGGCGCTCATCGTCCATGGCACGCAGCTCCTGCAGGAGCCGCACGCCGTCGTTCACCAGCCGGGTATCAGGCCGATCGAGGAAGGGAAACGACTCGGGATCGCCGAGCCCGAGCGTCGCCATGCGCAGGATCACACTCGCGAGGTTGGTGCGCTGCACCTCAGGCGTTGTGAAGTCATCCCGCTGATTGAAATCCTCCTCCGAATACAGACGAATGCAGATTCCCTGTGCCTCGCGGCCACAACGACCTCGGCGTTGGTCGGCGCTCGCTTTGGATATGCGCTCTATCGGCAGGCGCTGCACCTTGCCTCGCACGCTGTAGCGACTGATCCGGGCAAGACCGGAATCGATGACGAATCGAATGCCGGGTACGGTCAGTGAGGTCTCTGCAACGTTGGTCGCGAGGATGATGCGACGGGATGAATGCCCCTCGAAGATGCGCTCCTGATCGCGCGTGGACAGGCGTGCGAACAACGGCAGGACCTCCGTGTGCTGCAACTCTGCCCGCTCGAGCTCCTCGGCCACCTCCCGTATATGCTTTTCCCCAGGGAGGAAAACCAGCGTGTCGGCGGGCCTGGAAGGGTCGGTGTCGAGCTCACGCACGGCGTCAACGACGCCCTCGGGCAAGGACAACTCCGACGAGCCCTCCTCGTCCGCGAGGGGGCGGTACCGGAGCTCCACAGGGTAGCTGCGCCCGGAGACCTCGATGATGGGCGCGCCGCCGAAAAACGCTGCGAATCTGCCCGGGTCGATCGTCGCGGAGGTCACGATCAGCCGCAGATCCGGCCGCTTCGGGAGGATCTGCTGCAACACCCCGAGCAGCAGGTCGATGTTCAGACTCCTCTCGTGAGCCTCGTCGAGGATCAACGTGTCGTAGCGCCGCAGTAACCGGTCTCCCTCGAGCTCCTTCAGAAGGATGCCGTCCGTCATCAACTTGATGCAGCTCTGCGGCCCCGTCCGGTCAGTGAACCGGACCTGGTAGCCCACTGCGTCACCGACGCTGGTGCCCAGCTCTTGCGCCAGCCGGGCGGCGAGCGATCGCGCGGCGATGCGGCGCGGCTGTGTGTGCCCGATCAGCCCCGTGCCGGCCCGGCCCGCTTCCAGGCACAACTTGGGAAGCTGCGTGCTCTTGCCTGACCCGGTGGCGCCGCACACGACCACGACGGGATGCGACTGGATCGCCGCAACAATCTCAGCTCGTTGCTGCGTGATCGGCAGCGCGGGATCGTACTCGAGCCTGAGGCCCGTCGGAGGCGGCACCGAGCTACAGGACGCCGCGGCGCATCTGGTCGAGCTCGATCGATTCGAACAGGGCGCGGAAGTTACCTTCACCAAAACCTTCGTTGCCCTTGCGCTGAATGATCTCGAAGAAGATCGGGCCGATCACGTTCTGCGTGAATATCTGCAACAACACTCCTTCGCCGCCGCGCGGGTTGCCGTCGATCAGGATCCCGCGCGATTTCAGCTCCGCGAGGGCCTCGCCATGTCCGCACACACGGCTATCGACCGCTTCGTAGTAGGTGTCCGGAGTCGGCTGGAAAGTCACCCCGTGACGGCGCAGAACATCCACGGTGCGATAGATGTCGTCGGCAGCCAGCGCGATGTGCTGGATCCCCTCGCCTCTGTATTCGCGCAGATACTCCTCGATCTGACTCTTATCGTCCTGAGACTCGTTGATCGGAATGCGGATCTTGCCGCAGGGGCTCGTCATCGCGCGCGACAACAGCCCGGTCCGCTTGCCCTCGATGTCGAAGTAGCGGATCTCGCGGAAATTGAACAGCTTCTCGTAGAAGCCAGCCCAGACATCCATGCGTCCACGGCGGACATTGTGTGTCAGATGATCGATACACCGCAGCCCGGCCATCTCCACGTCCGCGGCCTGAGACTCGCGGCGGAAGTCCACGTCGTAGATCGAGCGCTCGCCGTAGATGTCCACGAGATAGATGAGGGAGCCGCCGATACCCTCGATCGAGGGTATGTTCAGCTCCATCGGCCCGGCGCTGCCGGGACCCGCCTTCGCCCCGAGATCCAGGGCTCGCCGATAGGCGCCGGCGGCATCCTTGACTCTGAATGCCATGGCACACGCGGAAGGACCGTGTTGGTGCGCGAAGGCCTGCGCGAACGACGCAGGCTCCGCGTTGATGATGAAATTGACATCTCCCTGTCTATGAAGTGTCACGTTCTTCGAGCGGTGGCGAGCGACCACCGGGAAGCCCATCCGCTCGAAGAGCGTACGCAGTAACTGCGGGTCCGGAGCGGTGTACTCGACGAACTCGAAGCCGTCGGTACCCATCGGATTTTGCGGCAGAACAGCCATCAGAACGGTCCTGGGGTGCCCTCGGCGCGGACGCGACGTGTTTCTCTCTTCACAGTATAGCGCCGCCGGGGCGCTGGCCGCTTCGATGTATAATTCCCCGATGCATGCCCAGGTACCTCCTGAGGACAGCCGTCTCCTGCGCAGTATTCCGCCGGCGCGCGTCGCTCTGATCGAGCGCATTGCGCAGGCGAGCTCCGGCCGCGGGCGCAAGGGGTTGCAACGGCGGTTGCAACAGCGCTTCCTGCGCTCCTACTTTCGTGGTGTCGCTGAGGAGGATCTCGCCGAGAGAGCCCCCGCGGCTCTGGCGGCTGCGGCGCTCGTCCATCTGGAGTTGGGCTCGCGTCGCGGCTCGCGCGAATCGCTGGTGCGTGTCTTCAATCCCGATCCGCGGCGCGACGCGTTCGAGTCCCCCCACACCCTGGTCCTGGTCGTCACGGACGACATGCCGTTTCTCGTGGACTCGCTTGGCATGGCATTCACCCGCGCCGCCATCTCC
Source organism: Steroidobacteraceae bacterium (assembly GCA_035277965.1). Lineage (GTDB taxonomy): Bacteria > Pseudomonadota > Gammaproteobacteria > Steroidobacterales > Steroidobacteraceae > 13-2-20CM-66-19. The sequence goes on along the minus strand of DATEJM010000053.1, from coordinate 27,941 downwards.
GTACATCTCATCGTTCATCCCGTACTGGACATCAAGCGCGATGCCCGCGGTCGGTTGCTCGACTTGGGCACGAACGGTGCCGAGCGCGCCCGGCCCGAGTCCTGGCAGTTGTTCGAGATCGACCACCGCACCGATCCGGCTCAGCTCGAGAAGCTGCAGACCGACATCGAGGCCACGCTGCGGGATGTGCGCGCCGCGGTCGAGGACTGGACTGCAATGCGGGAGCGCGCGCGGCGGCTCATTGCCGCGCTCGAGTCTGACCCGCCGGATCTGCCGCCCGACGAGGTGAGTGAGGGACGGCAACTCCTCGATTGGATGGAGAGCCGTCACTTCGTGTTCCTCGGCTACCGATACTATCGGTTGCAGCGCGGCTCGAGCGCAGACCGTCTGGTGCCGGACGCCCCTTCCGGACTCGGCATTCTGCGCTCCAATCGACGGGCCGGCTCCCCTCGGCAACCCGGCGCCGCACCCACGGTGTTGCGCGGCGATGCTCGCTCCCGTGCGCGCGACCGGGAGCTCCTGATCCTGACCAAGGCGAACTCTCTCGCCACCGTTCATCGTGCCGAATACCTCGACTACGTGGGCGTCAAGAGCTTCGATGCGCGCGGTCGGGTCAACGGCGAGCACCGCTTCCTCGGCCTGTGGACTTCCACGGCTTATCACCGCAGCCCGCGCGACATTCCCGTCCTGCGCCGCAAGGTCGAACGCGTCATCCGGCACTTCGGGTTGGATCCGCAGAGCCACGACGGCAAGGCCGTCATGAATGTCCTCGAGACCTATCCGCGAGGCGAGTTGTTCCAGGCCAGCATCGACGACCTGATCCGAATCGCCCGTAGCGTCGTGAACCTGTACGAGCGGCGCACGGTCCGGCTGCTCGTGAGGCGCGACCCCTATCACCGCTTCTACTCGTGCCTGATCTACGTGCCTCGCGATCGTTACAACACCGAGGTTCGCCAGCGCATCGAGCAGATCGTGATGGCCGCTTTCGGCGGCCAGAGCATCGAGACGCAAGTGCAGATATCGGGATCGACTCACGCGCGCATGCATGCCGTCGTGCACACAGAGCCGGGCGGCGCCGCCAAGGTGGATCTGGGCAGCCTCGAGCGCCGCATCGCTGATGCCGCGCTGACCTGGGCGGACCGTCTGCGCGATACCCTGATCCGCAGCAAGGGAGAAGCTGCGGGCATACCGCTCGCCAATCGTTACGGGCATGCGTTCCCGCTGGCTTACGAGGAGGACGTGGAGCCTCGCGACGTGCTCGCGGATCTGGCGGATCTCGAATCGCTGCGAGAGCAGCCGCAGGCGCTGCGGCTGAGCCTGTACCGGCCGGCCCAACAGAAGGCCGAGCGCGTGCATCTCAAGATCGTGAAGCTCGGTGAGCCCGTCTCGATCTCGGATCTGCTGCCGATGCTCGAGAACTTCGGCCTGCGAGTGATCGCCGAGCGGCCGTACGAGCTGACCTGGCCCGAGGGAGGAGCGGCCTGGATACAGGACTTCGAGCTCGAGCATCCCCATCGGATGCTGATCGAGATTGCACGCGTGGACGATGCTTTCAAGGAAGCGCTGTCCGCCACCTGGCGTGGCGAGGTGGAGAACGACGGCTTCAACAGGTTGCTGCTGTTGGGCGGTTTGACTGCCCGCGAGATCGTGGTCCTGCGCGCGTATTGCCGCTACTGGTTGCAAACGGGAGTGCCCTTCAGCCAGGCGTACATCGAGCGAGCGCTGGCCGGGCATCCATCCGTGGCGCGCAACCTGGTGCGCCTGTTCGAGCGTCGTTTCGATCCTGACGCAGTCGAGGCAGCCCGCGGCGCCCGGCGCGATGCCGACAAACTCGTCTCGCAGATCCGGACGGACCTGGATGCGGTCACGAGCCTCGACGAGGACCGGATCCTGCGGGCCTATCTGCATCTCGTCGAGGCGACGCTGCGAACCAACTTCTACCAGGGCAAGCCCTACCTGGCCCTGAAGCTGGACCCGGCGCGGATTCCGGATCTGCCCCTGCCGCGCCCGAAATTCGAGGTCTTCGTGTACAGCCCGCGCGTCGAGGCGGTGCATCTACGCATGGGCTATGTCGCGCGCGGCGGCATCCGCTGGTCGGACAGGCGCGAGGACTTCAGGACCGAGGTGCTGGGTCTCATGAAGGCCCAGAACGTGAAGAACACGCTCATCGTGCCCGCGGGCGCCAAGGGCGGCTTCGTCGCCAAGCGGCTCCCGAGCGGCACGCGCGAGGAGATCCAGGCAGAGGTCATCGCGTGCTACCAGACATTCATACGCGGATTACTCGATCTGACGGATAACATCGTGGCCGGCCATGTCGTCCCGCCCCCACGCGTCGTCCGGCGAGATCCGGACGACGTCTACATGGTTGTGGCGGCCGACAAGGGCACGGCGACCTTCTCTGACATTGCGAATGCTTTGTCTGCCGAGTATGGGTACTGGCTGGGAGATGCCTGCGCCTCCGGCGGCTCCGCCGGCTACGACCACAAGAAGATGGGCATCACCGCTCGCGGAGCGTGGGAATGCGTCAAGCGACACTTCCGCGAGATGGGCATCGACACTCAAAAGACGGATTTCACGGCGATTGGCATCGGCGACATGTCGGGCGATGTGTTTGGCAACGGGATGCTCCTTTCCCGGCACATCTGCCTGCAGGCAGCCTTCGATCATCGTCACATCTTTCTGGATCCGACACCCGATCCCGCCGGCAGCTTCGCCGAGCGCGCCCGGCTCTTCGCCCTGCCGCGCTCGAGCTGGGATGATTACGACCGCAAGCGGATCTCGCGCGGCGGCGGCGTCTTCTCCCGCTCATCGAAGTCGATCGCGCTCGGCGCGGAAGCGCGCTCGATGCTCGGCCTGCAAGCTGCGACGGCGACGCCGAACGAGATCATCCAGGCCATTTTGAAAATGCCGGCCGATCTCCTCTGGAATGGCGGAATCGGCACGTACGTCAAGGCACGGAGCGAATCCAACGCGGAGGTCGGCGACCGCGCCAACGATGCAGTGCGCATCGAGGGCGGCCAATTGCGCGCCAAGGTGGTCGGCGAGGGAGGCAACCTGGGGCTCTCCCAGCGCGGCCGGGTCGAATATGCCCTCAACGGCGGGCGGCTCAACACGGATTTCATCGACAACTCGGCCGGGGTGAATACGTCCGACGTCGAGGTCAACATCAAGATCCTGCTCAACCCGCTCATGCAGGCGGGCAAGCTCACCCGCCCGGAGCGCAACCGGCTGCTTGCCCGCATGACGAACGAGGTCGCCGCGCTCGTGCTCCGCAACAACTATCTGCAGAGCCAGGCGTTGAGCACACTGGAGCAGCAAGCCGCCTCGCGCCTGGCGGAATTTCAACATCTGATCCGCACGCTCGAGCGTTCGGGCGGCCTCAACCGCGCACTCGAGTTCCTGCCGACGGATGACGAGCTGGCCGAGCGTCGCAAGCGCGCCGCCGGCCTGACGCGACCGGAGCTGGCCGTCCTCCTCGCCTACAGCAAGATCTGGCTGAGCAGTCATCTCCTCGACTCGGACGTTCCCGAGGACCCCTACTTGTCCTCGGAGCTGACGCGTTACTTTCCTGCGCCGGTACAGGAGCGGTTTGCACGCGCCATCGCTCACCACAGGTTGAGGCGAGAGATCATCGCCACGGCGACGACCAACAGTCTGGTGAATCGGATGGGACCTGCGTTCGTTCCCCGGGCCGAGGAGGACACCGGCGCGGAGCCGGCGCAGATCGCCCGAGCCTATACGGCTGCCCGGGAAATCTTCGACATGCGGACGCTGTGGACCGCGATCGAAGGGCTGGATACCCGGGTGTCCGCGAAGCTGCAGTACTCCATGGCCTTCCAGGCGAGCCGCCTGGTGCGTCACGTGACCTATTGGCTCCTCGCTCATCGCAGGAAGGGCTTGCAGGTAGACTCGGCCGTGGCCGAGTTCCGCAAAGGGGTGCTGCAGCTCGAAGCGCAGATCGGCAACCTCCTCACCGGGCTCGAGCGCGACCGCTTCGAGAGCATCCGCGGGCAGCACCTGGAGGCAGGCGTGCCGCCCGAGCTCGCCAGCCGCATCGCGAGCCTGGGGATCCAGAACGCGGCTCTGGATATCGTCGAGACCGCCACGGAACATCGAGTCCCCGTGGTGCATGCCGCCCAGGTATATTTCGAGCTCGGTGCGCGCATCGGGCTCGACTGGCTGAGGGAGCAGATCGAGCAATTGCCGGTCGATGGCACCTGGCAGGCAGTGGCGCGCACGGCGCTGCGCGACGGGGCGATGCGCACGCATCGCAAGCTCGCCCAGCGGGTTCTGGCGCGCGCGCGCAAGGGAAATGCGCCAGCGCAGGTCGAGGCCTGGATCGAGGCGCGCGGTGAGGACTTTGCGCATTGGCAGCGCACGTTGACCGACATGCGCGGCGGCGGGACGAGCGACTTCGCCTCCCTGTCGGTGGGCGTGGAGTCCGTGCGCAAGCTGGCGGATTGACGATGCGAGCCGGCGGACCGTTTTATCAAATGGGAGATGTTGTGCCTGGCAAATTGATTCTGGTCCGACACGGACAAAGCATCTGGAACGTCGAGAATCTCTTCACGGGCTGGCATGACGTCGATCTCTCCGATCAGGGCCGGCGTGAGGCGGCGCAAGCGGGCCGCGAGCTGCTCGGGGAGAAGCTGAGCGTCGACATCGCCTTCACGTCCGTGTTGAAGCGGGCCATCCGCACATTGTGGATCATGCTCGATGAGATGGATCGCATGTGGATACCGGTCGAGCGCTCCTGGCGTCTCAATGAGCGCCACTATGGGGCGCTGCAGGGACTCAACAAGGCGCAGACGGTCGAGAAGCACGGTGAGGCGCAGGTAAAAATCTGGCGCCGCAGTTACGACATTCCGCCGCCCGCCCTCGAGACGAGCGATGAGCGGCACCCCCGGTTCGATCCGCGCTACGCGAGAGTGAATCCCACCGAGCTGCCGGCCGCTGAATCCCTCAAGGACACGCTCGCGAGGGTGCTCCCCTACTGGAACAGCCGTATCGCCCCCGAGTTGCGTTCCGGACGCAATGTCCTCGTGGCCGCGCACGGCAACAGCCTGCGCGCCATGGTGAAGATGCTCGATGAGGTCCCGGAGAGCGAGATCGTCGAGCTCAACATCCCGACGGGCGTCCCCCTCCTCTACGATCTGGACGAGAAGCTGAAGCCCACCGGACATCGCTATCTGGGCGATCCCGCCGCGATCGCGGCCGCGGCCGAGGCCGTGCGCAGACAGACTGAAAAGCGCTGATCGTCTGCGGTGAGCACGGATCGGGAATGGCAGGCATGGGGAGAGCGGGATCCGTATTTCAGCGTGCTGACACACCCGCAATTCCGGCGTGCAAATCTGACGCCGCAGTCTCTCGAGGAGTTCTTTCAGACCGGTCGGGATGAGCTCCGCGATCTCATCGACGACTGCCGCAGGCACGTCGGCAGCGTGTCCACCCGATGCACGCTCGAGTTCGGCTGCGGTGTCGGCCGGCTGCTCATTCCGGCCTCCGAGTCAGCCGAGGTGTGCGTCGGCGTGGACGTGTCGGATGCCATGCGCGCTGAAGCTGCTCGCAATTGCGAGCGCTTCGATCGTCGCAACATCCAACTGGTCGAGGCGCTGGAAGAAGCTGCGGCCATCAATGGCCGGTATACCTTCATCTACTCCTACATCGTGCTACAGCACCTCGATCCGAGCCGCGGATTGGATGTCATCGCGGCGCTCCTCGAGCTCCTCGACTCGGGCGGCACGGCGGCCTTGCACGTCACGTACGGCCGCAGCAAGTACCCGGCCACTTACGGCCAGCAACCGCTGGGAAGGCGCCTCGTGAGAAATATCCGGCGCCCCTTGTCACGCCTTCGGCATCGAATGGGCAAGCGCGACCCGCAGATGCAGATGAATGCGTACGACCTGAATCGGGTGTTGTTCGTGATCCAGGCCGCGGGAGTCCGCCACTGCGGCCTGCGATTGACGGATCATGGCGGCTATCTGGGCGCCGTGTTCTGCCTCAAGCGCGACTGAGCGTCACGCCGCCCAGCCGTCGTAACGGCCTCTGTGCTCCTGTGCCAGCACCGTCATGCGGCGACTGAGCTCCTGCATGTCAGGGACGATCAGGCGCATGGAGCGGGATGCATGCAAGCTCAGGGGCAGCTCGCCGTCGTTGTCCATGGGCTTCACATCGACGCTGAAACCCTCGGGCTCGAGGCGGGACCGTACAGCCCGGCAGGCGGCCTCGTCAGGCAGCGCCAGGAAGAAGTCGACGCGATACTCGTTGAAGGGCGCATAGCCCTGCGAACGCAGGCGCTCGATGACCTTCGCATCCCAACTTTCGGCTTCCGCTCGCTGGATGTTGCGCACCTTGACGTAGATGCGCGTGACGATCAGGACGGCGGCCGCACTCAGAACGACGATGAACCACAGCATTACTGCAGCTCCCTCGGCTCGAGCCGCCTGCGGAAGAGCCCGGCGCCGGCAGCCATCTCGCTCCGCAGCACCCCGTGCCTGCTCCGTCCTACTCGTCGGGGGCAATCGTTACGCGCAGGCCGGCCAGATCCGCCGTGAACTCGAGCTGACACGAGAGCCGGGAATGCTCTTTCCGCTGAGACAGCTCGTTGATGAGATCCTGCTCATCGGACATCGCCTCGGGCAGCTTATCCGCCCAGACGGGATCGACATAGACGTGACAGGTTGCGCAGGAGCACATTCCGCCGCAGATCGCGGCAACCCCGTAATCCAGCTCGCGAAGGGTCTCCATGACCCTCAGACCCGGCTTCGCATCTACCTCGTGCTCCACTCCGTCGCGGTCGACGACACGCAAAAGCGCCATGAACGTACCTCAAAGACCCCGGTGAATAGCAGGCGGACGCCCGCAAAGCAGGATAGTTTGCCGCGTCGTGGCGGGCCGCGCCAGTCCCGCCACCGGCAACGGAGCCCATGTCCGCGAAAGATCGCACCCGCGTCGCGGGCCTGCGGCGCTTTCGGCATCAAAGCGAACGAAAGGCGTGACTTTCGTTCACCCTGGCCGCGAGTCGCGCCGCAGCCTGCTCCTCGGCCGCTGTGGGGGCGATCCGGTAGCGCCTTTCCCAGTACCAAAGGAGCGTATGCAGGTCGAAGAGCCAGACCGCCGCCTGCCACTGGATGCGCTCTACCGTGGCCAGACCCGAGTGCTCGAGCAGCCGGTCCGCATGCTCCAGTGCGGAATCGTAATATGACAAGACGCACGCGACGTCGAGCAACGGATCGCATACCGCCGCGCACTCCCAATCGATCAGCACCAATCCTCCGGGACCGGCGATGATATTGGCCGCATTCAGGTCATGATGGACCACCGTGGCGGGTCGGCGGGCGGCGCCGCTGGCCAACCAGGCTTCCGCAGCGTGTTGCACCCACGCGTGAATCAGCGGGAGGTTCGGGTCGGACGCGAGCGCCAGTCGATCTTCATACGCCGCCAGAGCGCTCGGGAGATCGAACCGCCCACAATCCGGCGGCGGCAGCTCATGTAATCGCCGCAGGACATCCCCGAGCCGGCCGAGACACTCCGGGTCCGCGAGCTCGCGGGCCGTCCAGGGATCGCCGGCAACGAGCTCGCAGATCGACCATCGATCGTTGGCGTCCGCGCAGAGCAGGCGAGGCGCGAGGCCCGCTTGGGCTGCAGCCGCCTGTAGCGCTCGCTCTACCGAGCGGTCAGTCGTGAGCCAGGCGTCGGTGGCCGGTGTCAGGCGGACGACAAACTCGCCCGCCTGCGTCCTCACCGCGTAGGTTCGATTCAGACTGCCTCCCGGCATCCGAGTCACGGCATCTCCCGCCGCGAAACCGGGCACGTGCTCGAGCGCCCCGGCGAGGCTCAGCTCGCGGGAGCCGGTGTCCGGTAGATCTTGAGCCACTGCATGAATCCGACCGCCGAGAAGGCGAGATACACAATGGATAGCGCGGCGACGAAATACAGGCCTTGAGCACCGAAGAGGAACGCCAGCGTCGAGTCGATCGCGAGCCAGTACAGCCAGTTCTCCAGCTTGACGCGCGCCGTCAACCACGTCGCGAGCAGACTCCCCCAGGTGGTCAGCGAATCGAGAAACGGCCATGCCGCCTGAGTGGAGCTCGCGAGCCACCGGGCAGTCAGGGCGCTGAGGAGAACCGTCGCCAGACAGCCGAGCACATGCGAGCGTAGCGGCCAGTTGGTGACCGCCAGCGCCGTGATCTTCTCCTCACGAGTCCAGCGCTGAAATCCGTACACCGACACGACGACATAGTAGACCTGCAGCGCGGCCTGCATCGGCAGACGTGCCTGGAGCGCCAGATAGATCAGTATCGCCGAGCTCACCCCTCCGGCGACCCAGCACCAGCGACTGCGCCAGACGGCGAGCAGCGCATAGGCGAGGCCCAACGCTACCGACAGACCCTCCAGGGGCGACGTCTGCCGCAGCCCCGCGAGAAAAGCGTCGATTGTCTGCTCGGTCGTCACGCGGGCGACAGCGGTCCGAGGACTTTCATCACGAACACCGCCTTGGGGCCGCCCTCGAATGTCGGGCGCAGCTCCTGGGTCAGGGCGGACATCACATCCTCGTATCGACCGAAGATCTGCGTGCTCAGACTGGTCGTCACGACCTTGAGGCGGCCGTGGGCGTTCAGCCGGTCGATGAAGTCCTTGATCGGCGGAATGAACTCGCTCGTGAGCGGGTACAGACTCATCTCGATTGCGATGTCCACATGAAGCTCCTCAGTCAAAGGAATAGTTGAGACTGACACCGAACGTGCGCGGGTCGCCGAGCTGCGTATACAGATGACTCGTCGGATCCGACGGCGAGTCGGCGAAATAGAACCCGCGCACGGGATAGTTCTTATCCAGCAGATTCCGACCCCAGAGCGCGGCGGACCAGTGCGAGCTCTCCCATCCTATCCGAGCATTCACGAGCCCATACGGTCGGGACGTCGTCTCGTTCGGCGGCAGGTCGAAGTAGTACGAGCCCATTCCCGTGACATCGAGGCGAGCGAAGGGTCCGTAGCCGCTGTGATAGGCCACGTTGACGGCGGCCTGCCAGGGAGGCGCATTGGCGAGGGCCCGATCCGGCAAGGTCACGCCGTCCTGGACAAAACCGTGATAGCGGGTCTGCAGGAGCCCGAGCGATGCGCCGAGGCTCAAGGTGCGGGTCGCCAACCACTCTGCCTGACCCTCGAAGCCATAGTTGAAGCCCCTGGCGGCATTGCCCGTATACAGCACGAAGGTATTGGGATCCGTAGGATCGAGCTGCTCGCTCGTCTTGACCTGCAACGAATGCCGCCTCATGTAGAAGGCGTCCGTGCTGAGGCGCAGCCGCCGGTCGAGCAGCTCGCCCTTGTAGCCCACCTCGACGCTGAAGTTGGACTCCGGCCCGAAGAAGATCTGACTCGGCAGCAGCGGCTGGCTCAGATTGAATCCGCCGGATTTGTAGCCTCTGCCGACCGACACGTAGACGTTCTGACTCGCGGCCACGCGGCGGGTCAACGCTGCGCTGCCGCCCCACAGATTGTTGGATGGATGAAACTCACTGGTCGAGTCCGGGTTCGTGATGACCTCCGCGTAGCGAGCCGTCCAGCGGTCCGCGCGCAGACCCAAAGTCCAATGCCAGCGCTCGCCGAGATCGCCATCGAGCTCGCCGAAAACCGCTCCGGTCCGCGAGCGATATCCACTGGACGTCAACGTGGACTGCAGCGGCGGAATGGGGCCGCCCACGGACGGATCGTAGAACTGACTCATGCTGTCTTCGTTCAGGGTTTCGTCGAGTTGCAACCCATAGACGCCGAACAGCCAGTTGAACCCCTTCTCATGCGTCGTGGCCAGGCGCGCCTCGATGCTGCGTGTCGTCCGGTGTCTGAGCTGGGCGTCGAAATAGTCGTAAATGAAAGGCGCCCACAGCACCGGGTTACCCCAATCTCCGTCGAAGCTGTACTTGACGTGCGTATCGGCGTACGTGCCCAGGGTGGTCAGAGTCGCGTCGCCGATTCCTGCATAGGTCAGGCGTAAGGAGACCCCGGTCGAATGCTGTGAATCGACCCCCGGGCGGTCGGATTGCGTGTTACGGGAACCGTCCAGCGTATAGGCGTCATAACCATTGTCAATTTGTATGTGCAACGCACTCAGATCCACCCTCAGCGCATCCGACGGTTGGAAGCGCCAGCGGCCGCGCAGCGTCAGCTCGCCCTGTCGATCGACATCCCGGCGGTTGAGATAGATGTTGTGGTAATAGCCGTCGCTGCGGTAATGCTGCACGGCCAGCCGGAATCCGGAATCGAGTGCCGGAACGGGGCCGCTCAACACCGCGCCGAAGGAGCGCTCTCCATAGTCGCCCGCATCGACCTGGATGCGACCCGTCAGGGTGTCGGTCGGCTCGGCGCTGCGTACGTAGATCAAGCCTCCCAGGGCATTCGCGCCGTAGCGCATGGCCTGAGGACCGCGCAGCACTTCGACGTGGTCGACATCGAACAACGTGGCAATGCATCCCAAGCCGCTGAAGTCGATATCGTCAACCAGAAAGCCGACCGACGGGTTCGGGGCCCCTTGATACTGCTCCAGCTCACCGATGCCGCGAAGCTGGAAATAGCGCGGGCACGAGGTGTCGCCCGCCCAATTCAGATTCGGCACCAGAGCGAGAACATCCTCGAGATGCTGATGGCCGGCCTGAGCGAGAGTTTCATGGTCCAGAACCGACACGCTCGCTGGAACATCAACCTCGGACACAGGCCGCAAAGCGGCGGATACCACGACCTGCTCGAGCGCCGGCGGGGACTCCGCGGCCCCCGCGGGAGCCACCGCGACGCTCGCCGCAACGAGCACACTCAACGGAACGAAACGCATGACCGATCTCCTCTTTGCGAGAAGATCCGGGGAAACCTAAGCGAATGGAGGCGGTCAGGCACACCTGCTCCCTACGCCGGTACTAACCGGATCAGGTTCAACGGGTTTGCCGGGCTACCGGCATCTCAGGCCCTCGATCGGGCCACCCCTAGGTATTGACGCGCGCTATCGTAACACAGCCGGATGACTTGCGCCGGCCGGAAGGGATTACAATGCGCGCCATGGCCGGCACGGCAGGCCGCGGGTCGATGGATGCGGCGAGAATACGAATGACGACTCGAAAGCTCCAAGTCCATCAAGTCGATGCGTTCACACGCGACCGCTTCACCGGGAATCCGGCCGGTGTGGTCTTGAACGCCGACGGCTTGACCGACCCGCAGATGCTCGCCATTGCGCGCGAGCTCAACAATGCGGACACCGCGTTCATATTTTCAGCCGATGGCGCGGATCATGATTTGAGGGCGCGATTCTTCACACCGCGGACTGAGGCTGGCTTCGTCGGTCATGCAACAGTGGCCGCCCACTACGTCCTTTCACGCCGGCACGATGCGCCGCGGCGACTGCGGCAGCGATCGAAAGCCGGGGTGGTCGATGTCGAGATCCGCGGCGACCACGCTGAACGCAGCATCGCCATTCGGCAGGCCGCGCCGCCCCTTGGAAGGCAGATCAATGAGCGGGAGCGTCTGGCGGTGCTCGATGCTCTCGCGTTGGCGGCAGACGAGCTCGATTCCCACTGCCCCTTGACGATCGTCGGCGCCGGCAGCGCGCGACTCATGGTGGGAGTGCGTAGCCCCGAGGCACTCAAACACCTGAAGCCGGATCTCATCCGTCTCACGACACTGTCGGCGCAGATCGGCGCCCCGGGCTATTTCGTCTTTGCCGTGACACCGCAAGCCAGCCATCTCACGGAGTCCCGGATGTTCTGCCCTGCCCTCGGAATCGCCGAGGATCCGGTCAGTGGCAACGCTCACGGATTGCTGGGAGCGTATCTGGTCCGGCACGGCCTGCTGACGGGCGACGGAGCCCGGGCATCCTTCAGCGGCATACAGGGTCAACATCTGCATCGGCCGGGCCGTGTCAACGTGGAGCTCGAGCTCCAGGATGGCGCCGTGAACGGCGTCTGGATCATTGGTCACGCCATATCAATCTTCGAGACCGAGATCGAGCTCTAGCGTCGAGGCAAAGCGCCAGAGCACCCACAGCGCGGGCACCATCATGCAGGCGCCGATGATGAACGGGGCGCTCGATCCCAGCGACGCATAGGCCGGGCCCGAGGTGAATGGGCCGATCACACGCGCGAGACTGCTGCCCGACTGATACGTCCCCATCACCGCCCCCCGATCCTCATTCGAGGCCTGCTTCGATGCCAGGGCCGATGCGCTCGGATTAAATGCACCGATGCCGATCCCACACATCGCCAGTCCGGCGACCGTGGCCGCGCTGCCGGATGAGGCGGCGACGATGAGCAAGCCGGTCATGAAAGCGATGACGCCCAACATGGCGAGCTTCGGCTCGCCCAGGCGCGGCACCAGCACGCGCACGAATGCCCCCTGCACGAGAATCCCTAGGGAGGCGATGCAGAAGATCAGAAGGCCCACGGTACGCGGACCGAAGCCGAATTTGTTGAGCGCCCAGATTCCCAGAATCGAATCGAGCATGGATTGGGAGCAGGTCACGAGCACCGCGGCACCCGCAATCAAACGCAACAGCGGTCGCTCCCATAACAACCTCAGAGGACCTACGCGCACGCGGGCTGCGGCCGCTCGACGGTGCTCCGCGGTGTGACTCTCGGGAAGCAGAAAGGCGACGAGCAGGATCGCCACCACGCTCAGTGCTGCCGAGACGGCGGCGGGCAACGCGAAGCTGGCCGTTTGCACGTTGTCGCCAGCCAGAACGCCGCCGATCGCGGGTCCCAGCGTGAAGCCGATCCCGATCGCAGCACCGATGAGGCCGAGAGAGGCGGCACGCTTCTGCGCAGTGCTGACATCGGACGCATACGCGAATGCGGCAGAGATATTGCCCGCCATGAGCCCGCCGAGGATCCGCGAGAGCAGCAACCACCCTACGTTGGTCGCCACTGCGAGGATGAGGTACGAGCAACAGGCCCCCGTGAGGCTCGATATGAGAATGGGGCGGCGACCGTAGCGGTCGCTCAGCCGCCCCCATAGCGGGGCCGCGATCAACTGGCACAGCGAATAGGTGCCCATGACCGGCGTGATCCATTCCGCGGCAACATTGAACCGAACCCCCATGTAAGGCACCAGGGGGATCAGGATGCCGAAGCCCAGTATGTCGATGACGCTGACGAGGAACAGGGACAGGAGCGGCTTGTTCAAACGGGTCACCCTACCGCGGTGAGTCAGTGATGGGGCACGAGCCTGGACAGGTCGGCGCCTGGACGTGCCTGTGGCGGCACGAAATCGCGCGCGCCGCGAATGATGAGGTTCGCAATGCGGGCGTCGTCCCAGTCGTCGGCCGGCTCGCCAGTCCGAAGAATCGCAATCTGCAAGGACGGTACCAGCCACAGCCGGTTGCCGCCGGCGGCGACCAGGAACACGTCGTCTGTTGCATAGGGTGTCGTGTCGGGCAGCGCGGGCGAGCCGAGCCGCACATAGAACCCGTAGCCCGCATGCGCCTTCGCGGGCCTGATCATCTGTGTCACCCACCCGGGGACGACGATCTCATCGCCCTGATAGTTTCCGTCCTTGAGGAGCAACTCGCCGACCCGGATCCAATCTCCCTGGCGCGCCAGAAAACCCCGATCGACATGCGCGGCCCCGCCGTCCCGGTCGAGCCATAGAGAGGCATCCGCGGCACCGATTCGCTTCCAGATGGACTCGGACAGATAGTGGGCGTAGCGCTGCCGTGTGGCTCGCTCCAACACCCGCGCCAGCAGCTGAGGATCGGCGGACTGCTCGAGCCACTGCCTGCCGGGCGGCGCCGCGAGTGGCCAATTTAGATACTGCGCATCGATGTCCGTGCCGAACGCTTCTTTCGCCGCGCGACTCCAGGGATTGCGCAGAGAGCCCGCCGGGGCGAGCCCGCTCGACATCTGCAGCAGATTGCGGACCGTGATGGCCCCCCGGGCATCGCCGGCCCATTCCTTCAAGACATATCCGATCGGCTCATCCGGCCACGCCAGCTTCTTGTCGGATATCGCAATACGCACGGCGAGCGCCAGCAGCACGCGGCCAAACTCGCCGGCGTCCTCCACGGTGTCGAAGCTCGTGCCCTGCCAGTACCGCTCGAAGACCAGATGATCATGGCGGCTGACGATGAGCGCGCGCGATCCATATTTTCCCGCGTAGTCCGCGGCGGCCGTGAGCGACTGGCGGTCCAGCAGCTCCAGTTCCGGAGCGACTCGAGGTGCCGGGCCGAGATTTCCCCCTGGGACGGGCTCACGGGGCGCGTAGACGGACACCGGAAATCGTCCGCCATGCGCCCATACGACTGCGTAGCGTTTCCAGAACGTCGGCGCACCGGCGAATCCGATCACTGCCGCGACCAGGAGGGCCAACACCACGAATGCGCCGACACGCCTCAACCGGCCGCTCCTGCGAGATCGTCCCGTGAGAGACGCACGGGACCGCAGTAGCTGGCCGCTCCCTGCGCAAGCTCGAGCTCGTGACTAATACACGCAGGCCATTCCACCCGATGGTGCGAGCACATGACGACGGCCGTTCCCATTGCGATCATTCCTTGCAGGTGTGCGAGGAGCGCCTGGCGCGTGGGCGCGTCCACGCCCGCGAACGGCTCGTCCAACAGTAACAACATCGGGCGATTGACCCATGCTCGGGCAAACAGGACGCGCCGCAACTGCCCGTAGGAAAGCTCCCGCAACGTGCGGGCCTCCAGCTCGCGCAGCCCAAAGAAAGCGAGCGCCCGCCGCGCCGCCGCCCGGTCGGCGGGCGTCGGCGGATCATTCAGGCCGACACTCGCATGGCGCCCCGATTGCACGACCTCGGCAACCGTCAACTCCTGCGGGTGGTCCGCCTGCAGGTGAGGAGCGACCAACCCTACCTGGCGCTTGAAAGTCTCCAGCGGGACTCCCGGCTCGATTCCGGTTCGCCAGATCCGGCCACCGGCAGCGACCGCATGATCGCCATACAGCGTGCGCAGCAGAGTGGTCTTCCCCGAGCCGTTGCGACCGTGAACGACCCAGCACTGTCCCGCGCGAACCTCGAGTGACAGGCTCTCGAGGATTCGACGGTCATCCAGATATACGCAGGCACGCTCCAGGCGCACCAAGGGGCGCGCTGTGCTCTGCTGCAGAGGGCGGCTTCTCGGCAGCTCGCTCGGCTCCCACTCCAGCCATCTCTCCAAGGGCCCCCTTTTGAAGACACCCTTGTACACGACACGCCCTTGCTCCAACACCATCGCGTGCGTGGCGGATCGCGGCACATCACTCAAGCGATGTGTCGCAAGCACCCACGGCAGACGCGAGCGCGCCGTTCCGGCCAACCAGCGCAAAGCGCGGTCACGATTCACATCGTCAAAGCCGTTGCACAACTCATCGAGGAGCAGCAGCTTGGGCCGCCAGGCGAGCGAGCGAGCGAGCAGCGTCAAGCGTCGCTCACCGTAGGAAAGCGTCAGAAACCTGCGCTCCGCCAGAGACGCCATGCCGAGGCGCGACAAGATGGCCCGGATACGCCGCAGGTCGGCAGCCGTCAGGGGGTCGAGCGGAATATCCGTACGATGCCACCCGGTGCCGACGATCTGCTCCACCGTGTGGTTCCAGCCGTAGCGCTCGTATTTATCCTGACCTTCGGGTCCGACGTACGCGATCTCTTCCTTGACTTCGTAGGGAGTGCGCCAAAGCTGTCCCCGCCACCGATAGACGCGTGCGCCGCCACTCCGGGGAGTCGGCCAAACGGCGCCGTGAATCACCTTCAACAGCTGTGTCTTGCCGGCCCCATTGCCGCCAGCCAGGATCCACCGCTCGCCGGGCCGTATCGTCCAGCTGATATCGGTCAGCACTGTGCGCTCTTGCCGTTCGAGATGTACGTGCTTCAGCTGTACTTGCACGTATCGGCCGTCCAACTCTGGTCCCATCGCTCGCTCAGATCGACGCTACGATGCATTCTCTCATGCTCGGCGGCACGCTGCCGCGGTTCGGTGCTACTCTATTTCCTCACTCGACTGCGGGATTACGCGAGCACCGGGGGATGCGTTGAGCGCGGCGGATGGGAGGTACGACGTTCTCGTCGTCGGCGGCGGCATCAACGGAACAGGCATCGCTCGCGATGCGGCAGGCCGTGGACTTTCAGTCCTCCTGTGCGAGCAGGACGATCTGGCCGCCCACACCTCCTCTGCCAGCACGAAGCTGATTCATGGGGGCTTGCGCTATCTCGAGGACCTGCATGTCGGGCTTGTGCGCAAGGCCCTGAAGGAGCGAGAGGTCCTTCTGGGGGCGGCCCCTCACATCATGCGGCCCCTGCGTTTCGTGATGCCCCACGATTCTCATCTACGCCCGGCCTGGATGATTCGTGCGGGACTCTTTCTCTATGACAATCTTGCCAGGCGACGACGCCTCGCGGGATCGGCGGCGGTGGACCTGCATCGTCACATCGCCGGGACCCCGCTGTTTCCGAAGTACCACCGCGGCTTCATCTACTCGGACGGGTGGGCAGATGACGCGCGGCTGGTGGTTCTGAATGCAATGGATGCCGTCGAGCACGGAGCCACGGTGTTAACGCGCACTCGGTGCGAGCGTATCGAACAACAGGACGGCGGTTGGCTCGCGACACTTGCGTCGAGCGCCGGCCGACGCTTCGTATCTGCACGCGTTGTCGTGAACGCAGCGGGCCCCTGGGTATCGCGCTTCGTGGTTGAGTCCACGCCCATCGAGGCGGCGCGATCGGTGCGGCTCGTGAAGGGCAGTCATATCGTCGTGCCGCAGATTTTCGCGCACCGCTTCGCCTACATCTTCCAGAATCTCGACCGCAGGATCGTGTTCGCGATTCCCTACGAGCACCACTTCACTCTGATCGGCACCACGGATGTCGATGTGACGGACGAAGGCGGCGCCGCTCGCATCAGTCCCGAAGAAGTGCGCTACCTGTGCGATGTCGTGAACCGCTACTTCGTGCAGCAGACCCGCCCCGAGGAGGTCGTGTGGAGCTACTCGGGCGTCCGACCGTTGCTCGATGACGAGTCGAGGAATCCGTCGAGTGTCACGCGCGACTACGCGCTGGAATTGGATCGCCGGCCGGCGCCGCTGTTGTCGGTATTCGGCGGCAAGATCACGACCTACCGGAAGCTGTCCGAGGATGCCGTGAATCAGCTCGTGCCGCTTCTCGGCTCGCGTGCCGAGCCCTGGACCCGCGACGCCAGCCTGCCGGGAGGCGACTTTCCGCGTGGCAGCTTCGCAAAGCTGCTGCGAGTCGTGGAACGCCGCTTTCCGTGGCTACCGACTCCTGTCAGACAACGATACGCGCAAGCGTACGGATCGCGTATCGATCGCGTCGTGGGTTCCGCGCATTCGCTGGCCGAAATGGGGGAAGAGCTGTTGCCAGGGCTGTACGAGCGTGAAGTGGCCTACCTATGTCGCGAGGAATTCGCACGCGCGGTCGACGACGTGTTGTGGAGACGTACAAAACTGGGCCTGCATGTCCCTCCCAACACCGACACTAGTCGCCTCGAGCAGAGCATTTCAAAGTGCTGCGCGAGAGAGTAACGTATCCCTTCGGCCGAAGGAGGGAGCACGCGTGTCGGACGACGAGATCCAGGAGTTTCAGGACGAGGTCAGCGCCTGCGCCGAGGAGATCAAACAGTGGTTGCCGGCGCTCGCGGAACGACACACGCCCCTCATCCTGCTCGCGGCCCTGTCGGAGCATGTCGGGGGTAGCCTGCGCATCTTTCAGGATACCGGGCTGTGCACCGCAGCACAGGCGCGCGCCGTTCTCGAGCGGCTCACACGGATCACGTACGCGGGGCAGACCTCGCTTTGACGTTCTGCGGCGCTCGTCATGACGAGCAGGGATCGATGGCCGCTGAGCGTCGTGTTGACGCTGGCACCCCTCTGGTTCGCCGCCATTCTGTACAGAGGTCTCTGGACACCGGACGAGCCGCGCGAGGCCGACATTGCCTGGCGCATGTCGATCCAAAGCGACCGCACGCTGCCTCAACTGGCCGAGCAACCCTTTCTCGAGAAGCCTCCTCTGACCTACTGGGCCTCCGGCGCCTCGCTGCGACTGTTTGGCGATACGCCGGCTGCGGCCAGGACCCCGAATCTGCTCTATGCCCTCGTAACCTCTCTGGGGGTGGGGACACTGGGCTTTGCCATGGCGGGGGCCGACGTAGCCCTCCTGGCGGCGTTGTCCGTGGGGACCTTGCTGATTGCGTTGCGAGTGACTGTCTGGCTCGCCCCGGATGCCGGTCTGCTCGCCGGCTGCACGATCTCGCTTCTGGGCGCGTACCTCGGCTACTGTGCCGGCGAGAGTCGCCGAAAGCTTCTCGGCTACACGCTCATGCACGTCGGGGCCGCCATGGGCTTCATGGCCAAGAGCGCCCCGGGGTGGCTGGTACCGGCGTTGGCGCTGTTCACGCTGATCGCCTGGGAGCGCCGCTGGTCGGAGCTGCGTCGGTGGGAGCTTTATGCCGGCTTCATCCTGCAGCTGGCGATCATCGGCCCCTGGCTCTACGCCGTCACCCGCACGGCGCATGGAGAGGACGCGCTGCGCGCTCTCTTCTGGCACAACCTCGTAGGCCGATTCACGAAGATCGCAGCTCCCGCGGCTCTCGACTACACGACGGGCCACCGTAACAGCCCTGGCAAGTACCTCCGCGAGCTGCCGACATATCTGCTGCCCTGGACGCTTCTGGCGGTGGCCGCAGCGACACGCGCCTGGAGTCGCGTCCGTGCCAACGATCGATCAGGCACCGCCTGGAGGTTCGCGGTCGCATCGATACTTCCCTTCCTGACACTCCTGTCCGTCGCTGCGACCGCCCGCGACGTGTACGCGGGCCCGATCATGCCCGGATTTGCACTGTTGATCGGCTTATGGGCCGGCGACTCGAGTGCGCGGTCGCACCTCGATCGACTCGCCGTTCGCGGTACCTGGGTGTTGGTGGTGTTGCTCGCCGGAGCGTTGGCTCTGACGCTTTGCCTGTTCGCCGCGGGGGCCTCCGGCCCGGTGCGCGTCGTGGATGTCGTCACGGCTGTCGCGATCGTTGTCGCAATCGTCATCCTGCTGCGCCTCGCGGTGTTGCAGGGGCGCCGTGGGCAGCTGCCGGCTGCCATCGCCTCAACCTGTGTGGCTCATGTGGCGGCCCTGGTGCTCTTCGCGCTGGCCGCGTTTCCAACGATCGATCGTTGGCAGAACCTGGGGGGCCTTGCATTGCATATCTACGTGGATGCGCACAACCATGAGCTGGCGCTCCTCGACCCCGACGAGACGACGATCGCCATGCTCGACCACGGCCTGGCCACTCGCTTTACGATCCTGACCACGGGGACGAGCGACGCGAGCGTCGCGGTCAGGAGTTGGTTGCAGACGGGCGGAGCCTCGCCACGCATCCTCGTGAAGCTGCCGGGCAGCGGACGCGGCGAGCTCTCTTCAATGTTGGATGCGGGACGCGGCCATCGAAGTCCCGATGACGACGGGATAGCCGCGATGTTGGTCAACGAGCGTGCGGCGGCGATCGTGGGGCGGTATGAACTACCTCACGGTCGTCGGTATGCGCTGTTGGGGCCGGCGGCGTCCGACAACGGCGCCCGGGCCTATGCGCTCGCGCACGGCGGGTAGCCTCCCGCACGGCGGGCCTCCCGCGCGGCGGGTAGCCATTTGCGCGGCGGGTAGTATTTTGCGCGGCGGTGGCAGTGGCCTCGCGCACGGGCTGCAACCGCGCGCAAGCGCCCACCGCAATTGGAGCCGAATCAGGTCCAGTCGTCTCCACCACCGCCGACGTCGCCACCGAAGCTGCCGCCGCCGTCGTCCCAGGACCCTGGGTCCGAGACGCCGAAATCGGCGCCGCCCATATTAGAGTTGTCGGGCTCGGCGAAACGCTCCGGCTCGGCTGGTAGCACGCCCCCCTCGCGCCGATCGCCGTCCAGGAAGTGACGAGCGAGCTCCTCGCCGGCGACGACACCGGCTCCGACGGCCAGACCGCTCGCGAGGCCGCCCGCCACGGTCGAGCCGATTCCTGACCCGGCCGGTCCGTAAGGACCCGGGCCACTGTACGGACCGTACCCGCCCGGCACGCCCGCCGCGCTAGGAACACCGCCGGGATACGCGTAGCTCGCTGGAGCCGTCCGCCGTCGCACGATGAGCCACACCAGGGCCGCCAAGCCGACCACGACCAGGACGAAACCCCAGGGAAATGAGGATCGGGTAGCCGTGTAGGGGGCGACGCCATAACCGGGCGCAGCCCGTGTCGGTCGCGACTGAGACAACTCCTGCTGCAACTCGCGCACGGACTCCGGCTTGGCAAACGGCAGCCCCGGCTCGAGTGCCTGAGCTGTGCTCAGCTCCTGGCGCGCGACCGGAAAATTGCCCTCGCGCGCATAGATCTCCGCGGCCACGTAATGGGCCTTGCCGCTCTTGGGATGGTCTCGCAATACCTGGCTCATCATCTGCTGAGCCTCTGCGAGGTGTCCGCTGCGGGCGGCACCGTAGACCTGGCTGAGCGTCGGGTCGGCATCCGCGAATACAGGCCCGGCGCAGGCCAGGGCCAGGAATAAGACGAGCGTACGGCCACTCTTGAACATGAGGTTCCCCTCTCCTTACGAAAACGGCGAGGCTGTAATGCGGGCGTCGCCTCGATACACAAGGGCTTAGGCAGCCCTTTCCTGTCCGAGGTTCCCCGGCCCGGACCCAGGTCTCTCCTGTCGCACGAGTGTACGACGACTGTGTAACCAATGGGTTAAACCGCAATGGGTTAAAGCGGTGCGATCCGCTCTGGGATAGGTCAGCAGCTGCGGCGACGCCGTGCCGGCTTCGTCCGTGACCGGTTAGCAGCCCACGTGCGCGCGGCAGTCCTCAGCCGGCGGCCCTGCGCCTCATCGTAGCCGCACCGGCGCGGGTGCCGCGGCCGGCCTGACCCGCTCGACTTCCGTAGCGCGAGATCAGTATCTCCAGGGACGCCATCTGTTCCAGAATCGCCTCGCTCGACGCGGCCGCCTGCTCGACGAGCGCCGCGTTCTGCCGAGTCGTCTCGTCCATTTGCACGACCGCGCGGTTGACCTGATCGATGCCCGACGATTGCTCGCGGCTCGCGGCCGCAATTTGGGCCACGATGGCGGTGACCTTCTTCACCGACTCCACGATCTCGAGCAGAGCGTGGCCGGATTCGTCCACCAGGCGGCTGCCCTGAGCCACCCGCATCACGCTGTCGTCGATGAGGCCCTTGATCTCTTTCGCTGCGGCGGCACTGCGACCCGCGAGGGCCCGAACTTCGTTCGCGACGACGGCGAATCCCCGGCCCTGGTCGCCGGCCCGTGCAGCCTCGACTGCGGCATTGAGCGCCAGGAGGTTCGTTTGAAAAGCAATCGAGTCGATCACCGCGATGATGTCCGCGATCTTGCTCGATGCAGCGTTGATGCCGCTCATCGCCTGGACTGCCGACCCGACGATGCTGCCGCCCTTTTCCGCTTGCGTCTGTGCCTCGACCGCGAGCCGATTTGCGTGACTCGCGTTGCTCGCGGTCTCCTTCACGGTGCCCGCCATCTGCTGCATCGAGGAGGCGGTCTGTTCGAGGCTCGCTGCCTGCTCGGCAGTGCGCTGCGAGAGATCGGCGTTGCCCGAGGAGATTTCCTTCAGCCCATCCTGCACACGGCCGGTGGCTGCCTGCATCTGTCCGACGAGGGACTGCAGGAGCTCGATGAGGGAATTCACTCCCTGCGACAGAGCCAGCAGCTCGCCTGTTTTGTCGCCAGTGGAGATACGGTGTGTCAGGTCGCCACCCGTGGCCGCGCTGATGACGGCCCGCGTCTCCGCCACGGCGCGGCGCAGCCGCTCGTCGGATTCGGCCTGGCGCGCCGCGGCTTCTGCCTGCGCCCTGCCGATTGCGGCGAGCTGACTCTCGGCGCTCGCGCGGGAAATGCTGTCGGGAGACGATTCGGCAGACGCTTGCGCGCGGTTGAGAGCCTCTACCTGACTCTCCAGGTCCGCCAGGCGGCGGGCGCTGACGGGGACTACCCCGATGATCCGGCCGAGCAGCCGGAACGGATTCACGGACATGACAGTCGAGCCTCGACTTTCGATTGGAACACCAGTGACTGTCATCCGTGACTGCGCACAAGCAGCAGCTTGCGCAGCGCATTGGGGATTGAGTATCCACGCGCGCGCCGCTTTAGGATGCGAGCCGCGTCGCAATTGGCTGTATCCAGGCGTACACATCACCTGCTCGAGCAGACCGCCTTGTCTGCATTCGAACTGCGCATCCACACAAATCGGGCCGTGCACAGAAACGGAGTTCTGGCTTTCCTCACCGACGTCACCAAGATCAAAGATGACCTGATCATCTTCCGGCGCACCGACGTTCAGCACAGCAAATGGTATTGCCGGATGAAGCTCCCCGGGGTGGATCGGTACAACATCGCCCTGAAAATCGAGAGCCTGCGGGACGCGCAGGAGAAGGCGCTCGAGCACTACGCCGACTTCCGCTTCCGCCTGAAGCACAACGTCCCGATTGTGTCGCCACTGGCGACACAATTGAGCTGGTCGCACGTCATTGAGGTGCTCGGGCTGAAAACGCGGGAAGCTCGCCTTTTCTACCTCAGCGAAGCCGCCACCCACCAGTTCGGCAAGCGTGAACTGCGCCGGATGATCGACCGCAAGGCCTTCGAGCGCAAGGAGATCGCCAACGCGCAACTCACCGAGAAATCCGCCATTCTGCTCGACACCTTCAAAGACCCCTACCTGATGGACGTGCTCGGGCTGCACGACGGTTTTCTAGAAGCCGACCTGGAAGCAGCCGTGCTGCGGGAACTGGAGAGCTTCATTCTGGAATTGGGCGGCGGCTTTACCTTCGTCGCACGCCAGAAGCGCATGATCATCGGTGGCGAGGATTTTCACCTCGATCTGCTTTTCTTCCATCGTAGGCTGAAGCGGCTGCTGGCGGTGGAATTGAAAATCGGCAAGTTCGAGGCGGCGCACAAGGGCCAGATGGAGCTTTACCTCGGCTGGCTCAATCGCTATGAGCGGCAGGACGGCGAAAACGCACCCATCGGTTTGATTCTCTGCGCCGAGAAGAGCCGCGAGCAGATTGAGCTACTGCAACTCGATCAAGACAACATCATGGTGGCTGAGTATTGGACGGTGTTCCCTGAGCGCCCCGTGTTCGAAAGGAAAATCCATACGCTATTGGAAAACGCGCGCGAACAGTTGGCACGGCGCAAAGCTTTGCTGCTCGTCAACAATAAGGTGGGCGAAGCAAGAGAACCCAGTCGAAAAAAACGCGGCCACGACGCGGCCGGTAACACGACCAGCTACTCCGGGGTCGCCGCCACCTTCAACAATGCCCAGGTGAGCATCGGACCATCGGACTCGACCCGGCGACGGGATGGGCAGATGGCGCGCCCGGAGAGATTCGAACTTCGGGCGCCGATGAATTGAGAGCCCGCCTGCAGGGCAGGCAAAGCATGCAACTCCGATAAGAATCAAATAGTTGACACCCCAAAATCGGTCTGGTTTCTCTTAGGGTGGCGGAAATCTGCCGGAAGCAATGTGCTTCCCCAGTGTTTCCCCATACACCACAAGAGGACACCATCATGGACTCAAAAGTCGATTCGTTCGTCTTTCTTCCCAGCGTGACCGGGGATGGCGTGATCGTCCGGCGGGATCAGATCGTCGGCGCTCGCCCGAACGGACCCAATGCGGGCGCCATCCTGTACACGGAAGCGGGACCGAGCATCTACACCGCCCTCACGACGAGCCAGCTCGCGAAGTTGGTGTCCGCCGAACGGGTCGAGCGCGTGTAACCACAAAGCGGCGTCAACGGGTTATCCAGCCCGTTGACGCACTCTCTCCGATTTTCGAGTTTCACGGTATATATCCGCATGAGGGCGGACAGAAATCTCACACAGCATCTGATCGATACGGCGCGGGCCAGATCACAGGAGTACACGCTCTGGGACAAGCGGATTTCAGGATTCGGTCTGCGTGTGCGGCCCACCGGAGCACGCACCTACGTCGTCGTCTACCGCAATCCCGCCAGCAAGGTGAAAAAGTTCACCATGGGCAAACCCAGCGCATACACGCTTGAGCAGGCTCGCAAGCGGGCACAGGAGATCCTATATCAGGTCACCTGCAATCTCGATCCCGCGGCAAATAAGGCCAACGCCCGGAAGACGACCGTCTCGGTGGTCTACGAGGAATACAAGAAACGCCGCGCCTCCGAATTCAGTGACGGCCACCAGACACGGGTCGATGGCATCTTCCAGTCAGTCGTCCTGCCTCACCTGGGCCAGAAGCCCATCGGCGCCGTGACGCGCTCCGACATTCTGGAACTTACCGACAAAAAGCGATCCGTCGGGAAGAACGCGGCGGCAAACAACATCCATCGCGTAGTTTCGGCCTTCCTGACCTGGAGTCACACGCAGCGCGGGTACTTGGACGCTAACCCGATGGCTGGAATGAGCCTGCCCTGTCGGCACCACTCGCGCGCCAGGGTGCTGAAAGACAAGGAACTGGCGGCGCTGTGGCATGGCACCGCTTACCTGAATCCGCAATGGCGTTCCGCCATCCGCTTGCTGATGCTGACAGGCATGCGGAGGAACGAGGTGCTGGACGCCAAGCTGGAAGAAGTCGACCTGCACCGTCTGGAGTGGGTCATTCCCGAAGAACGCACGAAGAACCGACACCCCCACAGGGTTCACCTGACGCCGTTCGCGCTGAAGGTGCTCGAAGGCATCCCCACGCGACCGGGGCAAACCTACCTGTTTCAATCTGAAGTCACCTTCCATGCGCGCTCCGTCGCGCAGACGACAGCATCCATCCGCCTACTGAAAAGAACTGTCAGGCTCGACAATTGGCGATTGCACGACCTGCGACGCAGCGTCGCAACGCACATGGCATCCTTGGGCGTGCCCCCTCACGTGATCCAAGTCGTCCTGAATCACAGGAGCGGCATCCGCAGCGGCGTGACAGCCATCTACAACCGGTACGACTACCTCAAGGAGGCTACGGACGCATGGGCGAAGTGGAGCGCGGCGTTGGAAGAGTGGGTCACGAAGACCTATCCGCCTGCGGCTCCTCCCCAACCCGTACTCGAAGAAGTTGTCCTATAGCATTGACATTCGGTTGAGATGCTCTTCACCAAACCCAGAGACCTGTCCGGTGTCGCGGAGCTGGAGTAATTCCGCCTGCGGCCCCGCACCCCCTGCAAACCGCATCCGAACGG
The DNA here is from genome assembly GCA_035277965.1 of Steroidobacteraceae bacterium. GTDB lineage: Bacteria > Pseudomonadota > Gammaproteobacteria > Steroidobacterales > Steroidobacteraceae > 13-2-20CM-66-19. The sequence continues at coordinate 2,774 of DATEJM010000053.1, read as the reverse complement.
CTTGCAGCGCAACCCGCGCGGTGCCCTGCCGACGGCCGAGGCACACACGAACCCTGCGTTACCGTAAACATATCGGAGCTATGGATCGCTCCTGACAGGGCGCGATCCACCCCTTAGTCAACATCATCGTTATGATGCCACGGAACCAATCAAAGCAAACAAACAGGATATAAGCGGCGTTCCAATAGATATTCAGGATCATTCAAGCAGGGGACATAGCCGCGATTGTCACCTACATGATCTATCCAAGGGCCCAGGACCATGGACAGCACCGGAGGGGTTCCGAGACATCTCGGAAACCCCTCTCTTTATCAGCCCAGCTAAAGGATGGGCTTGGGGTTCTCCGGGGAGAGGTAGCGAAAGTGGATGTACGACCTTACCCCCAGTGACGATCCGTAGTCACGGTACTCATACCGCTCCACCAGCTGAATCACCTGCCTCTTGTCCGGCGTAGTCCAGGCTCGCACCTTGCTGTAGATGGCGCTCGGGTTGTTGGGCTCGTAAATGCCGTCGTAGGCCGGCTTTCCAAACTTCTGTTGCAGAGAGTCCAGTACGAAAGGATGGTCATCCCCGATCATCTCAATCTCGACCTCATTCACCTTGCCGTCCTTCTCTGTGACGGTCACTTCCCAAGGCGGATTCCCAGTAAAGTGGCCGGAACCTTCGATGTTCCCGTGGCAGCGGTGCTTGCCGCAGTGGAAACCCTCGGTCCAGTAGTCCTTACCTTTAGCGTGTAGCTTCGCAGCCAATATCTTCGGGTCAAACGCGTCTCCAAGTGACACACCCCGGATGTCCAAGGCGTGCGCCGAGGTGGCTCCAGCCAACAGCCCGACCGCTGCGAACACTACACTTCCAACAGCAGAGAGATTCACAATGTGCCGTCCCTACGAATCTCTAAACAACACTGGCAAGCGCCGCATCAGACGCCACCTTGCTATCCACCCAGCCAAGGAACAGCCTCAAGTCCCCGGTTCGACGTGCTTCAACAAGTTCACCGCGACCAGCGGAGGTACCCAGGATCGCACAGAAGGCACTGTAGTCGCTCCACGACTGGGCATCTTCGGCGAAGGATTGCACTAACATGACAGCCAGCGACGCCCCGAAGCGGCGAGCCTCAATCAGGGCCGATGCAGTGCGGTGGAACAGCTGGTAACGGAGCTCCGCGCCTGGGGCGGGCACCTGAAGAAGCTCGCACAGGTACTCCAGGCGCTCCCTCTTCCCATCCGATACTTGTTTCAGCCAATCGCCTATCGTCAGACCGAATGGCTCACCGGCCTTACCTTCCACAGTCATCGAAACGTAATTGGTGCCGGCCCGCAGGAAAGCCCAAACGTCAGACTGTGACGGTTTGCCCCGACCCTTCAAGGGTACCTTGTGCTCGGGGAGCGCAATCAGCAGGCCTGCGCCCTGCAACGACGGCTGGGAGTCGAGCGCATTTTCGACCTCCGGCGGTAGCCCACGGGCTGTCCTCTGCGCCACCTCCCATGAGGCCGCCAGCTCCATGGCAGAAGCCTCACGCTGCCATTGAATGTCAGGATCCGCCAGGAACTGGCGCCAATCTGACGCACCGCAGGTTGGTATGAGCACCCGCTTCACTCAGGATTTTCTCGTGTGGCCTACCGAGGGCATAATCCGTAGCATACTACGACGTTCGCAGATATTGACGTAGCAGGGACCGTTCTGAATACCTGCACCCCCGGACAAAACTTCGGGGATGAAGCTGCAAGACCGAGTGGCGCTACGAATCCGAACCATCCGCAAGCGCCGAGGGCTTACCCAGGACGAGTTGGCAGAGAAGATCGACCGGACCGGCGATGCGGTATCGCAGTTGGAGCGCGGCAAGTCCCTACCGAGTTTCGAGACGTTGGAGCGTCTGGCGGTAGCGTTGGATGTCCCGATTCGGGATTTCTTCGATGTAAGCCGAAGCGTCGAAAGCTCTCAGCGAACCAAGCTGAATACCGCACTGCTTGACATTGCGGGCAGGCTGTCTGAGAAAGATCTACAGATGGCGGTTAACCTGCTGACCGTGATCGTCGAATCGAGGAGGCACCCCAAGTAGGGACAAATGCTGCCCCCGCGCTACCCGAGGCACATCGACGTCTCCATAGGCAGAGCGGCATCCAGCGAGGGTTCGCCTACCCGTATCGGTATCGCTCAAAAAGCACTGAGCCGACAACGGAATACGCCGCTCAGGATGCGTAGAGCGTTCCGCTGAACGCACCGACCTGAACGTAGAAGATGGCGCGCCCGGAGAGATTCGAACTCCCGACCCTCAGGTTCGAAGGGAAGTGCGACCCTCTCCCGGGTGTTCCCATCGTGACGCACGGCGTCCTTATAACGCATTAGCCAGCCCGATCGCATCAAGGGCATCGCTGATGGCTTTATTCGGTCGGCCGGCCGTGCACTCTGGGGTCACTCCTCATGGTCACTCGAGCGCGCCCATGCCAGTCCGGACACTTCGCCAAAGAAACCTGTCATCCCTGCCGTATCGGGGAGCCGGTCCCAAGCACCAATGCATTTACTGGGATGCCGCCCTGCCAGGCTTCGGATTGCGGGTCTACCCGAGTGGGCGAAGGAGCTATGTTTGCGCCTACCGTCTTGGGGGCCGTAAACGGCTGCTCTCCTTGGGAAGAGCCGACGTGCTGACCTTGCCGCAGGCCCGCCAGAAGGCGGTCCGCTGCCTGGGCCAAGTGGCCGACCGCCACGATCCGCACGAGGAGCGACGCCGGGCCGGCCGCGACCTGACCGTCGGTCACCTGTACGCCCAGTTCATC
>DATEJM010000052.1:0-7381 GCA_035277965.1 Steroidobacteraceae bacterium | reverse complement strand
CCCGGATCCTCGTCGGCGTAGGACATCACGGTGCCCTCCGCAAACAGATTCCACTTCGCGTGGCTCTGGCCCACGATCCCTTGCAGCCACAGCTCCTGGCGTGATCCGAGCATCTGTCGGGACGGGTCATCGAGCTCGGGGCAATTCTCGACTTTATGGCCTCCGCGTCGTCCGGGCAGAGGGCAGGCCTCTGGCGAGCGATATTGGCGCTGGTCCAACATGAAGATCGACGCCAGATTTCCCGTTGCGCGTGCGGTGTAGAGGCGCATGTTCGGACCGAAAGGCACGGCCTGACGCGGCAAGGGCATGTGCTCGTAGTAGGCCCGATAGGCTGCCGCCCGGCGGGCTTGAAACAACTCCGGATCGTCGTCGTATTCCGAAATGTCCCCCGCATAGTCGTTCGCGACTTCGTGATCATCCCAGGTGAGCAGCCACGGACAGGCGGCGTGGGCTGCCTGCAAGTCCGGATCGGTCTTATAGAGAGCGTGCCGGGTCCTGTAGTCATCGAGTGTGAAGGTCGTGGGAGAGCCGTGATGGCGCACGAGATCTTTGCCCCAGCTGACCTCGTAGATGTAATCGCCCACGTGCAGGATCAGATCGAGCTCGTCGGCCACCATGTGGCGGTAGGCATTGAAATAGCCCTGCTCATACTGCTGACAATTCGCCACTGCGATCTTGAGCCGATCGACAGTCGCATCCGAAGCAGGCGCGGTACGTGTACGCCCGATCGGACTGCGAACCCCGCCGGCGGTGAAGCGATACCAGTAGTCACGTCCGGCCGGAAGTCCCGTGGGCTCGACATGAACGGAATGGGCCCACTCCGCGGTCGCGAATTCCGTGCCGCTTTGCACGACGGTGCGCATCCGGTCATCGGTCGCGATCTCCCATTGGACCGGAATGACCGCGGCGGTCATGCCGCCGCCGGGCTCGAGAGGATTGAGAGCCAGCCGGGTCCATAGCACCACGGAATCAGGCAACGGATATCCGGAAGCGACCCCAAGCGTGAATGGATCGCCGGCAAATCGCACGTTCGCAGCGGCGCGCGCGGGCGGCAGCCGCAGAGCGCCGCCGACGGCCAAAGCGAGCGAGCAGCCCAGGAAAGTTCGGCGCGATGCGCTGTGGCGGGACATTATGATGCTACTTACTCGAACTTGATGACGTCATCGTAACAAAGGGCCCCATTCGTCATGCAGAACCCGTTTTCGTCAATGGTATGTAGCTTGATCGTTGCCGGATGTGGATTTGCGGCAGGTGCAGCGCGTGCCGGGAATCCTCCTCCGGCGCAGAGCGCCGCGGCACCGGCAGCTCCCGCGCAGACCGCCTCCGTACCCTCGGCGCAATCGGCCAGCGGCAGTACCGTGGCCAAGCCCGAAATCGCGGCAACCATCAAGCAGGCGTTGGAGTCGAGATTCCCCGGGGTCAAAGTGGACGAGGTGCGCCCTTCTGCCATAGCGGGCCTGTACGAGGTCGCTGTCGGAGACGACATCGTCTATACCGATCCGAACGCGGACTACGTGGTGACCGGCGCGATGGTGGACACCCGCAGCAAGCGCAACCTCACCAATGACCGGCGCAGCGCTCGCGGTGCCATCGACTATTCGACGCTGCCCTTCGACCGCGCGATCAAGATCGTGAAAGGCAACGGAAAACGACAGCTCGCCGTATTCTCCGATCCCGATTGCCCCTACTGCCAGCAGCTCGAGAAGTCCCTCGTTTCGGTCCAGGACATCACGATCTTCATCTTCCTGTTTCCGATCGCGTCTCTGCACCCGCAGGCGCCGGCTCACGCCCGCGCAATCTGGTGCTCGAAGGACCGGCCACTCGCCTGGAAGGAATGGATGCTCGAGCGCAAAGTGCCGCAAGCAACCTGCACCGGCGATCCGGTCGATGAGCTGCAGAAACTGGGCGACAAGCTGCACATCAACAGCACACCGACCATGTACCTCGCGGACGGCAGGCGCGTGATGGGCGCGCTGCCGGCGCCGGAGCTAGAAAAGCTGCTTGCCGAAAAAAGTCCCCGTGAATCCGGTTCCCGAACCGACTAAGGACTCGTATCGCTGGACTCGGCGCGTGAAGATCGGTGTCACGCCTCGATCATCGAGCGATCAACTCGCTGAAACCTCGCCACCGTAGCTTTGAGCTGCCCGCCGTTGTGTGGGATCTAGCCTGCAGTCCGTACGCTAGCGACACTGGGGATGCGAGCCGGAGCCCGTGGCGGTGGTGCCACCCGGCCGCATCCCCGGAGCCACGCTGCCCTGAACTCCCTTGGCCCTTCGGCACTGAATAGCGCCTCAGTGGTTGGCAGCCCAGTCCTGCCAGACCGAGCCGATGGAATTCAAAGGCCGATCACCTGCGTGATTCCCACATGCTCCACGAGCGCCAGCAGCCTATCCAGGTGCGCGCCTTGATAGAGCTGCTCCCGATCGACCTCGATCCTGAAATCCGACTCCGTGATGCGATCCCCGAACAACACCAGAGCCTTTGCCTCGTCATCCTGCCGGGAAGTCCACAGCAGACCGTGCGCTGGCTTCGAATCGGACTGAAGCGCGCGTTGCCGGCCGCTTCTGATCGGAATTGCGAGGGTCTGTAACGAGCGGGATGTACGCGCCAAATCGCCTGCGGCCTGAAACTGAGGGTCTTCGGCGAGCGCTTGCTTCTGTCTTCAGCCATGCATGCCGCTGGTGCGGTAGTGCCCCGCCGCTTGCAGCACGGTTTCGGGTTCAACCGCTACACACTCTCGGGGACGTCTGCTGCCCAACCAGGCGTTGACCGACTCGAACCATGCGGCCATTCGCCACGGACTGATGGCACCTAGCGTTTTCATAACCGGCTCGACGCCGGGCAGCGGCCGATAAGCTTCGTCGAGCGCATAGCGCGGGAAGCGATCTTGCCCCCGATGGGGCAAGGCAAAGATCCTGCTCTCCTGCTTCCATCGGTTGGCGGGTGCTGCGAGATTGCTCTTGCTGAAACCGCCGAGTTCCCCGATTTGCTCTGCGGTGAGCCATTCGCTGTTCTCGAGCACGGCCTGCACGGCCCGAGCTTGCATTTGAGCGTGGCGCACATCGAGCTCACGAATCTTCACGTCCTGCGTCAGGACCTCCACGAGTTGCTCGAGACGTTCACGATGTCGTGCCTTGACGCGTGAGGTCACCACGGGGACGAGCTCACGTAGGACCCTCTCTACCTCCGGCTTGAATTCACTGGGAAGATCCTGGGCCGTGAAGGTCAGCGTGACGGTGTCGTCAGGTAGGCATGCGCGAAGGCTGAGGTGATCTCATCCTGCCGCACCCGAAGTGCCGGTAAATGGATTGATGAGTGGAACGCCGAAAGGCTCGAAATCGCGGACGTTGCGAGTCACTACCGTCAATCCGCGAACTAACGCGGTCGCCGCGATGAGCCCGTCTTCAAGATGCTGATTCGAGCGCCGGTGCATCAGCTGCGCCCAGCGACGGAAGATGAGCGCGTCAGCCGGAATGACACCGTAGCTCTGTGAAACGCTGTCGAGCCAATTCTCGATCTCCACGGCCTTCTGGGCATCCTGTTGCCGGGTAATCTCGATGCCCGCCTGTATTTCACCGAGGGTCGCTGCGGAAACGTGCAATGACTCCTCGGTCGCGGCTTGAATCCACGCAACAACTCCCTGGTGTGGCTTGTGCTTGCGCAGCTCCGAAACGACATTCGTGTCGAGGAGATACATGAATCAATCGATCGAGTCTGGCGTCCGGCGCCGCAGGCGCCCTCGTGGTGGAAGGCTCAACGCACCTCGAGCCTCCGGCGCGAGCAGCAACGCTTTCAAACTCGGGCGCGCTCGCTCGCGCAACCTCCGCCACTCCTGCACCGGGACAAGTACAGCCGCCTCGACGCCCCGCAGCGTCACGAGTTGCGGCCCCTCGGTGAGGCTCGCTTTAAGCAATTCGCTGAAGCGGGCTTTCGCATCTTGAACCGGCCAGGATTTCATTTAGCTGATCTCAATCTAACTAGTTAAAAGGCTAGTCTTTAGGGGGCGCGCGGTCAAGCCGGAATGCAGGGTCAGGAGCCACAGGTAGAGTCTGTCGGTCGGCTCATAGACAGTCATTGAGTGGTCTTCTTCTTGTGAGCGAGCTTCTCGCGGCCCAGGCGTGCTTCTGCCGATGCCGCCGATCGGACTGCACGTCGGTGCATCACATCTCGCACGTCGCTCTCGAGAGCCCCCCGATCAGAGCCGGGTGCTGCAACCTCCGCGAGTGCGCTCACCCGGCCCATCAGCCATAAGGCGGTCGCGTAGATGCCAACGCCCACACCGGGGTCACCTCGCTCCAAGCGAATTAGAGTGGGGACAGATACGCCCAAGCGCTTCGCCCAGGCTCGCTGGGACTCCCGACGCCGCAGCCGCGCTATGGCTAAGTTTTCGCCCAGATTATGGAGAGCCTGGGTGACGGCAGGAGGAAGCGCCTGCAGGGCCTGAGGACTCTTCGGCATATCAAAAAGTTTATCAGATCGCCCGTCTTGATCAACTCTATATGATCGTCGGTGTTGCTGATCTGCTTTGGGCGTCCGGGTATCCCTATTGCATCCGCATAGGGGCTGTATTACATTGTAATACATGGCTACCCTCACCCTGCGTATCCCTGACGATCTGGATCAGGAGCTCGAGCGCCAGAGCGCGGCCAGTCAGGTCTCGAAAAGCGACCTCGCGCGAGAGGCCCTGCAGCGCTATCTGCGCGTATCGCGGTTGCGTAACTTGCGTGGCAAATGGGTGCCCCGTGCGCAAGCACAAGGCATTCACACTGACGAGGATGTTTTCCGCAAACTCGGGGAGCAGTGAGGATACTGCTCGACTCCTCGGTGCTTGTCGCGGCCTACATCAGCCGCGCGGGGATATGTGCCGAGCTTCTCGAGGACCTATTGATGGATCACGAGTGGGTGATCTCCTCATCCATCCTCGACGAGATCGCCCGGAAGCTGAAGGAGAAATTCAACTTTCCGGAAGATGAGATCACGGAAATCCGTGAGTCCATCGTCAGCTGCGCCGAGATGGTTGTCCCGGTCGAGGTCCCTGCCGCCAGTTGCCGGGATCCGAATGATCTGCCCATCCTGGGCACGGCAATCGCCGGCCGCGTTGACCTGCTCATCACCGTTGACAAGGATCTCCTTGCCCTCGAAGTACACGGCGAAATCCCGATCGTCAGGCCGGGCGAGTTCTGGAAGCGGGCTTTCGCATCTTGAACAGGCCAGGATTTCGCCCTTCAGTGCTGCCACTTTCCCAAGCCGAGCGCGCACCGCGGGAGGCTCACCCTGGGGGAAGCATTCGACACACGGGCCTTCGATCGAAAGCCTATTCGGTTGCCCGAAACAATCGCGGATCCAAGCTGAACGGCGTCGAGCTCGTCACCCGAATCTCACTGGCCCTGGCATGCCGATGATTGATCAACACATTGCGATCGACCGCGGAGACCAGCGGCACGATGACCGACGGCACGATCAACAGCACTTCGGAGATCGCATCTAGCCACCGATCCCCGACCTGTTGTGTCTCGACTTCCTTGAGACTCCAATCCGGCGACAGAGCAGACAGTTCCACTGTCCGCGTCGGCAGATCGTCGGGCGCCTCGTACTCCACCATGACCTGCGCTGGCAGCAGTGCGGGATCCTTCACGTGCACGCGCTTTTCCAGAGCGGCAAGCGAGGGTACCGTCGCACAGTACGTGACCGGTCGGCCGCTGGTGTTCCAGCGTCCGGAATACAACAACCCGTAACCGCCGGTGAAGTCGGCCGATCGCCGAAGGCTCGACAGACGCCAAAGACGCACCCGCGGCCGCCACTACCGCCGGAATCAGGCGGCAGCCCCCCAATCGATTTTCGCGAGGATCTGCTCGATGAGCCGCGCACCAGCTTCGGTCTGCGCCAGGTCGAGGGGTGCCTGGCCGCTCAACTCGCTCAGCGGCTCACGCAGCCAGGCATTGGCATGCTGCGGCTCCCCAAAAACATCTTCCGCCAGGGCTTGAATCCGCGTGAGACGCACCAGCCGGTCAGACTCCTCGACCGTCAATCGCTCATTCTTTTCCTGGCGATGTCGGCGGGTACGGGCCGGGATGATGAAGCGCTGGATCTCCGCGTCCGAAAAGGCGCCCTGCTTCTGGACGAACTGCAGCGACTTCAGCGGAATGCGGGACGACACCACTTTTGCCAGGTCCGCCGCGGAGGCGACATCAGTACCCAAGGTCGCTCGACCACCGAGCTTCTCGAAAACGACCACGAGCACGGGCTCTCGGACCGGACGGGCGTGGACTGGGACTACGGCTTTCATACGGCCATGCTACGCCAAGGCCAAATGCCCATCAATAGGGCGGCAGATTGCCAGAACTGCGAGGGATATCAGAGGGACGCCTCACCAAAATGATCGAGTTGTTCGATGAGAATGTAGTAACATATCTACATTGAATGCAGGGAACCGCTATGGCCATCACCACGCTATCCAGCCGGGAATTCAATCAGGACACCAGCCGGGCGAAAAAAGCGGCCCAGCGAGGGCCGGTATTTATCACCGACCGGGGTCGGCCGGCGCACGTGCTGCTGAGCATCGAGGAGTACCAGAGACTAGCCGGCGGCTGCAAAACGCTGGCTGAAGCCCTGCACATGCCGGGAGCGGCGGAGGTTGAGTTCAATCCGCCGAAGGCGGATTGGGTGCCAAAACCTGCCGAGTTCGACTGATGTTTGTCCTGGATACGGATGTCGTCTCCGAGCTGCGCAAGGTCGAAGCTGGCAAAGGTCACCGGCAGGTTGCAGCCTGGAGTGAACAGGTAACTCTGGGTGAAAACTTTCTCGCAGCGATTACGATCCACGAGCTCGAGCTCGGCATTCTATTGCTCGAACGCAAGGACAAGCGCCAGGGGGCCATCCTTCGCGCCTGGATCGACACCCGAGTGTTGCCCGAGTTCGAAGGGCGAATACTGCCTGTCGATGTGGCCGTGGCGCAGCGCTGCGCCAAGTTGCGTGTGCCAGACCCCAGGCCGATGCGGGATGCTTTGATCGCAGCGACCGCCCTGGTACACGGCATGACAGTCGTAACGCGCAATGTGCGGGATTTCGAGTCGCTGGGTGTTGAGATCCTCAACCCCTGGGAGTGGGCGCCAGCGGTGCCCCCGTCTACGCCGCCGACGTGAGCGGCAGATCGCGCGTCACGTTCTGCCGATACCAGTTGTAGGTCAGACCGAGACCGGTTTCGAGCGGCACGCGCGGTGCCCAGCCCAATGACCGCAATCGGCTCGTGTCGAGCACCTTGCGTGGCGTGCCATCAGGCTTGGTCGGATCGAACTGGAATGCTCCTTCGAACCCGATGACGCGCGCCAGCGCCTCGGCGAGCTCTCGAATCGTCAGATCCTCTCCCCAACCCACGTTGACC
>DATEJM010000051.1:0-23783 GCA_035277965.1 Steroidobacteraceae bacterium | reverse complement strand
GCTTACCGTTCTTGCCTTGTGCCTTGTTCAGATCGACGGATCGACCACACGCGTCTCGAGGTGATTGTTAGCTAAGCGCTTGAATATGCAGACTAAGCCGCTGATACCCGCGCCCGGAATTTCGGGGATCGTGGTTTTGGTGCGACTCCGTCCGCGTCAGGGCGCCGCTGGGCTTTGGTACCCTTTCCGGCGGTTACCCTGGCACGACGGCGGTGTGTGGCGTGATCGACAACAACTCGAAGGCCTGCGGTGTATCACCCAAGGGTCGCAACCGTATTCAGTACGACTTCATACTCGATGGCGCGCGCTACCGCCCGACGCTGCCTCGCATTCCCACCGAAGCGAACCTACAGCGCGCCCATATACAACTCGAAGAGATCAAGGCCCGCATCAAGGCGGGCACGTTTGTTTTCGAGGAGGAATTTCCCGGCTACCGGTACCTGGAGCGGGTAATCGATCCGTCTCAGATCCGCACCTGCAATCAGGTCTTCGATCAATTCCTTGTACATTGCGAAGCGCGTTTGGCGCGTCACGACCTAGCCGCTTCCACAGTGACGAACTACCGCCGCATCCTCGACAACTTGTGGCGCCCGGAGCTGGGCGACACCCTCTTCCTCAAGATCGATCATCTGACGCTCAACCGCATCGCCGATCGAAACATTCGATGGAGCAAGAAGCGTTATAACAACGCGATCAGCGCGCTACGTCGGGCCTTTGCGTTTGGCTATCGCAATCATCCCGACAAACCCAATCCTGCACTCGGCCTCAAGTGCTGTCGCATGACCCGAAGGGATCGCCCACGCCCCGACCCGTTTCGCATCCAGGATGCAGAGAAGCTGATTGCGCAGATCCATAACGACTGGGGCGAGGCACAGGGAAATTACGATGAGTTTCGATTCTTTACCGGCCTGCGACCGTCCGAGCAGATTGCGTTGGTGGTGAGCGATTTTGATCCGGTCCGTGGCACGTTAAGCATCACGAAGGCTCGCGTGAACGGCGTGCACAAGAACTGCACGAAGACCGGCCACGACCGGCTCTTCGAGCTGTGCCTTCGGGCGCGCGCGGTGCTCGCGCGCCATCTGCAGCTTCGCCACCGTCTCGTGTCTCAGGGGCGCATCGCGCACGATCGACTGTTCTTTCTCAAAAGCGGGGAGCCCATTCAAAACCTGGTCGGTGTACAACGGTGTTGGCGCCGCTCGCTGAAGCGCACAGGGCTGCGCAGCCGGCGCCCCTATTGCGCCCGACACTCCTCGGTCAGCTGGTGCTTGATGATGGGCAAGAACCCGCTGTGGGTCGCCCGCCAACACGGTCACAGCGTCCGAACGATGCTCGAGATCTATGCGTCTTGGGCCGAGGGCGCGCTCGAGTCCGACGTGTCGAAGATGGAGCAGGCGATGGGCTTGGTGCAGCCCATGCAGCGCCCACCGGGTTTGCTCTCAAGGATCGCCCGCTGGCTGACCCGCACAACCGAGGTGGCGAGTCGCCGGCCCACGCCAGCTGTCAGCATCTGGCACTGGATCTGGCACCCAAAACGGGGGCTGTGTAGCTAACTCACTGACGAGCGATGAAAATAATCTGGCGGAGAGAGAGGGATTCGAACCCTCGAAGGGCTTTTGACCCTTACACCCTTAGCAGGGGTGCGCCTTCGACCACTCGGCCATCTCTCCGCACGGTCCGAAAGGCCCTGGCGTGATGCGGGGGACCTTGAGCGCCCCCATCCTTAGCCAGGAGACGCGGCCGACGGGCCCATACCTGCCCGTGCGCGGGCCGCCATGATACTGAAGCACTGCGGAAAAGGTAAGGACGGCCCGCCTGGCGAAGGGCCGCTATCGATGCGATTCAGGGGGGAAGCATGGCAGCTTCGCCTCGCGCCGGTCGATAACCCGAGCGCGAGGAGCGGCGTGCCGGACCGGTCAGGCGGAGACGTACTCGGCGGACTGCTTGGTGGGCTCGCCGGACGAGCCGCCCTCTTGCTCCCGCTTGATTCGCTCGTAGATCTCTTCCCGGTGCACGGCCACATTTTTCGGCGCGTTGATGCCGATGCGCACCTGGTTGCCCTTCACCCCAAGGACGGTCACGGTGACGTCGTTACCGATCATCACCGTTTCACCCACCCGCCTCGTTAGTATCAGCATTTTTGTTTCCTCCTTGATTCTGATGTGCACCGTGAATTTCCGATGTCACAAGAATCCAGTAAGAAATCTACGGACTTGCCCCTGGGAGACCCATCAGAGAAACCCTGAATCTGGCCGTGCGCTGCAATGGCTGTCATATCGGTCGCCGATGGTGGTTAATTCAGGCGGAGAGCTTGGTCTGCACGAGGTCCCGGACGGAAGCCAGCGCCGCATCGAGCGCTGCGGGGTTGTTGCCCCCGCCTTGCGCAAAATCAGGACGCCCGCCGCCACGTCCTCCAACCTGCGCGGCGACGGCGCCCAGCACTTCTCCCGCTTTGACGCGCGCTGTCAAATCCGCCGTCACTCCCGCAGCTAAAACGATCTTGGTGGGATTCTCAATCGATGCGAGAACAAAAACACCCGATTTCAACCGCCCCTTGAGCTGGTCTACGGCGGTACGCAACGCACCAGCGTCGGCGCCCTCAATCTTCGTGGCAACCACCTGGACGCCATGCACTTCCTGCGCACCCGACGCCAAATCGACGCCCTGCCCGGACGTCAGCCGGTCCTTCAGCGTCCGGATCTCCTTCTCCATCTGACGGATTCGATCCAGCGCGTCGCGCACCTTGTCCCGGACCTCGTCACGCGTCCCGCGAACGAGATTGGCCAGATCTTTTAACAATGCGTCATTGCGCTCAATGTAATCGAGCGCTCCATCGCCTGTGACCGCCTCGATGCGCCGCACACCCGACGCGACACCGCTTTCACCGACGATCTTGAACAGCCCGATATCGCCCGCGCGCTGCACATGTGTGCCACCGCACAATTCCATCGAGAAATCCCCGATCCGTAGCACGCGCACGCTGCTCTCGTACTTCTCGCCGAAGAGAGCCATGGCTCCGGAGCCCACCGCCTTCTCGTAGTCCATCAACTCCGTCTGAGCCACGGTATTCTGACGGATCTCGGCGTTCACCCGCCTCTCGATCTCGACCAGCTCCGACTGGGTGACCGGCTGCTGATGCGAGAAGTCGAAGCGCAGTCTCTCGGGGGCGACGAGCGACCCCTTCTGCTGCACATGGGTCCCGAGGACCTTGCGCAAAGCGGCGTGAAGCAAATGCGTCGCAGTATGATTCAGCGCGATCGCCTTGCGTCGGACGCCGTCGACGTGAGCGCCCAGCAGGTCGCCTATGCTGAGCTTGCCCTCGACCACTCGACCGATATGCGAGTGCGCCGCGCCACGCTTCTGAGTGTCCTCGACAATGAACCGAATGCCTGGCCCCGCCAGCTCGCCGGTATCACCGACCTGCCCGCCCGATTCAGCGTAGAAGGGCGTCCTGTCCATCACGACCTCGCCCTGCTCTCCGGACTTCAAAATGTCCACGGAGACGCCGTCCTTGAGGAGAGCGACGACATGCCCCTCGGCATCCAGTCCCTCATACCCCTGGAACAGCGTGCGCGAATCGATATTGGCTCCGCCGCGGAGGTCGACACCGAACCTGCTCGCTTCCTGCGAGCGTCGGCGCTGCGCATCCATTGCGGCGTCAAAACCCGCTTGATCGATCGTGAGTCCACGCTCTCGAGCAATATCCGCCGTGAGATCTGCCGGGAAACCATACGTGTCGTACAGCTTGAACACGGTCTCGCCGTCGATAACCTTCCCACGCAGCGAGCGGATGGCCCCTTCCAACAGCGACATACCGTTCGCGAGCGTCTCGGCGAAGCGCTCCTCCTCCTGCTTCAACGCCCGCTCGACCTGGGGCCGTGCGCGAGTCAACTCGGGATACGCCGAACCCATCTCCTGCTCGAGAACGCTCACGAGTTTGTGGAAGAAGATCTGTTGGATGCCCAGCTTGTACCCATGGCGAATCGCGCGGCGGATGATGCGTCGAAGGACATAGCCTCGGCCCTCGTTGGAGGGAAGCACTCCATCGACGATCAGGAAAGACGCTGCGCGGATGTGATCCGCAATCACCCGCAGAGAGCTCTGGTTGAGATCACTCGTGCCCGCAAGCTCCGCCGCGGCACGGATGAGATTCCTGAAGAGATCGATGTCGTAATTGGACTGGACGCCCTGCAGCACCGCCGCGATCCGCTCCAGGCCCATGCCGGTATCGACCGAGGGCTTCGGTAACGGCGTGAGCTGGCCGTCTGCCGAGCGATCGAACTGCATGAAGACCAGGTTCCAGATCTCCACATAACGGTCGCCATCCTCATCGGGCGATCCGGGAGGTCCCCCGGGGATGTGCGGCCCGTGATCGTAAAAGATCTCGCTGCAGGGGCCGCACGGGCCCGTATCGCCCATCGCCCAGAAGTTCGACTTTTCGCCCATCCGGGTGAAGCGCTCTGCCGGGACGCCGACGTCCTCGAGCCAGAGATCCGCCGCCTCGTCATCATCGCGAAAGACCGTCACCCACAATCGCTTGGGGTCGAGTCCCAGAGTGCCCGTCAAAAACGCCCAGGCGAAGCGGATCGCATCGCGCTTGAAGTAATCGCCAAACGAGAAATTGCCCAGCATCTCGAAGAACGTGTGATGCCGCGCGGTGTAGCCGACATTCTCCAGATCGTTGTGCTTGCCGCCCGCGCGCACACACCTCTGGCTGGACGCCGCCCGGACGTAGTCACGGCGCTCCTTGCCCAGGAAGACGTCCTTGAACTGCACCATGCCCGCGTTCGTGAACAGCAGCGTGGGGTCGTTGCCGGGGACGAGCGAGCTCGACGGCACGACCGTATGACCCCGCTCACGGAAAAACTCGAGGAAGGCGCGGCGGGCATCCGCGGCGCTGGAATAGGAGACTTTGCTCAATTTCAGTGATCCAGATCGAAATCGGCGCCCAGGGCCGAGCGGATATGATCCGCTGAAAACCCCCGATACTGCAAAAAACGCGCTTGGCGCGCTCGCTCGGGCCTAGCCGCCGGGAGCGGGAGCCCATATTTGCGGATCCGCACCTCGCGTGCCCGAGCGTACCAGTCCGGACCGGCCGCCAAGGCCGAGTCAATGAGCTCGTCGGGGAGACCCAGCGCCTTCAGGCCCTGCGCAATACGGACGGGCCCCTGGCCACGCTCAGAGTGGTCCGTCACGTAGAGCTCCGTGTACCGAGCGTCATCGAGGATCTTGCCCTCGACGAGCTCAGTGATGACGCCCGCGCACTCGTCCGCGGAAAAGCCCTGACCCTGCAGCCTCGCGAGCAACTCGCTGCTGCTGAAATCGCGACGGGCCAGCAGAGAGAGGGCGGCGGCGCGGACGGCCAGTCGTTCCGTCCCGCGCTCGGTGTTCATCGATCAAGCCAGCGCGTCCGGCAATCAGGCGGTGTTGGCCTGATCCCCGAGCCCGCTTCGCGGCTGCTTGGGGGGCAGCAGCTTGCTGCGCACCTGATCCTCGATCTCGCGGGCGATCTCCTTGTTCGTCTGCAGGAAGGTCCGCGCATTGTCCTTGCCCTGGCCGATCCGGTTGGACTTGTAGGAATACCAGGCGCCCGACTTCTCGATGATGCCGAGACTGCTCGCGAGCTCGATGATCTCGCCTTCGCGTGAGATGCCGGCGCCGTACATGATCTCGAATTCCGCCTCCCTGAACGGCGGGGCGACCTTGTTCTTCACGACCTTCACGCGGGTCATGTTGCCGACCACCTCTTCCCCGCTCTTGATCGCGCCGATGCGCCGGATGTCGAGCCGCACCGAGGAATAGAACTTCAGCGCGTTGCCTCCGGTGGTGGTCTCCGGGTTTCCGAACATCACGCCGATCTTCATACGGATCTGGTTGATGAAGATCACGATCGTATTCGAGCGCTTGATATTGCCGGTGAGCTTGCGCAGCGCCTGCGACATGAGCCGCGCCTGCAGGCCCACCTGCATCTCGCCCATCTCACCCTCGATCTCCGCCTTCGGAGTGAGCGCGGCGACGGAGTCCACCACGATGACGTCCACGGCGCTGGAGCGCACGAGCATGTCGGTGATCTCGAGGGCCTGCTCGCCGGTATCCGGTTGCGATACGAGCAGGTCACTGATGTTGACACCGAGCTTCTCGGCGTAGGCCGGATCCAGTGCGTGCTCGGCATCCACGAATGCCGCCGTCCCGCCTCCTCGCTGGATCTCCGCGATGACCTGCAAGGTCAGCGTCGTCTTGCCCGAAGACTCCGGCCCGAAGATCTCGACGACGCGACCGCGCGGCAAGCCGCCGATTCCCAGCGCGATATCGAGCCCCAGCGAGCCGGTCGAGACCGCCTCCACATCATAGGTCGAGACAGCATCACCCAGGCGCATGACGGAGCCCTTGCCGAACTGCTTCTCGATCTGCCCTAACGCGGCGGCGAGTGCCTTTTTGCGATTCTCTTCCATCTCGTGAGTCCTGTGGGAATGAGCTTGTCGAGGAGGGCTCGATTATCACACAAACAAACGCGAGTCGGGACGCTTACCTGCCCGGAGTTTGTTGGTTTTTTCGAGTCTTTTGGCGCTCATCCAGGGACCAGGTTTGCACGGTACTGTATAGAGAACCCTGAGCGTGCGTCCGACTGTCCACCAGAGCGAATTCAGTCGAGCTCCAGATGACGAAAATGCATGGCGCGATCCCCACTTCCGCGAACAACTTTGCGCGCCAGCGTGACAGGTGCACGGAAGGGAGGCCGGCTCCTCAGGCACCCAGCAGCAGTTGCAGCGCTCTTGCCACGGACGATCGCCGGATGTTTTCGCGATCGCCCGAGAATCGCTGCAGCTCTGCGCGAGCCTCGGCATCCCGGCGCCCCACGGCCAGCCAGACCGTGCCGACGGGCTTCTCGACGCTCCCCCCATCGGGGCCCGCGATGCCACTCACCGAGACAGCCAGGTCGGCCCCCGAGACGCGCAGAGCGCCCCGGGCCATTTCGAGCACGACCGGCTCGCTCACGGCTCCGTGCATCTCCAGGGTGCGGCTGGAGACGCCCAGGTCCCGAACCTTCGCGGCATTCGAGTAGGTGACAAACCCACCCTCGAACCAGCGAGAGCTGCCAGGCAGGTCCGTACAGACCTTGGCCACCCAGCCGCCGGTGCAGGACTCGGCCGACACCAGCCGTCGTTGGCTGGCCAGCATGCGCTCCGCAACACGCTCCGCAAGGTCACGAAGGTCAGACTCGCTCGTCATCGGCGCAGTGTACCGCGGAGCCCGCGGCTGCTGCGGCGAGCGTCGGTCTTGTGTAGCCTTCGGCGCCATGAATGACGTCGCTCTCGCACAGCACACGCCGATGATGCAGCAGTATCTGCGCATCAAGAGCCAGTACCCGGACGTACTGCTCTTCTATCGGATGGGCGATTTCTACGAGATGTTCTACGACGACGCACGGCGCGCGGCGTCCCTTCTCGATATCACCCTGACGGCCCGTGGACAGTCAGCGGGTCAGCCCATCCCGATGGCGGGCGTGCCTTTCCACAGCGTCGAGGGCTACCTGGCACGCCTCGTACAGAAGGGCGAGAGCATCGCCATCTGCGAGCAACTCGGCGACCCGGCTAAATCGAAAGGGCCCGTGGATCGGCAAGTGGTCCGGGTCATCACTCCGGGGACCGTCACCGACGATGCGCTGCTCGACGATCGCCACGAGACCCTCGCGGCCGCCGTCGCTCGCGACGGTCAGCGCTTCGGACTCGCATGGCTCGACTTGGCGGCCGGACGCTTCTGCGTGCTCCAGTCGGAAGGGGACCAGGCCCTCGCAGCCGAGCTGGAGCGATTGAAGCCTGCCGAGCTTCTGACTTCCGAATCGGATCGGGGCGCCGAGCACCTGCGGGCGGGTACGGCGATCCGCACGAGACCTCCGTGGTACTTCGAGCTGGCCAGCGCGTCGCGACTGCTCACCGATCAGCTGGGGACCCTCGACCTGAAAGGCTTCGGCGCAGACGAACTGCCTCTGGCGATCTCGGCGGCGGGTGCCTTGCTCCAGTACGTCCGCGACACCCAGAAAAGCGCCGCGCCTCACATCCGTGGGTTGCAGGTGGAGGAGCGAACCGAAGCGCTGATCCTGGATGCCGCGACGCGCCGCAACCTCGAAATCGATACGAGCATGTCGGGTCGGGACGATGCGACCCTTCTGGCGATCCTGGATACCTGCGTCACTTCGATGGGATCGCGGCAGCTGCGCAGGTGGCTCAATCGCCCGCTCACGACTCACGGCGTTCTGCGCGCCCGTTATCAGGCGTTGGGCGCACTGATCGACCGCCGACGCTTCGAAGAGGTTGCGGCCCAGCTTCGAGGGGTCGGTGATGTCGAGCGAATCCTCGCCCGTGTCGCTCTCCGCTCGGCTCGACCACGAGACCTCACTCAGCTACGGGCTTCATTCGGGGTCCTCCCGGCGCTCAGGAAGAGCCTGCAAGCGATCGACTCACCGCTGGTTCAGGAGCTCACAGGCAAGATCCGGGAGCATGCCGACGTCGTCGAGCTGTTGACCGCTGCGATAGCACAGGAGCCTGCGACCTTCGTGCGAGACGGGGACGTGATTGAGCCCGGATATGACGCGGAGCTCGATGAGCTGCGTCAGATCGCGACTCATACGGACGAGTTTCTGCTCGAACTCGAGCAGCGCGAGCGTGCGCGCACCGGCATCTCGGGCCTCAAGCTGGGCTACAACCGTGTGCAGGGGTTCTTCATCGAGATCTCGCGGAAAGACGCGGAGCGAGTCCCGAAGGACTACGTGCGACGCCAGACGGTGAAGTCCGCGGAGCGCTTCATCACCACCGAGCTCAAGGGCTTCGAGGACAAGGTGCTGAGCGCGCGCGAGCGCGCGCTTGCGCGTGAAAAGGAGCTCTACGAGGGCATCCTGACACAGCTCATCGATCGTCTCGCTCCCATGCAGACCACGGCGGGAGCACTCTCGGAAATGGACGCTCTCTGCGCACTCGCGGAGCGAGCGTGCGTGCTGGAATGGACCTGCCCGCAACTCGTGGCCGAGCGTGCGCTGAGGATCGACGGCGGTCGGCACCCGGTTGTCGAGCGTTTCTCCGACTCGGCATTCGTGCCCAACGATCTGCGCCTGGAATCCCAGCGCTGCATGTTGATCATTACGGGCCCGAACATGGGCGGCAAATCCACCTACATGCGCCAGGCGGCTCTCATCGCCCTGCTGGCGCACGTGGGCAGCTATGTTCCGGCCGAGCGTGCAGTGGTCGGGCCGCTGGACCGCATCTTCACCCGGATCGGCGCGGCGGACGACCTGGCCGGAGGGCGGTCCACGTTCATGGTCGAAATGACCGAGGCGGCCAACATCCTGCACAACGCCACGGCTCACAGCCTGATCCTCATGGACGAGATTGGCCGCGGCACGAGCACGTTCGACGGACTGTCACTGGCCTGGGCCATGGCGCACTTCATCGCATCGCGCCTGAAGGCATTCGCGCTCTTCGCCACTCACTACTTCGAGTTGACCACGCTCGCGAGCGAGGTCGAGGGCTGTGCGAACGTGCACCTGGATGCGACGGAGCATGGGGAGGGAGTTGTTTTCCTGCACGCCGTGAAGGAGGGGCCCGCCAATCGCAGCTATGGGCTGCAGGTGGCGCAGCTTGCCGGCGTTCCCCGGGAGGTCATCCTGCAGGCACGTAGCTATCTCGAAGCGCTGGAGTCGCAGAGAGATCGACCTTGCGATGCAGAGCGTGGGGTAACACCACAAAGGGAGCTGCCGCTGTTCGCGCTGCAGTCGCCCCCTGCACCGCCGCGTCCGGACCCGCTCCGGGAGGCCCTGATGGCCCTGGACCCCGATGAGCTGTCGCCGCGCGCAGCGCTGGAAACGCTCTATCGACTGCGCAAACTGGCGGACAATGACTGATATCGGGGGCGCCAGGGTGTCGTCGGTTGCCTCCACCGCGCGTTGTAGCGGCCGATGGTTACCGTAGAAGGAAATGCCCCTGCTGCAGGAACGCCCCGGTCTCGCGAGCCACCCGCGCCGACACGAGCATGCCCAGGTGGCTGACTCGCAGGCAGATGTGGTCCGTGGCGCCGGGCAGCCGCGTCTCGCTGACCGCGATCGTGCCGTCGCAGTCCTCCTCGAAGCTCGCGAGGACCTGACCGAACCCGATCGGTTGAGTGCCTGCGATGATGCCCAGCGGCCGGTCGAGGTGCCAGCGGCGCTCCTGGGGGCGCAGCAGCTCATCCGCGACGGGTTTGCCCATCAGGGTCGCGAGCGGCCCGAATCGACTCGCCACCATGGCGGCGCGGCTCGCGACTGCAGGCGTGCCGAGAAACACGACTCGTCCGGGAGCCTGGCCGGGGTAGCGCTCCAGAAATCGATAGATCACCAGTCCGCCGAGGCTGTGCCCCACGAGATGCAGCAGGGGCCCGTCGAGATCCCGCACGAAACGATGCAGCTTCGCCGTGATGTCCTTCATCGATGCGCTGGCGGCCGGATAGCGGAAGGAGTGCACCGGCAGCCCCAGCTCCCGATGAAGCCGGCGCCGCAGCAACAGGGACTCGCTGCCCGACATCCACAGTCCGTGGACGAATACCACGTTCCCTTCGGAACCACCCAACCGGCACCTCGCTTGCGGGAACCCCTGCCCGCGCCCGACATTACCAAACCATGGCGCGTCCGAGCGCGGCGAGGGCGGTCCCGAATGGCACGCTGGCTGCTGTTACGCGGGCTGCTGCCACGCTGGCTGCTGCTACGCTGGCTGCTGCTGTGGTGGGGTGCCCTGGCTGGAGCGACGGCGGCTGTGGCAGCCGATCCCCAGCCCTATCGCATCGATATGCGATCGACCGACGACAGCCAGATCGATGACACCCTGAAAGCCACCTCGGAGCTCGAGTCGTTGCGCGATACCGCTGCCGTGAGCCCGTTCGGGCTGATCGCCCGCGCCAGGAGCGACGTGGGCCGGCTGAGAACGGTGCTCGAGAGCTTCGGCTACTACCAGAGCTCCGTCACGATGACGATCGACGGCCTGCCCCTCGACGATCCGGCTCTGGCGGACGAGCTCGCAGCCCGTCCCGCGGACAGCGAAGCCCAGATCAGGATCAGCTTCACGCTCGGACCGCTCTATCACGTGCGGCAGGTCATCCTCGACGGCGATGAGGTGCCCCTCGTGGCCGCCCAGGCACTCGATCTCTCGCCCGGCGATCCGGCGATCGCCTCGACTGTCCTGGCCGCCGGCGAGAAGATGCTGAGCTCGCTCGAAGATCAGGGTTACGCATTCGCGAAGGTCGATACGCCGATCGCACACGAGGACCCCGCCGACCGCGTACTGGATATCAGCTTTCACGTGGTCACCGGCCCCCAGGTGCAGATCGGAGAGATCCGCATCCGGGGCCGCAAGCGGGCCACCGAATCGATGATCCGGCGCCGGCTGTTGGTCCATACGGGCGAGCCATACAACGCCAGCCGCATCGAGGCCGCCCGCAAGGACCTGCTCGCGCTGGGTATATTCGGCGCCGTCAGTGTCAGACTCGGGAAAGCGGCCGATGACCAGGGCCGCGTACCGATCACCTTCAACGTTCGCGAGCGCCCGCTGCATGCCGCCGGCATCAATGTCGCCTACTCGAGCGATCTCGGCGGGAGCACGGGCATCAACTGGACGAACCGCAACGTCTTCGGCAACGCGGAGCAGTTGAGTGTGACGGCCTCGGCGATCAATCTCGGCGGCGGCACTGCCACGAATGGCATCGGTTACGACACGAGCGTGAAGTACACCCTGCCGGACTTCGCCCGCCGCGACCAATCGCTGCAGTTCTCCGCCGGCGCAATCAAACAGTCGCTGGACGCCTACGACCAGCAGGCGGTGACGCTCGGGGCCGCCGTGACTCGCAAGCTGTCCTCCGTCTGGACCGCCAGTGTGGGCGTCACGGCGGAGCGCGAGCACATCGTCCAGGAGAGTCTGCAGACCTGCCCCGATCAGGCCCCGCCGAGCACCGTGACCGCATTGCCGAAGTGCTCGTTTCATTACACGCTGGTCGCGCTGCCGCTTGGAGTGCAATACAACACCACCCAGCTCGCCTCGCCGCTCGATGACCCGACGCACGGGATACGCGCGGCGCTGACCGTCTCGCCCACCCTGTCGATCGGCCGGCCCAATTCCATATTCCTCGTGAGCCAGATCAGCGCCTCGACGTATTTCGACCTCAAGGGAATCGGCATGGCGAGCGATCCGGGTCGCAAGGTGCTCGCTTTGCGCGCGCTCGCGGGCTCTGCTCAGGGCGCGGGCCTGCTGGGCTTGCCACCCGACCAACGCTTCTACGCCGGCGGCAGCGGCACGGTGCGTGGCTACCGCTATCAGTCGGTCGGGGATCTGTTTCCCGACGGCAACCCCATTGGCGGCACCGCCATGAGCGCCGGCAGCGTCGAGTATCGCCAGCGGTTCGGAAAGAGCCTCGGCATGGCCGTATTCCTGGACGGAGGTCAGGTCAGCTCGGAGCTGCGTCCCTTCTCGGGTCAATTTCTGCTGGGCACGGGAGCCGGTGTTCGCTACTACACTCCCATCGGTCCCATACGCGTCGACGTTGCCGTACCGCTCGACCGCCGACGTAAACACTTTGGCACGTACAGCTACAGCGACGATGCTTTTGAAGTCTACATCGGCATCGGGCAGGCGTTCTGATGCGTCGAGCCGTGAAAATATCCGCGTGGACTGTCGGCGGACTGCTGATTCTCAGCGTGGCGTTGTTCGCCGCGCTGCTGGTGGCAGGCAATACCGAGAGCGGGCGTGCTCTGATCGAGCGCCTGACGGCCCGACTCACCTCCGGTGAGGTGCAATTGTCGGGCATCAGCGGATCGTTCCCCGCCTCGATCGACCTTGCTAGCTTGCAGCTGAGCGACGAGAAAGGCGTCTGGCTCACCGCTGAACGGATCTCGCTGCGGTGGACTCCCTCGGCGCTGCTGTTCCGACACGTGGTCGTTGACAGCTTGCGGGTCGGGAAGCTCCATATCGAGCGCGCGCCGATCCCGAAGCCGAAGAAGCACAAGACCGAGACTTCGATACCCCACACAGATCTGTCGCTCCTGTCAGTGGACACCCTGGAGCTCGGCCCGCAACTCGCCGGCGCTCCTACGTCTCTCGTCGTCACCGGCAACGCCCATGTGCGCTCCATGCAGGATGCACGGGCAATCGTCGACGCGCGCCGGACCAACGGCGACGGCGAATACCATCTGCAGCTCGCATTCGACCCCGCCCGCATGGATGCGACGCTCAAACTCCAGGAGCCCGCGGGGGGTCCGCTCGAGAACCTGATCGACCTCCCCGGCCTTGGCGCGCTCTCTGCGCTGGTGTCCGTGGCCGGCCCCCGAAGTGGTGAGCGTGTCGAGCTCAGCATCGATGCGGGACCGCTGCGAGCCCGGGCCCGGGGCACGGTCAACATCACGGCGCAGTCGGGTGATTTCGATTACTCGCTCGAGGCTCCCGCGATGACGCCCGCCCCGGGCCTCGCCTGGCAGAAGTTGTTTCTCCAGGGCAAGTACAGCGGTCCCGTCACCGCGCCGGTGGCGGATGGCCGATTGCAGGTGGATGCTCTGCAGGCGCCCGGTGGCGTGCAGCTCGCGTCACTGTCCGCGAATCTGACCGCCGCGGCGGGCAAGCTCGCCGCCCACGCGACGATCGAGCAACTCGTCATCCCGGGCTCCCAGCCGCGGATACTCCAGGACTCTCCGGTGACGATCGAAGCGGCGATGCTGCTCAAAGATCCGTCGCGGCCACTGTCGATGACGGCCTCCCATCGCCTCTTTGCATTGCGCGCGCGAGCGGTCACGGCGGGCAAGCAGCAATCGGCCGACATCGAGCTGCGCCTGCCGGATGTCGCGCCTCTCGCTGCGATCGGCTCACAGGATGTCAAGGGCAGCGCCAACATCAAGGCCCGGATGACTCACTCGAGCGACACGACGCACCTCAACGTGGACGCGTCGGCCGCGTTGAGCGGCGGGGCACCGCTCTTCGCGAGGGTTCTCGGCCAGAGCACCCGCCTGCAACTCGAGGGTGAAATGAGCGAGGCCGCCTTCCAGATCGAGCGGCTGCAACTCACGGGTCGCGCACTGACCGCCAGCGTGACGGGCACGGCGAGTCGGTCCGAGAGCCAGGACCTGAGCGCACGGTGGGACCTGAAGCTCTCGGACTTGGCCGCTCTATCGCCGACCGCCAGCGGAACACTTAGCCTCGGCGGACGCTTGAAGGGACCCGCCAAGGATCTGACCGCGGACGCCAATCTGAGCTCCACACTGTCGATCCGGGGCTCACCTCCCGGATCGGTGACGGCAACGCTGCACGCCGAGGGACTGCCCACGGCCCCGCGTGGAACTATCGAGGCGCATGGCATGCTCGACGGCGCTCCGCTGCGCGTGTATGCCTCGCTCGAGCGCGATAATGGCAAACAACTGCATGGCGTCATCCGCCAGGGAGACTGGAAGAGTACCCACCTCGAAGGCGAGCTCTCGAGCGATGCCCAGATGGCCCAGGCACGGGGCGAATTCCGCTTGCGCATGGGGGATCTGGGCGATCTGCAGCGCCTCCTGGGCACCAACCTGCGTGGCCATGTAGCCGGCACGCTGGCCCTGCACCCGGTGCGGGACAGGACCCAACTGCAACTTCAGATCGATGCGGGCGACCTCGTCATGGGAACCGTCGCTGGCAGCCTCCAATTGGCCGCTCAGGGTTCGACGGATGCGTTGGATATGAAGCTCGGCGCACAGTTTCCCAATCTCGGCGGTCAAAGCCTGACGCTCAACGTCGCCTCCACTGTGAACGTCTCCGCCCACGAGCTGCGCCTGACGAGCGCCGAATCCGGCTATCACGGCCAAACGATCCATCTGCTCGCGCCAGCAACGATCTCGTTCGCGGATGGTGTGACGGTGTCGGATCTGAGAATCGGGGCTCAGCAGGCCGTTCTCGAGGCCCAGGGGCGTGTGTCTCCGACCCTGGACCTGCACGCGTCGTTGCGGCAGGTGGGACCCGAGCTGGTCAATGCATTTGTGCCCGACTTGCTGGCCAAGGGCCTCATCGAAGGCGATGCCGCGATTCAAGGCTCCACCGCTGCGCCGAATGGCCACGTCATGCTCGAGGCGACGGGCCTGCGCTCGACGAACGAGGCCGCGCACGGCCTGCCGCTGGTGGATGTCGAAGCCGGCGCTCAGCTGAATGGGGGAGTCGCGACACTCGACGTCAGGCTGAAAGCCGGCCCCACCTCGCACCTGGCGCTGACCGGCCCGGCGCCGCTCAACCCGGAGGGCGGCATCAACGTGAAGCTCGCCGGCGCTCTCGACCTGACCCTGCTCAATCCCTTCCTCGAGGTCCATGGCCAGCACGCCACCGGGCAGCTGATCGTGGACACCGCCATCACCGGCGTCGCCAAGGAGCCCGACATCGGGGGTACCGTCAAACTCGAGCGCGGCAACCTGCGTGACTACGCCCACGGCGTCAATCTGACCAACATCGCGGGCGAGTTCGTGGGCGGCCATGGCATTCTGACGATCGACCACCTCACGGCCAGAGCGGTGTCGGGCGATGTGTCCGTGAGCGGAACGATCGGCGTGCTGCAGCCGAAAATACCGCTCGACCTGAAGCTCACCGCGAAGAATGCGCAGCCGATCGCGAGCAACCTCATCACCGCGAACATCGATGCCGACCTGCGGGCGACCGGCACCGCGCGCGAGCATGTCGACGTGTCCGGCACGATCGGCGTCAATCGCGCCGACATCCAGATTCCCAACAGCCTGCCGCCCAACGTGGCGGTGCTCGATGTCCGGCGGCCCGGCCAGGCCCCTCCCCCACCGAGCGAGAAGCCGCTGATCATCGCCCTCAGTGTGACCGTCCGGGCCCCTCGTCAGATCCTGGTTCGCGGGCGCGGCCTCGACTCGGAGCTCGGCGGAGAATTACGCATCCGCGGGACGACGGATGACCCTCGGGTGTCTGGCGGCTTCGAGCTGCAGCGCGGCACGTTCTCGCTGGCGAGCACCCGGCTGACCTTCAACCAGGGCACCGTCACCTTCAACGGCTCGGGCCTGAAGGACAAGATCGATCCGACCCTCGACTTCACTGCCCAGAGTCAGGTCGCCGACACGACGGTGACCTTGAGGATCACCGGACTCGCCGACGCCCCCCGGATCGAGCTCAGCAGCTCACCCGACCTGCCGCAGGATGAGATCATGGCCCGGCTGCTGTTCGGCACGACGGCGTCGCAGCTGAGTGCGTTGCAGGCTGCACAGATCGGGGCTGCGCTCGCTTCACTGGGCGGCGGCGGCGGCGGCCTCAACCCGCTCGCGAAGATCCAGAAGACGCTCGGCCTCGACAGGCTCTCGGTCGGCGGCGGCAGCAGCAACAGCAACACGCCGGGATCCCAGAACCAGGGAGCCACGATCGAGGCGGGACGCTACGTGTCGAGTCGTGTCTTCGTGGCCGTGAAGCAGACCACGACCGGCTCCAGCCAGCTGGCGGTGGACGTCGATCTGTCCAAGCACCTCAAGCTGCAGACCCGATTGGGCAACGGAAGCGCGACCGCGCAGGGCACGACGCCCGAGAACGACCCTGGCAGCAGTATCGGCCTCGGCTACCAGTTTGAGTATTGACGCCGCGGGCCCGCTGCTTACCGGCCCACGGATGGGGTCACCCCTGTTGAGTTGGCGGCGTCCGGACGCGGATGTGCAGCTCGCGCAGTTGCGCTTCGCTGACTTCCGTCGGCGCATCGGTCATGGGATCGGCCGCGGTCTGGGTCTTCGGGAAGGCGATGACCTCGCGAATACTGTCCGCCCCGGCCATCAACATGGAAAGCCGGTCGAGGCCAAACGCGATGCCGCCGTGGGGCGGCGCGCCGAAGCGCAGCGCGTCCAGCAGAAATCCGAACTTCTTGCGAGCCTCCTCGGCATCGATGCCCAGAAGCTCGAACACGGTCGACTGCATCTCCTGTCGATGGATACGCACGGAGCCGCCGCCGATCTCGGAGCCGTTCAGGACCATGTCGTACGCCTTCGCCAGCGCTCCTTCCGGAGTGGCCTTCAAGGCAGCCGGATCGTCGTTGACCGGCGAGGTGAAGGGGTGATGCATCGCCACCCAGCGCTTCGCGTCGCCGTCCCACTCGAACATCGGGAAATCAACTACCCACAGCGGCCGCCACCCCTGCTCGACGAGCTTCAAGTCCTGACCGACCTTCAGCCGCAAGGCGCCCAACGCATCGTTCACCACCTTCGCGCGATCCGCGCCGAAAAAGATCAGATCGTTGTCCGCGGCGGCGGTTCTCTCGAGAATTCCCGCAACCGCGGCATCGCTCAGGAATTTGACGATGGGCGACTGCAGCCCGTCGCGCCCTTGGGCGCGCTCGTTGACCTTGATGTAGGCGAGTCCCTTCGCTCCGTACCGCGACACGAAGGCCGTGTAGTCATCGATCTGCGACCGCGGCAGCGCGCTGCCTCCCGGCACCTTGAGGGCGGCGACCCGGCCCTTCGGGTCCTTCGCGGGTCCCGCGAATACCTTGAAGTCGCAGTCCTTCACGAGATCGGCGACATCGACGAGCTCGAGCGGAATGCGCAGGTCCGGCTTGTCGGACGCGTAGCGCCGCATCGCCTCGGCGAACGTCATCTGCGGGAAAGGATTCGGCAGAGCAACACCGAGCACCTCCTGGAAGAAGTGTCGGACGAGCCCCTCCATGAGACCCATGATGTCGCGCTGCGTGAGGAACGAGGTCTCGATATCGAGCTGCGTGAACTCGGGCTGGCGGTCGGCCCGCAGATCCTCGTCGCGGAAGCACCGCACGATCTGATAGTAGCGATCGAAGCCTGCGATCATCAGAAGCTGTTTGAAAATCTGCGGCGACTGCGGAAGAGCGAAGAACTTGCCGGGATGCGTGCGACTCGGCACCAGATAGTCGCGCGCGCCCTCGGGCGTCGCCTTCGTCAGCATCGGCGTCTCGAGATCGATGAAGCCGTTTGCGTCCAGGTAGGAGCGCATGGAGCGGGTGACGCGATGGCGCAGCCGCAGGCGCTGGCTCATGATGTCCCGGCGGAGGTCGAGGTAGCGGTATTTCAGCCGGACTTCCTCACCGACTTGTTCATCGAGCTGGAATGGCAGGGGATCCGACCGATTCAGCAGCTCCAGCTCCTGCGCCAGCAGCTCGACGCCTCCGGAGGCGAGATGGGTATTCGTGGTCCCGGCCGGACGCGCACGGACCCGACCCCGTACCCGGATGACGAATTCGTTGCGCAGCCGCTCGGCCTCCTTGAACACGGCCGCGGCATCCGGATCGAAGACGATCTGGAGCAATCCTTCCCGATCCCGCAGATCGACGAAGATGACGCCGCCATGGTCGCGACGGCGGTGCACCCAGCCGGCGACGGTGACTTCCTGGCCAATGAGCTGGTCGTTGAGCTGACCGCAGTAATGTGAGCGCATAAGGCGCGCGATGGTACTACGGACAAGGGGGCATTCGCGCTCCACATACGTCTCGCTGGACCGCGAAAAAGCGCCATCCGTAGCCGCGTCGCGCCGTCCCTGGCGCGAATGGTCCCGCGAGACGTATGTGGAGCGCGAATACCCCCGTTGGGGCGCGCGGAGGGGTAGCGGAGGTTAAGTGGTCGCCGGCTGGGCGATCGCTGGCTTGGTGTCCGGCAGCGGCGGCACGACCACACCGCAGGTGATGATCATCTTCATCGCCGCATCCACGCTCATGTCGAGCTCGATGAGGTCCTTGCGGGGAAGCATGATCAGGACCCCCGCGGTTGCATTCAGAGCGCCGGAAATGTAGACGGCGGCATGCGGCTCGCCGGTCCGCTCCGTGACCTCCGGGACATTCTCGGCCGTGAGAAAGCCGAGACTCCACACCCCTGGTCGGGGGTATTCGATCATCACGACCTTGCGGAAGGAATTCGACTGCGAAAAGACGCTTTCGGTAAAGCTCTTGACGCCGCTATAGACACTGCGAACGACCGGGATCCGGTTCAGCAGCTCCTCGCCGTAGCTGACGAGCTGGCGCCCGATCAGGTTCGTCACCAGCACCCCGGTGAGCAGTAACACGGCGAATGCGAAAACCGCCCCGAGCCCAGGCAGCGGAAATCCCACCAGCGCCTCGGGACGGTACGCCGGCGGAACGAGCACCATCGAGGAATCGAGGATGCGGACCAGAAAGCTGATGACCCAGACGGTCGCGAGAATGGGCAGCCACACGAGCACGCCGGCGACGAGGTAGCGCCTGACGCTCCTCTTTTTCCCGCCGGGGCTGGCGGCCGGGCTCACCGCCGCGCCTTCTTCTTCCGCGCCGGCGCCGCCTTCGCCCTCTTGGCCGCCGTACGGGCGGGCGCCTTACTGCTGGATGACCTTGACCGCGCGCTCACCTTGTCAGGCTTCGACTCGGTCGAAGTCGGCTTGGCCTCCGCGGGCTTCGCAGGGGCCGCCGTATCCGCCTTCGCGTCGGCCTTCGGGGCTTCCGTCTTCGTCGCCTCCTCCTTCTCGGCGCCCGCGAGGTTGCGCTTGTTCTCCTTGTCGGACTTGAAGTCCGTCTCGTACCAGCCACCGCCCTTCAAACGAAAGACCGGCGCGGAGACGAGCTTCTTCAGGGCCTTCTTGCCGCACGAAGGACACTTCGTGAGCGGCGGGTCCGATATCTTCTGCATGACCTCGGTGTAGAACTTGCAGTGGGCGCACTCGTATTCGTAGAACGGCATGGCGGGCCTTGGATCTGGGGTAACGCGAGCGGCGATTATAGTGACTCAACCCTTTTCGAACACCAACTGCCCGTCCCGCGCCGCCACTTTGATCCGATCCCCGGGAGCGAAGCTGCCCTGCAGGATCTTCTGCGCCAGCGGATTCTCGATCTGCTGCTGGATCGCCCGCTTCAGCGGCCTCGCGCCGTAGACGGGATCGAAGCCCGCGGCCCCCATCAGGTCCCGCGCGGAGTCATCGAGGGTCAGCTCCATGTTGCGCTCATGCAGCCGCTTGCGCAGATACGTGAGCTGGATGTCCACGATGGTGCGGATCTGGGCCGCGCCCAGCGGATGGAACACGACGATGTCGTCGATCCGGTTGATGAACTCGGGCCGGAAGCTGTCCTGCACGATCTCCATCACCGCCGCTTTCATCTTCGAATAGTTCTGCTCGCCCGCCCTCTCCTCCTCGAACTGGGCCTGGATGACCTGCGACCCCAGGTTCGAAGTCATGATGATGACCGTGTTCCGGAAGTCGACCGTCCGGCCCTGTCCGTCCGTGAGACGGCCGTCATCCAACACCTGCAACAACACGTTGAAGACATCCTGGTGCGCCTTCTCGACCTCGTCGAGCAGGATCACTGAATAGGGCCGGCGCCGCACCGCCTCGGTGAGATAGCCGCCCTCCTCGTAGCCGACGTAGCCGGGCGGCGCGCCGATGAGGCGGGCCACCGAGTGCTTCTCCATGAACTCGGACATGTCGATACGGATCATCGCTTCCTCGGTATCGAAGAGGAATTCTGCGAGCGCCTTCGTCAGCTCGGTCTTGCCGACCCCTGTCGGCCCGAGGAAGAGGAAGGACCCGTTGGGCCGGCGCGGATCCGAGAGTCCCGCGCGCGAGCGGCGAATCGCATTCGCCACGATACGCAGCG
This sequence comes from Steroidobacteraceae bacterium, assembly GCA_035277965.1. Lineage (GTDB taxonomy): Bacteria > Pseudomonadota > Gammaproteobacteria > Steroidobacterales > Steroidobacteraceae > 13-2-20CM-66-19. Next base: position 3,188 of record DATEJM010000051.1, on the reverse strand, counting down.
CCTCCTCTTGTCCGACCACGCGCTTCGACAGCGCTTCCTCCATCCGCAACAGCTTCTCGCGCTCGCCCTCGAGCATCTTCGAGACGGGGATACCGGTCCATTTCGAGACAACTTCGGCGATCTCCTCGTCGGTCACGCGGTTGCGCACGAGCTGGGGCGCTTTCTCTTCGGCCTGCAGCGCCTGCTGCAACCGCTTCTCGAGCTCGGGGATGCGGCCGTACTGCAGCTCTGCCATGCGCTGCAGATCGCCCGCCCGGCGCGCCGACTCGAGATCGCCGCGAACGCGATCGAGATCGGCACGGATCTGCGCGGCGCCCTGCAAAGCCGCCTTCTCGGACTTCCAGATCTCCTCGAGGTCGGCGTATTCCTTCTCGAGACCGCCCAGCGTCTCCTGCAAGGTCGCCAACCGTTTTTTCGAGGCCTCGTCCTGCTCCTTCTTCAGCGCTTCGCGCTCGATCTTCAACTGGATGATGCGGCGCTCGAGCCGATCCAGCGCCTCGGGTTTGGAATCGATCTCCATGCGAATGCGGGCCGCGGCCTCGTCGATGAGATCGATCGCCTTGTCAGGCAACTGACGGTCTGCGATGTAGCGATGCGACAGAGTCGCCGCGGCGACGATCGCGGGATCGGTGATGTCTACCCCGTGGTGAACCTCGTACCGCTCCTGCAAACCGCGCAGGATCGCGATGGTGTCCTCGACCGAGGGCTCATCGACCAGCACTTTCTGGAACCGCCGCTCCAGGGCGGCGTCCTTCTCGATGTACTTGCGGTACTCGTCGAGCGTCGTCGCGCCCACGCAGTGCAGCTCGCCGCGCGCGAGTGCCGGCTTCAGCATGTTGCCTGCGTCCATGGAGCCCTCGGCCTTGCCGGCGCCCACCATGGTGTGCAGCTCGTCGATGAAGAGTATGACCTGACCCTCCTGCTTGGACAGATCGTTCAGCACACCCTTCAGACGCTCCTCGAACTCGCCGCGAAACTTGGCGCCCGCGATCAGCGCACCCATGTCGAGCGCGAGAATGCGCTTGTTCTTGAGTCCTTCCGGAACCTCGCCGTTGACGATCCGCTGCGCGAGGCCTTCGACGATCGCCGTCTTACCCACGCCGGGCTCGCCGATCAGCACCGGGTTGTTCTTGGTGCGACGCTGCAGAACCTGAATCGTGCGCCGGATCTCATCGTCGCGCCCGATGACCGGGTCGAGCTTGCCGGAGGAGGCTCGGGCGGTGAGATCGACGGTGTATTTCTCGAGCGCCTGGCGGCTTTCCTCAGCATTCGCGTCGGATACTTTCTCTCCTCCGCGAACGTCTTCGATCGCCTTCTCGACGGCCCCTTTGACTCCACCGGCCTCCTTGAGGATGCGAGCCAGGCCGCGATCCTCGAATGCAGCGAGGACAAACAGCTCGCTGGCGATGTACTGATCGCCGCGCTGCTGCGCCAGTTTGTCCGTGATGTTGAAGAGTTTGTTGAGCTCGCTGGAGAGGTGAATCTCCCCTGGGGTGCCCTCGACCTTCGGCAGCCGGTCGAGCTGCGCCAGCAGCTCCGATCGGAGCTTGTTGACGTCGAGGCCGGCTTTCATCAGTAACGGCCGCGTGCTGCCGCCCTGGCTGTCCAGCAACGCGAGCAGGACGTGCGCGGGCTCCAGAAACTGGTGGTCCCGCCCGAGCGCCAGCGACTGCGCATCGGCCAGGGCCTGCTGAAAGCGGCTCGTGAGCTTGTCCATCCGCATGGGAGATACCTGTGGTGTCGGCTTGAGCGTTATGTGGGGTAAACCGTAGCGTGTTCAAGAGGCTACAGCCCCAGAGGCTACCGCCAGCCGGGCCCGCGGATGCTACGGAATCTACCTATGCCCTCAGTATCCGGTAGCGCCCCGCGACGCAGTGCTCAGTGCCGCAGGCTCTCGGCCCAGGCTACGATTCCGACCCCGAGGCCCATCAATACGATCTGCGCGAGAGTGGTACGCGGATCGGCCCGCCGGTGCAAGCCAGGGATGAGGCCCGCCACGGCGATATACAGGAAGCCCGCGGCGGCCAGTGCCAACGCGTAAGGAAGCGCCCCGAGCGCCCGCTCGAGCCCGAAGTACGCCACTATTCCGCCCACTACGGAGGCGAGCCCTGTGGCCATGTTCAGAGCCAGCGCGCGGCGGGGAGACAGGCCGCTCTGAACGAGAATCGCGAAGTCACCGACGCGGTGGGGGATCTCATGCGCCGCAACCGCCAGCGTCGTGACGAGCCCCAGCGGCACATTGGTGAGGAAGGCCGCCGCAATCAGCATCCCGTCCAGGGCGTTGTGGACACTGTCACCCACGAGAACGAGAACACCGGAGGCTTTGTCACGGGCGTGGTGGTGGCCATGATGGGCGCCATGGCGGCCATGATGGGCGCCATGGCCGCTGTGAGCAGGCTCGTCCGCTCCGGTCGCCTCCTGCGAATGGGCATGCTTCCAGAGCACCAACTTCTCGATGACGAAGAAAATACCCAGCCCGACGACGAGCGCAGCGCCGATACCGTGCGCGCCGCCCGGCCCCACTCCCTCCATGGCCTCCGGCAACAGCGCGAGCAATGCGGCCCCCAACAGCGCGCCCGTCGCGAAGCTCACGAAATGAGGCAGCAGCCGCGAGCCTGCCGGCTCGGGTATCAGAAGAAACACACCAGCGAACGCCGCGCTCGCGATTCCGCCGAGCGCGGTGAAGAGAACGATCCAGAGGAAGAGCGTCACGGGTGTGGGGGCTTATTGTTGGACTGACCCACGATGCTAGCATCGATCCAGATCAGCGCCGCCATGCGACCGCATGGACCATCACGCCGGAACGAGAAGAAGCGAGCCGGATCTGCATAGGTGCATTGCGGGTCGCCGTGGATGTCCTGCAGCCCCCGAGCGCGAAGGCGGCTGGATGCTATCGCGTGCAAATCACACTGCCATCTGCCTCTCGCGTTATGCGTGAAGGCCGACGCTGGCGACCCGTTGAAAGCAGCGCGCACCTCATCGCCAACCTCGAAGTTCGCGGCGCCGATGGCCGGCCCGAGCCAGGCCACCACGTCCTTCGCAGGCAAGGCGAGCCGATCCAGCGTCGCTTCGAGGACACCGGCCGCGAGGCCACGCCATCCAGCGTGCGCGGCTGCAACAGCCGACCCGTCGCGGGCAGCAAACAGGACGGGCATGCAGTCCGCCACCTGAATGACACAGACCCGATC
>DATEJM010000050.1:0-71428 GCA_035277965.1 Steroidobacteraceae bacterium | reverse complement strand
GGCCACGACGCCAAGTGCGGGGCCGGCTGCCATACGGCGGCAAAGGACCGGGACTATGTGTTCACGGAGTACCCGAAGCGCTGACGCGCGCGCACTATGTCAGGAACTTCTCGCAGCTCGGCCGACCGGTATCGTCCTGCGGCAGCTTTACGCACACCGCGCGCATGCGCTTCCTCAGGAAATCGACATCGGCGTCGTATTGATGCTCCGCATTCCACTTGCGCACACGGCCGTCGAGTTTCTCCAGCTTCACGCGCGTTCTCGCCTGGATCCGCTCCGGGCCATCGAGCTCGGCTATCACAGCCGCACCCACCATCTGGATACGCACGTGGTCTGCGGGCGCCAGGCGCAGTAATGCGGCGAGATACTCGCTGCCCCATTGAAAGCGCGTCGCGACGCCTTGCGCGTGCTCGTAAGCACGCCCATACCACATCAGGGCCTCGTCCTTGTGACCTCGCTCTTCCTCGGTCTCACCGAGCGCATTCATGTAGTAGTACGGCGCCTTGGCCGTCGCCATCTCCTGCTTCGCAAGCGCATACAGGGCATCGAGATCACCCAGCTGCTCGTACGCATAGGCAGCGCCTTCGACCAGTCCTGGGCGGGTGGAGGCATCCGCTGTCCTCCTCAGGGCAGCGGATACTCGCGCGCGAGCCGCTGTGGCAACGTCCGCGGGAATGGCGCGGTCATGACTCAGCGCCTTGATGCCGGCAAGCTGCGTCCCCAGGGCGACCAACTGCTCCGAATCGATGACCTGCGGATCATTGGCCGCCGCCTGCATCGCGTTCACCCAGGCGGTCTGAAAACGGGTCGCGGCCTCATCGCCTCGAGCCCGCACGGCATTGAAGAACGGCTCTCGCAGCCCCTCCAGCGCATTGACGAGCTGCCGCGACAGCGACGGGTCTTCCACGACATCGATCACGAGACGGACCACGTCCGCAGATGGGAGCAAACTCGCGGCGGCGATCAACAGGCGCGCACGTTCCACTTGGGTGAGACTCGTGCAACGCTCCGAGGCGCTGACGAGCTGCCTTGCCATGGGCTCCAGATCGCCAGCGGAGATGTTGGAGCCGTCCCAATCGTTGTAGGCCAACCGCTGACAGTCCGCGCGGGCCGGTGGTGCGCTCGAGCGGCGCAGAGCGGCCAGGACGTCCGCTATGGGCTCGTCGTCGGCCAGAGCAACATCCAGAGCCTGCGCGTACGAGGCGAGATCGAGGGCGCCCGTGATCCGCATGACCTCCTTGCCGTCGGGCCGCAGAATGAGCACCGCCGGATATCCCATCACGTGAAATCGCTCGCCCCAGTGCTGCGCCCCCGGATCGTCGCCGTCGAGATACACGGCGACGAATTGCCGTGACTTGTCGATGAAGTCCGTCCGGGAGAACACCCAGGCTTTGAGCTGATTACAGGGCGGGCACCACTTGGCGCCCCAGTAGAGAAACACCGGCCTTTGTGCCTTGGCCGCAGCCGCAAAGGCATCGTCTACGCTGCCGGGGTACCAGGCGATCCCCCGCCCCGGCGCGGCCGGCAAGCCAGCCCATGGCAGACCGGCGAGCGTTGCGAGCACTACGACCCAGCTCTTCTGCCGCAACCCCTGTAGCCGCATCGTCAGTCCCTCCACCCCCTGAGCCCGGATCCTGTTGTGCTAGGGGTCGGGCGGATTATAACGACGCAGGAAGGCGACCGACGCCTGCAACATGTGCAATCGCGTCTCGCTGCTCGAGAGCCAGTGGTCCTCGTGCTTGAGCTCCACCAGCTCGACAGGCTTGTTTGCATGCTTCAGCGCGTCATACATCTCCTGGCTTTGCTCGAAAGGCACTATCGTGTCGTCGCGACCGTGGATCAGCATGACTGGCGCAGTCACGGCGTCGAGGTGCTTGACGGGCGAGATCGTGTCCAGATTCGGATCGCTTGCGCCGGTTGCCCCCATGAAACGATCCCAGTAGCGCATGCTCGTCTGAGCGCCGTACGCATGTCGCGACTGCTCCCAGTTCAACATGCGATGAAGATCGCTCAGGCCTGCGACGGAAACCGCGCAGCGGTAGACGCCCGGATCGAGCGTTACACCAGCAAGCGCCGCATATCCTCCATAGCTGCCTCCCACGATGCAGACTCGCTCGGGATCGACGATGTCCTGCTTGACGAGGTAGCGTACCCCGTCCGACAGATCAGTCTGCATCTTCCGTCCCCACTCGCCATAGCCGGCCTCCATGAGGCTCATGGTCACGTCCGAACCCCGGAAGTTGGGCCTGAGGACGGCGTAGCCCTGGTCAGCCAGCGCTTGCGACCACCAATCGAAGTCATCCGTATCGCGGGCGGCAGGCCCGCCATGTGCCAGTACGACAAGGGGCAGGTGTTTCGCCGCTTTTCCCTTGGGCAGAGTCAGATAGCCTGACAGTGGCAAGCCGTCAGCGGCCTCGTAGGCCACTTTCTGAACCGGTAGTGGTGCGGCTATCCCGTCGTAGACGTCTCCGACGATATCCGCCTTGTGGGTATTCATGTCCACGAGCTGGTAGGTATAACCGAACTGCGGACCATCAACGCGGACGATGGTCCTCTTGAAATCCTCGGAAGCTGACACGAGCTCCACATGCTCGTTGGCGAACGCCCGGACGATGGCATCCCACCATTTCTGCGTAGCCGGGTCGAAAAATACGAAGTGAGCGTCGTCCTCGGTGTGCACGCCACCGATCATGCGGTGTGTCCGCCGGTCCTCGATGGGCTCCTCCAACGATGCTCTCTGCGCCATTGGCTGGCCCAGTGAGCCATCCTTGAGAGAAAAGAGCCGCCAGATCGAGTCGCCGTTCTCGCGCGACGACAGCAAGAGCGTGTCTTCGCTCGGGCCGAATCCCAACAGTTGCGGCAGATCGATGGCTTCGTGGCCGAAAGCGGCCTCCTGTAACTTCCCATCCCGCCGATATCGCAAGCTCCAGCGCCGATCGCGCTCGTAGTAGTCCTCCTCGGCCGCGATCTCACCCGCCCCATCGATGATCCATTCCATCGTCATCTCGGTTCCCTGTCGGATCAGCTTCTGGCTGTGGGTATCCAGATCCACGCGGAACAAGGCGGGCAGCGTCCGGTCGGTCACGTACAGGCCGCTCAGAAACAGCGTCGTGTGCCCGTCGATCTGGCGCACCACGGGCTTCGAGGTGATCACATTCATGGTGTTAGCCTCCTGCGCGAGCCGGGAGCCAACACTGGGCGACGAAATTCGCGGATAGCCGGTCATTTTCCCGGCCTCGAGATCGTACACCTGCAGCATGAACCATTCGTGCTTGCCGCCGGTGAACTCCAATAGCGACGTCGTCACCGACGTGACGATCAGCAGACGCTTGTTGTCAGCCCAGTCCACGCCGCGCAACTTTGTCTTGCCCACTTTGGAAACGGCCAGGGGCTTGCCCGTGTCCAAAGCAACAATCGCCAGCAATCGATCGTCGCCCAACGTGCGAACGAACGCGAGGCGGGTGCCATCGGGCGAGATCGCGACATTCTCCACGGTGGGCAGACGCCCGTAGACTTCGAGCGGCACCGCTTCGGCGCGCCCAAACACGATCAGGGCAGCAAAGAGCAGGCAGCGAACGGTGATCGGGGCGATTCGCGACGCCCGGGTCCGGACGCCACACCCTGTTCTTATTCTCGTGCAAGCCATCGCACGTTCCCTTACATGAGACGACCATGCCGTCCCTGGGGCAACATCATGCACGCAGACCGAGCTGGAACGCCAGCTCTACATCGGAAAAGCCCGCGGTAGGCAACCAGGCGGCCGCAAGGCCCCCTTGCGGCCCCCGCCAGGCTCAGCTCCGGCCTGCCCCATCACGGCCCAAGCGCCGCGGCAGACGCGAGAACGTCAGCGGCTCAGATGCTCCATCACCTTGTCGACTTCCGCTGCGCTTCCGAGACACACCGGGGTACGCTGGTGGATGTCCCGCGGCGCGATGTCCAACACTCGCTGACCGGGTGCCGCCAGCGCTTTGCCGCCCGCCTGCTCGATGAGCATCGCCATCGGATTGGCTTCATACATGAGACGCAGCTTGCCGGACGGCGCCTTCTTCGTAGGCGGGTACATGAACACGCCACCCTTGAGGAGGATGCGATGGACATCCGCCACCATTGCCCCGGCGTAGCGGCTCGAATAGCCGTGATCCTGCGCCCAGTCGAGATAGGTCTGGTAGCCGGACGGAAAGCTCTTTCTGTTGCCCTCATTGAGGGAGTAGGACTTCGCGGCCTGCGGCGTACGCACGCCCTGCTCGACGCGAATGAACGCACCGATACCCGGATCGAGTACGAACAAATCCACGCCCTTGCCGATCGTGAGCGCGAACACCGTCGAGGAGCCGTACAAAACATACCCCGCCGCGACCTGCCGCGAGCCCGGCTGCAGCAGCGACTCCTCGGCGCTGTTTGCCGCCGGATCGTGGCGAAGAATACTGAAGATGGTGCCGACACCCCCGCAGACATCGAGATTGGAGGAGCCATCGAGCGGATCGAACAATACGCAATAGCGCGCGTCCCCGTCCTTCACCTTGCGCAGGATGACCGGCTGCTCGTTCTCCTCGGAAGCAACGATGGCGACGCCTTCGCGTCCCCCCAGGGTCCGCAGCAAGACCTCATTCGCGATGACATCGAGCTTCTGCTGCTGCTCGCCCTGGACGTTCTCGGCGCCAATGCTGCCGAGGACGTTCTCCAGACGCGCCCGCCGCAGCTTGTCGGCGATGATCTTGGTGGAGATCGATAGGGCGGACAATATCCAGGTGAAGAGTCCGGATGCCTGCGGGTAGCTCGCTTGCTGTTCCAGAATGTGCGCCTGGAGGGTGGTGATCTGCGGGGCGAGGTTTTCTGGGGTCACGCGGGAGCTGCTCATATTTCGAGAGGGCTTTCGTTCATTATATATATCTAATTAATTCAATTACTTATATTCATATCATATGACGATTCGACATTCGATGATTCGCAAGGGTCGTGGGCCGCTGGAGGCACGCTAAATGCTGCCGAGCCTCGCCATGCCACGCGCACTCACAGCCATCTTGCTGGTGGTGGGACTCCTGATCGGACTGATCCTGACTCTGCGCAGCAGCTCCCGCACGGGAATCCCCTCCAAGGACGTCCTCGAGCGAGCCGAGCAACGCGCCCGGGAGCTCGAAGCTCAGGAGCGCGCGGAGGACTCGGGACGGCACGAGTGAGGTCTCGGGCCGGCCCGAGTGAGCCGCCACCGGAGGAACTGCGATAGTGCCGCCTCAGCCGGGCGCCGGGTCGGCGACGCCCTCCGGCGCACCCCTGTGCAAAACATCAGGCAGAGGTTGCGCGCGGTCGGTGAAGGACATCGATACGGAATTGAGGCAATGGCGCTCTCCCGTGGGCGGCGGTCCGTCGGGAAAGACATGGCCCAGGTGGCTGCCACAACGGGCACAGACTTCCTCGACACGGATCATGCCGTAGCTCGTGTCGCGCAGCCTCTTGATGTGACTCTCATCGTAAGGTTTGAAGAAGCTCGGCCATCCGGTGCCCGAGTCAAACTTCGCGCTCGAGCGAAACAAAGGCAGCCCGCAGAACCGGCACGTGTAAATACCGTCCTTCTCGTTGTCGAGGAACACGCCGCAGAAGGCAGCTTCGGTCCCGTGCTCCAGAAGCACACGACGTTCATCGCGGGTCAACCCCGCCGTGATCTCGCGGCGTTGGGCATCGGAGGGCGGGGTCAGATCGAAACGACTCATGGCGCTACCTGGTCGGCGGAATGTCTGCGAACGGAGGAAGATACTGCTCCACTCATCGCGACAGTAGCAACCCGCGAGCTGCCCGCTGAACAATCGCAAACCGGGTTGAGCGCGCGCATCGGCTCACTCTACGAGCGTGACCCGAAGTACCTCGCCGCTCTTCGGCCCCGATTCGGCCGAGGCGAGCCATACATAGGTCGGGGCCACCTCAGCCGGCTGCGCCGGCCGGCCCAGGCAAGTCGAGGCGCCGAAGCTGCGTATTTCCTCGGTGCTCAGGGCAGCAAGCACACGCGGCGTCCACACCGGACCGGTTGCGACGGCGCTGACTCGAATTCCCCGCGGGGCGAACCGCCGCGCGAGACTCGCGGCGATGTTGCCGACGGCCCCGCCATTGGCCGCGTGAGCCCTGCCCTGCGCTTGTGACATCTCGCCCTGAACCGCCGTTGTCAGAATGATCGAGCCCCGGGCCTCCATCAGGTCGGCAGCGAGCTCCGAAAGGAAAAACACACTCTCATTCCGGGTTCTGAACACCGCTTCCAGCTCTGCCGCCTGGGTCTGCTCGTCGAGCTCGGTCACCCATTCGAACGCACTGTTATTCACCAGCACATCCAGGCGACGAAGCTGACGGCGCACACGCTGCAGCAACTTGACGCGATATTCGGGATCCGCCACGTCGCCCTCGCTCAACATCGCCTGGCGCCCCGCCTGCCCGACCCAGTGCGCGGTTTCCTCGGCGCCATTCCTGTTCCGCGTGTATGAAATCGCCACATGCGCGCCTTCGCGCGCGAAGGCGATCGCGACGGCGCGACCCAGACCGGAGTCCCCTTCCGTAACGAGAGCCACGCGCCCTTCCATCCGGCCCGCGCCGCAGTAAGACTCCTCACCGTGGTCAGGCTTCAGGTCAAGCTCGACGATGCGGCCAGGTGGCCATTGCGGCTGCACTCGGGAGGGTCCTTTGACCGAAGCGGGTACGTCTGGATGGTTGCGCATCCGATCGCTTTCGAGTTGAGACGCCCGGGATCCCAGCAAGCCGCGTACCCCAGGGAGCTCCAGCCGCAAGGCGTCCTCTTGGAAATGGGTCAGCACACCCGGCATGCAACGGCATAGACATGCTGCATGTAGAGTCGGCCGGCAGCGAGATCTTCGTAGTGTGCCCGGGTCGAGATCGGAGGGAGGCCTTCGGCGAGCTGCTTCCACGTCTCACCCTTGTTCGTGCTGCCGAACACCTCACCGTCGGTGGTAGCAACGACGAGCCCGAAACCGGCCGGCCACGTCACGAGCGTCACTGCCTCCACGTTCCCCGTGAAGCGCGGCAGTCCGCCGCGAACCCGTGTCCAGGTTCGGCCGCCGTCATGACTGGCGGTCATCGTTGAATCGGCGTCTCCGGTCTCTTTCCAAGCCCGCCGCTCCGTCCGCGCACCCGCCAGAAAGACGACACCGTCGCCTTCCGGGGCGCAATGCAGACAACCCGGGTAGGACACTCCGTAGTCGCTGGTGGGCACCACTGTCCAACTCCCTCCGCTGTCGAGGCTGCGTGCGACACCGCGGCTGCTCTGCAGGAAGACCTCGTCGGGATTGCACGGGCTGAAGACGATCCGACGCGCGTGCGCGTGCAGAGCCACATCGCCGGACTGACACTCGAGCGCGCGGAAATGGCGCCCGCTATCGTCTGTGCGGAGCAATCCACCGCTACCGACACACACGTACAAAGTATCGGCCGCGGTAGGGTGACAGGCGATGTGGCGCACATGGGCCGGCTGACTGAAGCCGGCCTTGCCCCAGCTCTCGTGACCGGGAGCCGAGGCGAGCGCGGTCAGCTCTTCCCATGTGTCGCCGTGATCGCGACTGCGATAAAGATGAGCAGGTTGCGTCCCGACGTACAATTCGAAGGGGCGCGCGGCGTTCGTCGTGTCGGACGATGCCAGTGAATACACATTGAGATGACCGAGGCCCTCGCTCACCGACTCCCACGTGCGCCCCTCGTCCCGACTGCGAAACAGCCCGGCCGAATAGGAGCCGGCAAAGACGAACCCGCGCGTCGGGTCCTGCAAGAGCGAACCAACGTGTACGTCAATGAGGGAGTGGCCATCGACATTCCAGGCAGCTGCCGCGGGGTCCCGCACGAGCCGGATCACACCGCCCACCGTCGCCACGAGCATGGTATCGGGCGCTCGGGGCAACCGGCAGGTGTCCACACCGTTGGGGCTGAGACAGATCAGCGTCATCGGATCATCGTGCCACCGGGCGACTCGATAGCCTGTATCTCAACAGTATACGCCCTGGGCTCCCTCGCCGGCATCGGCTGCGCCGAGCCTCCAGCCCAGCCCGTCAGCCACCGGCGGCGACCGTCAGGGGTCGAGCGTAGATCCCAGGTCGATGCCAGCGTTCTTGCGGGAGGCCGCGACGATCTGCTCGATCGTAGCGCCGACCGCCGTTGGATCCTTGGCCGCGGGCCCCGTGGCCCCGTGCTGCCAGCTCTCGGCGACTGTGTAACCATAGCCCCAGCTCTCGAACACGCGGCCCGATATTCCCGTCGAAGCGGGGCTCGCCAGCCACGTGACCAGTGCGGCAGTCCACACGGGCAGGCGCTTCTCGATCTGCTCCGCAGTCCACTGCGCGGCGCCTTCAGTCAAGCGCGTGTTCGCGCGTGGGGCAATAGCGTTGGCCGTCACGCCGTAACGACGCAGCTCCCGCGCGGCGACGATCGTGAAGCTCGCGATGCCGGACTTCGCCGCCACGTAGTTCGCCTGCCCGATGTTGGCAAACAACCCCGAGTGCGACGTCGTATTGATGACGCGCGCATCGAACCTCTCGCCGGCCTTGTTGCGCTCGCGCCAGTAGGCGGCTGCGTGACGCGTGGGACAGAACGTTCCCTTCAGGTGGACCCCGACGATCGCGTCGAAATCCTGCTCGGTCATGTTGACGAGCATGCGGTCGCGGAGGAATCCCGCGTTGTTGACCAGAATGTCCAGGCGGCCGAAGCGCTCGACCGCCTCGCGGACCATTGCCTCGGTGGCATTCCAGTTCGTGACATCGGCGTTGTTGGCTGCCGCCTCGCCGCCCTCGCGGCGGATCTGCTCGACGACCTCATCGGCCGGGCTCGAATCGCGCCCCTGACCGTCAGCCGCGGTGCCGATATCGTTGACCAACACCTTGGCGCCGTGGCGCGCCAGCATCAGAGCGTACTCGCGGCCCACGCCGCGCCCCGCTCCGGTCACGATCGCTACCCGGCCCGCACAGATCTTCATCGCTCGCTTGCTCTCCGGCCGTCACTCGGACGGTTGTATAATATATGCTTCCACACCATCCGTAAACCGGGAGCCGCCCGGCAGGTTGTCCGGTCCGGGGCCGGCCATATCGCAAGCCACGGACAGTCTACTCCGCGGGTGCGGCGGGCGCGGCAGCGTAATTGAACGGGGGCTTGGCAAACCAGACGATGCCCACCAACATGCAAATGAACCCGGCGGAGACCCAGAAAACATCGTTCGCCGCCATGATGAAGGACTGCTGACTGAGGGCAGCCTCCACCACGCCATAGGCCTGCTGGAAGCTGAAGCCATGCTGCGTAAGCATCTGCAGCGTCTGACCCGTCGCGGGCCGGCCGCTCGCGAGTGCTTCGACGAGGCGCGTGTGATGCAGGGCCTCACGATCCTGCCAGAGGCTGGTCAGCAGCGATGCGCCGAAGCTTCCGCAGGCGTAGCGCAGGAACGTAACCAGGCCCAATGCCGCGGCTGTTTCGTGGGGCTTGAGCTGAGAGAGCGTGAGCGCCGAGAGCGGAGTCTGCATCAGCAGCAATCCCAGGCCGAGGATGAACTGCGGCATGACGAGCGTCGTAAAATCGACGCCGCTCGTGAAACGCGAGCGCATCAACATCACCGCAGCCACCACGAGCAACGCACTGCTCACCAGCACCCGCGGGTCCAGCCGATACATGTTGCGGCCAATGATCCGCGATGCCATTACCGGCAGCAGCCCCACCGGGGCCAGCACGAGCCCCGCCCACGTGGCGGTGTAGCCGAGCTGCGTCTGCAGCACCAGAGGTAACAATACCGTCACCCCAAAGAACGCCCCGTACAGCAGGGCCGCGCCGCCGGCGCCCACGAGAAAGTTGCGGTTGCGAAACAAAGCGAGGTGAACGATGGGGTGCCGGTCTCCCAGCTCCCAGATGAGGAAGTAGCCGAAGGCGATGGCGCTGATCGCCGCGAGCGCGACGATCAGGCGCGACTCGAACCAGGCCTCGTCCTGCCCCTTGTCCAGCATGATCTGCAGACTGCCGACCCACAGGGCTAGCAACAGCAACCCGACGATGTCCAGCGGAGGGCGCGCCCGAGGCGTCTCGACTCGATGCAACGTTGTCCACACGAAGGCGACCGCGATGAAGCCCACCGGCACGTTGATGAAGAAGATCCAGGGCCACGATGCGTTGTCTGAGATGTAACCCCCGAGAATGGGACCGAGGATCGGCGCCACGGTGACGATCGCCCCCCACATCGAGAGCGCCTGCCCACGCTTCTGCGGTGGATGGACGGCCAGCAGCAGCGCTTGCGACAACGGCACCAATGGTCCGGCGACGGCCCCTTGCAGGACCCGGGCGGCAACCAACGCCTGCATCGATGGCGAGATGCCGCAGAGGAACGACGCGATCACGAACAGAACGGTCGCGCTCATGAAGACGCGCAGCTGGCCGAAGCGCTCGGCGAGCCGCCCGGTGAGCGGCATTGAGATCGCGCTCGCCGCCGAGAACGAGGTGATGACCCACACACCCTGACCGGCGCTCAAGCCGAGCCCGCCGGCGATGGTCGGCACCGACACGTTCGCGATGGTCGTGTCGAGCACCTGCATGAAGGTGGCGAGCGACAAGCCGATCGCCGCGAACCGCAGCTGCGCGCCATGCAGCGGCGTGACGGGCAGCTTGTCAGGTTTCGCGTGAATGCTACGCGCGGAATCGAGCGCCGGAGAGGCCATCTGTGACCCTGGTCGACTGCTGCCTGCGGGTCTTTCAGTATGCCAGCCAGCCTGCGCGTTTGCACGCCACCGACCAACATTCGGCCCGGTGCGCAGCCCCGAAACATGCTCGCATTTTTACTATACTACGGCTAATATTACGCCTCGCCAGAAGCTGGAGTCCGATGGGACGGGCGCTCCCGGCGACCTGGCGCCACCGGAGTTGAGTAGATGGGGAAAGAACGGCGGCCGTTTCGCATCGGCTTCCTGGTCCATGATGTGTCCAGGTTGCGGCGGACCGTGGTCGACAAGGCCCTGAAGCCCCTCGGTGTCACGCGCTCGCAGTGGTGGGTGCTCGCGAATCTCTCGCGGAACAACGGCGCGGGCATGATGCAGACCGAGCTCGCCAAGATGATGGATGTTGGCAAGGTCACCCTGGGCGGCCTCATAGACCGGCTCGAGGTCAGCGGTTATGTCGAGCGTCGCGCCGATCCGGCCGACCGGCGCGCCAAGCGCGTCGTGATGACCGGCAAGGGGACGAAGCTGCTCTCGCAGATCCAGAAAATTGCCCAGGAGGTCAACGGCGACATCATGGGCGGCATCGCCTCGGGCGATGTGGCGCGCGCGGAGGCGGTGCTGCACAAGATGAAGCAACGGCTCATTTCGATGGATGCCGTGCCCGGTACGTCGAGCGACAGGAACCAGGACGGCGGCTAGCCCGCCGCCCACCGTTGAGATGACGCATCCGCGTCGCAGTCATGCCTGGACCTGCGGCCTTCAGAAGATCTTCGCGAGATGGGCCTCGGACTCGGACTCAATCTCTTCCATGATGTCCCAGTGCTCGTCAGCCTGACCCTCGTCGGTCATCCTGAACAGGTCGAATACATTGATGGTCTTGCAGTCGGGATACGGCGGTTGCGTACGGTACAGACGGTGCGACACGATGAAATCGCCCTCCACGAGCGTGTGCTTGATGGACACGCTCATGCGCGCACCGCCCGCCGCGATCTTCTGCAGCACCTCGATGAGGCCCGCACGGCCGTCGCAGCCCGTGGGGCTGTGCTCGATGTAGCGCTCGGTTCGATTGACCAGGAATGCGGCGAAGTCGAACTCGCCGAAGCCGATGAGATCGAGCTCCTGGAAACGGGTGACGAAGCGGGCGGCGCTGTCCTTGCGCAGGTCCACATCGGGCCCGTCGAACGTACCATTCGGGTTCTTGCGGGGCTTGCGATCCTTCACGTGCGCAGACCAGTGCTCCTGGATTTCGTTGCGCTGCAGCCGGAACAGCTCCCCGCGCGCGACGGCGTGCTCCTCGTCCAGGCGTTCCTCGACGTGCACAAACACCCAGCTTCCCTGCGCGATGGTCCGATGGATGACCATCTGCTGCTGCGGATAGGCCGCCCGGCGCCGCTGCACGTAGTCCACCAGGCCCCACCTGGAGAATCCCGCGCTCGCCTGATGCTCGATGTAATCGGGGCTCGTGCACTCGGCGACCGCCCGCGCAGCTTCCGTCGACCACAGTCGGCGATAGAAATTCTGAACTGTTGCCTTGTGCGCCGTGCTCAAGCGTGCTCTCCCTTGAAGCGGGACGGGTGGTCGGGCGTCTAACGCAGGGCCTTGGCGATCATAGTCGTCCGGATCCGCGATGTACCGCCATAAATCGGCTCGACACGCGCGTAAGTGTAGATGCGCGAAATCGGGCTGTCAGTCACGTAGCCGTAGCCTCCCAAAGTTTCGCGTCGACGGCGCATGAGGCTTTGAGTCAACTGCGCATCAGCGCGAAGCACGCCCGCAGCTCCTGCACGAAGGTTGCGGGTTGCTCGAACGCCGCGAAATGGCCGCCTTTCGCCAGCCGGTTCCAGTAGACGATACGCTGATAGCGGCGCTCGACCCACGACCGCGGCGGCTGTGCCAGCTCTTTCGGGTAGTTGCTGCAACCCATCGGCAGGGTGATAGGCCCTCCTTCGCGGTTGAAGGTACGGAAGCTCTCCCAGTAGAGCCGCGCCGACGAAGCTCCACTGTCGCAGAGCCAGTACATCATCACGTTGTCCAGCAGCTCATCGCGCGACAGCACATTCTCGGGGTGCCCGTCGCAGTCGGTCCACGACCAGAACTTCTCGAGTATCCAGGCAGCCTGGCCCGCCGGAGAGTCTGCCAGCCCGTAGCCGACGGTCTGAGGACGGGTCAACTGTTGGATCGCGTAGCCGGACTCGCTGTCGCCGTAGCGCTTGGCGGCGGCGAACGCGGCCTGGTCGGCTTCGGTAGGGTTGGCAAGTGCCTCCGGCGTTGGAGGCGCGAGCGCCAGGTTCAGGTGGATGCCGCGGCAATGGCCGCGATTCTGACTCGCGATCTGCGTCGTGACGGCCGCACCCCAGTCGCCGCCTTGCGCAACGTACTGCGGATATCCGAGCGCGCACATCAGCTCATCCCAGAGCTCCGCGATCTTCTCCACACCGCAGCCCGTCTGCGTCGGTTTGTCCGAAAATCCGTAACCCGGCAGCGCGGGACAAACCACGTGGAATGCATCGCGCGCCCGACCTCCATGCTTCTGCGGCTCGGTCAGCGGCTCGATGACCTTCAAGAACTCCACGACCGACCCTGGCCACCCGTGAGTCATGATCAGCGGCAGCGCATCGGCATGGCTCGAGCGCGCATGAATGAAATGAATGCCCAGACCTCCTACTCGAAGGCGGAACTGGGGGAATGCATTCATACGCGCCTCGCGTGCGCGCCAATCGTACGTGTTGGCCCAGTACGTCACCACGTCCTGCAAATAGGCGAGCGGCACTCCTTGCGTCCAGTCGCCGACCGTCTCTTTGTTCGGCCAGCGCGTAGCCCGCAAACGCATGCGCAGATCGGCAAGTTGATCATCGGTCGCGCGAATCCGGAACGTCTCGAGCGCGGTTGTCATAGCCGCCCCCTACTTCCTGGCGCCAGACGGCCAGTAGCGTTCACGGATCTTCTTCTTGAGGAGCTTGCCGGTCGGCTCGCGCGGCAGAGCGGCGCTGAAGTCCACGCTCTTCGGGCACTTGATGCTCGAGAGCTGCCCGCGGCAATACTGGATGAGCTCTTGTTCCAGAGCGGGGCCCGCATCGGCCATCGAATGCGGCTGCACCACGGCTTTCACCTCTTCGCCGAACTCCTGGTTGGGTACCCCGAAAACGGCAACGTCCGCCACCTTCGGATGCAGACTCAACAGGCTCTCGGCTTCCTGCGGATAGATGTTGACTCCGCCCGAGATGATGACATAGTCGCGCCGATCGGTCAGATAGAGATAGCCTTCCGCGTCCACGTAGCCGATGTCGCCGATGGTCGCCCAACCGCGGTCGTTGTGCGCCCGGGCCGTTTTTTCCGGATCGTTATGGTACTGCACCTGTCCGGCGTTGGCGAAATAGACGAGGCCGGGCTCTCCCGGCGGCAGTGCCCTGCCCTGCTCGTCGAGAATATGCATCTCGCCACGCACGGCCTTGCCGACGGAGCCACGGTGGCTCAACCATTCGCGCGGCCCGATGGCGCACATGCCAACACTCTCGGAGCCGCTGTAATATTCGTACACGACGGGACCCCACCAGCCGAGCATTCTCTCCTTCACTTCGGGGGGACACGGAGCGGCGGCGTGGATGGCAACCTGCTGCGAGGACAGATCGTAGCGTCGGCGCGTCTCCTCGGGCAGATTCAATATACGGATAAACATCGTCGGCACCCACTGCGAGTGCGTGACGCGATAGCGCTCGATGCTGGCGAGGGCCAGCTCGGCATCGAACTTCTGCAGGATGACCGTCGTGCCGCCGGTAGCGAGCACCACGCTGTTGAATTTCAGCGGAGCCGCATGGTACAGCGGCGCCGTGGACAGGTAGACGGTGCGCTCGTCGAAGCCATAGAGCTCGATCAGCTTCGACGTGAGCGGCGTCGGTTGATCGATCGCGAGACCCAGGGACGGCGGCTCGATGCCCTTTGGCAAGCCAGTCGTACCGGAGGAGTAGACCATCGCCGCGCCCTGAACCGCGGCAGCGCCGGGCGTCCCGGACATCCGCGCGAGCGCGGCCTCGTAAGGCCGGAAGCCCTCGATGGTGCCGTCGATCATGAAGCAATGAATGCGCTCGAGCAGCTCGCCGGGCAAACCTGAGGCAATCTCGGCGAGCGCGTGCGACATCACGAGCACCCGGGCGTTGCAGTCGCCCACGATGTAAGCGACCTCACTCGGGCGTAGCCGCGAGCTGATTGGCGTGTAATACAGACCGCTGTCATGAGCGCCCCAGCACAGCTCGAAATAGCGCTCGTGATTCTCCATGCAGATGGCGATGCCGTCGCCGGGCTGCAAGCCCAGGGAGCGGAACAACTCGCCAGCCCGATTGGAGCGGTCGACGAGTTTCCCGTACGTGACCATGGCACCGGACGGCGCCATGACGATCGCCGGCTTGGCGCTGTCGCGGGCTGCTATCTCACGTGGATGCACTCAAACTTCCTCGAGGAGGCTGCGCACCGTCCGCGCGCCTCGAGGAGGCACGCTCGTCAGCGCTGACTCACCGATTTCGATATACCGGCTTGCGTCGCTCTTTGAACGCCGCCACGGCCTCGAGGGTGTCCTCGGAGCCGCCGGACTGATACTCGTACGCCATCGACAAGTCGAATCCCTCACGGGCCCGGGCCTTGAGCAGCGAGTTCAATGACTGCTTGGTGCCGCGGACCGCGATCGGCGGCAGCTGCGCCACGCGCTGCGCGAGCTGCTGCGCAGCCGGCAGTGCCTCCTCGGCCTTCTCGACGAGATCTGTCACGAGACCCATCCGCCACGCTTCCTCCGCCCCGAGCAGGTCGCCCGTCAACAGATAGCGTTTGGCGCGATTCATTCCGACCGCCGCCGGCCAGAAGAGGCAGCCGCCATCACCGGCCACCAGACCCACCTTCACGTGGGGATCGCCGATGCGCGCGGTCTTGGCTGCAACGATGATGTCGCATCCCAGTGCGACCGATGCTCCGAGGCCCAATGCGTCACCCTGTAAAGCGACGACGATCGGTATGGGAACGTCGATGAGCGCATGCACCAGTCGCAATCCCCCATCACACATGTGCGCACGGCGGCTGGCGTCGGACTGCAGACGCGCGATCTCATTGAGGTCTCCGCCTGCCGAGAACGCCTTGCCGGTCGAGGCGAACAGTACGGCGCGAGCTTCGCGCTCGCCCCGCACTTGCAAGAACGCATGGAGCAGCTCCTCGTGAAGCTGATAATCGATCGCGTTCAAGCTGTCCGGCCGGTTGAGAGTGATTCGCGCGATGGAGCCCTCGAGCTCATAGCGCAACGACTGAAAGGTGTGCATACGACCCCCGGAAATGACAACGCCGCGTTCCAGGAAAACGGACCGCCGCCTACGCCTGCTTCAGAAAGACTTCGCCGTCCTCGACCGCCACCGGGAAAGTCTTCAGCGGCTCGGTGCACGGCAGTGCGCAGGGCTGGCCCGTACGGATGTCGAATTTTCCCTCGTGCCAGCTGCACTCGACAATATAGCCCTCGAGATCGCCCTCGCCCGCCAGCGACGCATTGCCGTGGGTACACATATCCTGAGTGCAGAAGAATTCCTCATCGCCAACCCGGTAGACGGCCAACGGCGGTAACCCGGCCAGTGCCACCTGCAGCATCTCGCCCGGCTCGATATCGTCTACCGCGCACAGCCGCACACGGGTCGCTGACTCGCTCATGCTTGGATGGATCTCGTTGCGTGGTACCGGTAAATATCATATCGCGTCGCGGAGTCGAAAATGCGCTTCCCTGTTGCAACGGTCGCGGCCGTCCGAGCGCACACGGGCAGCAGCCGCCAGTTCCTCAGTGTGCGGCCGCTGCGGCGATTTCCAGGGTGCGACGCGCCTGACGCAGGTGCGGAATATCCAACATCTCGCCATCCAACGCGAGCGTGCCCACGCCGGGGTTTGCATCGAACAGAGAAACGATGCGCTGCGCGCGCTCTACCTCGGTTCTGCTAGGCGTGAAGCCCTCGTTGATCGGCACGACCTGCCCCGGGTGGATCGCGATCTTGCCGCTAAAGCCGTCCCGGCGTGCGGTCGCGCAAGCACCACGCAACCCCTCGGTATCGCGCGTGTCGGCAAACAGTGTGTCGAGAGCCGGCACACCGGCCGCGCTGGCCGCAAAGATGCACAGCGAGCGGGCGAGCTGGAAAGGCTGGCTCCAATTGCCGTCAGGCGCCTTGTTACCGATCGCGCCGACGGCCGTCGACAGGTCCTCGGCTCCCCACGTGATCGCTGCCAGGCGGCTGCCACAGCGCGAGAAGCCTCCCATCGTGAAGATGGCCTGAGGCGTCTCCGTCGCTACCGGGATGATCTTCGTCTGGCCGAGCGGGATTCCGTTCTGCGTCTCGAGAGCATCGAGATAGTGAGACAGCCGGATCACATCGTCCGGGGAGCGGGTCTTCGGCTGAATGATGCCGTCGGGACGGTTGGCCATGACGGCCGCGAGATCCGGCAACGACTCGGGCGTCTCGAGCGGATTGATCCGCACCCACAGACGCGTCCTGCTGCGATCCGGGTGAGCGCCCAGATACTCCCGAGTCAGCTGGCGCGCTTCGGGCTTGCGTGAGGGAGCGACGGCGTCCTCGAGATCCAGAATGAGACCGTCGGCCGGCAAGCCGACGCTCTTCGCCATCTTCTTCTCGCTATCTCCGGGCACGAACAGCAGCGAGCGAAGCATCATTTCTGGGGTTTCCTGTGCATCAGAGCCGACCGCTTGCAGCTCGCGACGAGCTCGTTGCGTTGGTTGTAGGCGCGATGATGGAAGATCACGATCCCATTCTGCGGGCGCGACTTGCTCTCCCGAATCTCCAGCACTTCCGACTGAACGCGGACCGTGTCGCCGTGGAAGAGCGGTTTCGGGAAGCGCACCTCGTCCCAGCCGAGATTCGCGACCGTGGTGCCCAGTGTCGTATCTCCTACGGAGATTCCAACCATCAATCCCAGCGTGAACGCGCTGTTGACGATGCGCTGGCCGAACTCACTCTGCGTGCGACAGTATTCCTCGTCGAGATGTATGGCGGCTGGATTGTGGGTCAGCGCGGTGAAGAAGACGTTGTCCGCCTCCGTCACCGTGCGCCGAATGGCATGCTCGAACAGCATGCCGACCTTGAACTCCTCGAAGTAAAGTCCGGCCATTTTGGACCCGCGCGCTCAGTGCAGACCGAGGATGGAGATGGCCGACACGCCGTTGTAAGGCACTCCACCGAGATTGTGGCTCAGACCGTACACCGGGTTCTTCAGCTGCCGCTTGCCGGCACGCCCCAGGAGCTGCAGATAGTTCTCGTAAGCCATCCGCAACCCCGAGGCGCCGATCGGATGCCCGAAGCACTTCAATCCACCGTCGATCTGGCAGGGCACGCCGCCGCCGTCCGCATCGAAAAAGCCGTCCATGACGTCCTTTACGGCGCCGCCATCCTCCGAGACACCCAGATCCTCCATCGTGACGAGCTCCGTGATGGAGAAACAATCGTGCACCTCCATCATGCTCAGCTCCTTGCGCGGATTCTGGATGCCTGCCTCGGCATAGGCCTTCTTCGCGGCAATACGCGTGTTACGAACATAGCTGCCGTCCCAGCCGGACGTGCCGAGCTCCTTGCCGCAGCTCAATGACAACTGCAGGGCCTTGATGGTGACCAGATCCTTCTTGCCCAGACCGCGGGCAATCTCAGGCGTGGTGACGATCGCGCAGGCGGCGCCGTCGCTCACGCCGCAGCAATCGAACAGTCCGAGCGGATCGGCGATCATCGGCGCATTCAAGATGGTGTCGAGATCGACTTCCTTCTGAATGTGCGCCTTCGGATTCTTGGCTCCATTCTGGTGGCTCTTCCAGGAGACGCGGCCGATGGCGCGTTTCAAGTCCTGCTTGGAGACACCATAGCGGGCGCGATAGCCGGCTGCGAGCTGCGCAAAGCCCGCAGGGGCCGATGCATACGGCATGATGAGATCGTTCAGAGTGCCTTTGGTGGTGACGGGCAAGCCACCGTAGCCGGTATCCTTCAGCTTCTCGGCGCCAATCGCGAGCGCGATGTCCGCAGCTCCGGCCGCCACGGCATACACTGCGCCACGCAGCGCCTCAGTGCCCGTAGCGCACATGTTCTCGACACGCGTCACGGGGATCCCTTCCATGCGCAGAGCGGTGGATAGCGGGATAGCCGAATTGCCGACATTGACCCGATCCAGAGCCGAGCCATACCAAGCCGCCTCGATCTGGCTCTTCTCGATGCCAGCGTCCTGCAGGGCCTCGGTGAACGCCTCGCTCAGGAGGTGCTCCGTACCACGGTCCCAACGCTCTCCGAACTTGGAGCAGCCCATGCCGATGATCGCGACTTTGTCTTTGATTCCGCTTGCCATGTGTCAAACCTTTGGCGCGCTGGTCGCGCCGCTCAGCGCCGGGGCCGCCTTCCAGAAATATCGATTGTAATGCCGCATCGAGTCCTTCTCTTTGATCCGAAAGACCATCCGCAAGGGGCTGCCCACATCGAAACTGGCCGGATCCACGTCCACCATCTCCATGAGGACGCGCGCTCCGTTATCGAACTGGACCAGTCCGACATACAGTGGCGGCGACAGGTAGAACATCAACCAGTCGGCCGTATAGGTCGCCACCTTGGCCGGCTCGTCTGCGAGGTGATACGGCGCCATCGGCTCCGTGGAGCCGCAATTCACGCACGCCGGCATCCGGGGGAACTGGATCGTGCCGCAGGACGTGCACTTGCCTCCCACGAACGCCGTCACCTGGTCCTGGGCCCGGTAGAGCTGCGTCAGAGCGGTCTTGGGATCGGTTTCGGAGCGCATCCCCCAATCGAGGTCCAGCTCGCCGCTGAAAGAGAGGAGCTTCAGATAATTCTTATCTGTGCAGCCGCGCGCCAGAGTGGCGGTGACCGTGGCGGTCGGCCGCCGATCCCGAATCCCATCGGTGGCCTCGAGCAGCAGGACATCGCAGCCGGCGCCAAGAGCCACCACCAGTATCTTCTGCCCCGGACTGGCCTTCTCCAGAGCGAGCCCCAGCATCATGAGCGGGTGGACCGCGCCGGTGTCGCCGCACCGGGCACTCAGATTGTCGACGACCGCTTCGGGCTTGATCTTGAGCTGCTTGGCGATCGCCGCGGAAATCCCGGATACCGTACCGGGCACGCACAGAAAGTCGATGGCGTCGGACTTCAAGCCCGTCTGCTCGAACAGGCGGCTCACCGCCTCGGGAATGATCTTGAGATAGCCCTCGTCACGGATCCAGCGCTCTTCCCATTGGTAGTCGTACTTCTGGCCATTCGCGCGGAAATGATCGACGAACTGACTGATGCTCGACGCCGAGCCGATCAGCTTCGCGATGACCGCCCCGCGCCCGACCCGCAATGCACACGATCCGCAGCCGTATTGCATCTCCTGCGCGCTGCCGGGTTTCGTCAACCGATTCTCCGCGGCCACGACCAGGACGTCATCCGCGGCATTCCCCTTGAGAGCATGGATGAGGGCGGAGGTGCCGGCACGCAAGGACCCACTCGTGTCCAGGGTGCCCGTATCGGCCGCCAGCCCCACGGCCCCACTCACGATGCTGGCGTTCTGAAGATCGGCAAATGGCGCTGATGTGGACGCGAAAATTAGCGATCCGACACGACCGTCGAGTTTCGTGGCCATGCAGGCTCGACCGGCCTCCACGGCCATGGTGATGGCGTCCTCATCCCAGCTCCCGAAGGAGCGCTCTCCCTTGGCGAGCCCCCTGAGGCCAGGGAGGGCCCAGGCGTGAGCCGCGGCGATGGCCGCCCTGTCCAAACGCAGCCGCGGAATATAGGCGGCAAAAGATTTGATACCGACGTCTGACATCTGCAGCGATTCCTTGAGGTGCGAAGGCTCTGATCGAGCCATTTAGTAAGCTAGTCGAGCCATTTAGTAAGCTTCAGTACCATTAGTATGCATCAGCACCCGTGCCAATTCAAACCGGGCGGCCGCTGGCCGTTGCACGCAGCGTAAGCCCAAGGAGCCACGGCATCACGGGCACGGAAATCTTGATCAGGAACAGCCATCTGGATGAACCACCGGCACTCGGGAAAGACCGTTATTTTTCCTCTCGGTGGCCCACTATTTCGGTAAAATCGCGTACCGATCAAAGCACGCAGTTAAAACGGAGGCTCGGTGCAGTCCAAAGTCTTTCCCGACGCCGCGAGCGCGCTACGGGGCATAGTGGCCGATGGCATGACCATCATGGCCGGCGGCTTCGGGCTTTGCGGTGTTCCCGAGAATCTCGTGACCGCACTGCGCGACTCAAATGTCAAGAACCTCACGGTGATCGGCAACAATGTGGGTTGCGACGATCATGGCATATGGGCGGTATTGGCCAACGATCAGATCAAGAAAGTGCTTGCCTCCTACGTCGGCGAAAACAAGATCCTGGCCGAGCGTTTTCTCAATGGCACGATCGAGATCGAGTTCAATCCCCAGGGCACGCTGGCTGAGCGCATCCGGGCCGGCGGCGCCGGCATTCCGGCTTTCTACACCCGCACGGGCTACGGTACCAAGGTTGCCGAGGGCAAGGAGACGCGCCAGTTCAATGGCGAGTGGTATGTGATGGAAACCGGCCTCGTCGCCGATGTCTCGCTGGTCAAGGCCTGGAAGGGAGATACCGAGGGCAATCTGGTCTATCGCAAGACCGCCCGCAACTTCAACCCCATGATCGCGACCGCCGGCAGGATCACCGTGGCCGAAGTCGAAATACTGGTCGAGCCGGGCATGATCGATCCCGATGCGGTGCATACGCCGGGGATTTTCGTCGATCGAATCTTCAAGGGTAGAGACTACGTGAAACATATCGAGCGGCTGACCACACGGCCGCGCGCCGGCGCGCAGCAACCTGCAAGGGAGCAAGGCTGATGCCGTGGACGCGAGATCAGATGGCTGCACGCGCGGCGCAGGAGCTGAAGGACGGCTTTTATGTCAATCTCGGCATCGGCATTCCGACTGAGGTGGCCAACAAGATTCCGCCCGGCATGAAGGTCACGCTGCAAAGCGAAAACGGCATGCTCGGCATGGGGCCATTTCCCTATGATGGCGAGCAGGATGCCGATCTGATCAACGCAGGCAAGCAGACCATCACGGAATTGCAGGGCACCAGCTATTTTTCATCGGCCGACAGCTTCGGCATGATTCGCGGCGGCCACATCCACCTCTCCGTTCTCGGGGCCATGCAGGTGGCCGAAAACGGCGACCTCGCCAACTGGATGGTGCCCAACAAGATGATCAAGGGAATGGGCGGCGCAATGGACCTGGTTGCCGGCGTGAAGCGCGTGGTGGTCGTCATGGAGCACCTGGAAAGATCCGGCGCGTCCAAATTCAAACATCGCTGCGATCTGCCGCTCACCGGCAAGGGGGTGGTTGATCTGCTCATCACCGACCTCGGCGTATTTGAGATCGACAAGGGTCGTGGCAGTGCCAAACTGCTCGAGCTCGCGCCCGGCGTCACATTGGACGAAATCAAGGCCAAGACCGACGCCGCGTTCGACAGCAGCGGTTTCGAGTCGCAAGCCCGGGCGCGCTGAAGCTCGCAAGCGCGCCCGCCGTCAAGCGGCGATGCGCGCGAACCCTTGACTCATGACGACCTGGTTGCGTTCCGGCACGACCGCCTGGAAGAACAATCCATCCGCGGTGCGCTGGCCGTCGAGGCGGATCGACTCGCCGGGCATGACCGGCGAGCTGAACCGCGCGTCGAGCGTCAACAGCTTGGACGTGTCGTAACCACAAACATCGCGCACGATGAGATAGCCGACCACACCGTACGTGCACAGGCCGTGCAGGATGGGCTCCTTGAAGCCGGCCTTGACGGCAATACGCGGGTCCACGTGAATCGGGTTGCGGTCCCCATTCAAGCGATACCACAGCGCCGCGCGACGATCCGTCTTCAGCTCACCGATGGGCTGCATCTCTCCCGCGGGAGCGGGAGACAGGGCCTCAGGAGGAGTCCCGAAGCTGCCGGAACCTCCATCGCCCCGACAAAATAGTGTCGAGGAGACCGTGCACAGCAACTCGTTCGACTTTGCGTCGGTGAGCTGCTTCTCGAAGAACACGAGGGCCCCTTTGCCCTCCCCCTTGTCCTGCACCGCGGTAACCTTGTAGTTCGCCTGCAGCTCTCCCTGCGCCGGCAATGGCCGGTGCACGCGCAGATTCTGCTCCCCATGCAGCAACTTGACGAAGTTGACCGCGAACTGCGGCTGCGTGATCCACGGGCCGGGATGAGCGAGCACCGCGGCCATCGAGGGCAGCGCGCTCAGCTTGCCCTCGTACACGAGGCCGAGGTCCTTCTCGTTCAGAGGATCGAGACCGGCGCCCACGCTCAAGGCGTAGAGCATCGTGTCCTTGTCGGTATAAGTCGCCTTCAGCGTGGCGAAGCGATGATCGCGCAGGGCTTGCAGATTCATGTATGCGCCCGGCTCAAACGGGATCCCATGTGAACACCTCGCTGGACCTGTGCAGCGGTTTACCAGTTTAATATCATGACGCTTACCTTCCAAGGCCGCAACGCGCTACCTCAGTAGGACTTCGGCTGACCGAGCTCCTTCTCCGCGATGAAGGACAGAATGAGCTGCTCGGAAATCGGCGCGAGTCGCTGCAGAACCGCCTCGCGGAACAGCCGCTCGACCTGATACTCCTTCGCATAGCCCATGCCGCCGTGCGTCAGCACGGCCTGCGCCGCCGTATCGAAAGCGGCCCGGCCACCGAGAAGCTTCGCCGCATTTGCATACGACCCGCACGGCTGCTTGGTGTCATAGAGATGCGCGGCCTTCATGGTCACGAGCCACGCCGCCTCGATGGCGCACCACTTCTCCGCCAGGGGATGTTGAATGGACTGGTTCTGGCCGATGGGCCGCCCGAACACCTCGCGCTCGCGCCCGTAGTTGGCCGCCCGGCGCAGAGCGTCCTGAGCGATACCGATAGCGCCGGCGGCGACGATGATGCGCTCGGGGTTGAGACTGTGGAGCAGGTAGTAGAACCCCTTGCCCTCTTCGCCGATCCGATCGGCGTCGGGGATGAACAGGTCCTGGATGAAGATCGCGTTCGAGTCCACAGCGGCGCGCCCCATCTTCGGAATGCGCCGCACCTCGATCTTGCTGCGATCGAGCTTGGTGAAGAAAATCGTCATCCCGTCGGTCGGCTTGGGGGCATCCTCGAACGCGGTCGTACGGGTGAGCAACAGAATGTTATCCGCTTCCTGAGCGGTCGACGTCCAGATCTTGCTGCCGTTGACGATGTAACCGCCGTTGACCTTCTTCGCGAAGGTCTTGATCCGCGTCGTGTTCAACCCGGCGTTGGCCTCCGTGACGCCGAAGCAGGTTTTCTCGGTGCCGGCGATCAACGGGGTCAGCATTCTTTTCTTCTGCTCGGGCGTTCCCAGCACCACAATCGGATGAGGCGCGAACAGGTTGATCTGCAGGGTGGACATCGCCGCGGCGCCGCCGCCGCCGGCCGCCACCGTGTTCATCATCACGGCCGCCTCGGTCACTCCGAGGCCGGATCCGCCCAGCTCCGTCGGCATCGTGATCCCAAGCCAGCCGTCCTCGGCCATCGCGCGATGGAACTCGTGCGGAAACTCGCCGGCGGCGTCCTTGCGGCTCCAGTACTCGTCAGGAAACTTAGCGCAGATCCGGCTGACCGCCTGTTTGATCGCGGCCTGGTCTTCGGTCAGATTGAAATCCACGATTCACCTCATTCAATGGTCGGCGGGTGGCTGGCCACCCCCACTCAATCGAGCTTCGCACGCGTAACGCTCCGGCATCCGGTCGAGCCGCTCGATTTCGCGGAACCGGCGGCGGCGCTCGCGACTGGGTCTATTCGAAGATCTTACGGCTCACGATCTCGCGCATGACCTCCGACGAGCCGCCGGCGATACGCCGCACGCGCGTATCGATATAAGCGCGGGCGATCGGATACTCGAGCATGTAGCCATAGCCGCCGAAGAACTGCAGGCATTCGTCCACCACCTTGCACTGCAGCTCGCTCGCGACCATCTTGGCCATCGCGGCGTCGATACTGTCCAACTTGTTGTCGAGCGCCAGCTCGATGCAGCGGTCCACGAACACACGCGCCGACTGCACCTGCGCGCTCAGCTCGGCCACCTTGAACCGCGTGTTCTGGAAGTCGCAGATCCGCTGACCGAAGGCCTTACGCTCCTTCGTGTAATCGACCGTCCATTGCAACACGCCCTCGCAGACCGCGATCGCGTTCACGGCGATGATCAGGCGCTCGTGGGCGAGCTTGTGCATGATCATCCTGAAGCCGTTGCCTTCCTCGCCGAGGCGGTTGCTCACCGGCACGCGCAGGTCGCGGAAGAACAGCTCCGAGGTGTCCTGAGCCTTCAGGCCCAGCTTCTCGAGTCTGCGGCCGCGCTCGAAGCCGTTCCGCGTCGGCTCCACGATAATGAGGCTGACACCCTTCGCGCCGGCCTCGGGGTCGGTCTTGCAAGCGAGTACCACAATGTCGCAGAGCTGGCCGTTGGATATGTAGGTTTTCTGGCCGTTGATGACGTACTCATCGCCCTCGCGCACCGCGCGGGTCCGCAGCGCCTTGAGATCGCTGCCGCCACCGGGCTCGGTCAGACCCACAGCGCCGATCGCCTCGCCCCGCACCATCTTCGGCAGCCAGGTCTTCTTCTGCTCTTCCGTCCCGAAAGACAGAATGTACGTGGCGACCATGTCGGAGTGAACGACGAAGCCAGGGCCGGTCGCGCCGGCACGGCCCATCTCCTCGGTCGACACGACGTTGTAAAGGAAGCCCGCGCCCATGCCGCCATATTCTTCGGGGACGTTAGTGCACAGCAGGCCGGCCTCACCGGCCTTCCGCCACAGCTCGCGCGGCACCATGCCGACCTTCTCCCATTCGGCGTGGAACGGCATGATCTCGGTCTGGATGAACTTGCGTACCGAATCGCGGTAGATCTCGTGCTCGTCGGAAAAAAGCGTGCGTGGAATCATGAGTTTGCGCGAGCCGAATGAACTGGAGGGAATGCCGGCTCAGGGCCGGAAGCTGCGTGCTAATGGTAAGCTACCATACCGGTCGGGGCAACCCTGGGCTCCCCCGGCCGCCGCTCGCGGTCTCCCGGCCCGCGCTCAGGTTTCCAGCAGCCGGCCGAACTCCGCGAAATCGGCCCGCTCCGTGCGATAGGCGTTGATGGGGTGGGCACCGTCCGGGTAGCCGAGCGAGATCCCGCAGAACACCAGCTCGGTCTCGGGAACGCCGAGCAGCGCGCGGATCGTGACAGGCCAGTTCGCCCAGGACTCCTGCATGCAGGTGCCGAGTCCATGCTCCACCGCGAGCAGGGCCAGGGACTGCATGAACAGTCCGAGGTCCGTGTATTGCCCGGGCTGCATGCAGCGCTCCACCGTGACGATCATGCCAACAGACGCGCCGAAGAACTCGTAGTTGCGCGCCAGTTGTTGCAACCGCGCGGCTCGCTCGCCCCGGCCGATCCGCACTGACTCGTACAGCTGAATCCCAACTCGCGCGCGCCGCGCCGCATAGGGCTCAGGAAGATCGGGCGGATAGATCTGGTACTCGGCGCCCTCGCCCGTCAGCGCCACGGCGGCGTTCTGTGCGATCTTCTCGCGAATGGCGCCGGTCAATCTCTCCCGGGCCGGGCCGGCGAGGACATACAGCTTCCACGGTTGCAGGTTGCCTCCGGACGGCGCGCGGCGGGCCTGATCCAGAAGATCGAGCAGCAGCTCGCGCGGCACCTCCTGCCGCGTAAACGCCCGCACCGAATGGCGAGCCCGCAAAGCATCGGAAACCTTCATCGTTTCAGGCGCATGATCGGCTCGGTCGTCGCGCCCGAATACTGGGGTGACTTCACCGGGGAGCCATCGCGGCCATCAGCGTCGCGGAGTCGAAATATTCCCGCCAGGCCTTGATCTTGCCCTGGGAGTCGAGCTCGAAGACGCCGGTGACCGGCGCCTGCACGATCAGTGAGCCGTCCTTGCGCTTCAGGAAGTCGGTGCGCTCGACGAACACCACGTTGCCCGTCGCCGCGACGGTGCGAATCTCGACTACGATGGTCTCCAGACCGACCTTGGCGTTGAAGTCCCGCAACAACCCGACCGCCTCGTCCAGCGTGCGCGTGGTGGGGATGGGGTCCTGCTCCCACAGGCAATCGGGAGCCATATACTTCTCGAATGCCGCGATCATCGTCTCGTGATCGATTCCCCACCTGGACATGAACTGCCGAATGGTCTGCTCGTGATTAGCCGCCATGGATCCTCCACGAATACCGCGTAATTATACTATGATCACGCAAATCTTACAGAAGCGACCCAGTATGCCGCGCCCCGGAGCCGTACCCGCCATGGCCAGAGACGAACACCCGTTCCGCATGGGCTTTCTCGTACACGACGTCTCGCGGCTGCGGCGCACGGTGTTGGACAAGGCCCTGAAGCCCGTCGGAGTGACCCGCTCGCAATGGTGGGTGCTCGCCAACCTGTCGCGCTATGACAGCAGAGCGGGCATGATGCAGACCGAGCTGGCGAAGGTCATGGACGTGGGCAAGGTCACGCTCGGCGGGCTCATCGACCGCCTCGAAGCAAGCGGCTATGTCATCCGCAAGCCCGATCCGAGCGACCGGCGCGCGAAGCGGGTCGTTCTGACTCCCGAGGGCACACGTCTGCTCGATCAGGTCCAGACCATCGGCAAGGGCGTGAACGACAAGACCATGCTCGGCATTTCCAAATCCGACATCGCCTGCACCGAAGAGGTCCTCCATAAGATGAAGCGTAAGCTCATCGCCATGGACGCAGTGCCGGGCGCGACTGTCGGCTCGGGACGGCCCGCACCCGCCGCGACCGGACGCGCCGCCGACTCCTGAGGCGCCCGCCGCCGGGCGCCGCCCAGTGCGGTCGCAAATCGCTTCCAACACACGGACAATCATGCCCTGCCACTCGTTCTCTCGACCACGCACGCAACGAGTCATCGCATTGGACGCGGGTCGCAACTTTCGCGATCCGGGTCGCGAGGCGGCGTTCGACTGAACCGCATGAATACGACACCCTCGTGCATCGTCATCATCGGCTCGGGGCTCGCCGGCGTGACCGCGGCAGGAGCCTTGCGCGATGCAGGGTATGAAGGACGCGTGGTGCTGGTAGGCGACGAGCCCGAGGTTCCATACGACCGGCCGCCACTCTCGAAGAGCGTGCTCGTTCACGACGAGTTCGAGTCGCTCGTATCGGAGCATTTGCCTCAGGATATCGCGCTGCGCTCGCCCGAGCAGATCGCATTGCGTCCGGCGAGCTGGTACAGCGAACGCAACATCGAGCTGCTGCTCGGATACAGGGCGACACGCGTAGACCCCGCGGAGCATCGCGTAGAGTTGGATAAGGGCGATGCGCTGTCCTACGACCGACTCCTCCTCGTGCCCGGCGCACGGGTGCGGCGCCTCCCCGCCGTGGAGCGCGGCCCGGCCCCTCATTCCTATCTGCGCACGTTGCGTGACAGCCTCGCGCTGCGCAAGCGGCTTCGCCCGGGTCAGCGAATCGTGCTGCTGGGTGGCGGTGTCATCGGAATGGAAGTTGCAGCCAGCGCGGTGCTGCGCGAGTGCGACGTCTCAGTCGTTGAGCTCGCGCCGCGGATCATGGCGCGTGCGCTGTGCCCGGACATCTCCGAGCACATCGCCGCCTACCACCGCTCCAAGGGCGTGAAACTGCACCTGTCCGCACCGGCGGACGGCCAGGCAACCGGTGCCCACCCGGGACTCGCCTTGCGCGACGGCACCCTGTTGCCGGCTGATCTGATCGTGGTCGGTATCGGTGTGGTACCCAACATCGAGCTGGCTGAAGCAGCCGGACTGCAGTGCGAAGACGGCATCGTCGTGAACGAGCTCGGCCAGACGAGCGATACCGATATATTCGCGGCCGGTGACGCCGTTCGCTATCCGGATTTCTTCTTCCGCCGGCCGATCCGCGCGGAAAACTGGATGCATGCGCAGAATCAGGCCGCGGTGGTCGCGCGCAACCTGCTCGGCGCCGGCCTCCCCTATCATCAGATTCCTCACATGTGGTCGGATCAATACGACCTGAAGATCCAGACGTCCGGGATGTGCGAGACGGAAGAGTACGTCGAGCGCGGGGACCGCACGAAGAACAAGTTCATGTTGTTTCACACCGCGGGCGGCCGCCTCATTGGCGCAACGGGCATCAACGAGGCACGCGACATGAAATTCGCCCAGCGGCTGATCGAAGCGCAGATCGTGGTCGATCCCGCGAAGCTCGCGGACCCCTCCTTCAACCTGAAGAAGGCGGCCGCGGCCGCCGTATAGCGATGTCGCAACGCGTGGAGGGTGTATGTCCTGGAGCGAGCGTTTCGAGCACATCAGCGTTCAGCTGGAGGAACGGATCGCCACGATCACGATCGCCCGAGCCGCCGTGCGCAACGCATTGCACCCCCCGGCGAGCGCGGAGATCGCCACGGTACTCGACCGGTTCGACGCAGAGCCGCAGGCCGCGGTCGCCATCATTACCGGCGAGGGTGAGCAGGCCTTCTGCGCCGGCTTCGATCTGCGGTATGCGGACCAGCATCCGCAGGTCTATCAGGAGCCTCTGCTGTTTTCGGACATCGTGCGGCGGCCGAAGCTGGGTAAGCCGGTCATTGCGGCGGTCAACGGCCTCGCCCTGGGCCTCGGCTTCGAGCTGGCGCTCGCCTGTGACCTCATCATCGCCGCGCCTCACGCGCGCTTCGGTCTGCCGGAGCCGCGGGTTGGCCTGGCTGCGATGGGCGGTGGCGTCGTCCGGCTGACCCAGCAGATCGGGCTCAAACGGGCCCTCGGAATCATCCTGCCGGCCAAGATGGTCACGGCCGAGGAAGGATTGCGAGCCGGCTTTGTCAATGAGATTTCCGCTGGGCCCGTGCTCGAATGCGCACGTCGCTGGGCACTGACCATCGCGGAGTGCGGCCCGCTGTCGCTGCTTGCATCGAAAGAAATGGCCTACCGATCGAGCGAGTTGCCCGACCTCGCGGCCGCGCTCGATCCGCGCTCCTATCCGGCCGTGATGCGCCTGCTCCGCAGCGAGGACGTCAACGAGGGCCGCCGCGCGTTTCTCGAGCACCGCAAGCCCGACTGGAAGGGCCGCTGAGGCAACGGGTCTCGAGGACCGCTCACCTCTTTCTCTGTGACCCGATCTCCACCAGGGCGTGGCCCTTCTCGCCGGTCTCTTTGAGCGTCACGGGCGCGAAGTTCTCCACGATGTCGTAGGAGTAGCCTGCGGCATTTGGAGCCTCGACAGTCAGCGGGACGTAGCCCATCCGGGCGGCAATGTCGGCGGTGATCGTGAAGGGCTTCCCGTATACATCCTTGAGCTCGAATTCAACGGTCGCGGGCATACCCTCAGGGCCCTTGCCGCGAAGAGTGATGACCATGTCCCCCAACGCGCGCATGCCGTCCGCGTCGTATACGTATCCCGAATTGGAGATCAGCTCGGGCCTCAACACTCCGGCGAGCGACACCGCGCCCACCACAGTCTTCGGAAAGTACAGACAGGTCCAGACATGACGCAAGGACATGTTGTCGCAACGCATTCCCCGTGAATGGTCGCGGTATCCGAGACCTTGCAGCCGGATCGTCTCGCCTGCCGACTTGCCGCGCTTCACCCGCACCGAGCCGGCAAGGGTCATGGCCTGCTGCTGGTGATGAAACTGCTGGTTGGTCGCGAAATTCACCAGCTCCTGCATGGCGACCTTGTTCGGATTCGCGGCATCGTAGGCTGCGTAGTCGAACGTCGGCGCATTTTTCAGGAACGACAGGTCGAGATCGAGGTCGTCGCTACGCAGGCGCAGGTCGATCCGCGCGTGCGGCTCGACGAACTCCACCGTCAGCTTGTCGTCGCCGAGCTGACGGGCCAGCGCGAACTGCGCCGGAAACGGTATCTGGTTGCCGTACTTGAACAGCTCGCCGCGCACCATCAGATTGCACGAGACCCGTCCCCGGTCGTGACCCGGCTCGAAGTTGAAATGGGCCATCCCATAGACGCTGTTGGCCACGTCGATGATGATGAAGAACCAGTTCTCCTTGTAGCGCAGATAGGCGAACGGCGGCACCGCATGCGGCAGATCGTCGTGAGTGGTGATCATTGAGTGTGATCCGGCGGCGTGAGGGCGCTTCAGACAGCGCCGAAGTTGGCTACGATCGCATCGATTTCCGTATCCGGCTTGCGGGACGCCTCCACCAGAAATTTCGAGTCGTCTCCGACCTGGTAGCGCGCCTGGGGCGGATTGGCCCGCAACGCAGTCAGCACCGTCTCGGCGACGACCGCAGGCTCGATCATCACATCCCAACTGCGCTTCACCAGCTTCAGGAATCCATCGTACATCGGTCCATAGCGCTCGGCCTCCTCACCCTGCAAGGCCGCTCGATCCCTGGCCACACCCGCGAGCTGGCCCTCGACCATACCCGTCTTCACGCCGCCCGGCTCGACGAGCACGATATCGACGCCGAACATTTTCGCCTCACGGCGCATCACGTCCCCCAGTCCTTCGAGCGCGTGCTTGGACGCGACGTAAAAGCCGATAAACGGCAATCCGACCTTGCCGGCGAACGAGCTGATGAACACGAGGCGGCCCTTGGCGGCACGCAATGCCGGCATGCAGGCCTGATAGATGGCGACGGCCGCCACCGTGTTGATCTCGAGTGTCCGGCGAAACAGCGCCAGCGGCTGGGTCTCGAGCGGCCCCGTGGGGCCGATCGCCGCGCAGACCACGACCGCATCGAGCGACGGAAGCGCGAGCTTTTTCAGCCCGGCGAGCACAGTGTCCGCGTTCGCGAGATCGAGCTTGACGGGCGCGGCCAATCCTGGGACGGCCGCCTTCAAATGCGCCTCCTCCTTTTCGTCCAGGACCGTCGCCGCGACGTTGTAGCCGCTCGTGTGCAGCAGCTTCGCGACCTGCGTGCCCATGCCTCCCGCCGCGCCGATCACCAGTGCCGTGCCTTTCATCTGTCTCCCCTCGTTACGCGCCGTACGCGGCGCTCAAACTCGATGCGCGGGACGGATCGACGTCGAGCCTCAGATCGGATCCCAGGTGAAAACATCCGACGAGCGCTCGAGCTTGAAGAACGAGCCGCGCAAGGCCGGAAGGGCCGTCTCGATACACGTCTGGGGCGTCCACCCTTCCTTGGTATGCACCGTGCGGATCGGCCGTGGCTGGCTGAATAAGACGATCTCGTTGCGCCGTACGCCGAACACCTGGCCCGTGACGTCCTTCGCCGCATCACTGCACAAGGCGACGGTGAAAGGCGCGATCTTCTCGGGAGTCATCCGCTTCGCCACCTCGATACGGGCAGCATTCTCGGGCGTGTTCGGTATCGTGCCGACCAGACGGGTCCAGGCAAATGGCGCGATGCAGTTCGACCGCACACCGAACTTGGCCATGTCGAGAGCGATGCATTTCGACAGGCCGGCGACTCCCATCTTGGCCGCGCCGTAGTTGACCTGCCCGAAATTGCCGATCAGGCCGCTCGTGGAGGTCATATGAACGAAAGCGCCCTTTTGCTTGTCCTTGAAATGCGGCGCAGCGGCGCGCGCCACGTTGAAACAACCCTTGAGGTTGACAGCCACGACGGCGTCCCATTCCGGTTCCGACATCTTGTGGAAAATCGTGTCGCGCAAGACGCCGGCGTTGTTGACGATCGCATCGACGTCGCCGAACTCGCGCATGGCGGCGCCGAACAGCTCGTGTGCGCCTTCCCAGGTCGCGACCGTGGCGCCGTTGGCAATGGCGGTGCCGCCGGCCTTGCGGATCTCCTCGACCGTCTGCTGCGCTGGGCCGAGGTCCTTCCCCTCGCCCCCTTCGTTACCGCCCAGATCGTTGACCACGACCTTGGCGCCTTCCTTTGCGGCCAGCTTGGCGATCTCCGCTCCCACACCCCGGCCCGCACCCGTCACGATCACCACTTTGCCGTTCAACACGCCAGCCATATAAATCGTCCCCGTTATGCGCTCTACTACCCATATGGTAGCGTATTGTACCCCACTTGGTCCCGAGCACGCCGCTCGCGCGCCGCGGGGATTGAGGGCCCTGGCCAATTCGTAAATGATCGACAGCGGTCGGCGGGTCGCCGGCACACAGAACCGGCTCGACTGAGGGAATCAATGCTCACACCGTACGACGAATATCCGGTGCACCAGGCCGCGCACCCGTTCAGCTACGTGCCGTCCACCGACTACAGCTGGGACGACGGCTACTACTTCGGAGTGTTCAGTCCGCGCGAGCAGGTATTTCTCGCGATCGGATTGCGCGTGAATCCGAACACGGACATGGTCGGCGGCTACACCCTCTTCAACTGGGCCGGCCGTCAATATACGGTCCGCTTCAATCGCGCCTGGCGGCGCGACTTCTCCCTGCGGGTGGGCCCATTCGCGATCGAGTTCGTCGAGCCCCTGCGCAAGATCCGCCTGACGCTCGACGCAAACGCGAGCGAGCTCGAGTTCGACCTGCTCTGGGAAGGCACTTCACCGGCCTTCCTCGAGGATCATCACGTTTCCGTCAGCCGCGGTCGCCGCACCACCGACCAGACGCGTTATTCACAGCCCGGGCACGCGCGCGGCTCGATCAGGTTTGGGGACAAGCACTTCAGCGTCGAGCCGAACGGCTGGAGCGGCTCGCGCGATCACTCCTGGGGCCTTTATGCGGAACGGCCGCCACTCGCGCCACAGCGTCATTTGCTGCCGCCGCGGCATAGCGATGGCCCACAGCGTGCGCTGCGTTTCTGGACCGTCTTTCGCTCCGAGCCTTACAGCGGCATCTATCATCTGCACGAGACCGCTGACGGGCGGCAGGTGAAGATGAATGATGTTTTTGGTACGCCTTTTGGCGGCCAGATGTTCAAAGGTTGGTCCGAGGATGCCATCCCACTGAAGGCCGGCCGGCATGAGCTCGAGCTCGTGCCCGGCACTCGCATGCTGAGGCGTGCGCGCGTCTTTCTGACCGACGAGCACGGCCGCGAATGGAGACAGGAGATACGCATCGCCTCGCCGCCTTGGGTGACGATGACCATGGGCTACACGCCGGGAAGCTGGAAAGACGGCGGCACGTTCTTCACCTACCACGGCTCGGAGGAGCTGGCTCTGGAGTGGGACGACTTCGACTTCTCGAAACAACCGATGATGTACACACCCTACGAGGTGAGCGGGGCCGCGGCCCGCGATGAGTTCGGCCTCGGCCTGCAATACGACAAGCCGGTGCACGGCGTCGAGTATCTCGGCGAGCTCACGATGATCGCACCTGACGGCTCGCGCAGCACAGGCGCGGGACAGATCGAGTTCTTCATCAACGGGCCGTACGAGCCCCTCGGCCTGGAGTAACGCCCGTGAACATGCTCGAGAAACCGCTGGCGGCCTACTTGATCCACAAGCTCGGCGGCGGTGCGGCACTCGTCAACGCGACACGTTTCCCCCGCGGCTCGTCGCGCGAGACATGGTTCATCGAGTACCGGGAGAGTGCCGCGGGCCCGGTGAAGAAAATGGTGCTGCGCTCCGACATGCCGAGCGGCAGCACCATTCCCTCCTCGCTCGCGCAGGAGTATTTCATGTACGAGCGGCTGGGGCACACCGCAGTGCCCGTCGCCCGCGCGTTGTGGTGGGAGGACGATCCGACCTGGGCGTCACGACCGTTCTTCACGCGCGAGCACATCGAGGGTAGTTGGAATATTCCGCACTATCACGACCCGGATCCGGCCTACGACAACTTGCGTATCGAAGTGTCCAAGGAGCACCTGCGCAAGCTCGCGATCGTGCACCAGGTCGATTGGCGGGCCCTGGGGCTCGACAAGCGCCTGCCGGCGCCGCGCAACGAGGCCGAGGCCGGCAGAGTGTATGTCGAGCAGGTCGAGGAGCAGATGCGCGGGCTGCATGGCCAGCCCATCCCCCTGTTCGTGGCCGGTGCCCACTGGTTGAAGTCGCAGGCGCCGGGCGCGCCGCGCCTCGTGCTCTGCAAGGGCACGAACGGTATCGGGGAGGAGATCTTTCGCGACGGAACGATCGTTGCGATGAGCGACTGGGAGGAAGCGGCCATCGGCGACCCGGCCGCCGACATCGCGTTCGCGCAGGAGGTCGTGGGGGATGTCGTGCGCGACGGGAAGAAGCTCTGGGGCCTGAGCGACGCTCTCAACTACTATCACAGCGTGAGCGGCATCCGGGTCACGGAAGAGTCGATCGCCTTCTATCGCAAGGTGCAGTCGCTCAAGATGATGATGTACTCGGAGAGTGCCGCGGAGGGCACGCACTCCACGCCCGATGCCTCGATCCGACAGGCCTGGACGGGTACTGAGGTTGCTTACGTCGGCAAGCGAATCATGGCTGCCGCGCTTGGCATCTCGCCGCCGTTGCCGCCGGAGCGCTTCGGCGAGCTGAACAAGAGCATAGGGTGAGCCATGTTACGACCAACCTCGATTGACGTCCTGCGCTGCATCGGTCGAACGCTCGACACCATGATCGTTCCCGCCCTGAACGGCGTCGCGGAGCGAAGCGCCGCCGCGACCATCGGTCACCTGCTGCGCCACGTCACCCTGCGGATCGAACACGAGGGTCGCATCCTGCACGACGAGATCGTCATGCTGCGGCCTCTGCTCGCACAGGCGCGCGACTACCTGCAGGCCCGCGGCGCCGGCGATCCGGAAGCAACCCGAGTTGGGGCCTCTGTCGAGCGCGCATTGAGCGCGACTGCGCCTACGAGCTCCGGCGAATACCGCGACGTCGGTAGCCTCGCTGATGAGGTATGGGCGCTGCGTCAGGGCGTCACGGACGCTTTGCAGTATGTACTGGCTCGGAAGTCCGGTGGCGCGGATGCTACCGCGAAGCTTCATGACGCGATCGAGACCTATATGGCCTGGCAGTTGGAGCGCGAGAGCGAGCTGATCGATCCGGCCTTCGAGGGATTCGGGCCGCGCCGCTGACGGATCGCGGTCGCGGCAGTACCATCCAGCCATTCACTCACAGCAACAGACTCTTCGGGAGACCTATGGTCGACAAGGCGCAATTGGCGGGTTTTCACGTTGATCTCGCGGGTAAGGTCGCGGTCGTGCTCGGTGCGTCGGCCGAGGGCGGCACGGGATGGGCGATCGCCGAGTCTCTCGCAGCCCAGGGCGCGAAAGTCGTCGTAGGAGCGCGCACCCAGGCTCCCCTGCGACGACTCGCGGATCGGATCGGCGGCAAGGCGGTCGTATGCGACGCTGGCAGCGAAGAGCAGATCGCAGCCCTGGCGAAGGCTGCTCGCGATACCTACGGCCGGCTCGACGTGGCGGTCAACTCAGCCGGTCTGCCTGTCATGATGCTGATCGGCGAGACTCGGCAAAAGGATCTCGAAGACGCGGCCCGCGTCAACTTCTTCGGGAACGTCCACTTCGTGAGGCACATGGCCGAGGCTATCGGTTCCAACGGCTCGATCGTCCTGATCAGCTCCATCAGCGCGACCCATCCGATCCTGCCCCACTTTGCATACGCTTGCTCGAAAGCCGCGACTGACTGCCTGGTGCGTTACGCGGCTATCGAGTACGGCCCGCGCAATATCCGTGTCAACTCCATATTGCCGGCCGCGATCCGCTCCGAGCTCGCGCGTGACGCTTTTGCCATACCGGGATTCGAGGCGGCTCACGCGCGCGAGGTACCGCTCGGTCGAGTTGGCGAGCCGGAGGATTTCGCGAACGCGGTGCTGTGGCTCGCGGGACCCGCCTACGTCACCGGCGTGAACCTGCAGGTGAACGGCGGCAACCACCTCACCCGCATGCCGAATCTGAGCGAGTTGCCCGGCGGTCAGGCGGCCTATGGTTCCGGCAAGCCGCTCGGGGACCGTTAGCCGCCGAGTGTCCGGCCGCCGGCGCCCGCTCGCATGAAGCGAGATTGCGGCTCGTCACCACGATGTCAGCTCCCTGAGCTGCATAGGCAAGGGCGATCTGGTAGCCGAGGCCGCGGCTGCCGCCGGTTATCAGGGCGACTTTTCCCGCCAGGTCGAAGAGATGGGCCGCGACGGACATCAGCGTTTGGCCGGCACGCGGTTCAGATAGACCGGATCCTGACGGTCACGGCGACCGGGCAGGTTGTAGGCGGCGATGTTTCCCTGGTCGGTAATCCGGCCGGCCGGCTGCACGACGTTCCACTCGTTGGTGATCTTGCGCCGCAGGATCTTCCACTGACCGGCCCGCTTCTCGAACAGGTCGATATAGCGGCCGCCGCAAAAGAAGTCATGATCCTCGTCCAGGAGACCCTTGGCGCGCACTTCGGCGACGTAACGCTCTCCAAAGAAGGCCCGCGCCTTCTTCTCCCCTCCCGGACACAGTTGATAGGCGATGTAGTAAGACTCCGCCGTGGCAAAGTTGCCGTCGACTTCGATCGCCGACTGCGTCACCGTATGCATGCCGTCGATGATGTCCTCGCGCAGGCTCACCATGATGTGCTCGGCGAACTCATGAGCGTTGCCGCTGAATGAGCCGTGATCGTCCGTGCCGTCGGGGTGATAGACCGTTTTCAGCAGCTCCACATCCAGACGATCGATCGCACGGCAGTACATCGCCAGGACGTGCTCGATCTCCTGATGATCGATCAGCCGCTGCACTTTCTGTTCCAAGGTTTCGCTCATGGCCCCCCGCCTATGCGCGCCATGGTACCGCCACCCAGGCGCACGTCAATGCAGTAAACTAACAGACCGTCACCTGCCGTCCAGCCGCGGCCGATGCCGGATCTTCGCGAACGCCACCCTCTGAAGGAATGCCACTCGTGGACAATAACCTGCTCGTCAGCGAGCGAGAGTCGATACTCGAGGTTACCCTCAACCGAGCCGAGAAGCTCAATGCCCTGACCGATTCGATGGTCGAATCGCTCGGCCGGGCGATCGCGACCTTCTCGGAACGGCGCGACCTCAGAGTCATGCTCATCCGTGCCGCGGGCAAATATTTCACCTCGGGCGTGGAGATCGGTCCGGACATCTCGCCGAACGTCGGTGAGAGCACTCTCGATGGCCGCCGCTGGTACCGGAACAAGTACCACCTCCTCTTCGATGAGCTCGAGGCGGTCGAAAAGCCCGTCGTCGCCGCGCATCAGGGGCCGTGCTTCGGAGGAGGGCTGGAGTTTTCCCTTTCCTGTGACTTCCGCCTGGCCGCCCGCAGCGCCTCCTACGCTCTGCCGGAGCTCAACATTGGCGCGCTGCCGGGATCGGGTGGCGTCAGCCGCTTGACCCGCATAGCGGGCCCCCACTGGGCCCGCTGGCTCGCCATGGCCGGAGAGCAGGTAACGGCCGAGCAGGCGGTGGGCATGGGCTTCGTCCACGCGGTTTACCCGGACGAGGAATTCGCGGAAAAAACATGGGCCTTCTGCCGCAAGCTCACCCAGCTGTCATATGAGTTTCTGGGCCTCGCCAAGCTCTCGATCGAGTTGGCGGCCGACCTGGATCGCGGGCAGGCCCGCAACGTCGAACGCATCAGCAACAGCATTCTGTTCACCGGAAGCGAACACAAGGAGCGCGTGCAAAAGTTCATGGAGCGCCAGGCGGCCAAGCGCGCCGCGCGTCAATCGCCTCCGAGCGACAAGAAGAGCGGCTGACCGGCGCCGGCGGCTCGATCCAGAGATTGCTGTTCCGACGGGCGCAGCGACGTGACGCGGCAGGCTTACATGCTGACCGTGAGACCACCGTCCACGAAGATCTCCGCCGCCGTAACATACGACGCCGCATCGCTCGCGAGGAATGCAACCACCGCCGCGATCTCCCGCGGCTGACCCATCCGCCCCATCGGGACGGATTCGATCAGCGCTCTGACCCCCGGGATATCGGCGGCGCGCGCGGCGCCCCCGCCTGTCAACATGTCGGTTTCCGTCGGTCCCGGATGCACCGAGTTCACCCGGATGTTGTAGCGTTCACGGGCGCAATGTATGGCCGCGACCTTGCTGAGATTGGCTACCGCCGCCTTGCTCGGGCTATAGGCGGCCGTCAACGGCATGACCGTGCCGGTGGAATTGGATGCAATGTTGACGATGGCCCCCCCGCCAGTGCCCTTCATGCTGAGGATGCCCTTCTTCGTGCCGAGGAAACATCCGAGCAGATTGATGTCGAGCGTGCGGCGGAACTCCTCCACTGTCAGATCCTCGATCGTACGCGGCACGCTGATGCCCGCGTTGTTCACGACGATGTCGAGGCGGCCAAACGCCTCGTGGGCGGCTGCCA
Organism: Steroidobacteraceae bacterium; assembly: GCA_035277965.1. Taxonomy (GTDB): domain Bacteria; phylum Pseudomonadota; class Gammaproteobacteria; order Steroidobacterales; family Steroidobacteraceae; genus 13-2-20CM-66-19. The sequence continues at coordinate 32,594 of DATEJM010000050.1, read as the reverse complement.
CAGCCGCATCCCATCCGCGCTCGTCCGTTACATCGAGAGGCTGAAAGCGCGCCTGGTAGCCCTGACCGCGCAAAGATTCCGCGGTCGCCTCACCCTGTTGGGCGAGCATGTCCGTGATCAGCACGCTGGCACCCTGGCTGGCCATTACCGTCGCGCACGCTGCGCCGATGCCGCGCGCCGACCCACTTACCAGGGCCACCTTGCCTGCGAGCGCGCTCATGCTGCCCTCCTCTGCTCGAGAGCCTCTGCCGCTGCTGCCGTGCCCGCGATGCGGCCGAATACGATGGCGTTGCAGATACCCATGCCGCCGCCCGAGTAGCGCCTCCCGCAGGAGCAGCCCAGCACCTCGCCCGCGGCATACAACCCGGGAATGGCGTGACCGCGGCCGTCCAACACCTGCGCCCGCTCGTTGATGTCGAGGCCGGCGCCGGTCTGTCCGATTACCGATGCACGCACTTCGCGCGCGTAGAACGGCGGCGTGCGTAGCGGAAAGAATCGCTCCGTCTCCTTGAAGAACTGGCTGTCCAGACCGCGATCGCAATCGGCGTTATATTGCTCGACGCTGGCCTCGAGCGCGGTCGGGTTCACGCCGATGAGATTCGCGAGCCGGCTCACGCTGGCCCCCTGCACCACCTTCCCCGACTCGATGCTCCTCTTCAGGAGGTTGTATTCCCAGGTGGGCATCGCCGCGCCGCTGTGATAGGGATCGGCGAAGCGCATGTCCTGACTGCCCTCCTCCAGGGCGACGGAGTCGAACAGCGCGTAACAGCGCTGCTGTGGCTGTGCATTGATGATGTAGCCCGATACGGCGTAGGGCGCGGCTTCGTCCATGAACCGCCGGCCCGCGATGTTGACCAACATGATCCAGGGCGGCAGGAACGCCTCGACGAACCGGCCGAGACCGCTCGTCGGCAGGAGCAGCCCGGTATCGCGCCCCACCAGCGCCGCGCCGACGCTCTCGCCGAGCTTGATACCATCGCCGAGTATGAACGGCGCCGCGTAATGGACCGCATAAGTCCAATCGCCGCCGTTGCGCGCCGCGGTTGGGAACAGACGCTCGATCATCTCGGGGCTGTTACCAAAGCCCCCGGTGGCGATCAGGACCGCGCCGCCGCGTAACTCGGTCGCGCCGCAACGCACTCCAACGACCCGGCCCTTCTCCGCCAGCAAGGCATCGACGCGCGTATCGAGCGCGTGCTCCACCCCCCGAGCGCCGGCGGCGTTGATCAGGCGCTCCGCGACGGTACCGCCGGCGCCGAGACTGGGATGTCCGCGCGGCACATCGTCCACGCCGGAGCACACCAGATACTGCGGCGGAAATTCGACGCCGAGGCTGATCAGCCACTCGAGACCGGGACCGCTCTGCTCGCAGAGAATCCGCACGATCCGCGGATTCGCCTCCCAGCCGGCGAGCGTCATGATGTAGTGATACATCGCCTCGGGCGTGTCGCCCCGTATGCCGGCAGCGCGTTGCACACTGGTGCCCGCCGCATACATGACCGCCGCTGATAACGCAGTCGCTCCGCCGAGCTTCTTGTCGGCTTCGAGGATGATGCAGGACGCACCCGCCTCCCGGGCCATGATCCCCGCGGCAAGCCCCGCGCCGCCGCCGCCGATGATGATGAGGTCATAGTCGTTCATATAATTGGCCCCACAATCTATTGCGAGCAAGTTCACAGCATGCCAGCGGACGATACGGTACCACTGCGCTATAGTAAATGTTCCGCAGATCACCGTCGGATACGTGGCAAGGCGCGCAGATGAGCGAGGTAGAGCAGTTCTCCATTACGGACCCGGAGGTGGCCAAATGCCCCTTCGCCTACTACACGGCCATGCGCCGTGAGCGGCCGGTACATCGCGACCCGGGCACCGGCATTTGGTGGGTCGCGCGTCACGATGATGTCGTCAAGGCCGCGCTCGACGTGAAAGCATTTTCTTCTGTGAGCGCGATCGTCCTGAAGACTCGCTTTCGACCGCGTGCGCAGGCGCTGTGGGAAGCAGCCGGCATGCACACCATCCACACGCTGGTCACGGCCGACCCTCCCGAGCATGACGAATATCGCGCGCTCGGCCTGCAACTCTTTCCGCCCAAAGTGGTCGAGCAGCTCACTCCCTACATCCAGACACTCGTGGATGAGCTGGTCGACGCGTTGGCCTCCCGCCGCGAGGCGGAGTTCGTGCGCGACTTCGCCGCCAAGCTGCCGGCCACCGTGGTCTGCGACGAGTTCGGCCTGCCGCGCGCGGATCAGCCCCGTTTCAAGACGTGGACGGACGCGGTCATCGCCATGCTCTCGCCGGATATCACCGAGGACCGCGAGGTCGAGCTGATCCAGCATCTGATCGAGCTGTTCAAATACTCCGCAGCTCATATTCAGAAGGCCGCGACCGAGATGCCCGGCCGCGTCATCCACACGCTGGCGACGATGAACAAGCGCGACGGCACGCCCTTCTCGAGCCTCGAGCGCGCCTGGCTGCTGTTCACGACGTTCATCGGCGGCAACGAAACGACACTCAACATGTTGGCGCTGGGCATGCGCAAGCTCGCGACCAACCCGCAGCTGCAGGAGCAGCTGCGGGCGGAGCCTGCCAAGATCGCGGGCTTCGTCGAGGAGATGTTGCGCCTCGAGGGCTCCGTGCAGTCTCTGCTGCGGGTAACGACCCGCGACGTGGAGCTCGCCGGCGCAACGATTCCCAAGGGCGCGAATGTGGCCTTGTGCACCGGATCGGCCAATCGGGACGACGAGCGCTGGAGTGCGCCGGATGAGTTCCAGTTGGATCGCAAGGGCGCGAGCCGCCATCTTACTTTCGGATATGGCCGGCACAGTTGCATCGGCATCCACCTGGCGCGGCGCGAGCTGAATGTCGCCTTCACGACGCTGCTGCGCCGCCTGAATGACATCCGGCTGTGCGTGCCCGAGTCGCAGATCCAGCAGGTACCGCTACCCTTTCATCGCTCCATCGTCAGCCTGCCGATCCGCTACCGGCTGACGAGCTAGCCGCCGTCAGAGCGAGAACCCGCCGTCCACCGTGAGGGCATGGCCGGTGATGAATGCGGCATCCTCGGAGCACAGGAAAACCACCGCCTTCGCGATGTCCTCGCCGCTGCCGAAGCGCCGCAGCGGCGTATCTTTCTTGATGCCCTCGACCAGCTCCGGCGACCAGACGTGCTCGATATGATGCGCGGCCATCCCCGCGTCGATGAAACCCAGCTCGACGGTGTTCGCGCGCACACCGTTGCGACCTTCCTCTTTCGCGATCGTCTTCGTCAACATGTCGATGGCCGCCTTGGGAGCCGCCGACAGCACATCGGCTTTCGGCGGACGATGCAGCGCACACGTGCTCAGAGCGAGCAGGTTGCCGCCTCCCTGCCGCCGAAACACACGCAATGCGGCCGAGAACAGGTTGAAGCAACCGTTCACGTCGATGGCGAAGGTGTCTGCCCATGACCGCGCCGTCAGCTGGGACACAAAGGCCATCTCGAACGCCGGGCCGGCCGCGTACACCACGCTGCGCAGGCCGCCGAATCGCTCCACGACCGAATCGACCACGCCGTTCGTGGCATCGGGGTCCGTGAGGTCGAGCTGCAGGGCCGCGGCCTTCCCGGCCTGAACCGCGAGCTGGCTCTCGAGGGACTTCGCCTTCTCCTGATTGCGATGGTAGGTGAAGGCCACCGGCACTGCGCAGCGGGCAAATTCCTGACAAACCGCCGCGCCCACCCCGCCGGAACCGCCGGCCACCAGCACCGGACCGCGCACCCGATTGTCAGTTGCAGAGGTCATGTCCGCCCCTAGAGAAATACCGTTGGAGGGTCCGCCGATGGATTTGAGGTGAGCGGCAGCGGCCGACTATACTCGATTCGTTAATTTGTCTATCGTAAGCCAGCTTAGAACCTTTTGCCAGGCGGGGCCGCGAGCGGTCGCCGCGACCGCGACGAGGCCGCGGGGCGCACGCCCGTGCGCGACGCCCGAGAGTGCCCGAGGGAAATGTGTCATGTCGAAGTATGAAGTCATCGTAGTCGGCGCCGGTCAGAACTCGCTCTCCGCGGCCGCCTACCTCGCGGCCGCCGGCATGAAGGTGCTGGTGCTCGACAAGAACCCCGTCGCCGGCGGCGGCGCCGTCAGCCGCCAGCTCACGGCACCCGGCTTCGTGCACGACCCGCACGCGGGCCAGATGGTGCTGCTCATGGCGAACCCGCTGATCGCCAACGACGAGCTCGGCCTGCAGTCGAAGTTCGGTCTCGAGTTCTCGCAGCCGGACGTCGGCCACGTCACGGTGTTCGATGACGACACCTACCTGTCGACTCACTTCAGTGTCGACAAGACCTGCGCGTCGATCGCGAAATACTCGGCGCGCGACGCGCAGGTGTACCGGCAGCTGGTGCAACAGGCGCAGGCGATGAGCGATCTGTTCGTCTCCGGCCTGTTCCGCCCGCCGTTGCCCTTTGGCGGTTTCATGGCGATGATGGATCAGAGCGTCGAAGGCCAGCAGATGATCGGCTCGCTGTTGAAGAGCGCCTATGACGTCGTCTGCGGGCTGTACGAGCACGACAAGGTGCGTATCCACTTCCTGAAGTGGGCCTCGGAGCTGATGATCGGCCCCGAGGAGAACGGCACGGGCATCGTGCCCCTGTTCCTGGCTGCGATTCAGCACAAGTACCACCCCGGGGCCGTGGTCGGCGGCTCGGGCAGACTCTCCGAGGCCCTGGTCGCCTGCATACGCCACCACGGCGGCGAAGTGCGCGTCGACTCGGAAGTCGTCAAGATCCGCACCTCCGGCGGCAGGGTCAAGTCCGTGACGCTCGCGAGTGGCGAAACCCACGAAGCGACGAGGGCCGTCGTCGCCAACGTGCATCCGTGGCTCCTCGGCGATCTGGTCGAGGGCATCGACGCCGGCGTCGCGGCGCGCGCCAAAGCCGCGAGGCTCAGCGCATTCGGCGCGGTCAACACGCACTGGGCCCTGAAGCAGGCGCCGAAGTACAAGGCCGGTCCGGAAGTCGACGCGGCTGCCGTCGTCGAGCCGGCGCCCGCCTCCATGCTGCGCTTCCGCCAGCATTTCGATCAGCTGCGCTACGGCCAGATTCCCGACTCGATCAACGCCTCGGTCCAACATAACTCCAATTACGACCGCAGCCGGGTGCCGAACGGCCAGGGCGCCGCCCTGTACCTGTACCACTTCGTGCCCTTCAAGCTCGCCGGCAAGGAGCTGTCGCACTGGGACGAGGTCAAGGAGCAGGTGCAGGCGGAGATGCTGCGCCGCTATCGGGGCATCACCACCAACATGACCGCGGACAACATCATCGCGAGCGCGATCGAGACGCCCTACGACATGCACAAGTGGAGCCCGTCGTTCCAGAACGGCGATATCATGGGTGTCGGCACCTACATCGATCAGTGGAGCGGCCGGCGCCCCACGCCGGAGCTGGCGCAATATCGAGTGCCGGGCATCTCCGGACTGTATCTGTCGGGTCCCTTCCTGCACCCGGGCGGCACGGTCACGGGCGGCGGCCGCGCGACCGCGATTCAGTTGATGGGCGATCTCGGCGTCGACTACAGTCGCGTGGCGAGAACGTGAGCCGCCCGGGCTCGATGAGTAATGGGTAACAGCCGATGATCATTTACGGTGCCGACCGCAGCAAGCTCATGGAGATCGAGAAGTTCTCCCGAGAGGGCAACACACTGCGCTTCCGGGGCAAAATCATGGGCGCGATGCCCGTCACGGCGGTCGTCACGCCACAGCAGGTGCGCGCGATGCTGAAGGGGCTCGGCTTTTCGCTGCTGCTGTTCGCAATCAGCATGCTGTTCCGCAAGGATGCCGGACCCACGGCGCCGAAGTAGCCGCTGACGGGCGTACCGTTTCAGGGCCGCCCCAGCTCGCGTGCGAATCGGCGCAGTGCGGTACCCACGCCGAAGTGCAGCCATTCGTTCAGCATCACGGTCAGAATCTGCAGCTGCGCCCGCGCGAGGAAGTCGTTGCGCAACCTCGGATCGCGTCGGCCCTCCAGTTGCTTGAAGTCCGCGATCTGCGTCTCTACCAGCGTCGGCGCATCGAGGATCCAGGCGATCCCGAGGACCGCGACGGATAGCTTGTACAGAAAGCCGAGCTCGCCGACATCGAGCCGCGGCCCGCCGCTGGCCGCGTATTCGGACACGAAAAGATCGAGCAGATCGCCGCGATGCGCGTTCAGGAACGGCCCCTCGGCGGAGCACGTGAGCCCATAGAGGGCCTGGGCAACACACATCTGCCCGACGCTGCCCCAGTCGAGCAGACCGGCGTGCAGACCGCGCTCATCGCTCCAGAACCAGGAGTTGTCGACGTTCAGGTTCCAGTGACACAGAGCGATGTAACGCGGATCGTGGTTCAGGTAGTGCCGGATAGCCAGCTCATGCTCGAGGACGAGCTGTACCTCCTCGGCGAACGCCGCGAGAAAGTCCGCGGAGCGCAGTTCGGCCGGCAACAGCTGCGGCGCCACCTCGCTGAACCGCCGCAGCTTTTCCACCTTTTGCGTCAGCTGCTCCGGCGTATAGGGGATTCGGGCGCCGACGTCGATCGCCTCGGGATCGAACGGGAATGCCTCCTCGACCTCCGTGCCGAATTTACCCGCTTTGTGCGCCCCGGCGAGGCGCGCCACCGCGCAAGTCAGGGCCTGATAGTGCTCGAACGGCCTCGGCAGCTCGTAGTCCACGCATTTCTCGTGGCAGCGCTCTATGTTCGCCGTGCCGTAGGCGATGCGCTCGGTGATCAGGATGCCGCTCGTGCTCGCTGCGTCGTAATCGGCGAAGTAGCATTTCGGCACGGTGATCGGAAATCCCTCGCGACGCGACAACAGCGCGAGCCGGACCTCCGAGGCCATCAAAGGCCCGAACAGCTCGCGCAGCGGATCGCCGAAATCACGCTGGAATTTGACGAAGAGCCTGGTGTGCAGGTGGGGTGCCGGCTCCGCGTAGGCAACCTCGAGCAGCAGTTTGCGCCCCATTCCTCCGCCGTAGAACTCGGTCGCCTCCCTGACCTGGAGCACGCGGTTCGTGGACGCGATGGAACCGGCGGCGCGGAAAGCGTTCGTCAGGAATTCAGCGCCCTGCTCCCGCAGCTTCTCGATCGTTGGCGGAAACGCCACGCCAAGATAGTCGCCGGGCACCGAATCGGGATAGCTCACCGTCACCGCGACCCCCTCGAGCTGTATGAATCGGCCGTCATGGCCCTGCCTCACTCGACGGTGACGCGTTTACCGCTGGCGGCCGAGCTCTCCACCGCCGCAAGCAGCCGATGGCGGGTAACCGCTTCGTCGAAGCCGGGGCAAAGATGAGTGCCGTCGCGGATGTCGGCGGCGAAGTGCACGTACGCCTGCGCCACGTTGAAAGCAAAACCCTCGAGGGGCGGCGCCCACCGATACTTCGCCGGAATCTCGAGAGGCTGCAGTGCCTGATCCTGACCCTTTCCGCCGCGCAGGCTCAGGTCGAACAACTGGGCGTGGCCGCCGAACGCGGTCAGTTGCAGATCGCCCTCGCTGCCGTTGATCTCCCACAACAGGCCCGTGCCGCGGTTCATCCCACCGCGGTAGTGAACCGCCAATACCGCACCACTGTCGAGGCGGCCGCCAACGACCAGTTGATCCTCGGTGGTCAGCGGAATCTGCCTGCCCGTCTCCACCATGGTGACCTTGGTGCGACGGTTGGCCAGGAGCGCCGTGACCTCGCGAACCTCGCCGAGCGCATAGCACAGCGCATCGATCGTATGCCCGAATGGAATGCTGAGGAGCGTGGCGCCGTTCTTCTTGTCCGCGGTGTATTCGTTGGGCGCCTCCATGACCGCACCCCAGTTGAGCCCGGAACCGATCAGGGTCGTGGACTGGACCTCGCCCACATAGCCCTGCGCGACCAGATCACGCACATAGTTGACGGCCGGTGCCGAGCGCGCCTGCAGGCCAATCGCCGCGGGCACACCCTTGACTTTGGCCAGTTGCGCCATCTTCTCGGCTTCGGCCAGGCCATTGCCGAGAGGCCACTCGCAATATACGGCCTTGCCGGCGTTCGCCGCCGCCGTCACGAGCTCGAGGTGATTGGGTACTTTGACGGTCACGACCACGAGATTCACCGCCGGGTCGGCGACCAGAGCCGCCGCATTGTCATAGGCGCGGGCAACACCAAACTCCCGTGCCGCGGCCTCCGCGCTGGCACGCCTGGTCGTGCTCAAGGCCACGATCTCGTACTGCGGGAGCGCCCGCAGAGCGGGGATGTGCGCGATCGCCGAGAAGCTCCGACCGGGCTGAACACCGATGATTCCAACACCGAGCTTGCTTGCGCTCATCGCACTCCATCTCTGCTGTAATTCAAGCGGAGCGCCATCCTACCGGCGCCACCGGGGAGCCACAAGCATTGAAAGGCCCACTCGAGGCCGGAACGCCGCGATTCGATAGTTCCCGCAGGACTACATGCGGCACCGGCAGCGGCCGCAGTTTCTGTAGGGAGATTCCTACTTGGACTCCGGGGCGGGGGTCGGTCGGTTAAGATTCTCATGGGCTCTCCCCAGGAGAAAATATGACTACGAGTCCAGACAGTGCTGAGGAACCAACTCCTGTCCCGGGTATCAAACCGCGCCGCCCTGCGAGCAGCGATCAGATGGGTGGCTTCGCGAAGGGGCTGTCGGTCATCGAGGCGTACGGGAAAGGCCGAACCTCGCTCACGATCGCCGAAGTTGCGCGTCTCAGCGGCCTCGATCGGGCGAGCGCGCGCCGCTGTCTGCTGACACTCGTCAACAATGGCTATGCCACGACCGACGGCCGCTACTTCGAGCTCACCCCGCGCATCCTGCGCCTGGGGCAGGCTTATCTCGCGGCTCCCCTGCCGCGCTTGATTCAACCGTCTCTCGACCGGCTGGCCAAGGAGCTGCATGAGTCATGCTCAGCCTCCGTTCTGGATGGCAATGAGATCGTATATATCGCCTCGACGGCGCACGACAAGCTCATGGATGTTGGACTGTATCCTGGCAGCCGGCTGCCTGCCTACTGCACGTCCATGGGGAGAGTGTTGCTGGCCGCGCTTCCGGCAGAGCAAAGCCGCGCGCTACTGGAGGCGACCGATCGAAAAGCGATCACTGCGCGCACCCTGACCGATGTCGACGCGCTCATGGCCGAGCTCGATCGCATCCGCACTCAAGGCCATGCCGTGGCCGACCAGGAGGTCGAGATCGGGTCGATGTCGATCGCCGTACCCATCCGCAACGTCTCGGGTCGGACGATGGCGGCATTGAGCGTTACCGCGCACGCGACCCCCGCGATGACCGAGAGACTGCGCGACGAGATCCTGCAACACCTGAAGCAGGCACAGGCTCAGCTCGCGGAGGCCCTCCCGTAGAGGCGCAGCCACTGCCGCGGTCGGCCCGCCGGTCGCGAGGGTGCCCCCTGCCTCCTTCGCACCTCGCAACATGTCAGGTGTCGCGAGTAATAATGTCCGCGGCGCGCCACGCCATCGCCATCGTCGGGCCATTGGTATTGCCAGCGGGCAACTGCGGGATAATCGACGTATCCATCACGCGCAGCGCCTCGACTCCCCTGACTCGCAGCTGCGGGTCCACGACCGACTCGGCGTCGTTCCCCATCCGACAGCTGCCGACCGCCTGATAGCCGCAGGTGCCGTATCGGTCGTAAGCCTCGATGATCCGATCGTCGGTCTGACAGTCGGGACCCGGATAGGTCTCCACCTCGATCGCCTGGCGCAAGGCCGGCTGGTGCGCGTAGCGGCGAGCCAGCTTGACTGTCTCGATCATCAACAATCGGTCCGCATCGGCGCTGTAGTAGCGCGGCCGCAGTTGTGGCAGCTCGTTGGGATCGCTGCTCTTGATGTTGATTTCGCCGCGCGACTGCGGGCGCAAGGGATACCCCGCGATGCTCATCCCCGGGAAGGGTTCGGGGAACGCGCGCTGCCTGGTGAAATCGAAGCTGCAAGGTGTCGCAAGGAACTGTACGTCCGGCTGCGGTACCTGCGGGCTCGAGCGCATCCAAGCACCGATCTCATGAGACGCCGATGACATCGGCCCCCCGTGCGTCAGATAGTACTCCGCGACGTTGCGGATCAGCCGCCAGCCGCTGAACAGCGAGTTGTCGGAATCGCTGCCCGGAGGCCGAAGTTTCCACTGGACGATGATCGCGCGGTGCGCGCGCAAGTTCTGCCCGACCTGCGGATTGTCCTTGAGCACCGGTATACCCAGCTGCCGCAGGAGCTCGCCCGGACCGATGCCGGAGCGCTGCAGGATACCGGGTGACGCCAGCGCTCCCCCGCAGAGTATGACCTCGCGACGCGCGCCATATTGCTGCGCGGGCTGTGTTGGCGAGCCAACGGTCGCCACGCCCGTCGCACGGCGGCCGTCGAAGTGTACCTTGTCAACGAGAGAATCCACGATCACCGTCAGATTCGGGCGGCCGCGAATCGGCTCCAGGAATGCAACTGCCGCGCTCTGCCGGCGGCCCCTCCAGATCGTCCGTGGGGCATAGCCCACCGCCTCGCCGTTGTCGGGCTCGTTGACGTCGAGCTTGCGCGGCCAGCCCATTTCCACGCCGGCCTGGACCATCGCTTCGGTCAGCGGACTGCGCCGGTCGGGCAGCGTGACGCGCAGCGGTCCGCGGGCCCCTCGCGTGGGCGCGCTCCCGAGCTCATGGGATTCCAGCGCTTGGTATGCCGCTCCGATGTGCTCCCACGACCAATCGCTGCTCGACTGTGCGGCTATCTCGTCGAAATCGGCAGGCTGCCCCCGCAGGTACAGCATGCCGTCGATGGAGGTCGAGCCGCCCAGCACCCGGCCGCGCGCCCAGTGCTCCGCCTGGAATCCGTTACCCTTCTCGGGCTCCGCGGGGTAAGCCCAGGTCCGCGACGGATCGATCACGATCTTCGCCAGCCCTTTCGGCATGCGGATGAGGGGGTGACGATCGCTGCCGCCGGCCTCGATGAGCGCAACGGTCACGGCCGGATTGGCCGACAAGCGATGCGCGAGCACACAACCCGCGGCACCAGAGCCGACGATCACATAGTCAAACGTTTTCACCCGCCCCCCTGGAGTGCGCGCACGGTCCGCGGCCGATCTCTCATTGCCGTCAGTTTAGCCGGCGTCCGTGCGCTATCGCGAGCGCTTCGGATGAGCGCGCCCGTGGACGGCGGCCCGCTTCTCTCACCGCGGGTGCGGCCCAGGCGAGCTCAACGCTCGAGTGAGCGCCAGAGAATGTTCTTCTGAATCTCCGTCGTGCCGCCGTAGATCGTCTGCGCCCGATCGAACAGATAGGCGTCGGTCCACACAGGACCGAAAGGAGCAACCCCGCGTAAGCCTTCTGCCCAATCCGCCGTCTCCCGCTGCGGGTAAGGAGACATCCCAGGTCCGGCGGCCTCCAGATAGAGCTCCGTGACATGCTGCGCGCACTCCGTGCACTTGATCTTCAGCATCGCGACCGCCTTGGAATCCACATTACCCACGAGCGCACGCAACACGGCGACCTCCAGTACGGCGATCTCTATTTCCAGGCTGGCGAGGCGCGCCGCAAACAGCGGCTCATCCAGGAGCCGGCAGCCGTTGCGGGACTCGATAGCGGCGGCCAGTCGGCGCAGCTCCGCCACATCGGCCTTCCTCCTGCCGATGTGCGCGTACGAAAGCCGCTCGTGTTGGAGCAGAAAGTTGGCGTAATGCCAGCCCTGTCCCTCGTCCCCCACGCGATTAGCCAACGGAACCCGCACGTCCTCGAAGCTCACGCGATTCAACTCGTGAGAGCCGTTCATCGTGATGAGCGGATGCACCCTGACGCCCGGTGTCCGCATATCCACGCAGATGAATGAGATACCCTCCTGCTTGCGAGCCCCGCGCGACGTGCGCACCAGGCAGAACATCCAGTCCGCCCAATGCGCCTGGGTTGTCCAGATCTTCGTGCCATTCAGCACGTAGTCCTCGCCATCGCGCTGCGCTTGCAGGCCCAGGCTCGCGAGATCCGACCCTGCTTCCGGCTCCGAATAGCCCTGGGCCCACAGGGCGCGCGACTCCAGGATGTCTGGCAGCCACCGCTGCTGCTGCTCTGGCGTTCCGAAGGCCATGAGCACCGGGCCCAGATAGATCACCGCCATGGGCATGATGTTGGGTACACCGGCCCGCTCGAGCTCTTCATCGAATAGGTAGCGCTGCCATGCAGTGAAGCCCGGGCCGCCAAACTGCGCCGGCCAGGTCACCGCGAACCAGCCGCGCGATTGCAGGGCCTTCTGCGACCGAACGTGATCGTCGCGGGTCAACCGCTGCCCGGCCCGGACCTTTTCGAGAATGTCCCGCGGATAGTCGCGCGCGAAAAACTCTCTGACCCGCACGCGGAACGCCTCATCGGCGGCAGAGCGCTGCAGATTCATGACCCGCTGCCGGCCATGTTGTGCGTCAGCTCAGGCCGCGGAGCGACTGAGCGCAGCGTGCCGCGCCAGGTGAAAATCGACGGTCCCGAACTCCGCCTCGATCACCGTCGCGCGCTTGAAGTAGTGTCCGACAGCCAGCTCGTCGGTCATGCCCATGCCGCCATGAAGCTGAACGGCGTTCTGACCGACGAACCGGCACGCCTTGCTGACAGTCACTTTCGCGGCGCTCGCCGCAAGCTGGCGCTCGCGCCGCGCAGCCTGCAGATTCAGTGTAACCAGATAGGTCGCCGAGCGCGCCATCTCGACCTCCATGTACATATCCACCATTCGGTGCTGAAGTACCTGGAAGCTCGAGATCGGTTGGCCGAACTGCCGTCGCTGACGCGCGTACTCCACGGTGTCCGAGTGCAGGCGCGACAGCACACCCAATGCTTCCGCGCTCGAGGCAGCAATCGCCTCATCGGTAGCGAGCTCCAGGGTGTCGATGGCAGCTCCCTCGGAGCCGATGAGCGCCTGCGCGGACACGTGAACATTCTCGAACACGACGTCCGATGCTCGACGGCCATCCACCGTCGGGTAGTCGCTTGTCCCGACACCGGCCGTGTCCTTATCGATCAGAAACAGCGAAAGGCCACCACGGTCCGTCACCGCTCCGCCGGTCCGAGCGGTCACCAACAGCTTGGAGGCCCAGGGCGCCGCGGTGACGACCGCCTTGGCTCCATTCAAGCGCCAGCCGCCGCCCTCGCGGGTTGCACGTGTCGCGACGGTGGACAGCTCATAGCGGGCACCCGGCTCCGCCCACGCGAATGCGACGATCTGTTTTCCGCGGCCCATCGCCCGCAGCACGGTGTCCGCATGCTCGCCACCGGCTCGCGAAAGCAGGCCGCCACAGATGATGTTGCTCTCGAGGTAGGGCTCGATTACCAGCGCGCGTCCCAGTTCCTCCATCACGACCATCGTAGTCACGGGATCGCCGCCGAGACCGCCTGTGCGCTCCGGCAGCGACAGACCGAGGATATCGATGTCCTCGGCCAGTGCCGACCACAACTCCGGTCGCCACCCCGATGCCGAGCGACTGGCCGCCCGGCGCTGCTCGAACGTATAGCGGTCGTTGAGGAATGACCGCAGGCTGTTGCGCAACAGCTCCTGTTCCTCCGAGAACGAGAAGTCCATGGCGTGCGTCAGGCCATCAGCGCGGCGCCATCCGGATTGCTCCATCCAGACGGACATCCTCGCCGTTGAAATAGCCGTTCTCGATCATCGTCAAGGCGAGATGTGCAAACTCTCCCGGCGCGCCCAGGCGCTTCGGAAAAGGCACGGACGCTGCCAGAGCGGCCTTGACATTATCTGGCGCACGCTGCATCAGCGGCGTGTCGAAGATCCCCGGAAGGATCGTGTTGACCCGGATGCTCTCGTTCATGAGATCGCGCGCGATGGGCAGCGTCATGCCCACTATGCCGCCTTTCGAGGCGGAATACGCGGCCTGACCGATTTGCCCGTCCTCCGCGGCCACGGACGCGGTGTTGACGATGACACCCCGATCGCCATCCGGCAAAGGATCGAGGGACATCATGCCCGCGGCCGATTTCGCGATGCAGCGGAAGGTGCCGACCAGGTTGATCTGAATGACCTTGTCGAAGTCGGCGCTGGGGAAGTGCCCAATCTGGCCGGTCTTCTTGTCACGGAACGCCGTCTTGACGGCACTACCCACGCCGGCGCAATTAATGAGAATGCGCTCCTGGCCGAGCGCCGCCCGCGATTTGGCAAAGCCCGCATCGACGCTCTCGTCGGAGGTCACATTGACCGCGCAGAACACGCCCCCGATCTCCTTCGCTACGGCCTGTCCCCGCTCCGCGTTGAGATCAAACAGTGCCACCTTGACGGACTTGGAGGCGAGAAGCCGGGCGATCGCCTCCCCCAAACCGGATGCTCCTCCGGTGACGACGGCGGCGACTGACGAATTGAGCTGCACGATGTACCTCGAGTGTGCCAGGAGACAAAACTCAGTTTATCATATAAATTAATTAATCAATCGATCAACACCCTCGATACCCTCGATTGAGGAATGATGCAGCGTTCAAGATGAATTCCGTCGGCCAAAAGTTTGCCAGATCCACCCGGCACAGCACCTCGGCCCGGCAGCTCCTCGAAGCCACGAGCAAGATCCTTGCGGAGCGCAACGCGATCGACGTCTCGCTCAGCGAGATCGCCGAGACCTCGGGCCTCAATTCGGCGCTGATCAAGTATCACTTCGGCAGCAAGCACGGGCTGTTGCTCACGCTCGTGAGGCGCGATGCCACGGCGTCCCTCATCCGGCTCGATCGTCTCGTCAACCTGAAGATCCCGCCGGAGCAGAAGATTCGCCTGCACGTCGCCGGGGTGATCAATACCTACATCCGCTACCCGTACCTGAACCGGCTGATCCATCTGTTGCTGACCAACAGCGACGAGAAGATCACCCAGGAGATCGCGAACTTCTTCGTGAAGCCCCTGGTGGACGCGCAGTCGAAGATGCTCGAGGAGGGCGTGGCCCAGGGCGTGTTCCGCCGCACGGATCCGATGTTCTTCTACTACTCGATCATCGGCGCGTGCGACCACATCTTCTTTGCCCGCTACTCGTTCAAGCTCGCCTTCGGCGTGAACGAGATCGACTCCAAGCTGCGCGAAAGCTACATCGACTTCGTGAGCGACATGGCCCTGCGCATGCTGCGCAAGAGCTGAGCCTCATCTGAGCAGCATGCCGCCATCCACGATCAGGCTCTGGCCGGTGATGTACGAAGCGCCTGCCGAGGCCATGAACAGCACCGCGCTCGCGACCTCGCCCGGCTGACCCCAGCGCCGCGCGGGAATCGTGCGCAGCACCGCCTTCTCCTCCTGCGGCCCCTTGCGGGCCCAGCCGATGAGCTTCGTGTCGATGAATCCCGGCGCGATCATGTTGACCCGGATACCGTCACGGGCCCACTGATCCGCAAGCGCGCGCGTGAAACCGAGCATGCCCGCCTTGCTGGCCGTATAGGCCGGCACGTGCTTGATCGCGATGAACGAGGCGCTGGAGCCCATGTTCACGATCGTCCCGCGCGATTTCACGAGGCAATCGCGAAACAGGTAACACAGCTCCACCACCGCATTCAGATTCACGTCCATCGTCCGCAGGTAGCCTTCGTACTCGTACTCGTCATCGGCCGCCTGGCCGGCATTGTTCACGAGCACGTCGAGCTCGGGGATCGTCGCGCGCAACCGCCGGCGCTCCTCGCGATTTTCCATACGCGCCTGGTGATATGTGAACTGCGACAGATCTGCGTCGTAAGCTGCCGCATCGGCTCGCGTGCCGGTGATGTGCACTACAGCGCCCGCGGCGGCGAACGCGGCGGCAACAGCGAGGCCGATACCTTGACCTCCACCCGTCACGAGTACGACTTTGCCGCAATAGTCAAAGCGAATCATGGGTCGAAATTGCCCGCCGCATCGATGGTCGCAACGGTCTCTGCGGCTGCCCGGCACCGCAGGCCGCCTGCAACGCGGGACGCTCACTCACTCAGATGCGCTCGATGATGGTCGCAGGCGCCATGCCGCCCGCGGCGCACAGTGTAGCCATGCCGACGCTGAGATCGCGCCGCTCCATCTCATCCAACAAGGTGCCGAGGATGATCGCACCGGTGGCGCCGATCGGATGCCCCAGCGCCATCGCCCCACCGTTGACGTTCACGATGGCCGGATCGATGTTCAGATCGCGCATGAATTTCAGGGGCACGACGGCGAACGCCTCGTTGATCTCGAAGAGCTCGATATCCTTCAGCGACATGCCGGCGATCTGCAGAGCCTTCCTGGCCGCGGGCACCGGCGCATTCAACATCAACGTCGGGCTGTCACCGACGGTGGCGAAGGCCCGGATACGCGCCCTGGGCTTGAGCCCGTGAGCCTTCGCGTACCCGGGCGAGGCCAGCACGACGCCCGCCGCGCCATCCACGACTCCGGAGCTGTTGCCTGCATGATGGATGTGGTTGATCTTCACGTCCGGATACACCTGGCGTACGAGCCTCGCGTAGGACGTCCCTTCGGCATCGAGCGGTTGTTCGTACAACGCGGTGAACGCAGCCTTCAACTGCGAAAGCCCTTCGAGAGTGGTACCGGGGCGCGGGTACTCCTCGCGATCCAGAGCGACTGAGCCATCTTCGTTGTGAACGGGAATCAAGGCCCGCGCGAACCGGCCCTCGCGGATCGCCACGGCCGCGCGCTGTTGGCTCTCGACCGCCAGCTGATCCACTTGGTGACGGGTGAAGCCTTCGAGCGTTGCGATGAGGTCGGCGCAGATGCCCTGATGAGGCTGCGGTATGCGCGCGCGAAGCGCCAAGTTGCCCGAGTCGAGCAAGGGCTGCGGGCCGAGTGTCGAATTGTGCGACATCGACTCGACGCCGCCTGCCACCACGAGCTGCTGCATGCCGGACATGATGCCCGCCGCCCCCAGATTGACGGCGGTCAGCCCTGATCCGCAGAACCGCTCGATGCTGACACCGGCCGCCAGCTCGCTGTAGCCCGCATCGAGCGCGGACATCCGCGCGATGCACGATCCCTGTTTGCCGACCTGGGTCCCGCAACCGGCGATGACATCGTCCACCGTCGCGGTGTCGAGGTCGTTGCGCTTGGCGAGCGCCTGCAAAACTGTGGACAGCAGGCGCTGGGGATGCACTCCCGCCAGGGCACCCTTACCGACCTTGCCAATGCCTCGCGGCGTACGCGCCGCATCGATGATCCATGCTTCTGACACAAAGCTCTCACTATAACTGCGGTGATCTGGAGGGATGGTGCCGCGCCCTGGAGCGCTCGACCGCGGCATCATCGCATGGCAGTATTAATCAA
Organism: Steroidobacteraceae bacterium; assembly: GCA_035277965.1. Classification (GTDB taxonomy): domain Bacteria; phylum Pseudomonadota; class Gammaproteobacteria; order Steroidobacterales; family Steroidobacteraceae; genus 13-2-20CM-66-19. The sequence goes on along the minus strand of DATEJM010000050.1, from coordinate 15,369 downwards.
TCAATTAACGGCGCGGTCAAACGGCCCGTGGCTCCATAACACTCCTCCGGGAGGAAGTCGCTCGTGCAACTGACCCAGGCTCTACATAAGGCGCTGCGCGAATGTCCGCAGCGTCCGGCAACCGTTTGCGCCGGCCGGCGCCAGAGCTATCAGCGCCTGGTCCATCGAGTCGCGCGCCTTGGTGCGGCCCTGCGCTCCCTCGGCGTGCGGCCTGGCGATCGCGTGGGCATGCTCGGCCTGAACTCCGATCGCTATATCGAATACCTCTACGGCACCCTGTGGAGCGGCGCCGCGATCAATCCCATCAATGCCCGCTGGAGCGTGGCCGAGATTGCCTATTCGCTCGATGACTGCGATACGCGCGTCCTGTTAGTAGATGACTCGTTTGCGCAGCTCATCGGCCCACTGCGCCAGCAGTCGCGCAGTCTCACGACCGTCGTGTACGCAGGCGACGGCTCCCTCCCGCCGGAAGCGCTCTCCTACGAAGAGCTGCTCGCGCACAGCGAGCCGGCATCCGACGCTGGCGCCGGTGACCGCGATCTCGCGGCGGTGTTGTATACGGGCGGCACCACGGGGCATCCCAAGGGTGTCATGTTGAGTCACGACAACCTGGCGCTCAATGTTTTCGCGACGCTTGCCGCGTCGCCGCGGCTGCCGGGCGCGGTGGGCCTGCACGTGGCCCCGCTGTTCCACGTCGCGGGCGTCAGCCTGATCTTGCAACTGACGGCCCGGCACGGCTGCCAGGTCGTCTTGCCGGGCTTCGAGCCCGGAGCGGCGCTACGCGCCATCGAGGCGGAGAAGGTGCAGGAAACATTCATGGTTCCCACGATGATCCGGCTGCTGCTCGAGCACGAGGAGTTTCCGCAGCGCGATCTGAGGACGCTGCGGACGTTGCTTTATGGAGCATCGCCGATCGACCCGACACTGCAGCAGCAATTGCTGACGCTCTTGCCTCAACTCGAGTGCTGTCAGTTGTACGGTCAGACCGAGGCGGCGCCGTGCGTGACGGCGCTGACTCCAGAGCACCACCGCAAGGGGGGCGATTCACGCAAGCGCGCCTCCGCCGGACGCCCTCTCGGAATCGCCGAGGTACGCGTCGTCGATCCGGCGGGAACCGAACTTCCGAATGGACAGGTCGGCGAGATCTGCGTGCGCGGACCCACCGTGATGCTCGGCTACTGGAACAAACCGGAGCTGACTGCAGAAGCTGTCCGGGACGGGTGGTTGCACAGCGGAGATGCGGGATATCAGGACGAAGATGGCTTCATCTACGTCGTCGACAGGATCAAGGACATGATCATCAGCGGCGGCGAGAACGTGTACTCCTGCGAAGTGGAAAAGGCCCTCCTCAGCCATCCCGCCGTCGCGATGTGCGCGGTCATCGGGGTACCGGACGAGCGTTGGGGAGAGCGTGTTCACGCGGTGATCGTGCGGCAACCCGATAGCACCGTGCTCGACTCGGAAATCATTGCACACTGCAAATCGTTGATCGCCGGTTACAAGTGCCCTCGCACCGTCGAGTTCCGCAACGCGCTGCCGCTATCCGCGGCGGGCAAGCTGCTCAAGCACGTATTGCGGGAGCCCTACTGGCGCGGCCGTGGTCGGCGCATCGCCTGATCGCAGACAACCGCCGCCCGGTCACCGCGACGCGCGGATGCGGAGTCGCTAGGCAAACGTGACCACGACTTTGCCGACAGCCGAGCGCGAAGCGAGATGAGCAATCGCCTCTGCCCCACGCTCGAAAGGATAGGTCGCCGAGACCAGCGGCCTCAGCTTGCCCGCCTCATACAAATCCACCAGCTCGCCCACGTTGCGCCGGTGTAGCTCCGGAAAGCGCTGGACGAAGGTTCCCCAGAATACACCCACGATCGAGCAGCCTTTCAACAGGGTGAGATTGAGGGGAACGCTGGGGATGCCCGCGGGGAAACCGACCACGAGGAAGCGGCCATCCCATGAGATGGATCGCAGGGCGGCCTCCGCGTAGTCGCCACCTACCGCATCGTAGATGACATCGACAGTACCGCCGGCGATACGCTTGATCTCTTCGCTCAAGGCCCGCGCCGCGTTCTTGTCGAGCTTGCCGCTCGGATAGACGAGGGTCTCGTCCGCTCCCCGCTCGCGAGCCGTCGCGGCCTTCGCCTCGGTCGATACCGCTCCGATGACGCGCGCGCCCATCAGTTTTCCGAGCTCGACGGCGGCCAATCCAACTCCGCCTGCGGCTCCCAGGATCAACAGCGTCTCGTCCCTTTTCAAGCGAGCACGATCCTTTAGCGCATGGTGCGAGGTGCCGTAAGTCATCAGGAATGCCGCACCCTCCTCGGCCGGCATGGATTTCGGCAGGTGAAAACAGCGCGCCGCCGGTATCGCAACCCGCTCCGCCAGACCGCCCCAACCGGTGCCGCCGAAGACCCGGTCACCGACCTTGAATTCGCTGACTCCCGCGCCGACGGCATCGATCGTTCCGGCGACCTCGCAACCCGGAGCAAACGGACGCTCGGGCTTGAACTGATAGCGGTCCTGGATGATCAGCACATCAGGATAGTTGATTCCACATGCCGCCACGCGAATGCGAACCTGTCCAGGGTCCGGCTGCGGGTCGGGCAACGTGCCCACGACCAGTGACTCCGGGGGACCGGGCTGTTTGCTCAGGAGGGCTCTCATGCGTACCTTCTCGTTGCGGCGACACTCAGCGGACCACTATCGTTACGCTGGCGATCATCGACGCTGCGTGAGCCATACGTCAATCGACTCGAGATTTCACAGTGGAAGCATGGGCAGATCTGGTTGATACCGAGGCGCTGAGGCGGTGGATGAGCGCTCAGGGGCTTGGCTCAGGGCCGATCGCTGAGATCGTCCCGCTGTCGGGTGGCACGCAGAACATTCTGCTGCGCCTGCGCCGCGGTGAGCGCTGCTTCGTTCTGCGCCGCCCGCCGCGGCACCCGCGTCCCGAGTCGAACAGCACGATGCTGCGTGAAGCCCGCATGTTGGCAGCGCTCGGCGCCACTCGTGTGCCACATCCTCGCCTGATCGCGACATGTCCCGACGAGGACATTCTCGGCGTTGTGTTTTACCTGATGGAACCGGTCGAGGGCTTCAGCCCAACCGGCGGCCTGCCTGCCCTGCACCGAGATCCCATCGTCCAACACCGAATGGGACTTGCGCTCGTGGAGGGAATCGTCGCGCTCGGGGCGGTGGATCACGTCGAGGTGGGCCTCGGTGATTTCGGCAAGCCGGACCGATATCTCGAGCGCCAGGTGCAACGTTGGAGAGCGCAGCTGGCCAGCTACAGCGCGCACCGGGGCTGGCCCGGAGCACAAACGCTCCCGGCGACGGCGCGAATTGCCGATTGGCTCGAGGCCCACCGACCCGGCCGCTTCGAGCCGGGCATCCTGCACGGCGACTATCATCTCGGAAATGTCATGTATCGGACGGATTCGGCCGAGCTGGCCGCCATCGTCGATTGGGAGCTCACCACGGTCGGGGATCCCCTCATCGATCTGGGCTGGCTCCTGGCCACGTGGCCGGGCCCGGACTTCGACCCGCTGGCCACCCTGGATATTCGTCCATGGAGCGGCTTCCCGTCAGCTTCGGAACTGATCGAGCATTATCGGAGCCAGTCAAGGCGCGATCTCGGCGCAATCGAGTGGTACGCGGTGCTCGCGTGCTACAAGCTCGCGATCATTCTGGAGGGGACGTACGCTCGCGCCTGCGCCGGCCTGGCCGATCCCACGACGGGTGAGCGACTGCATCTGTCGGCCGTGAATCTCCTCGAGCGCGCCGTGCGGCGGCTCTCCTAGTCTCAAGCAATCGATCAATTAATTTCTATAGAATGAGCCGCCGATCGCCCTACCCTGACAGCCCAGACGGTGCTTCGCGGAGATCCCTTTTGTCACAGCAGCCTTCCCCCCCGACTCAGACGCGGTTGGCGAACTTGCACCGGCTCTTCAATCCGCGCTCGATCGCACTGGTGGGTGCAACCGAGCGCTCGGTCTGGTCCGTCTCGGCCTTCGACAACCTGTCCCGATTCGGCTTCGCGGGAAAGATCCACCTCATCAACCCCAAAGGCGGCGTGATCCATGGCGCGCAGGCGGCCACGAGCTGCGCGGCGGTGGGCGAGCCGATCGACGCTGCCCTGCTGATGGTGCCCGAGGCTGCGCTGTTCGACGCATTCGATGACCTTCAAAGGGCGGGGGTCGCCGGCGCTGTGGTCCTCTCCTCGGGCTTCGCGGAGATCGGCGCCGCGGGCGCGGCGCGGCAGGCCGAGCTATCCCGGCGAGCGCAGTCCGCAGGCATCCGCCTGATCGGACCGAACTGCCTGGGCTTTGCGAATTTTCTGGCGAAAACCCCGATCTGGGCGACGCCGCTGCGACGACCGACGCCCAACGCCACGCTCGCCGTGGTCTCCCAGAGCGGCGCCCTGGCCGGTCAGCTCGAGCAGTTTGCGTTCCAACAACGGATCGCTTTCACTCACATGGTCTCCACGGGCAACGAGGCCGATATCACCGTGGCGGACGTGATCGAGTATCTGGCGAACGTGCCGCAAGCGCGGGCCATCGCCGTCTTTCTCGAGACCGTGCGCGATCCGGCCCGCTTCATGGAGGCCGCTCAGGCCGCTCGCGCGGCGGGCAAGCCGATAGTCGTCCTCAAGGTTGGCAGCAGCGAGGCCGCCGCGAAAGCGGCTCAGGCCCACACGGGCTCCCTGGTTGGCCATGATGGTGTCTTCAATTCGCTGTGCAAGAAACTCGCGATCACGCGTGTGAAGTCTCTCGAGGAGTTGATCGTGACCGCCGATCTCTTCTCCCGGCTGCCGGCGTTGCGGGGAGGGGGTCTCGCCCTGCTCGCCATGTCGGGAGGACTCTGCGAGATCGCGGTCGACCGCGGCGAAGAGCTCGGAATCCCCATCCCGTCACTCACAGATGAGACCCGCGCGAAGTTGCGCGAGACCCTGCCCCCGCTGGCCACGCCCGGCAACCCCCAGGATCTGACCGGCGCGGCCATGCTGCAACCCGAGCTGATCACACGCTCGATTGCCACGATCGCCCAGGACCCGCGAATCGGCATGGTCGGTTATGTGTTCGACGTGCCGGCGAAAGAAGACAAGCACGGCATGGCTCGCCACTACATCAAGCATGTCGGCGCGGGCTTCGCCGGCCTCGACAAGCCGGCACTCATGTTCAGTCATACCGCGAGCACCGTAAGTGGGGAAGGTCGGGCTCTCGCGGAAGAGCTCGGGGTGCCCTACAGCGGGGGCGGCGCCAACCTCGTGCTGACGAGCCTCGCACACCTCTTCAGTCACTACAGGCAGGTCCGTACCTCGACCGCAGCTGCCGCGGCCACCGGAGCCGCCGCGGCCACCGGAGCCGCCGCGGCCACCGGAACCACCGCGGCCACCGGAACCACCGTGGCCAACCCGGCATCGCGCCAGGAGCATTTGCCCGCGCGACCCGGTTCGGAGCGCGCAGTGCTGCAGCACCTCGCGAGACACGAAGTCCCGACGATCCCGGCCACCATCGCCACGTCAGCGCTTGCCGCTGTGGACGCCGCTCGCGGCTACAACGGGCCTGTCGTCTTGAAGATTGCTTCGGCCGATATCCAGCACAAGACGGAAGTTGGCGGCGTCGCGCTCAACGTCGCGGGCGGTGAAGCTGTCCAGAGCGCTTATGAGCAGATCATGTCGCGTGTCGGAGCGGCCGCGCCTCGTGCGAGGATCGATGGGGTCATCGTCTCCCCCATGCGCAAAGGGGGCATCGAGCTGTTCGTCGGAACCACGCGCGATCCGCAGTGGGGGCCGGCGATCGCAGTGGGGCTTGGCGGCATCTGGGTCGAGGCGCTGAAGGACACGAGTCTGCGTCTGCTTCCCATCACTACCGCGGAGGCACTGGAGATGTTGAGCGAGTTGCGCGGCGGCGTGCTGCTCGACGGGTTTCGGGGCGCGCCACCGGTTGACCGGGATGCGGTGGCACGAACGATCGTGGCGATCGGCAATGCCGCCCTCGCTCTCGGTCCGGATCTCGTGGCACTGGAAGTGAATCCCCTCCTGGCGAGCGCGCATGGCGTCGAAGCACTCGATGGCCTTGCGGTATGGAAGTAACCATGACGGACGCCTCTCGCATCCCAGTCATCGTTGGCGTTGGAGAGTTCGTCGACCGGCCGGAGAGGGTAACCGCAGCACTCGAGCCGGTGGCCCTGATGGAGCGCGCCATCCGCGCGGCCGTCGAGGACAGCGGCGCTCCGCTCCTGCGAGAGGTTGACTCGGTAGACCTCGTCGGGCTCATCACGTGGCGCTACCGAAATCCGGTCTCGCTGTTGTGCGAGCGCCTGGGGATCGCACCGTCGCGCCAGGTCAACTCCAGTATGGGCGGTGAGACACCCATTCGGCTGGTGCACGAGGCCGCTCTGCGCATCGCGACGGGAAACCCGACGACCGCGGTCATTGTCGGTGGCGAAGCAATGAATGCCAGGAATCACGCCCGCAAGGAGCGTGTGACACTCCCCTGGACACCCCTCGCCTCCAAGGCCGATGCCGTGCGTTTCGCGTCGGACACCGTAGAGGTGAATGCGCTCTCCAAGGCGCTTGGCATGACTTCGCCCACTCAACTTTACCCCTTGTATGAGATGGCGACGCAGGTTGCGTGGAGACAGACTCCTGCCGAAGGCCTGGCGGAGTCCGCATCGCTGTGGAGTCAATACGCGGCCATCGCCGCCAAAAATCGCTACGCCTGGATCAAGAGCGCGCCGAGCTCGACCGAGATCCGTGAGATCGGTCCCGACAACCGGCTGATCTCGTGGCCCTATCCCAAGCTGATGGTTGCGAATCCGTCCGTCAACCAGGCTGCCGCGATCATCCTCACGAGCCTGGCCACGGCGCGCTCTGCGGGCGTGCCGTCAGAGCGCATCGTGTACATCTGGGGCGGAGCAGCGGCTGCCGAGTCCGAGGACTATCTCGAGCGGGACCGCTATGATCGCAGTACCGCTCAAGCGGCAACCCTGGCACGGGCGGTGGAGATCGCAGGCGGTGATGCGACCCGCTTCGGGAAGTTGGAATTGTACAGTTGCTTCCCCGTCGTGCCGAAAATGGCGTTACGCCACCTCGGGCTCGATCCTCTGCGGCACCCGCCGACCGTCACGGGTGGCCTCACTTTCTTCGGCGGCCCGCTCAATAACTACATGAGCCATGCAGTGTGCGCGATGGTGCGTGCGCTGCGCGCCTCCCCGGGAGAGCTGGGGCTGCTGTACGCTCAGGGCGGCATCGTCACCAAGCACCACGCACTCGTGGTCAGCACTCGACCGGGCGAAACATCGCTGGCTGCCGACTATTCCGTGCAGGCAACGGCGGATGCCGGGCGCGGCCCCACTCCCACGGTGATAGATAAATACGTCGGGCCCGCGAAGATCGAGACCTACACAATCCTGTATGCGCGCGACGGCGATCCGCTACATGGGGTTGTCGTGCTACGTACCCCCGAGGGGGCCCGTACGCTCGCGCGCGTCATGCGGGAGGATGAGGGATCGATGTCGCTGTTGGTTTCGTCTGACCGCTCGGCGGTGGGAGCCGACGGCCATGTTCGCATCGACACGTTCGGACATCCGATCTGGGAGGCGGGTCCACTCCGTGACCGCAAAGCCCGCGCACTGCGCTTCGCTGCGGTCGAGCGGGAGGGCTCGGTTACTCTCGTGACGATCAACCGGCCGGAGTCGATGAATGCGTTGCATCCGGGCGCGAACGCCGAGCTCGCGGAGATCTTCGACGAGTTTGTCGCGGACCCGTCGCAATGGGTGGCGATCCTGACCGGCGCGGGCGAGCGCGCATTTTCCTCCGGTAATGATTTGAAGTTCACCGCCACGGCCATGTCCCGCGGGGAAAGCGTCGACACGCCTCTCACGGGCTTCGCCGGACTCACCTCGCGCTTCGATCTGGTCAAGCCGGTCATCGCGGCGGTCAATGGGGTCGCCATGGGAGGTGGCTTCGAGATTGCGCTGGCATGCGATCTCATCGTCGCCTCCGACAATGCTGTATTCGCCCTCCCGGAGCCGAAGGTAGGACTCGCGGCGCTCGCAGGAGGTCTGCTGCGTTTGCCGCAGCAGATTGGTCTCAAGCGCGCCATGGCCCTCATTCTCACCGGCCGGCGCGTGTCCGCCGCGCAAGGGCTGGAGCTCGGGTTCGTGAATGAGGTGACTGCACCTGCGGATCTGCTCGCGACCGCGCGCCGCTGGGCGCAGGCCATCCTGGAATGCAGCCCGATGTCCATTCGAGCCTCGAAGCAGATCGTCCAGCAGGCGGCGGACGAGCCCTCGCTCGAAGCAGCCTATCGGAACCAGCATCGTTACACGGCCGTGCGCGCCCTATTCCGATCCGCGGATATCAGGGAGGGGCCCCTTGCGTTCGCTCAGAAGCGTCCGCCCAGGTGGAAGGGGGAATAGAGCCATGGACATCCAGTGGAGCCCGGAAGAGCAGGTGTTTCGTGACGAAGTGCGAGCGTTCCTCGAGTCGAGCCTGACCCCGGAGCTGCGGGCTGCCGGGCAGCTCATGACGAGCGTCTACGCCGACCATGAAGCCTCGCTGCAGTGGCAGAAACTCCTCGTCGCGAAAGGCTGGGCGGCTCCGGCGTGGCCTGTCGAATATGGCGGCTGCGACTGGACCGTCGCTCAACACTACATCTTCGCGCGCGAGCGGGCAGCCGCAGGTGCTCCCCCGTTATCGCCCATGGGCATCCAGATGTGTGCGCCGGCGCTCATCGCTTTCGGCACGGCCGAGCAGAAGAGCTTCTATCTCCCACGGATGCTGAGCGCCGAGCACTTCTGGTGTCAGGGCTATTCGGAGCCGGGATCGGGATCGGATCTGGCGTCCTTGCAGATGCAGGCGATCGAAGAGGGCGATGACTTCGTCTGCAACGGATCCAAGATCTGGACCACGCATGCGGATGTGGCCAACTGGATCTTCTGCCTGGTCCGCACGTCGAAAGAGCCGCGGCCGCAGCTCGGCATTACTTTTCTTTTGATCGACATGCGCACGCCGGGTATCGAGGTGCGGCCGATCGTCGCGCCCTCGGGAGAGCATATCCAGAACCAGGTGTTTTTCAGTTCCGTTCGGGTGCCGAAGAAGAATGTCGTCGGCCAGATCGGGGCCGGCTGGACCGTGGCGAAGTACCTGTTGGAGTTCGAGCGCGGCGGCACGGCCTATGCGCCGGAGCTGCAGGCGCGTCTCGCCGAGATTCGGGGATTCGCCGCTCGCGTCCCAAGCGATCGCGGCAAAACGTTGGCCGACGATGCGCTGTTCGCGGCGAAGCTCGCAGCCGCGCACATTCGGATCGCCGCTTTGGACGTCTACGAGCTGCGCTCCATGTGCGCCCTCTCGGCGGGCGGCGGCTCGCCAGGGATCGCTGCCTCGGTCATGAAGATACTCGGTACAGAGCTGCGCCAGCACGTGACCGAGCTGGCACTCGAAGCGGCCGGCCATTATGGGCGTTGCTACCAGCCTCAGGCCGCGCGCCCGGGCGGCGAAGTGTCACTGCCTCACGCCAGCGCAGGCCACGTGGGCCCCCTGGAGGCCGTGCTTGCGCCGCTGCGGTACTTCAACGAGCGCGCCGGATCGATTTACGCAGGCTCCAACGAGATTCAGCGCAACATCCTCGCGAAAGCGGCACTGGGGCTGTAGGGTCAGCCGTACGGCCGCTCCTTCCACCACGGGAAGTAGTCCGGCATATCCTTCGAAACCTTATCCGCGAAGTGGGGCGGACGCTTTTCCAGGAAGGACTGCACGCCTTCGGTCGCATCGGCACTGCGCTGCCGGGAGAGGATGGCGCGGCTATCGAGCTTGTGAGCCTCCATCGGATCGTCGAGACCGAGACCCCGCCACAACATCTGTCGGGTGAGCGCGACCGACACAGGGGCGACGTTATCAGCGATCTCGCGCGCCAGGGCGTGAGCAGCCGGCAACAACTGATCGGGGGCGTAGATATCGCGGATCAAGCCTCCCGCCTTCGCCTCTTCGGCCGAGAACACGCGGCCGCTGTAACACCACTCGAGCGCGCGGGAGATTCCGACCACGCGCGGCAGGAAATAGCTGGAAGCCGCCTCAGGCACGATGCCGCGGCGCGCGAAGACGAAACCCATCCTGGCGTTGTCGCTGGCCAACCGAACATCCATCGGCAACGTCATCGTGATCCCAACCCCTACGGCAGGACCATTGATGGCCGCGATCAGCGGCTTCAGACAGCGGAACATGCGCAGAGTGAGGAGGCCACCCCCGTCGCGCGCACCCTCTTTCGTATAGTCGAGAGTGCCGTCGGGCCGAATTGGTGATTGATCCGCGTGAAATCCGGAAGTACCCGATGAGATGTCTGCGCCCGCACAAAACGCCCTGCCCTCGCCCGTTACGATCACGGCGCGGACTGCGTCGTCCCTGTCGATGACATCGAGCGCGTCGATCATTTCGCGCATCATCTCACGCGTGAAGGCGTTGAGCTTTTCAGGGCGATGTAGAGTCAAGGTCGCGACGGCGTCAGCGACTGAATAGCGGATGGTTTTGTATGACATGAGGGTCTGCGCTCTGGCCGGCTGGCAGTGAACCGCTACAGTACGCGATGAGGCCCGTTCAGGGGTAGCCGGACCCCATCTTCACCCTGCACCGTGACGAGCGGCCGCTGCGACTGCCCGACACGCGGAAGCAGCCCTTGTCACAGGCACCGAGCATCATCATCACAGGCACTGAGCATCATCGATCGAGAATACCGAGCCGGTCGCGAACTCCGCCGCGTCCGAGGCGAGGTACAGCATCATGCTGTCCAGCGAGCTCGCGTCCATCAGCCGCTTGCGAGGCCAGCGCTTGATCTGCTTCTGACCACCCTCGGTGCCGAACCAGCCCTCGTTGAGCTCGGTCTCGATGTAGCCCGGGCACAGGATGTTGACATTGACGCCGCGATTGGCCCATTCGCGTGCCATGACACGTCCGAGCTGCAGCACCCCGGCTTTGGAGGCGCTGTAGATCGCAAGCCCCGGCACCACGGCGGTGGCTGTGATTGAGGACACGATGACCGCGCGCCCCCGCGGTTTGCGACCGCCCTGCGCGTGAGCGATCAGACGGCGTGCGCCCTCCCTCACGGTCAGAAACACACCGCGCACATTGACGCTGAAGACGGCATCGACAGCATCTGCCGCAAGGTCCAGCAGCGGACCTTCGATGTTCATACCGGCATTGGCGATGATCGTATCCACGACGCCGAAGGCCTTCTCGGCCGCGTCGTAGGCCCGGATGGTGGACTGCTCATCAACTACATCCAGCGGTACGGCGATGACCCGTCCGCCGCTGCGCTCGATCTCGAGGCGCACTTCCTCCAGTCTGTCCACGCGTCGAGCCGCCAGAACGACGTTTGCCCCGCTGGCAGCCAGGAGTTTCGCGAAATGAGCGCCCAATCCGGATGACGCACCCGTGACGAGGGCCGTACGGTCCTTCATCATCGACGGACCTGCGGTCACGGAAACTCGGCCCCGAAAATCGCGGAGCTGACCGTGCGAGCGGTGATCACCCGGTCTTCCAGTCCACCCGCACTTTCGTCGCTCGTTCGCACCTATTCCCCGTGTAACGAGCAAGCTCGTTAATTAATCGATTGAATCCGAAACGCAGGATATTAGCACAGGGTATGCGCTTGCAAAGACGCGTTGGACGCGGGATCGCACACTGAAACAGGTCATCCGCAAGTCGCTCGCGGATGGGAGCGCCACCCGCGGGACGCTAACACCCGCGGGACGCTAAAATGACTGTGGCCGCAGCTTGCGGCCGGATGACGAGTGAGATCGTGCCCCGCCGGAAATTGCCACTGATCCCGTGCCTGGGCGTGCTGGCAGTGTCCGCGGCACTTGCAGCGCCCCCTGCGCCGACTGTTGACCTGTCCTCACCCGTCGGCCTGTGGAATCCCATCGACCCCGACACGGGCAAACCGACCGGCGCGATCAGAATCTACGAGGTCCACGGCGCATTCTTCGGGCGAATCGAGCCGGATGGCCCGGTGGATAGCCACTCTGAACGCTGCACGCGATGCACCGACGAGCGCAAGAACCAGCCGCTGTCGGGGCTCGTCTTCATCCGCAACATGCATCTTCACAACGGAGAGTACTCCGGCGGAGACGTGCTCGACCCGCACACGGGTCATCTCTATGGATGCGAATTCAAGCTGATCGACGGCGGCCACAAGCTCGTCATGCGCGGATTCTTCGGTATCTCACTGCTCGGAAAGTCACAGACCTGGACGCGAGCGCCGTGAGCGGGGTCGTCCGCTCGCGATTCGGGGAGGAGATGGCCCACATCGACGCAAACGGTATCGCCCGCCTTGCAACCGATCCGGACGACGACGTCACGGCTGAAGCGGAGGTAGACGCGTGACGCCCGCCTCCATCAGGCTGTATGGGATAAAGAATTGCGACACCATGAAGAAGGCTCGTGCCTGGCTGGAGGGTCGCGGCATCCGCTATGAATTCCACGACTACAAGATCGCGGGAATCGATGCGGAGCGCCTGCGGAGCTGGTCCACGCTCGTCGGCTGGGAAACGCTGCTCAATCGCGCCGGGACGACCTTCCGCAAACTCCCCGACGATGACAAGGCCCGGCTCAATGAGAAACGGGCGCTTGCACTGATGGTCGCCCAGCCGTCGTTGATCAAGCGACCCGTCCTGGAGCACGGGCACCAGATAGTAGTCGGATTCAAGCCTGACACGTATGCGGCTGCTCTACGCACCTGATGCGGCGGGAGCGTTGACTCGATGACAAGAGCCGCAGTTGTAGGCGTTGCTACAGCCCGACCTTGACGTTAGCGAGACTAATCCGCCATTCTGGCGCGACGCATGAAGTCGCCCTATGCCGACGTCCCCATTGAAAAATGGCAGACCGTAACGAATCGGTTAATCGACGAGCACCCCCTGGACAAGCAGGAGCTAGCGGACGTGGTCATCGATTGTTGGCACTCCATCTTTGAATCGAGTTTCGGGCGCAAGGGCTTTCGGATCGGGAAAGACATCTTTCCCAAGCCCCAAGTGATGGGCTTCCTTCTTCATGAGTTGATCCCTCTGGAGCTTGCGGCCCGCTATCCCAAAGACTGGCGCGGCGACGCGTCCTCGGCGGACAAGGACATCGTCTACGTCCCTGACAGCAAGTATTCCATCGAGGTGAAGACCTCCTCCCATACGAACCAGATCTTCGGCAACCGGAGCTATGCGCAACCTGGCGTCAGCGAGGGGAAGAAGGCGAAGTCTGGTTACTACCTGACGGTTAACTTCCAATCGTGCACGGCCTCAAACCCTAGCCCATCGCTGAATCAGATTCAGTTTGGCTGGATTGATTCCACGGACTGGATCGGCCAGAAGGCTGCCACGGGTCAGCAGTCTCGTTTGCCGTCAGAGGTTTATGCCCGCAAGCTCGTGACGCTCTACCGTCAGGGCTAGAAGAGGCCTGACTGGCTGTTCGCGTCTTCCCGCTCCTTGGCGAATCGTTTGAAGCGTTCGGCCGAAAATGCACAGTAGTCTTCGCGAAGCTCGAAACCGACAAATACACGGCCCAATGCCGCCGCTGCGATCCCCGCGGAGCACGAACCAGCAAACGGGTCGATGACCACATCTCCGACGTTTGAAGCCGCCTTCGCAATCCGCTCAACGATTGCCAGCGGAAACTGCGCGGGGTGCGGCGTGCGCTCCTTGGAACTTCGCATACTACCTGTAGTGACCTTTGGCATATCCCACACGTCAGACGGGTTCTTGCCCAGAGGATTGCACCGGAACTTGCCGTTCTTCTTCTGGTTCGGATACTTCACGTTCGGATCGCGAATCGCGTCGAGGTTGAACGTGTAGCGTTCAGGGTTGCGAACGTAGAAGAGCCACTTTTCGTTACGAGGGCTGAGGCGGGTCTTCGCTGACACTCCCGCTCCATAGGCCCATACGACCTCCTGTAGAAGGTAGAACGGCGACTTGTTCCACAGCAGATACGGGATGGGCACGCACAGTCCACTGCCGGGAACCTCAAAGTAGCCGAGGTTCAGCCAGAAGGCGCCGGCTTCGTCGGTGACCGCATGAATCGCAGTCATCCAGCGTGAACACCACTCGACGTAGCGCTCTACGGCCATTTCGCGCTCGTACTCCTTTCCGATGTTGTACGGCGGCGATGTCATTGTCAGGTTGACCCGCAGCGAGTCCGCTGCAAGACGCTCGAGTGCTTCGACGCAGTCTCGCTTGTAGAGGATGAATCCGGGTCCGGAGTAGAACGGCGCCCCGAGTCGTTGGCACAAGATCATTTCTAGTTCCGCCTGCCGTCGCTTCTGCAATTCGATTTGCTCGCTCGACAGCAGCTGCATGAGTCCTGTCGGAGCAGCATTCGTCCGCCTATGCAGATTGACCCCGTTGGCGACATTAACGTTGTGCTCGCGACTGCCAATGAGCCTATCGCGATCCTCAGTGATTCGAATTTTGACGACGTTGTTTGGCATGGTCCATTTCGAGGCAAAGAGACAGCAGGCCCCCTACTTAATTGTTTCGCCCAGTTGAAGTAAAGGACAGCAAGGCCGCCTTTCGCCCAGAAATGGAGGTAGCGCACGCCCCTTGCGCTGTGCTGGCGAACGGGTTGCCCCCTCGCCAGTTTTTCAAGACTAGCTGGAGCGGCACACCAATATCAGTAAGTTTTCAAGACCGCTGGCCGTGAAGCCGGCGCGATGGGGATGGACGAGACCACTGCGATAGACAGGGGTCTGATACAAGGGTAGAATACCCGTGCTGTAATATCCGGCGCCCAATCTATGCGAGCTGTTCCGTTTAATCCGCAGGCCCCCAAGCAGACGGTCAGTCTCACCATCAATTCCGACCTTTACGCCCAGGCCCGTAAACTGGGCATCAACTGCTCCCAGGTCGCCGAGCAAGCGCTCGCCATTGAGCTGTCACGGCGTCGCGCAGAGTTGTTGGCCGCTGAAATCCGCCAGGATCTCGCGGCGTGCGACACCTATGCAGCCCAGCATGGATCGTTCGCGGATATGGTTCGCGAGCATTATCAGCCTTCCGAGAGCGAGTAACCCACCGGTGCCGGGGCAGTTCGAGGTGTTTACCAATCCTATCGTACAGGCTCGTAAAGCCTATCCTTATGTGGCGATCCTACAAGCGGATGCGGCCGGGACCGGGCGCGACCGGATCGTGGCGCCGCTGGCTCCGCGGACCCAGTTGACCGGCACAGCCGGGAGATTGACGCCGCACGTGACCGTGTTGGGTGTGGAGCACGTATTGCTGGTGCCCAGCATGAGCGCGATGGCGACGACGGATCTCAAAGAACATTGCGATGAGATGGGTGGCCATCGCAGCGACATCATCGCGGCGCTCGATTTTTTGTTCCTCGGAGTCTAG
>DATEJM010000049.1:0-8488 GCA_035277965.1 Steroidobacteraceae bacterium | reverse complement strand
CCGGCAACACGTTGCCCCACGAAGAGACGATCTGGGCGGCCATCTTCAAATAGCGGCTGCGACCGTGATGATGGCGAGTAAGCCCACTGCGAGGCTCATGCGATCCTTGAGCGCGAAAACCACGGGGTCATCGTGCATCTCGCCGCGTTGTGCTTTCATCCACACCCGACTCACCCAGTACAGCATCAGCACGCACAGGAACCAGATCATCTTCGGCCGCGTGTAGAGCCCCTGAATCGCGGGCGAGTTTATATATAGAGCGAGTACGAGCACGCTGAGGTAGCCCGCCGCGGTGCCGAGACTCTGCAGGAGCGTGAGATCCTCGACGTGATAGCCCCGGCCCGCTGCACGCAATCGCTGCTGGCGCCGCAGTCCCTCGAGCTCGGCAAAGCGTTTCACGAACGCGAGGCTCAGGAATAGGAACACCGAGAACAGCAGCAGCCAGAATGACAGCGGCACGCCGACGGCCGCAGCACCGGCAATGATGCGCAGCGTGTACAGTCCGGCGAGCGCCAGCGCGTCAATGATGACCTTGCCCTTCAGGACGAAAGAATAGGCTACGGTCAGCACGTAGTAGGTCACGAACACCATCTGAAATTTGCCCGGCAGCAGCGCGGCGATGACAATGCCCGCCCCCAGCAGGACAGGGACCAGCGCCATCCCCGCGAGGATCGACAGATCCCCCGATGCGAACGGCCGGCGCCGTTTGCGCGGATGTGCCCGGTCCGCCTCGAGGTCCAACATGTCATTCAGCACGTAGACGGAAGACGCGCAGAGGCAAAAAGCAACGACCGCGAGGATGGCTGCAGCGAGCGCGCCGGGGCGTCCCGCCTGGTGGGCAGCAAGGAGCGGGACAAAAACAAGGGCGTTCTTGGCCCATTGATGCGGCCGCAGAGCTCGCACCGAGGCCTTCAACGTGCTGGTGCCCGACGGAAACGATCTGAGCACAGGCGAGTTGCGAGCAGCCTGTCGCTCGAGCGACGGGCCGGCATTTGCCACGATAGCCCCGTGTGCATGCTGCCATACGGCGAGGTCGCGGCGCTCGTTGCCACAATAATCGAATCCCCGCTCACCAAAGCGTTCAACGAGCCGTGCGGCCTTCGAGCTGCCCGCAAGGTTCGCGGCATCATCGCTGGCTATCACCCCGTCGAACAGCTCGAGGTGCTCGGCTACGGCAGCGGCCAGACGCTCGTTCGATGCGGTGCACAGCCATACGCTACGTCCCGACCGCCGCTCTTCCTCCAGCCAAGCCACGAACTCACGGTGGTATGGCAGCGCCGCGGCATTCAGCGTCACTCGGCGGGCAATCTGCGCTTTGAGCGCTGCCTTACCGCGCAACAGCCAGGCGAGCATGAGGAAGATGTTGAGGGGATTCCGCTTGATCAACGCCAGCGCCGACTCGAGCAGCAGGTCGCTGCGGATCAACGTGCCATCGAGGTCAACGCACAGGGGCACGGCCATGGAGTGAGCACTCACTGCCATGGCGACGCTACCGCCAAAGGCCGATTACGCAACAGGAACACAGCTATCCAACCCAGGCCCACCGCGAGCCATAAAGTGACCAAACGACATGCCAGCGTCACGAAAACTGCCTCGCCTATGGTACAGCCATGCGTAACGAGTAGCGTGGTCATTACAGCCTCCGTGCTGCCGAGCCCCCCTGGCAGGAAGGAGACGCCCCCGACCAATGCGGCCACGGCATAGATCCCCACGCCCGTCATGACCGGCAGATGCAGCGCAGGTAGTATGCCCGCCAGCACGTCGAACCCCAGCCCTTCCAATCCCCACGCGAATAATGCAACGCTGAAGCCCAGCAAGAGCGGTACCAGCCTCAGCAACGGTCGAGTTTCGACGAGTGTCCTGGCGGCACTGACCAGCGTACTTCTCATGAGGCGTGGCACCCACGTTAAAGACTCCGCTCTGGTGGCGAGTGTCTGCCAGGGAAGGACAGCCACGAACACCAGGATAGCCGCCACCAGCGCGCCAGCGATGAACGCGACGGCGCGATATTGCGCCGAGCCCGCGAACAGCAGTGCCGCAAGCACAGCCATCGCGACGAGATCCAACAGCCTCTCAGCGAAGAAGGCGGCGGCGACGCGCGATAGCGGCACACCGAGAGGGAGATAGTAGCGCGCACGCACCATCTCGCCGACCTTGCCGGGCGAGAGCGTGTAGGCAAACCCTGCGATGAATGTCAGTGCGGCAAAGCCCCCCGGCAGCCGATGGCCAAGCCGCGCGAGATAGAAGCGCCACCTGGCGACTCGTGCCGTATAGCTGACGAGAGTGAGCACGACGGCCGCCACGATGAGATCCCAGGAATGGAGTGCAGGAGCAAGTGAGACCTGCGCGAGGTCGCCACGCAATGCAAACACGCACCACGCGGCGAATGCCAGCACCAGTGCGTGAGGGGCAAAGCGCCGTATTTGACTCAATTCAAGAGACCTCGGGGGCCGGACGACGAGTGGCGCAGTTTACAACACGGATGTGCCTGAATCTGCTGAGCATTGACGGCCATGCGTGCTCTCGCCGCGGGGCTGGGATGTGACTAAATCCGCACCGTCCAAACAGGCGCCGGCGTTTACCTTATGGCGCAGTTTTGCGACAGCTGTGATGGGTCTCACATCGCCTGCGCAAGCCGGGCTGTACGCTGTCTCCCGTGGAAGGCCGCATCGTTGGCGCCTCTCCCATAGCCAACACAAGACAGGGGATCAAGTCGTGCTGAAGAAAATCGTCGCAACCTGCATTCTTTCATTAGCAGCCACCACCGCGGTGTACGCGAGCGAGGCGCACAATCGCTCCGAGCCGTTCGAGGCGCACTCGTCCGTTTACTCGTGGCTGCTGGATCTGCTTAAGGACTTCGACTTCATAGATCACCGGGAACATACGTTCCTGATCGTTTCGCCGACGACGAAGCCCATCGCGGCTCCGGAGATCGATCCTGCCTCGGCCCTCAGCGGCCTCACGTTGCTCGCGGGCGGTCTCGCGGTGATCCGTAGCCGCCGTAACGCGCGTAGGAACAACGATCGCGTTTGCAGTGCCGATGGGACGAACGGCATTCCGCGCGCCGAGGGTCCTGCTGCCAAGTAAAGCGCACGTAGGTTATCTTTACGTGACGAAGCGGAGGAGCCGAAGGCTCCTCCCGCTTCAGCCTTTACTTTCAGGCACAGCACTACTGCACGTAATGGGTGTGGATCCAGTCCTGGTAGCTGCCGTCCATGACTCCCCGCCACCAGGCTGCGTTCGCTAGATACCAATCGAACGTCGCGCGCAGGCCTTCTTCCAATGACACGCGCGCCTGATATCCGAGGCCGCGCTCGATCTTGCTGCAGTCGATCGCGTAGCGCCGGTCGTGCCCGGGTCGGTCCTGCACGAACTTGATGAGAGAGCGGCTGCGCTCTGCACGTGCCGCCGGACACTCCGGATAGCTCGCCTTCAGCCGCGAGTCGCGTGCGAATGCCGCATCGGCCACGTCACAAAGCGTGTGCACGAGCTCGATGTTCTCCCGCTCACGACCGCCCCCGATGTTATAGACCTCGCCGGGCACGCCCTTTGACAGGATGAGATCGATGCCGCGGCAGTGATCGCTCACGTGCAGCCAGTCGCGCACGTTCCGGCCGTCTCCATAGATGGGCAGTCCGCGGCCGTGCAGAATATTGACGATCATCAGCGGGATCAGCTTCTCCGGAAAGTGATACGGTCCGTAGTTGTTGGAGCAGTTGCTGGTAGTGACGTTGAGGCCGTAGGTGTGGTGATATGCCCGCACCAGGTGGTCGGAGCCGGCCTTGCTGGCGGAGTACGGTGAATTCGGCGCGTACGGCGTCTGCTCGGTGAAGGCCGGATCCCGCGGCCCCAGCGACCCGTAGACCTCGTCCGTCGAGATATGGTGGAAACGGTGGCCGGAGACGGTCCGCTCCTCCAGCCATACCTTGCGCGCCGCGCGCAACATCGAATGCGTGCCGATCACGTTGGTCTGGACGAAGGCATCCGGACCGTGAATCGAGCGGTCGACATGCGATTCCGCCGCGAAGTGCACGATCGTATCGATATGCTCTTCGCGCAGCAGGGATTCGACCAGAGCCGTGTCGGCAATGTCCCCGCGTACGAAGCGCAGCTCGGAACGGCTCTTCACGGGCTCGAGGTTGGCGAGATTGCCCGCATAGGTGAGCGCATCGAGCACGACCACCCGCTCTCCAGCATGCTCCGCCAGCCAGTAGTGCACGAAATTCGAGCCGATGAACCCGGCTCCGCCGGTCACGAGCAGCTTACGCATCCCTCATCTCTCCCAGTACGGCCCGAAGTTGTTTGCGCCAGTGAACGGGTTGCATACCCAACGCCGTCAGCGAGGATTTGTCGAGGACGCTGTAGCTCGGTCGGCGCGCCGGAGTCGGATATTCGTGGGTCGCAATCGGAGTCACTTTCACGTCGGCCGGAAGCAGTCCCAGCAGACTCCCCTCCTCTGCGATGGCAACGGCAAAGTCATACCAGCTCGCGACACCCGCATCCGTCCAGTGGTGAATGCCCGCGAGCGCCGGCTGGAGCGCAATCCGCCAGATGACATCGGCCAGAGAGCGTGTGGATGTCGGTGTCCCTACTTGATCGGCCACGACGCGCGCCGCACCCTTCGTGCCCATCACTCGCAGCATGGTTCGCAGGAAGTTGCCGCCCTCAGCACCATATACCCAGGCCGTCCTGAGCACGACCGCTCGGCCTGGCATCGTCTCCAGAACCGCCTGCTCTCCGTCACGCTTGGTGGTCCCATATACATTGACGGGTGCCGTCGGCGAGTCCGGTCTGTACGGCGTCGAGGACCTCCCGTCGAACACGAAGTCTGTCGAAATATGGATCAGCCGCGCTCCTGCCTGGCGCGCCGCTATCGCGAGGTGCCGCGGACCCTCCGTATTGTTTCTCCGGGCGAGCTCGACATCGGACTCAGCGCGGTCAACGGCGGTGTAAGCGGCGGCGTTGATGATCACGTCGGGCCGAAAGGCGCCGACTTTTTCGGCGACCACGGATTCATTGCCGATATCCAGCTCTGCATGCGAGCAGGCCAACAGCTCGACCTCTCGCGGCGTGGCAGCTGAGAGCGCCCGGCCAACCTGGCCGCCGGCGCCCGTCATGAGGACTTTCATGGAAAGCACTCCGCGTCCCTGAAGCCACGGGCCACGGCGTCTTTAGGCGAGAGCAATGGCTGGGCGCCTGTCGGCAGAGGCCACTTCACGCCGAGATCCGGATCGTCCCAGCGGATCGCCCTCTCGTGGGGTGGTGCATAGAAATCGGTGCAGCGATACAGAAAGTCGGCCGAGTCACTCAGCACGAGGAATCCATGTGCGAGACCTGGCGGTACCCACAACATCTCGTGATTCTCGGCCGACAATGTGACTCCCACCCAACGACCGAACGTCGGCGAGCTGCGCCGGATGTCCACCGCGACGTCGAAGACCGTTCCGCTCACGACACGAACGAGCTTTCCCTGCGTCTGCTGGATCTGGTAGTGCAGCCCGCGCAACGTGTGACGCGCCGAACGGCTGTGATTGTCCTGAACGAACTTTGCATCGATACCGGCGGCGGCGAATTTGCGCTCCTCCCATGACTCCAGAAAGAAGCCGCGGGCATCGCCAAATACCTTCGGCCTGATGAGCACGACGTCAGGGATGGCGGTAGGCTCGAATTGCATGTTCTTCAGCGCCGCTCAGGCTCGAGCACGCGCTATTTCCAGCAGGTAATCCCCGTAACCGCTCTTGGCGAGCGGACCTGCGAGTTTCACGAGCTGCTCGGCGTCGATATAGCCGCAGCGGAAGGCAATCTCCTCGGGACAGGCCACTTTCAGGCCCTGCCGGCTCTCGAGCGCTTCGATGAACATGGCCGCCTGGAGCAGCGATTCGTGAGTACCCGTATCGAGCCAGGCCACGCCACGGCCAAACAGCTCGACCCGCAACGTGCGGCGCTGCAGGTAGGTCCTGTTGACGTCGGTGATCTCGAGCTCGCCCCGTGCCGACGGGCGTAACGCCGCGGCGATATCCACCACGTCATTGTCGTAGAAATAGAGCCCGGTCACCGCAAAGTTCGACTTGGGCACGGCCGGCTTTTCCTCGATCGAGAGTGCGTGGCCGCCGGTGTCGAACTCCACGACTCCGTAGCGCTGCGGATCTCGTACCCGATATGCAAACACCGTCGCGCCGGAAGTGCACCGGGCAGCAGCGCGGAGCTGTTCAGGCAGACCGTGGCCATAAAATATGTTGTCCCCGAGCACGAGAGCGACGGGGTCGCCGCCGACGAAACGGCGGCCGATGATGAACGCCTGAGCAAGTCCTTCCGGCCGCGGCTGCTCCGCGAAGCTGAGCGAGATGCCCCACTGACTGCCGTCACCCAACAATCGGCGGAACTGCGGCAGATCCTCCGGCGTCGAGATGAGAAGGATGTCGCGAATACCTGCCAGCATCAACGTGGACAGCGGGTAGTAAACCATCGGCTTGTCGTACACCGGCAGCAACTGCTTGCTGACCCCTAGCGTGACAGGATGCAACCGCGTACCGGCCCCGCCGGCCAGCACGATACCTTTCAGACTCATGTATTGCCGCTCGCACTCGTAGTCGTCACCGCTGCAGATTATATTGTTCAGTCGGAGTGTGCTGGGCAGGGATTCCAATTGGTGAGCGGCTGCTCACGTGCGTACACGAGTCGCCCGATCAAGGAGCGCGATGGAGGGCGCCGCACAGATGACGTGCATCCCGCCCCCCGTGACTTCGCCAGGCCTGGGCATAGGGACAGGATATTGCGCACCGGATGAGTCGCTCCCGGACCTGTGGTACCGTTCACATAATCACAAAAATGGCGGTGCCCAGCCTTCGCAGCCCCGGTGACGGCTTGTTAAGATCGCCCGAACCTATCGCTGCACCTACTGGAACCGGAGTGTTCGTGAGCGACACCGAATTGACTGGGCGAATACGCCAAATTCTGAAGGACCACGCCCATTTGGAGTCGGCTGTTGATTCTCTTTCGACCCACGCCGACCTCTACGAGGCCGGCATGACTTCCCATGCCAGCGTCAATGTCATGCTGGCCCTCGAGGGCGAGTTCGAGATCGAGTTTCCCGACCACATGCTCAAGCGCAGCATGTTCGACAGCATCGCCTCGATCCGCACCGCCATAGAAGAGCTGACTGCGGCGGCCTGAGGCGCCGCTGCGGTGAAGGGTCGCGTCCGCAAGATCTCAGGTCACGACCACACCGATCTCGCAGCCGGCTGGGAGGTCGCTGCATCACCGCCTGGCGCGCTCTCCACCCCAGCCGATTCGTCCTTCACGAACCTCTCCTGGCACCCCGCGGCGCGTCTTGGCACCGTTGCGGCCGTTCTGCAAGCTCGCGGGGAATGGTCTCTCGAGAGTGCTCCACGTCGCTTCGATGCCGAAGACTGGTGGTATCGAGCTCGCTTCGATCGTCCGTGGCCGTCGGACCCCGACGCATCCGTCATACTCGGACTCGATGGGCTCGCGACGCTGGCGCAGGTGTGGCTGAACGGACAGTCCCTGCTGACGAGCGACAATATGTTCGTGTCTCACGAGCAGCCCGTCGGACATCTGCTGTCGCGGGACAACGAGCTGGTCTTACGCTTCGAGGCGCTCGACACCGCTCTGGCCCGGAAGCGGCCGCGTCCACGATGGCGAACTCCGATGGTCGCAAACCAGCGCCTCAACGCTTTCAGAACGACGTTACTGGGTCGAACACCGGGCTGGAGTCCTCCCGCCGCGCCTGTGGGCCCGTGGCGTCCGATATGGTTGCAAGCGCGACGCGACGTGCAGGTCGGTGCCCCGCGAATACGCACCCATGTCCAGGGCGACGTTGGCCTCCTCGAGCTGGACTGCGAGATCCGCCCGCTGGGTCGGGCGAGCCTGCGCGAGATCGTGCTGGTCGTGAGTCGCGACGGCCACAGCGAGTCGGTCAGGATGACACGCGGAGCTGGCGACATTTTCGCGGGAAGACTACGACTGCCGTCCGTCGACCTATGGTGGCCCCATACGCACGGTGAGCCGGCTCTGTACACAGCGCGCCTGGAAATCCTGCTCGAGAACGCTGCCCGTGAGCCGACCTCGGTCGATCTCGGCCAGATCGGCTTCCGCAACCTCGAAATCGACCGCTCGGACGGCGACTTCGCCGTACGAGTGAACGGTGTGCCGGTCTTCTGCCGCGGGGCCTGCTGGACACCCCTGGATTGTGTCAGTTTGCAGTCCAGCGCCAGTCAGATAGAGACGGCGCTCTCGCAAGTGTGCTCGGCCGGCATGAACATGCTGCGCGTCGGCGGCACCATGGTGTACGAGAGCGATGCCTTCCTCGATGCATGCGACGCCCATGGCATCCTGCTCTGGCAGGATTTCATGTTCGCCAACATGGACTATCCGCAGGACGACGCGGCTTTCGAGCGCTCGGTGACACTCGAGTGCACGCAACAGCTCGAGCGTCTCGCCGGCCGCCCCTCGCTGGCGGTTCTGTGCG
>DATEJM010000048.1:0-16227 GCA_035277965.1 Steroidobacteraceae bacterium | reverse complement strand
TCCGGATGCTTCCAGGGCTTGAGGCTCGCAATCCAGACGACCCGGATCTCCCCCGATTTATCCGGCTTCTCGGCCGGAAAGGGCTGGAAATTCGGGATGACGGCATCCGGGGCGCGGCGATAGTGCCGCTCCAGGAGGCGGGCCTGAGTGCGGGTCTGCGTGACGATGCCGCTGGCACCCCGGATCCCGTACTCCACGCTGCGCTTCTCCAGGAACCGTCTGACGGGATTGCGCCCATCGAGCGAGAGTCCCGGGGTGACATCACTGTCGTGTGCGACGTGCCAGATGAACCGAGCTCGGTTTCGCTTCGCGTAATAACCGCAGACTCCGGTGTAACCGCACGCTACGCGCTGGTAGATCGCTTCCGGCCGGATGGTGCTCAGGGCCTCGTACAACGGGCGCGCCTGCGTCAGGTACCCGAAACGGGGGGTGCCCGTTGCATGGCCTACCCGCACAGTGTGGTAGGTGCTCGGCTCCTCGTCGGGCGATGGCGAGCCGCTCAGATAGTAGATCTCGTGGCTGTTCAAAGTGCTCAGCACGCCGATGAAGCAATCAATCTGGTATTCGGCCCCGCCCGCGTGGCCAGGAGAGTGAGTGGGGGTGACAATGCAGAGTCGGGGCGCGTGGTGGCTGGCTGCGGTCATGCAGCTCCGTCCGCGACGATCTCGAGCATTTTTTTCTCGACCGTGTCGGCGATCGTTCCGTAGCCGCGATGCTGCTGTATGTACCGTTTGCCGAGCTCGCCCATGACCATGCGCAAGTCCGGGGCTCGCAGCAGCGCAACGATCGCCTTCGCGAATTCGCCTTCATCATACGGCACGCAGTAACCGCCGCCGCTCTGCTCGATGAGGAGCTGCTGGTCAGGCTGTGTGTTGGCCACGACCGCTTTGCCCATGGCCATATACTCGACGAGCTTTGTCGGCGACGCGACGTTGAAGACGGGCGTCGGATACAGGGGCGACACACATACGTCGGCTTCCTGCACGTATTCCAACGCCTGCTGCTGAGGTAGATGGCCGACAAACACGACCGCAGACAGGATGCCCAGTTTCTCGGCTTCGGCCACCAGGAGCCGCTCGTCTTCCGCATCCTCCGCTTTGCCCACGAGATAGAGCTTGGTGGCCGGCAGCTCGCGCAGGACGAGGGCATGCACCCGCAGGAGGAAGTCAATTCGACGCCCCTTGCCGAGCGACCCGAGGTAGAGGAAGCAACGCTCCTCAGGAGGAATCAGCCGACGCGCGTGAATGGCCGCCTCGGAGGTCTTCAGCCGCACGCCCATGGGGACCGCGGTCAGCTTTGCCAGAGGCACGCCTTTGGCCGCGATAGCCGCGCGCATCGCCTCGCTCTGGACAAACACATGATCGGCCGCCGGCAGCAGCACCCGGTACAGCAAAAAGCTGAAGGCGTTCCCCCGGATCTTGTACAGCCGCGGGTAGCGCGCTGTCCCGTCCGTCGCCCGCAGGAGGTACTCCTCCGGAAACGGGTAGGAGAGCCAATAGATGAATTTCTTTCGATACAGGCGTGCCGCCACGAGGGCGAACACCGCGGAGACGAACTTGTCCTTCACCTCGATCGCCTCGTAAGCATCGCCGCGAAGCAGGCGGAAGAGGCGTGCGTCGTTCCAGATGCCGGCGGAATGCTTCCGCAGGCGGTCCATGAGCGACGGGCGATCGTTGGTGGCGGCTACCCAGGCCTTCCCGCCACCCCAGGAGGCGACGTACGAGCGCTCGCACGGGACCTCGCTTTGTAGCAGCCAATCGATCTGATGACCTCGCCCGCTCAACTCCTCGCCGAACAGTACTGACACATCGACGCGGGTGGGCGGGTAGGGATCCGAGGAGACGACGAGTAGCCGGAACCGACGGGAGTTGGCCGCGTCAGTCGGAATGGAGGCTTCCGGAGCGGCCGCGGCGCGCGACTCGCCGGGGGAGCGCGACTCGCCGGTGGCGATGTTCGCGGGGAAGCTCATATACGAGCGCGGCGGACCGCTGGCGAGCGTGCCAGTCAGGTTGCCCCGTCGCCTCCACCGTAACCGTAGCCATACTTCTGCGAGAAGTCCGTCGAGCGATTGAGGACCATGCCGGCAATCGGGAAGTCCTTCAGAAGATCAGCGGCTTTCTGCAGATCGCTGCGTGGAGTAATGCCCTCGGAGGCGACGACCACCAGAGCGTCGATACGCGGTGCCACCACGAGAGTGTCGTCCGGGCTCAGCGCCGGCGGCAGGTCGCAGAGGATCAACGGGTTGGTCGTCATCTGCTTGATATACGAGAACAGATCCTCGAGCCGGGTGGAGGCCAGGAGCTCCGCGGAGTTCTCCACCGTGGTCAGGTTGCCCGCGACGAGGAAGTTGTCCAGGCCGATGGACATGAAGAGGTCCTTCGGCGAATCCACGCGCTGCTCGAAGAAAGAGCGCAGCTCGACCGGAGGCGTAATGCCCAACGTGCGGCAGACGCTGGGATTGCGCATATCGAGATCCAACAGGATCACTGAGCTGTTCTTCTCGCGTGCCAGGCTCAGTGCGAGGTTGACCGTCGTCAGCGACTTACCGTCCTGCGGTGCGGCACTCGTGACACCAATGATGTGCCAGTTGTTGGGCCGCGCGCGATGGAGTATGCGTGTGCGGAGCATGCCGTAGGCAGCGATCGTTCCGCGATCTTCAGCCACCGAGGAGTTCAACAGCAGGCGGTTCTCGCGCGCATGCTTGGGATCGAACGTCACGCGGTGAGCCTGAATCTGGGTGCTCGGCCGGACTGTCGGAACGAAGTCCCCGCTGCGTCTCCCCGTCGTGGTGGGCGAGACGATCGTCGTGGGTGAGGTGGCCGCGGGCGGGGGTGCCGAAACCGGGGGTGCGCCAGGCGCGACCTGTCCATGCGAATGCGTGTCGGGGCGCAGGCCCCGTAGCGCCTTCTGCTTCTCAAGTGCGGCTTCGATGATAGTCATAGAGGTTTCGCGCTCGGGCTTTTCAGCGTACTGCTGCTGGATGTCAAAGATGTAAAGCCGTTACCACGGTGGCACCGACCACGAATATAGCGAGCCCGTAGGCGGCCGCCCAAGTGGTCAGAACCAGACGCCTGCGACGACGATCCGCGGAGTTGGAAATCATGGGGATGCTGGCCAGGACGGGAGCGTCACCGATGACCGGGAAGTCCCCGGTATCGCGGATGTTCGAATCGGAGCTCTCGGCGATCACCACCGCCACGCCCGCGAATCCGAGACCGAGCACCAGGCCGAGCAAGATGAGCCCGATCCGGTTCGGATACACGGGCAGATGGCCCGGGTAGGGAGCCCGGATCAAGGTAAACCGCTCGCCCCCTTCCTCGGTCTCGAAGTTCTGCGCCATGGTGGCGTTCTGCAGCTTGACCTGGATTTGCTCGTAAGCGTTCTGCAAGCTCTGCCGGCGCCGCGTGATATCAGCGTACTCGCGCTCGACCCCCGGCGTCTTGCGCAGCATCTGCTCGAATTGATCGATCTCCGCTTGATAGTGTGCCGCCTGCGCCTTCAGCGCGGCCAGTTCTCTGCGGGCCGAGACCAATTGCCCGGCAACTGTTACATAGGTGGGATTCGTCGCGTTGGCCACGATGCCGCCACTCGAAGACTGCTGGCTGCTCAGGAGCGCGAGCGCAGCCTTCAGGCGCTTCACTTCGGGATGGTCGGGCGTGTACCGCTCCTGCGCCTCCGCAAGCTTCGCACGCACCGTCGCAAGATCCGTGAGGTCGCCCGTGTTGGTGATCAGGTTCGGGCTCGTCTGGGAAAGCTGCACGGCGAGCATCGACTCCTTTTCCTCGGAGCGCAGGATCTCCTGCTGGATACCCTCGAGATCGTGCTGATCGCGGTCGATCGAGGACTCGTTACGCGCCACGTATTCCGGCAGGGCGTCGCCGTGCTGGTTCTTGAAGGTCTTCAGCTCCTCATCCACGGCTCTGATCTGCTGCGTGACATCATCCGCCTGCTTGCTGAGGAAGACCGCCGCCGCCTTGGCCGCCTGCTGGCGGCTGCGCTGGTTGTACGTGAGGAACAACTGGGCCAGCCGACTCGCTATCTCCGCCGCGCGGTCCGGATCGGAATTACGGTAGTGCAGCGAGAAGGCGTTCGACTCCTGCAAGGGCTTCATCGTCACCGGATCGACCCGCTCGAGCGTCGTATCCTCCAGGATCTTCTGCGCCTTCTCGTGGGTCGTGAGCGGCGTGCCCGGATAGGGGTCATACTCCTTGACCAGGTCCTTCAGGGTCTCGTTCGTCATGACCCGGCCCTGGACGATCTCGATCTGCTGGTTGGAGTAGCTGATGACCGTGTTGGCCACGACCGCGTTGTTGAGCGAGGAGGGCTCGAGCAGGATCGTCGCCGTGGACTGATATTGAGGCGTGATCCGGAACGAGAAGTACACGGCGAGCAGGGTGAAGATCGGGGCGATCGTCGCCACATAGATCGATCTGCGCCGCAGGACCGCGATGTAGCTGTGAAACCCCGAAGCTGCTTCTGTGGTGGTCATCTAGTAAATCACCCTTGCCGCACCGAAGCGCGGCGAACTAGCGCTGCCGCTGCAGCCCTCGATAGCCGATCTGAAAGTTCGCAACATTCGTGTCCGCTGCCCCGAGGGGATCGACTCGGTACTTCTGCCAGACATAGGTATAGGAGCCGGCCACGTAGATCGTTCGCGTCACCATCCACTGAGCGCGCAGCGTGGCGGTCGCATAATCTCGCGTGTCATCGCCGGATGCACCTGAAACCGTTCGTGTGCGGAAGACGCGGACTGCCGCGCTCGCGTTCAGGCGCTGAGTGATGTCCCGCTCGTACGCGGCGCGTGCCTGGTTCGTGACGTACAAGCCGCCCGAGCCGCTCGGGGCGATGCTTCGGCCGATGGCGAGGCGATAGCTGCTCGCCGCTTGCGAATAGACCGTTTCGAAGGTGGCGCCATAAGTATTGGAGGTCTGGTCGATATCGCCGGGGCTAGTCTCGATGAGCTTCGTGCGCTGGAAGGTCACGGACGCCGTACTGCGCAGAACCGGCGACCAGTTGTATCCCATGTTGAGCGCCGCGCCGCCGGCATTCGAGTGAGAGTCGATCCCGGTGGCAATGTAGTGCGCCGCGAACACATTCATGGAGCCGTCGAGACGCGGGGTGAACGTGTGGCTGAAGAACGCCCGTGCCAGGTAGTAGTTGAAGCCGATGTGCCCGCTGTCGGTTGTGCTGAAGCTCAACCGCTGGTACTCCGCCCCCACACCGATGCTCGACAATGGCGTCAGGTTGTGCGTGATCGTCGGATCGAGAATGAGGTAGTCGCGGGTCACGTCTTTCGCGATCTGGCCGGTGGTCTCCGGGGCGTTCCCGATCCCTGGATTCACCGGGTTGAACTCCGCGGAGGGCGTCTCGGCGTTCAGATCGATCCGGTGATCATAGAAGCCCGTGAGATTCAGCCGCGTCGTGCGCCACGAGTAGCGCGAGTTGAGGTTCATGAATCCCTCGAGGCGGTTGAAGCCCGACTCGGTGGGATAGTAGTTGTACAGCAGACGCGGCATCAGCGTCGTCTCGGACCGCGGCGTCGCGATGCCGACGAGCGTCGATGCGTCCGCGAAATATCCTTCGGCGCTGTTCCGGTTCGTCTGCGACAGATCGATGTTCGAGTTGTAGTTCGTGGACAGGCTGAAGTTCGGCTGATAGTAGATCTGGGCCGCCATGGCCGGGCCGGTGTACGGCAGCGAGCCCGCAAGCGCGAGCGGCAACCATCGCACGGCCTGACGACGCATGGCCTGGCGGCGCGCGGTGACGGACGAGCCGCCGCAGTGGCGGGTGGCCCCCGGCCCCTTACGGAACGACGACAACATCACCGCTCTCCAGCTCGACGTTCTGTTCGAGGTTTTTGCCGCTGCTTACCTGTCCGTAGCGAAAGTTCAGCACGCGCTGACCGCCGTTGCTCGCGCTGCGAATGATGATGATGTCGTCCAACTTGGCGTAGGGATTGCCGCCGCCCGCCAGAGCCAGGGATTGCAGTACGTTCAACGCCGGATTCATTTCGAACAGGCCCGGCTTGTTGACTTGGCCGATGACGTAGCAGACGTTGCCCTTCACCTCGGTGACGGACACCACCACGACCGGCTCGGCCACGTATTTGCGCAACTTCGTCTCCATCTCCGTCCGAAGTTGCTCCACGGTCTTGCCGCCTGCGACGAGCGTTCCGATGAGCGGGAAGGAGAACTTGCCGTCCGGCGTGACCGTGATGTCCATGGGGGGCATCTTGGGATCGTCGTAGACCCCCACGAGCAATTTATCGCCGCCGTGGATGCGGTAATCGCCCAAGGCGACGTCCGCGGCCGAAGCGGTCCTGGCTACCCAAGCCGCCGCAACGAGCGCCAGCAATGCAAAGAATCGAACCCCGTTCCGGCTGTCAGCCATGGCTATCCCCCACTGTTTGCACACCACATTAAAACGGCATCTTAGCAAGAGATATGCCCGTCAGGGCTGCGCCCAGGCTGAGGCGGCACGGTTCCTGAAGTGACCGGCCCCGACTCGCCGCAGGCGTCGCTGAGCGGCCCCGCAGGTCGCTGCCAGGGTGGTGGTGGCCCCTTCACGGGGCGAGCGGCAGGCGGGCCCCTGGGGGGTGGAGTGGCCGGCCCGCGCCGGCCGCGCGCGCAGCCTGACGCCCCAATCGAAATGTCTGGCGGATTGCCTCACCGTCGGATCCCCGTCTTTCGTAGTTCTTGGCGGCCGTGGGGACGCCTTTTGCGAGGGCTTCTCTCGCCAAGCATGCGAGGAAGCTCACGAGGCGTGCACCGGAGGGCGCCGCTCGTGTTGCGCGACTGTTGGGAGTATCAGAGCCGAAATGGTGGCTCGTTGGCAAGTGCGGATTTGACAACACCCGGACAACTCGCCGCCGCGTGAGCTGCGTCTCAAACCAGGCTCACTCGACGCGTGTCATCTCCGTCTTGCGCGCGGCGTCCGGCACGATGGTTGCGGCCAGTATGTTATGTCCCGTCCGCGTGCTGATCAGCTCCAGCAGTGCGATGGCGCCCTTGCGGCTGACGTGGTCCGGGTCCGAGAAGTAGCTCGGCTGGCTGAATGCATGGCGAAAATCCAGCACGTCGGTGATGTGCAGGGCGGCGAGCTCCGCTGCGACGCGCGCGTCCGCTCCCGATGGCACGGAGTTGATATACCCTGGATGCGCCGGGTAGAGCACTGCCACAATATGTACGTGGTGTGCAACCGCGAGCGCGGCGATGCGCTCATACCAGAGGAACGGCTCAGGATGGGCACCGATGCCCGCGTGATCCATCTTGCCCGTGGACACGGCCTGCGCCTCACGCTCGGCGTCCGTCAGGGTTTCCCAGGGAACGGCTTCTTCACCGCGCACGAGAGCCGGGGTCTCGCCCTTCAGGCTCATCGTGATGCGCTTCTTCAGGTATTGCACGAAGTCGTCATTGAAGAGCGGAACGGAGCCGAGGGCTGTCGAGGGCCAGCCGCTCTGCATCCCGTAGGAGGACAGGGTCTCCAGCAGATAGGGATCGACGAACGCGCGATTGGAGGATTCCATGCGGCCATCGCCGAACATGTGCGCGTCCGCAGTCAGGTACAGAGTCTGGATCCTGGCACCGCGCCACAAGAGATAACGTAGCTTGGCGTAGACCTCACGCAGACTGTCGCCGCCAAAGGCGACGTTGTACACGTCGTCGGCCAGCAGCTCGTTGTCGAGCTGCGCGACGTGCGAGTCGCCCGCAAAGAGCGCGGTCGCATGCGGCCGCGTGAAGTAGTCCTGGACGCCCTCGTCGTATTCTCGCTCGCGCTCGTAGTACCCGCTCGTGTAGTAAGTGGCGAGGTTGGCGATCGCGAACAGAGCGATGCCCAGAATCCCCTTGAGAGCGAGCGAGCTCCAGGTGGGACTCCTCGTGGAGGCGCCCGGGTGGCCTGCGACTGTCGTGGCGTGGTGCGAGCTCATCTTCAGAACTGGAAGTAAATGAAGTCGAGGGCCGAGCCCGTGTAACGGAAACAAACGATCACGGCCACGACCGTGGCGTAGGCCAGCCAGCGTGCCGGGGTGCTCCGCGACTCGACCTCGAGAGCGTACCCCTTGTCGCGATGCATGAACTCCATGATCAGCAGGATCGCGATCGCCGCGCTGGCGAACAGGAGCGGCATGATGGACCCGACCTGCCGCAACAGCGGCCAGGGGCTGACGGCGATCGACGGGGAGAACACTTCTCCCAGCATCGCGATGGCCGCGTGCATCGTCTTGGCCCGGAAGAAGATCCAGGCGATGACCGTCAGCACGAACGTGATCGCGACGCGCAGTGCGATACCCGGTACCCGCAGCAGGCTGAATCCTGCCTCCGGTGTCTCTTTCGATCTGCCGAAGAAGATGTGGGGCAGGTAGTAGAGGCCATTCAGAAAGCCCCACGTGACGAAGGTCCAGTTGGCACCGTGCCACAATCCGCTCACCGTGAAGGTGACGATGATGTTGCGCGCGTAGCGCCACTTGCCGACTCGGCTGCCGCCGAGCGGGATGAAGACGAAGTCGCGGAACCACGTGGACAGGGAGATGTGCCAGCGCCGCCAGAACTCGGGAATGCTCTGTGAAAAGTAGGGCGTGGCAAAGTTCTGCATCAGCTCGAAGCCGAGCAGGCGTGCGCTGCCGAGTGCGATGTGCGAGTAGCCGGAGAAGTCGCCGTAGATCTGGAATGCGAAGAAGAACGCGGCGAGCGCCGCGGCGCTGCCCGGAATCGGCTCGGGCTTGTCGAATATGGAGTTGACGACGACGGCACAATTGTCCGCCACGACCAGCTTGCAGAAGAGGCCCCAGGCGATCTGCCGCAGGCCGCTCGCAAAGGCCGCCGGCGTGAGCGTTCGCGGATGCGTGAACTGCGGCAGCATGTGCGGTGCCCGCTCGATCGGGCCCGCGACCAGCTGAGGGAAGAACGCGACGTAGGCGAAGAAGGCGATCGGGTCACGCTCGGCATCCAACTGCCGGCGGTACACACCCACCGTGTAGGTGAGCGCCTGGAAAGTGTAGAAGCTCAATCCGACCGGCAGGATGACACGCAACGTCGCGGCGTGCAGGTGGATGCCGAGCGTTGCGAACGCATCGATGAGCGAGGCGGCGAAAAAGTTGTAGTACTTGAAGAACCCGAGGATGCCGAGGTTCGCGGCGATGCTGAGGGCGAGTATGGAGCGCCGGCGCCGCTCGCCGACGGCGTTCTGCAACGCGAGGCCCACCCCGTAGTCGATCGCTGAGCTCAGGACGAGCAATCCGACAAACCGCCAGTCCCACCAGCCGTAGAAGAAATAGCTCGCGACCAGCAGCAGGAAGTTCTGCGCGCGCACTCGGGTGACGGGCGGACGGACCAGGCCGAGCAGCCAGTACAGCCCCAGTATCAGGGGCAGGAACACGGCATAGATGGCGGTATGGAATAGCATGGTTCAGCGCTCGCTCAGCCGGCTCGCAGGCGCCTGGAGCGACACGATCACGATGTCGCGCCCGACGGACGTCCATTCCCGGTGGCTCTCGGCGGCGGGCAGGCGACCCACGACGTCGCGCAGCCGGTCCGCCTCGATGACCAGCCACACGCGGTGGCCGGCGGTGACTTGGGACTGCAGCGCGGACACCGAGCGCAGCAGGGGCTTGTTACTCCAGCGCTCGAGGGTTCCGGAGCGGCAGGCCCAGCCCTCGAAGCGCGGGTCGGAGTCCTCCATGAAATAGAAGTTGGCGGCGGGGTAGTAGAAGTCCACGCCCGGATAGCTGTTGACGACCCGATCCCGCCGCGGGTCCACGTGCCGGTCGAGCCATACGGCCGCGCCACGAATGTCGCTGCGCGGGTGATAGTGCTGGACCTGCGACTGCGACATCCTCAGCCTGAAGTTGACGGACTCCGTGCCGATGTCGCGCAGATGCAGCGGCCGGAAGTCCTCCGATAGCGCGAAGGCGACGCAGCTCACCAACGCGACCGCGATTCCCGCGCTCGCCCGCTCGCTGACCGCGTCCTGCACCACGAGGGCGATCGTCTGGACGCCAAACAGGATCGCGAGGGGATACAGGAAGAAGACGTACCGCGTTTCATGCCGGGGCGGTCCGCTCGCGCTGGCGGCCAACACCAGAATGACCGCCAGAGCGAGGAGGATTCGCTCAGCCGCGTTGCGCTGATCGGGTTGCCTGCAGACACGCACGCAGGACACGACTGTGGCGAGGAGCAGTCCGCCCGCCAGCATGGGAGCAGTGCGCGCCCACGGAACAGCGACTTCCCGCACGACGTCCGGAAATCGAACGAACTCATACATGAGCAACAGCGCGGTGCGCGGCGGGGTCAGGCCGGCGGGATGCCAGTCGCTCGTTGACACCCCATACGCAAGCCAGAATATCAGGCTGGACAGGAGCGCGGCCTGCAGCGGCCAGGCCTCGCGCGTGAGAAGCTGACGCCAGCCGACGACAGACAGCAGCAGCAGGATCACGAGGACGGCGAGTGCCGCCTCGAACTGCTGCGCGAGACCCGCGAGCAAAGCCGCGGCGATGCCGAGAGTCGGCAGCCAACCCGGCCGTGCTCGAGCGGTTCGGAAGATGGCGAAGAGAGTCAACGCGACCGGTATCAGTCCGACGAGGGCCCACAGCGGATGCGCCGGGAGCGTTCGCCAGGGCATGCGGGCGCCTTCCAGGCGACTGAGATCGACGTCGGGGCCCGGCTGATAGTCGGCCGGCAGGTCCGAGTCGCTGGTACGCAGATCGGTGGTGACGAGCCAGTAGCCGGGCAGCAAGAGCAGCGAGGCGAACGCCAGATAGCCGCAATCGCTGCGGCTCAGGCGGCCCGTTGGATTGTTGACGAAGGGGGCCAGCAGGTTGATGACGAGCAGCAGGACGCCACCCTCCCACACCAACACGCCGATCGCGGACAACGCCAGCATCGGCAGCAGTGCGCGACGCGACCGATCGAGTGTGTAGGAGAGAAAAAAGACGACATACCAGGCGAATACGGCTTGGAACGGCGCATACATCCGGCCAAAGCGCGCCATCTCGACTTCCCAGACCGAGATGGCCAGCAAGGCGACCGCCAGCAGGCCGACGCGCTGGGAGCCGATGCGACGGCCCAGCTGATAGACCGCCGGAAGGGTCATCAGGCTGCAGAGGGCCGCGATCAGCCGGGGCGCCAGCTCCGCGGACAGTCCGAGCTGCTGCAATAGAGCCGCCGCGTACTGCAGGAGCAGGCCCCGGGTATAGAGGCCGCCACACGCGTAGCGCGGCAAGCCGGTGTGCAGGACGTTCTGCACCGACTGAGCGAAGTAATATTCATCGATGGCGAGCGGCCAGCGGCCGAGCGCCCAGAAGCGCGCCACGGCCCCGATGACGACGCACCCGGCTGCCAGCAGGGCGAACAGCAGCCACTCTCGGCGATTGCCGCGATCGGCGAGCACGGGGGTCAATCAGCGCAGGGCGGCCTTCTCGGCCGGCGATTCGCGCTCGGCCTGTGCATCCCACCGGGGCGCCGCCGTCTGCGGATACTGGATGATTTCAGCCGTGCGATAGTCTTTGATGTGCCGGGCGTGCGTGAAGATGATGAGCTCCGCGAGCAGGCCGAGCGCAAACACCTGCAGGCCGAGCACGACGACCAGCGCCGACAGCAGCAAGGCGGGCCGGTCGGCCAGGCTCTCATTGAAGATCAGGCGGTCCGCCACGAGATACGTGACGAGCAGAGCGCCGATACCGAACATGGTGGCGCCGATCATCCCGAAGAAGCGCAGCGGCTTCTTGGTGAAGCGCACCAGGAAGAAAACCGTAAAGACATCGAGCGCCAGGTGCGCGTACTCGCGCGGCCGATAGATCCCTTCGAACCGGTCACGCGACGACTGCCGCAACTCGGCCTCGACTACTTTGAACCCCTGCCGGTCGGCGAGCACGGCCAACAGGCGGTGCTGGTCACCGTACAGGGACAGCTCCTCGAGGACGTGTCGCTTCATCGCGCGGGCGCCGCAGCCGAGGTCGTGGAGCTTCATCCCCGTGATGCGGGTGACGAGGCCGTGAAACGTGCTCCGGCGCAGTTTCTCGAGACCGCGGCTGGCGCGCGGGAAGCGCCAGCCCACCACGACGTCAGCGGTGTCGAGGGGTGCGATCAGCTTCGCAATTTCGCCGGCCTCGATCTGGTGGTAGGCCGGCAGCGTGACGATCAAGTCGCCCGAGGCACGCTCGAAGCCGGCCATGATCGCGGTCGACTCGCCGAAGCTGCGGTTGAGGCAGACCAGGATGAGGTTGCTTTCGCCCCGGTCGATCAGCTGCTCGAGAGCCATGACGACGTCTGCCTGCGGGCCGTCCACCACGAAGATGAACTCGTAGGGGAGGCGCAGCGCCTTCACCCCCGCGTTGTACTCGTTGTAGAGCTCCAGAATGTCGGCATGCCGCGCACCGACCGGTACGATCACCGACAGTTTCATTTTCACGTTTCGCTCGTTCATGAGGACGGGGCCACTACTTTGCGGCCGGATCGCAGCCGCTGTGTGAGTCGTGCAAATTCGTGGTCGCGCATATCACCGAGATTGTAGACGAGCTCGCCGAGCGCCCCGCTGCAGAACAGGAAGAACGCCGAAGCGAGCAGGATGAGTCCGGATCCCGCGAGCGGAATCGAGGGCGATGCGCCGTGCAGCAGCCCGTCGAGCAAGGCATAGACGAGCAGGCCGGTGCCGGCCAGCATCATCGGCAGCGCGAGCAGCCAGAACCAGACGAGCGGCCGCGCCGCGAAGGACGCCAGGGTCTTGATGACCATGAGGTCCAGCAGGACTTTGTAAATCCGGGACAGGCCGTACTTGGAGGAGCCGAAGCGGCGGGCATGGTGCCTGACCTTCACCTCCGCAATTCGGGGCCCGGCGATGGAGGCTATCGCCGGAATGAAACGGTGCATCTCCGAGTACAACGGAATGTGCTTGATGACGCTGGCGCGGTAGGCCTTCAGGGAGCAGCCGTTGTCCTGGATGTTGACGCGCGTTACGCGGGCAATCAGCCGGTTGGCGATGCGCGAGGGGATCTTGCGCGAGATCAGCTTGTCCTGGCGGTTGAAGCGCCAGCCGACGACGATGTCGTTCCCTTCCTCGATCTTCCCGAGCAACAGGCCAATGTCCGCCGGATCGTTCTGTAGATCACCGTCCATCGTGACCAGGATCTCGCCGCGCGCGTGCTGGATGCCGGCCGCCATGGCGGCTGTCTGTCCATAGTTACGCCGGAACTTCACGACGACAACCCGGGGGTTGATCTTGGCCAGCTCGATCGCGTTCGCGAGCGTACCGTCCTTGCTGCCGTCATCCACGAACACCATCTCGTAATGGATGCCAAGAGGGTCGAGTGCGGCGATCAGGGCCTCATACAAGGGCCCCACATTGGCCTCTTCGTTGTAGAAAGGCACGATGACCGATAGTTTCGGGTATATGGACGTCGCAGTGCTCGGCATATCGCTCGGCAGCATGGATAGAGCCACATCCATCGCAGATGGGCCAATGATAACGCTCCGCCCCCCTTTGAGTCGCTATTCGTGTGGCGGTTCGTTCCTGCAACCATGACAGGTGCTCGCCGGTGTCATCAGTGACCTCCGTCACAACTCGCTGTTCGGGGCGGTTCCCGGATGGCCTCAAGAGAGGCTCCCGGTCGAGCTATGTCGCATTCGGTGGAAAGCTTCCCGTTAAAATACCAAAATACGGCGCCGCTCGATGCGACGTCGGCCAGGTCGCGCGCCTTGCGGCCCAAATAGCCCAAATGAACTAGGGGACAAGCGTGACTGCACGGCCTGTTGCCACCGAGTTGACGGTGGTCATTCCTACTCTCGGTCGAGAGTCGTTGCGGGAGTCGGTTCGCTCTCTCGCCGAGGGTTCGATGACTCCGGCGCTCATCATCCTGTCGCATCAGGGCGAGGTGGGCTCAATGGCGGGGCTGCTCGCCGAGCTCGAGCGGTTCGGGGTGCCCCTGCTCTACATTCACTCCACCAAGCGCGGTTGTGCCGCAGGGCGTAACACGGGCATCGCCGCGGTCAAGACCCGCTTCTTCGCCACGACTGACGACGACTGCTATGTCGATGCGCACTGGATCGAAAACCTGGCGCGCGCGCTGGAGGCCAATCCCCGTGAGATCGTCACGGGCCAGGTGCTGGCGAGCGAGCCGGGTGCTCCCTCGACAGTGACGTCCGAGGTATCGCGCGTATTCAGAAAAGCATCCTTGAAAGGAGATCACTTCACCGGAGGCAACTTCGGCATCGCGCTCGAGGTCTTCCGTGATGTGGGTTATTTCGACGAGACGGAGCTGATTCGCTTCTGCGAAGACAACGAATGGGTCTATCGGGCTTTCGCCAAGGGCTACTGCACCCGCTTCGTCCCTCAGGTGTGCATCACGCATCTGCACTGGCGCGACGAGACCGGAATGGAGCAGGTGTATGCGCGCTACGCCCACTCGCAGGGTGGTTGGTACGGCCGCAAGCTGCGCGAGCGCGACCTCAGTTTCATCTTGAGGCTCGTGTACGAAGTTGCGCGCGGCGCGAAGCGCTGGTGCGTCGGCTCGCTTCGCGGCGACCCGCTGCGCCGTGCGAACGGCCGCGCCTTCGTGGTCAACCTGTTGCAAGGAGTCGCGGCGGGCTGGAATGAGTGAGCCTGCGGCGAGCGCGAGCGAGGAGAGTCGCGCGGGCAAGGGGCTGGTCTGGAAAGGGGTGCAGCTCGGCATCACGAAGGTGATGTACCTGGGCGGCACCCTGGTCCTCGGCTATCTGCTGACGCCGCTCGACTTCGGCTACGTGGCCGTGGCTCTCGTCGCCACCAGCTCGCTCCTGACCGCCACGGATCCCGGGATGACGCCGGCGCTGGTCCAGGCGCACGAGAGCGTGCCCGAGAACTACGATGTGGCGTGGACCATCGGTTTGGGGCGGGCGCTGCTGATCTGTGCGCTGTTGTTTTTCGGGGCACCGCTGATCGCGCTCCTGTTTGGCGACGCACGCGCCGGGGCTCTGGTACGGATCATGTCGGCGTGGCCCGTGCTGACGGCCCTCGCGAGCCCCCGGGTGGCCGACCTCATCCGGGCTTTCAGGTTTCGCAGCCTCGCAGCCATCGCCATCGCTTCGGTAACCGTCGAGACGGCGGTCTCCATCGGACTCGCTCGCAAGCTCGGCGGCGAGGCCATCATCCTCGGTAAGCTCTCGGGTGCCGCGACGGGATGCGTCGCGAGCTATCTCGCCGCACCGTACACGCCGGTGCTGCGCATATCCTTTGGACCGGCGCGCCAGCTCATGGCTTTTGGGCGCTGGCTGTTTGCGATCGGGTTGACGGCGGTGCTGGGCGACCTGTTCCTGCGGGTGCTCATCTCCCGGGTGCTGGGCGTTCAGGCCCTGGGGCTCTTCTCCCTGGCCGACCGACTCGCCGAGGCACCGATCCAGATGGCAGGAGAGGCGACGGGCTCCGTGGCGTTGGCCCTGTATGCTCGTTTACGAACGGACTCGGCCCGGTTGAGTGCGGCCGTGCATGCGCATCTGCTCGGAGTGATGGTGTTCCTGTTGCCCGCGACGGCGCTGATCGTGGCGCTGGCATGGCCCCTCGAGCATTACGTTCTCGGCCCCGCCTGGGCGGGCGCAACGCCCCTCATCATCATCCTGGCCCTGGCGTATGCCGTGGAGCTGTCGTTCATGGCGGTGTCACCTCTGCTGCAGGGGCTGGGTGCGGGGCGCCTCCTTTTCGGGCTCGAGCTCGCTCAGTACATCGTGCTGGTCGGTGGCGTCGCCACTCTGACCGTGCCGTTTGCTCTGTTGGGAGCCGGCTGGGCGCGCCTCGCCGCGAGCGTAGTCGTGTTGCTCGCCGGCGCATACGCGCTACGCACCTCGGTTGGCGGCAAGCTCCCCCGAATCCGTAGCGGTGCCGCGGCATTGTTGTTCTCTGCCATTTTCGGTGGGGGGATCGCGTACCTCATCGCGGTGCGAGTTCCGAAC
The DNA here is from genome assembly GCA_035277965.1 of Steroidobacteraceae bacterium. Lineage (GTDB taxonomy): Bacteria > Pseudomonadota > Gammaproteobacteria > Steroidobacterales > Steroidobacteraceae > 13-2-20CM-66-19. The sequence continues at coordinate 313 of DATEJM010000048.1, read as the reverse complement.
ATCCTCGGCATCGTCATCGGCGGTGCGCTCGGGATGGCGGGGTTCCTGGGCGCGGCCATCCTGTGGGACCGGGGGTTCAATATCGGTATTCGCGCAGCCCTGGGTGTGTTCTTTCCGATTCTCGCCCCAAGGGCCGCATGAGCGTGGTTCTCGAGGGTCGGGTCGTCGTGGTGTCGCCTCACCTGGACGACGCCGTGCTGTCCCTGGGCGCAACCATTGCCGGCAGTGTCCAGGCCGGTGCGGTCATCGAAGCGCTGACCGTATTCGCTGGCGATCCGGACTCTCAGGCGCCGGCGGGCCCCTGGGATACCCG
>DATEJM010000047.1:0-27323 GCA_035277965.1 Steroidobacteraceae bacterium | reverse complement strand
TCAGAACACGACTCTGACACTGCGATCCACCAGACTCCTGTCGATGTACCCGATCGCTGCCGGATTCTCGCCGAGGCGTTTCTTCATTTCGACATCGTTCGCCACGGTCGGCGGCGGTTGGCCGCGGCCGGTGAAGATGATTTTCGACCAGTACGCTTTCAGTTGCGAGGCCGATTTTCCGGTCGCTTTGATGTAGAACTCATCGCGCGCCGCTGAGCCTTCTGGCTGATCAATGGGCACGGCCGGCGTTCCATCCGGGAAACGATTGGCCTTGCCCAAAAAGATGTCGGTCACCTGGCTCTTGCTCAAGACCGTGATCGGGCTCTTGGCCGAGACCACCGCCACCACATCCGCGCTGGCCGCGCTCGTCCCAAGAACGAGCACAAAGCCGACCAGACTCAATCCGGCGCGTTTGCCGATGCGGGCGCGTTTCCCGAGGGTCATGATCGATCCGCTCACAACACGAAATCGATTGCGGCGCTGAACAGATTCACGGTACCTCCCGGCTGAAAGCCCGGCTGCAGGTTGATCAGCGTACCCGGCGAGCCATCGCCCATGCGTATGTGGTCATACTGCAGCTTGAGCGCCACGTTCTTTGCGAAGTCCCACCGCGCTCCGACCGAGAGAGTTTTCTGGACGGGGATTGATCCGAGGACTGCGTTTAGAGCGCCATTGAGCTGCGTGGCAGGCCCGACCAGAAAAGGAGGCAAGGACGAAAGAGTGAGGCCGGGGTCGGAGGTGTTGCCGCCCGCTTTCGACTCGCTGTAGGTCAGATACGGCGTACCGGCTCGAAAGCGACCGCCTCCCGTCACATACCACGCGCTGCTCCGGCCCAACGCGGAATGCTGGTCCGCATGTCCCCATTCCCCCACCGCAAACCACTTGCCGGGATCATACTGGGCACCCACCCCGAAGAAACGCGCGAGCTTGTCATTCTCGTCATAGCGGTCTGCGAGCGCGACGCCTTGCGGTCCGAACTGCCGGAAGGCATCGAGCAAGGCGTTCAGCTGAGGGACGGTGAGATACAGGTTCAGAAAGGCCACATGCACGGTGAGCGCGCCGTATTCGATGGTATCGGCGACGAGCGTGAGGCGCCTCGCTCGAGATCTGCCGCCGCCCTGCCGTGTTGGCAGTCCTGGACGGTTCTCGCCGTAGGTCCCAACGAGCGTGTGGATGAAATCGCCCCAGGTGAACCGGTAGCTTACATCCACGCCGTCGCTGTTGCTGATGGGCACGAGGCTGTAGACCTCGACGGGAGGTCGTACCCACGGGTTTGCATAGCCGACCTTGCGCGTGTCCGAGAACATGAAGCTCGATAGCACGATGCGTCCCGCGCGGATACTGAGATCCGGCGTGAGCTGATATTTGAGATTGGCCCATTCGAGATCCGGATGGTAGGTGTTGTCGTAGCGCTGTCCTACGATCACCTGTACGACGGCAGCGAGGCGCGGCGTGAAATTCGCAGTGACCTGACCACCGATCTTGGTGTCGACGTTGGCACTCCACGCGTCCGAATAACCAACGCCCTTAGGCGAAAAGACACTGTTATCCACAAAATCCGCGCGGCCCTCATCCGAGTGGACGACGCCCAGGGTGCCGAAGGCGTCGAACTTGAACAGGTGGGATTCCTCGGCGCGCACGGCGCGCGAGTGCAGTGCGAACATCGCAATCGCCGCGAGCGAGAGGGAGATCGCCGAGCACGACCTGCGCTGCGCAGTGCGGATCATGACACGACCGCTTGCGTCTGCGTCTGCAACAGCTCGGTAAACTGCTGCGCCGACAGCGGCTTGTTGAAATAAAATCCCTGGAATTCGTCGCAGGAGCGCTCACGCAGCAAATCCGCCTGCTCTTTCGTTTCCACCCCTTGGGCTACAACGGTCACGCTCAAGGTTTTTCCCATGGCGATGATGGCCTCCGTCAGATTGCTGTGGTCGCCGCGAGCGGGGAGATCTCGGATGAAGGAGCGATCGATCTTGATGGTATCGAGCGGAAAGCGCTGCAGGGTCGAGAGCGAGGAATATCCGGTACCGAAATCATCGATCGCAATCTTGACACCCATGTTCTTGAGCGCGGTCAGGATCTGCAGCGTCTTGTCGATATCGCGGATCAGCAAGGCCTCATGAATTTCGACCTCGAGCAGACTCGCCTCCATGCCGGTCTCCTTCAAGGTAGCGGCAATGTCGCGCAGCAGATGCTCATCGGAGAACTGGCGTGCCGTGAGATTGACGGCAATATTCAACCGGGGCAGCCCTTGGCGCTGCCAGGCCACGTTCTGCTCGCAGGCGGTGCGCAGCACCCACTTACCGATCGGCACGATCAGACCGGTCTCTTCCGCCACGGGAATGAACTGCATGGGGGCCACGATGCCCAAGTCCGGGTGCTGCCAGCGCAGCAGCGCCTCCATACCCGTGATCTGGCCGGTGGCCATGTCGCGCTTGGCCTGATAGTGAAGTTGGAACTCGTGGCGATCGAGCGCATGCCTCAAGGCCGACTCCAGGGTGAGCCGCTCGAGCGAGTTGGCGTTCAGCTTCTCGGAATAGAATTGGAAATTGTTCTTCCCATCCTCCTTGGCCTGGTACATCGCGATATCGGCGTTTTTCGTCAACGTTTGCTCGTCCTCGCCGTCTTGCGGATAGGTGCTGACGCCGATGCTCGCCGTGACGCGAAAGTCCTGCCCCAGCAGGAGGAATGGCTTGGCGATCGAGGCGATGATTTTCTGGGCAACGGTCGCCGCGTACTTCTCTTCCTGCAAATCCGTCAGCAACACCACGAACTCGTCGCCTCCAAGGCGGGCGACGGTGTCGCTCTCACGCAGGCAGCCCTTGAGTCTATTCGCAACTTCTTTCAGCAGCTCATCGCCGGCTTCATGGCCGAGCGTATCGTTGATCTGTTTGAATCGATCCAGGTCAATGAAGGCGACCGCCAGCTGGTGCCCGTGCCGCCTGGCGTGCCGGATGGCCTGACTCAGCAGCTTGTTGAACAGACTGCGATTGGGCAGCGCCGTCAGGCCATCGTGGTAGGCGAGGTATTCGACGCGTTGCGCGTGTTGTACCTTCGCTTCGCTCTCTCGTGCTCGGCTGCGGGCGAGTTGCCAGCTCAGACGACCCAACAGGGCGGTCACCAGCATCAACAGGCCACTGCCGATGACCGCGCGCCACAGGTAAACCCGTGCGTTGCGTGCCGCAGCCGCCAATTGCTCCTCTTCGGACAAGCCGACGATCACGGCCAGCGGAAACTCGTAGAGCTGCTGGGCGCCGGTATAGCGCCGTATGCCGTCCCAGCTATTGTCCGAGAGCGAGACCGTCGGGTCCTCTTGGTCGGCGCCCGGTACCGCCGTGGCGTAGTTGACCGCATCGCCCGCAGTCAACGTATCTCCTGTGCGCCTGGCGCGAAATACGCCATCCGTTCCGAGTAGACCGAGTATGCCGTGTTTACCCAGTTTCCCCGTGTCGTAGCCGCTCACGAAATAGGAAGCGTCGACCGCGAGCAGCACGGCGCCGGCAAACTCGCCCCCGGGGGCATCGAGTCTACGGGCGAATTGCAGCGTCCAGTCCTCCGCTGCCGGATTCTTTGTCGGTTTGCCAACCCACAGCGTCTCACTGCTACGCAGCGCCGACAGATATCCCTGATCGGCGGCGGTCGGGAACGGGACAGGCCGGGTACTGGCGACGACCACGCCGTCGCTGTTCAGGACCTGCACGACAAATATCAGATCCGGCGGGAGCAGGCTTCTCGCTTTCAGCTCGGACAGCGTCGCGCCCGCGCCGCGGGTTTCGTAGACGTATTTGACCGTTTTCAGGGTCCGATCGATTTCACGCAGCGCACGCACCACCTGGGCCTGATAGGTGTTGACCAGCTCCAGGCTGGCCGCGCTTGCTGCCGTCCGCGCACTGGTGCGCTCGACTTTGATCAGATTGAACGTGACGCCGAGAATCCCGGCGAGAATCAATAGCGTCAGCGCCGGAAACAGAATCTGCGGCTCGATCAGCCGAGACAGCCAGACACGTATTCTCAGGGTCGCCTGAGCTTGCACGGCGACCATGCGCATCGTGTCATCCAGAGCAGATTGCGCGGCGAGGTCCATCGGGGCTCGATCACATCCTCGTTCACAGCTTCGCCAGTAGGTACTGCGCAGTCTCGCGTGCTATCTCACGCGATGCGACATATGCTCAGGTTATTCCCGTATCACGCCCTTCCTCTGTGGAACACGCCGCGTTCCGGCCGTGCAGAATGTGATTGTATCGACAGTCATCAAAAGAAGCGTGCCCGGCGGCGGGAGCGATCCGCGAGTGCATCGCAACACAGGTGGATGATCCGCGAACCGCGGGACAGTTGAGCGCCTCGTATGTGCCAATCCAGGGGTCCCTCGGGATCACGAGCCGCTAGCCCACGCCCCTCCGCTGTCCTGGCGGATCGCAGTCAAGGGCGGGTATCCACAATTGCAGTCCGGCCATAATGCGCATATCATGCGCATATCTGTCGGAGGGCCTTGAATTGAGAGCGAGCTACAACCTTGACGCCCGTAAGCGTCCGGTGAATTTGACGTTAAATGAGAATCTGGTGACTCAGGCCCGAGGGATCACGGACAATCTCTCGGGATTGGTCGAGTCGTTACTCGCCGATTTCCTCTCCCAGGAAAGGCAGCGGCGCGCCGCCGAGGCGCAGGCGTTGAGAGAAACCATCGCCACTTGGAACCGCTACGCCGAAAAGCACGGCTCCTTCGCCGACGAGTATTCGACACTATAGATGGCTCAGTTCGATGTTCACCGCAATCGCGGCCCAAATCGCGACACCATCCCATACGTGGTGACCGTGCAGTCTTCCCTTTTCGATGACTACAAGCGACGGGTGGTCGTTCCGTTGGTCAAGAAGTCACGCCTGGACAAGATCAGCCATCCGCGCTTCAATCCGACGTTCGTCATCGAAAAAACGCCCGTTGTCTTGCATCCGTTGGAGATCGTCTCGGTTCCGAAAGACCAGCTGGGAAAGCGGGTGGATTGCCTCGCGGCCGAAAGCGACAGAATTGTCGATGCGCTGGACGAATTGACAACACGCGCCCACGGTTGAGAAGTCGATGTCTAGTCCAGCAGCGGATGTCCCTTGGGCAGCTGGTGCGCGTGCCAGGACGCCAGTCGATGGCGAATGCTCTTCTCGCTGACCTGTTCTTCCGGCATCGGCGCAATGACCTTGTCGTGTACCAGCAAGCGGTAGATATATAGCGCCTTTTGGCTCGCCGAGTCAGTCTGCTCGAATTCGACGGCCTTGCGTCCCTCTGCGTATTCCACGCCCGCGCGCAGCGCCGCCTTGAAGAGCTCGGCTTCGTGTTTGAATTTCTTCATGGCCCGCTCCTCTGCGCGAAACTTGGCTCGCACAGCGAGCCCCCGGCGATCGAAGTCGTTCATTATAGAGGCAGGGGATACTTCCCCGATGCAGAAGCTTCTCACCTGAAGTCGTTCGATCCCAATGAGTTCGCGGAGCTGGCCGCAAATGAGTATTTCTGCACGCGAGCGGCGATCCATGCCGGGCTGCCCGCCACGCAACTCAAGCTCTCGGACAACCGCAGACTACTGGTGCAGTATATGTGCCAAACGATTCGATGGCCTTGACGCTCAATGATTCAAAAGCCTTCCCGACCGCCAAGAAGCTCGAATCGTTCGCTCGCCTGCATTGCGACTTGCAGCCTTCGCGTGCGAAGAAAGCGCTGCAGTGCGTCGCTGCAGGCGTAATGCGGAGCGCGACAGAGATTCGCGAATACGCTCAGCGGCATCGGGATTTTGAGAAAGCGGCCCAGCGGCTCATCACACGATTCAGTCACGGACTGCAGCGACTCAACCTCGGGTGAGACCCCGCAGATCTCAGCGCCTGCGGGCACGCCGATAACCGTGGCCCATTCGGACATTGCCAACTGAGCGATCACGCCCCGCGACTGGTGTGCACGGGCAGGGGCGCATTGACGCCGACCTGACGCCCGTCAGGGTCTTTCAGCATCATCTGCAACGCCGGCCAGTGCTGCTTCTCGAATGGATGTACAACGGTGGCGCTGGGCGGCGGCGCGAACTTCGTGGCATCTTTCACTGCGACCGCCGGGACGACCTGCAACGCGTGATCGGGTGCCCTCTCGGCGACAAACAGGTAGGGTCCTCCGGCCGGGTGGCGTAGTTGGCCCGAGTGATGATCGGTCTCGAACTCGAGCTCGTAGCCCAAGCCCTTCCAGAAGGCGACGGTCTTGCCCCAGTTGTGAGTCTCGATCAACCAGCCTTCGATGCCTTCAGTCTTCATGCTTCCTCCGTTTTCTGCGCTGCTCGTCGAGATAGACGCGCAGCGCAGCCGCCACGATCGCCGACAGCGATTCCTCGATCTCGACGGCGTGGTGCTTGACCTCCCGGATCAATTCGGTCGGCAGGTACACGTTGAACTGCTTGATGCCGTCTCCCACCCTAGGATGCTAGCAATATAGCACGATGAAGTCAAGGCGAGTTGGACATTCGGTGAGCGTGGGAAGTGTTCCCGGGCAGGGAAAAAGCGATGTAACTGCCGCCTGGTCTCGAGTGCACATCTTTCCCGCCCCCTGCAGCGATGACCAGATATTCCTGGCCCGCGATGCTGTATAGCGCCGGTGTCGCGTTCCCCGCGGCCGGCAGGGCGGTCTCCCATAGCAACGCTCCCGTTTCTGTGTCGTAGGCGTGCAGTTTCCGGTCATACACCGTCGCTGCGATGAACAGCAGCCCGCTCGCCGTCAGAACCGCTCCTCCATAGTTCTCGCTGCCGGTGTTCGGCAAACCTTTCCCGGCGAGCTGCGGATACTCGCCAAATGGAATGGTCCAGCGTACCGATCCGGTATCGAGGTCGATCGCCGTAAGCGTGCCCCATGGAGGGGCTACCGCAGGGTACCCGTCAGGATCCGTGAACTTTCGGTAGCCGTCAAAGACATAGGCGGAATGGTCAACCGAGGGTCCCACGACATTGGCGCTGGCCGAGACCGGCTCGTCGAGCCCGTATAACAGATAGTCCGCGACTGCGGAAATGGCTGCCGGTCCAAGCAGCGCCTGCGACGGCATGCGCCCGGACCCTTGGGTGATGATCGACATCACTTCGAGTTTGCTCAGACGATCCGCCAACCCGATCAGAGAGGGCACTTCGGATGAGCCACCCGCTCGATCCCGACGATGACACGTAGCACAATGGTCTACGAATAACGTGCTGGCGTGGGGAGCACCAACCGTCGCATCAACCCGCTTTCTCAGCTTCAGTATCCAGGGCATCTCGTTCGAGTTCACGAACAGCAGGTGCGAGTGCGGCTCGAAGGCTGCCCCGCCCCACTCCGCACCGCCGTCCAACCCCGGAAAGAGCACTACGCCCAGCAGGTCAGGGGGAACAAACTGCCCCTCGCTGCGGTACCCCGCGAATTCCTTCTCCACCGAGGTTCGGGTCTCCGGCGTCCGTTGCGTAAGCTGCTCCGCAGTCAATCGCTGACGAGCGAACGGAGCCGGTAAGGTTGGATAAGGTTGTCGTCGCGACGCTCGCTCTCCCGGAATGGTTGACGGCGGATAGGCCCGCTCGACGACAGGGAACAGGGGTCTTCCGGTCTGCCTGTCGAGCACATATACAAGACCTGACTTCGTGACCTGAGCAACCCCGTCAATTCGACGCCCTGCACGCTGCACACTGACCAGCGTGGGAGGCGCCGGCAGGTCCCTGTCCCACAAGTCGTGATGTACGACCTGAAAATGCCAGACGCGCTTGCCGGTCGCGGCTCGAAGCGCCACGAGCGTATCGGCAAACAGGTTGTCGCCCTTGCGGTCCGCGCCATAGAAATCCTTGTCGGCCTGTCCGCCCGAGCCGGTAGGAACGAAGACCAGGCCGCGCTCGCCGTCGAGCGCCATGCCTGCCCAATTGTTGGCGCCATGCGCGCTCTTCCACGCGTCGCGCGGCCACGTGTCATACCCCAGCTCCCCCGGATGAGGAATGGTGTGAAAGCTCCAACGCAACGCGCCGGTGTGAACGTCGTAGGCGCGTATGTCACCCGGTGCGAAACCCGTGCTCCCGAGTATCAGAACATCCTTGTAGATCACTCCTGGTGTCAGCTCGGTTACCGATACCGTCCCCGGTGCTCGTCCCAGGCCATCGCGCAGGTCAACGCGCCCGAGATTCCCGAAACTGCGCACCAACGTCCCGGTGTGGGCGTCCAGCGCCAACAGGTATTGGTTAGCCACGGCAAAAACTCGCCGGCCTTCGGGCCCGGCCCAGTACACGACTCCGCGTGAGCGCTGCTTCGTATGGACGGGGCGGCCGTTCCAGGGATCGAAGCGCCACAACAGCTCGCCGGTCGCCGCGTTCAGCGCAATGAGGCGCATTTTAGGCGTGGTCGCATACATGACACCATCGACGACAACAGGGTTGCACTCCAGCTCGGAAGAGCTCGCGCCTTCGCCAAAGGCGTCACCCGTGTCGTACGACCATGCCTGCCGCAGATTCCCGACGTTGGTGCGATCTATTTGCGTCAACGGGGAGAAATGGGTGTTTTCAGGGCCGCCGTTATAGGACGGCCAGTCGACGTTGCGGGCCCCCGCGGCGAGCTGGCCCAGTCCCATCGCAACAGCAAACAGTGCGACGGAAACGGAGGAACGCACGGCGGAGCTCAGGGAGCCCGATCCAGACCCAACAATCTCCGTACGGCCGGCGCGTCCAAGCCTGCACCGGCAAAGTCATCGAACGCTCTGTCGGTCGTGCGAATGATGTGCTCGCGGATGAACCGCGCTCCCTCACGGGCTCCGTCCTCCGGATGCTTGAGCACGCACTCCCATTCGAGAACCGCCCAGCCCGGATAGTCGTACTCCGCCAGCTTGGAGAAGATTCCCTTGAAATCGACCTGGCCGTCGCCGAGCGAGCGGAAGCGCCCCGCACGCTGCTCCCAGGGCAGGAAGCCGCCATAGACGCCGGTGCGGCCATTCCTGCGAAACTCCGCGTCCTTCACGTGGAACATGCGGATTCTCTGGCGGTAGGTATCGATGAAGGACAGGTAGTCGATCGACTGCAAGTGCAAATGGCTCGGATCGTACAAGATGCAGCAGCGGGAGTGTTGGTCTACCTGCTCCAGGAATCGCTCGAAGGTTACCCCATCGTGTAGGTCCTCCGCCGCGTGGATCTCGTAACACAGGTCCACTCCCGCGGCATCGAAACGATCCAGTATCGGCCGCCACCTTCGCGCCAGCTCGGAAAATCCCTCCCGCACGAGCTCCGCGGAGAATTGCGGCCACGGATAGAACATCGGCCACAGGAGAGCTCCGGAAAACGTCGCATGTGCGGCCAGCCCGAGCCGACCGCTGGCACGAGCAGCGAGCGTCAGCTGCTCGGCCGCCCACAGCCGGCGCGCGTGCGGGCGGCCGCGCAATGGCGCCGGGGCGAACTGATCGTACAAGTCATCGAGCGCGGGATGCACGGCCATCAGCTGACCCTGCAGGTGTGTGCTCAACTCGGTGATGACGACACCCGCGTCGCGGCAGATGCCGGCAATCTCATCGCAATAGGCCTGGCTGTCTGCAGCCAACGCCAGATCGATTATGCTCTGGTCCCACGTCGGCACCTGGATGCCAACATACCCCATGCCGGCGGCCCAGCCCGCCATGCCGGCCAAAGAAGCGAACGGAGCCTCGGCGCCGATGAATTGAGCCAGGTAGATGCCCGGGCCGCGCAGTGTTTTCATTCAAACTGATCCGTGTGTGCGCGTCACTCGATGATCGTGCCCATGGTCGCGACGAGCTGTATTGCGGACTCCGCCCCAGAAGTAAACGATTACATCATAAGGGGAATCTGGCTCTTGTCAATGTAACGGAAGCCCGAATCCGAGCCGCGGATAGCGGCCTCGCGAGCGCCGCCGCGCCGGCAAGCTCGCGCGCGTGCAGCCGGGCGCGATGCTCCTCCCTCAGCCTGCCTTGCGCGGCCCGGTGGACTCGCGGACCACGAGTTGTGTCGGCAATATCCGCTTGCGAGGGGGTACGCTCACATCGCGCAAGATCTCCATGAGCATGGTCATGGCCTCGCGGCCGATCTCGCCCATGGGCTGGGCCACCGTCGTGAGAGGAGGATCGAAGTACCGCGACAATCGCAGATCGTCGAAGCCCACGACCGAGATATCCTGGGGAACCCGCAAGCCGCGCGCCTTGATGGCGCGTATGGCGCCGAACGCCATCTCATCGTTGGAGCAGAACACGGCCGTGAAATCCTGGCCGCTCGAGAACAGCGATTCCATCCCCCGGATTCCCGATTCGACGGAGAAATTCCCCTCGACCGACAGTCGGGGATGGCGTTTGATGCCGCGTCTGGACAGAGCCAACTCGTAGCCGCGATCGCGGTCGATGCTGATCGGGCTCTTCATCGGACCGGAGATGAAGGCGATTTGCCCGTGTCCCAACGTCAGCAGGTATTCCACGGCGCCGCAGGCGGCGGCCGAATTGTCCACATACACGCTCGTGATGGAGCGGTCGCGGACGTATTCGCAGGCGTTGACGATGGGCAGATGCTCCATCCCCGTTACCTTGGGAATGTGGGGAAGCATCGTGATCAGCCCGTCCGCCTGCCTCGTGCCTACCATGTCAGCATAGGCCTGCTCCCGCTCGCGGTTGTACTGCGTATCGCCCAGGAGCACCGAATATCGATTCTGATGGGCGACCTGCTCGATGCCGCGAATGATCTCGCCGAAAAAGGGATTGGAAATGTCCGGTACCAGAGCAACGATCACGTGAGAGCGTGAAGTACGCAGGCTGCGCGCCTGTACATTGAGGCTATAGCCCAAGTGGCGAATCGCGTCCTGCACGCGACGTCGCGTCTCCGGAGCGACGACCTCCGGCATGGCGAGTGTGCGCGATACGGTGGCCACCGATACACCCGCCTCGAGGGCGACTTCCTTGATGTTGCGCCTCCGGTCACCCGACGCGGCTGTTCTGCGACTGCGACGAGGTTTACCGGTAGCTTTCCGCACGAGGCATTATAGGCATCCATTCAGGGCGATCGCTACCGACCGCGGCCGCCCGGCACTCACTACACACGTCACCTAGAGAGAGGCCTCGAACGACACCCCGTACGTGCGCGGGGCCCCAAATCCGTAGCGGTACACATCCGCCCCGCCACCGGCGAATTCGGCCGCGTCAACCAGGTAGTCCCGATCGCCAAGATTGCGACCATAGGCGCTCAGCTTCCAGTTCGCCCGGGAGAACGTGATGTAGGCATTCACAATCGCGTATCCGCCCTGCTCCGTGTCCCCGAAATTGAACGGGTCAAAATACTGCTTCGACTGATATTTGCCCTCGAAGCGGAAATCGACATCGCCGTTCGCACCAAACCTCCAGGTGTGATCGTAGCCTGCTGCAACGGTCACATTCGGCGCCTGCGTGAGCATGTTGCCGGCCAGCTGACAGTTCAAGCCGAATGGTGGTGCCGGGATTGTCGCCGCGCAGCTCGCGGCCGCCGGATTTCCCAGCGTTGGCGCGGCCACGAACTCGCTGAAGCGCGCATGCAGCAGATTCAGGCTCAGATCCACCTTGTCGGCGCTCGTCACGAGTGCATTGACGGCAGCCTCGAGGCCGTAGATCTTGGACCTGCCCGCGTTCTGGATGGTCGTCCCGGTCACACAGGTAATGCTCAGTCCGCCGACCTGCTGATCCTTGTAAAGCTCATAGTACCCGGCGACGTTGATCTGGATGCGGTTGTCGAACAAGCGATTCTTGCTGCCGAGCTCGTAGGCCGTGACCGTTTCGGGCTTGTAGTTGTTGCAGGTGGTGAAGCCGCCAGGCTTGTAGCCCGTACCGGCCTTGACGTATAGCAGGTTCTGCTCGGTCGGTGACCAGTCATATCCCAGATGCCACGTGATCTTGTTGCTGCTGGCATTTCCTCCATCCGTCACACCGAAGAAGCCGAACAGCGGGATGTCGTACGAGCCCTCCCGGGTCTTGTCATCCTTGCTGTAGCGCGCACCGGCCGTGATCTTGCTGGTTGAATTCAGGGCGTACGAAGCCTGCCCGAACACGGCTCTCGACCGGGTCTGTACCAACGGGAAGGTGAACAAGAACAGCGTAGTCTCGTTGGCGGCATAGGGATTCACGACAGCGGAGTTCCGGAGGTTCGTGCTGCGCTCCTCGAAGTAGTAAACCCCCGTCTGCCATACGAAGGGTCCCGAGGAATCCGAGGCGATGCGCAGTTCCTGATTGAGCGTCTTGGGAAACTCGTTCTGGTATCCCGCGCTCGGCGTCGCCAGGTCATACCCCAGAAAAGAGAAGATGGTCGGCGAGACAGACACATGGTGGTACTGCAGATTGCTGTATCCCCCGAGGTACGTCAGCGAGATGCCGTCAGGCAGACCGCTGTAGGTCAGCTGCAGCTTCGTGACCTTGTCGTCGATGGACTGCGAGTACGGCGGCCCGTAGAGCGGGAACGTCCGGAAGCTGCCGATGGCCGGCTTGCGGTGGTCGATGTCGTTGGGGTGCCCCGCCAAATCGGGATTCGTGACAAACGGGAGATATTTACTCACCGGTCCGACGCCACCGATCTGAGTGGCCTGGAATGTCAACAAACCTTGGAAGGCCTCACTTGGAGTGAACGCCAGCTGAGCGCGTACGGAGCGGGAATCCTCGTCGTCGCCGCGGGTTGCCGGGAAGCCGTTCGACGCCACATTGTTGCGATATCCGTCGTGCTTGCGCCACGAGCCCGAAATACGGATCTGGAACAGGTCATTGAGCGGGACATTGAGGAAGGCCGTGGCATTCTGGGTGCTGTAATTGCCCAGCTCGACGCGCGCGCCGACCGACAGCTCCTTCTCCGGCCGCTTGGTGATGACATTCACCAGTCCGCCAATCGCATTGCGTCCGTAGAGAGTGCCCTGCGGACCTCGCAGCACCTCGATGCGCTCCAGGTCATACAGCGAGGTGGTGAGGGTGTAGGGACGAATCATCGTGAACCCGTCCACGACGACGGGAACTGCCGGATCACCAATCTCGGTGACGTCGTGGCTGGAGACACCACGGACCGTGAGATAGCCGCCCTCGGAACCGCCTGCAGAGAAATTGATGCTCGTGTCGTTGGCGGACAGCGTCTGCAGATCGACGATGCCCTTCTGCGCGATGTCCGCGGCGCTGATGACTGACATGGAAATGGCCGTCTTCTGCTCGCTGGAAACGCGCTTCTCGGCTGTGACGACGACCTCAGCCAACTCGACGGGCGCATTGGCGTCCGGAGCGGACTGCGCCGGCGGCGCCGTCTGCGCGAAGGCCGCCTGAACACCCAGTGAGCCCCCGATGATAGCCGCGGCCCATGACCGCGCTCGTGTGTGGACAGACATCTTCGGCCCCCTTATTTTCGAAGATCGCTCGAGCTCGATGTAATGGATTACATCCAAAGTCAATATACAGCGCGCCTGCCGCGCTTGCAACACAGCCGCGGCCTCTCGAGATCTCAGACGCCCTGCAGGTATTCGAACCCCTTACGGATAGAAGCGAGCGGCGACACCGGAAACGGCGGCTCCTGCTCCAGGAAATAGTGTTGAACACCAACGCGCTCGGCTGCGGCGAAAACCCGCTTCCACTCGACGGCACCACTACCGACGTCCGCGGGTTGAGGATTAGGTCGAATCCCCGGTACGAACCCGCGCTTGACGTCCTTGACGTGCAGCAACCGGAAACGCCGTGGATGCGCGGCCAGGACGGCCGCGGGATCCCCTCCCGCTTGAGTCAGCCACCCGCAATCGAGCTCCATCGTCACGACTGCAGGCTCAGTGCGCGCGAGCAGCTCGTCGTACGCGGTTCGCTCGCCGAAGCGGCGGAACTCGACGTTGTGGTTGTGATACGCGAACTGCATCCCCGCTTCCTTGACGCGCTGCCCCACCTTGTTGAAGAAATCGGCATTCCACTGCCAGTCCTCGAGGGTGAAGCTGTTCGTGAAGCGCTCGAATGCCTGTTGAACGGCTTCACCGGCGGGCTTGCCCGAGTCCGCGGGAAACGAGCTGAGAATCTCGAGTCGCGCTGCATCGGGTAGGGTCGGGGCGGGACAGACCATGTATTGCAAACCCAGCTCCCGCGCGTAGTCGATACAGCTGTCCAGACTCGACTGCAGCTGCGGACCCAGAAAATGGCCGCTCACCGCCCGCAGACCCGTGGCCTTCAGCTCATCGCGCCACGCGGCGGGGCTCTTGCCGAGGAATCCGGCAAACTCGATCTCCGTGTAGCCGATCGCGGCCACCTCCTGCAGCGCGCGCTTGAAATCCCGGTGCAGCTCGTCGGAGATGGTGTAGAGCTGCAGCCCGAGACGCCTTCGGGCAGGAGTTGCACCACGAGCACGGAGGAATTTGGAGGTGACGGCGCAGGCTACGCCCATCTTCAGCAGGTTGCGACGGCGGGTATTCATGGGTCACAGATCGATCCATATGCCATTGCGGCGACTCGACTCCACCGCAGCGTGAATGAAGCGGACACCCCGTGCGCCATCCGCGGCTAGCGGCACGAGCGTGCCGCCCGCCGGGGAGCGTGCTGCATCACTACCCTCAATCAGATCCGCCGCATCGCTGTATATCTGCGCGAAGGCCTCCAGATACCCCTCCGGATGCCCGGCAGGGATGCGACTTGCCCGCGCTGCCTCTGGAGCAACCCCGTATCCTCCCCGCGTGATGGTTACCGCGCTGCGCCCGAGGCAAGCGAACCGCATCTGGTTCGGCGATTCCTGACACCACTCGATACTGGCGCGCTCCCCGAAGACTCGCAGGCGCAGGCTGTTCTCTCTTCCCACCGCAACTTGGCTCGCCCAAAGTGCCCCGCGAGCGCCGCCTTCGAAGTGCAACATCATCTGGACATTGTCCTCGAGCCGGCGCCCCGGGACGTGCGTTGACAGATCTGCGGCAAGCCGCGCGACGCGGCCATTGGTCACGAATTCGGCGAGATGAAAGGCGTGGGAGCCGATATCGGCCGTCACACCACCCACTCCCGCCCGCTCCGGGTCCGTTCGCCAGCCGGCTTGCTTGTCGCCGCTGGTCTCGATGTCCTGCGCCAGCCAGCCCTGCGCGTACTCCACCTGCACCACGCGAAGGGCACCCAGCTGGCCGTTAGAGATCATCTCGCGCGCCTGACGGACGAGCGGATACCCGCTGTAGTTGAATGTCACGGCGAGCACTCGGCCGACCCGAGCGGCCGCCGCGACCAGGTCGTCCGCGTCGGCGACCTGTGTCGTGAGGGGCTTGTCGCAGATCACGTGCAGGCCGTGGTCCAGGCTCTTGCGCACCATCGAGTAGTGCAGATGATTGGGTGTAACCACGGCGACCACGTCGATACCGTCGTCGCGCTGAGATTCAGCAGACAGCAGCGCATCGACCGATGGGTACGCGCGATCAGGCGCTATCAGCAAATCCGCGGCGCTCGATTTCGCGCGATCGGGGTCCGAGGAGAGTGCTCCGGCAACGAGGTCATACCGATCGTCGAGTCGCGCGGCCATCCTGTGCACCGAGCCGATGAACGCTCCCTGTCCACCGCCGATCATGCCGAGGCGCAGGCGGCGACGCATGGCGCGCTTCCCCTTCACCGTGAGCCCTTCCCCCTAACAATGTAAACCATTACAATTTGGGCGAGTCTATCACCAAAGAGTGCTGCACCGTCAATTGCCGGCAATATCCCGCGGCACTCACAGAAGATCGCGGTGGCCCGATGCCAGATGAGGGAATCGACTTCGACGCCATCGTGGTTGGTACCGGCGTGAGCGGCGGCTGGGTCGCGAAGGAGCTGACCGAGGCCGGTCTGAAGACGTTGGTGCTCGATCGCGGGCGCATGGTCCGTCACGGCGACTATCCCACCGCGATGCTCAATCCCTGGGAGTTGCCGTACGGCAACCTGCCGACGCGCGACGAAGTCAGCCGCCAGCCCATTCTGGCGGCCGCCGGTTTCGCGACCCAGGCGAGCAAGCACTGGTTCGTCGACGAGATCGACCATCCGTATCTGCAGAAGCAGCCCTTTACCTGGATCCGTGGCTATCAGGTCGGGGGGCGCTCCATCACCTGGGGCCGGCAGAGCTACCGTTGGAGCGAGATGGATTTCGCGGCGAACGGCCGCGAGGGCGTCGGAATCGACTGGCCCATTCGCTATCGGGACATCGAGCCCTGGTACGACCATGTCGAGGCTTTCATCGGAGTCAGCGGCCAGGCCGAGGGGCTCGCACAGCTGCCGGATGGCAAATTCCTGCCACCGATGGAGCTGAATTGCGTCGAGACACACCTGAAGAGCACGGCCGCCGCGAAGTTCGGCCGCACGGTGACGATCGGCCGCACGGCTCATCTGACTGCACCCCTCGGCCACAGTCCGCAGCGAGCACTCTGTCAGTACCGAAACCTCTGCTCCCGGGGTTGTCCTTACGGCGCATATTTCAGCAGCAACTCGAGCACCCTGCCGGCCGCCGAGCAGACCGGGAAAATGGTTCTTCGTCCAAACACCCTCGTTTACGAGGTTATCTACGACGCCAAGACGCAGCGCGCAACCGGTGTGCGTGCGCTCGATGCGCAAACTCGTAAGCAGCTCGAGTTCCGTGCCCGCGTGGTCTTCCTGTGCGCGTCCACGTTCGGGACTCTCTCTATCCTGCTGAACTCCGTGTCGAGCCGGTTCCCCCAGGGACTTGGGAATGACAGCGGCGAGCTTGGCTGTAACCTCCTCGACCATCACATGCCCGTGGCGGTGCGCTCGATCGTGCAGGGTTTCGAGGATCGCTACTACACCGGACGACGTCCCAACGGCCTATATATCCCGCGATTCGTCAACATCGGCAGCGACCGACGCGACTACCTCCGGGGCTTCGGCTATCAGGGTGGCGCCGTGCGCACCGGATGGGAGCGACTGTCGGCGGATCCGGCGCTCGGAGCCGATCTGAAAGCGAAGGCAAGCGAGCCTGGGCCCTGGTTGGTTACCCTGGCCGCCTTCGGGGAGATCCTGCCGAATCACGACAATCGGGTGACGCTCGAGCGCGCGAAGCGCGACGCGTACGGCCTGCCGGTGCTGGCATTCGACGCGCGGCTGCGCGACAACGAGTTGCGAATGCGGGCCGACATGGGCATGGAGGCTGCGCAGATGCTGGAGGCAGCGGGTTTCCGCGATCCCGAGATCCTGGACATGGGATACTCTTTCGGACGCGCGATCCACGAGATGGGTGGCGCACGTATGGGTCGGGATCCGGCCACGTCCGTTGTCAACGAATGGAACCAGGTCCATGCGTGCAAGAACGTTTACGTCACCGACGGGGCATGCATGACGTCGTCTGCTTGCCAGAATCCCTCGCTGACGTACATGGCTCTCTCCGCACGCGCTGCCCGTCACGCCGTGGATGAGTTGCGCAAGCTGAACCTTTGACGCCTCGAAGGGGCTTGGTGAGACATCCGAGGTGATTCCTATGCCGAGTCCCCAATGGTTGAGTCGCCGCGATCTGCTACGACGCGCGTGCTACGTGGCGGGCTACTCTGTCTCTGCCCCCATGGCCCTGCAAATACTCGAGGGATGCGACACGCGACCGCACGGTCAGTCTTCGTCCCCCGTCGTGCTGACAGCCGCACAGAGGGGACTGGTCGCCGCGGTCGCCGAGACGATCATCCCGCGCAGCGACACGCCTGGCGCGAATGATGTCGGAGTGCCTCATTTCATCGATCTCATGCTGAGGGACGTTTACACGCAGTCCGATCGCGAGCGCTTCCTGCGAGGACTGGACGAGGTCGATGCGCTGTCGATGCGCACCTATTCCCGCTCGTTTCTACAGCTCGCTGCCCCGGAGAAAATCGCGATCCTGCAGAACATGCAAGCCGCGGTGCCCGCTCATGCCGCTCCCGGCCCAGCCGCCGGCAGGCGCCCTTTCATCCTGCTCGTCAAGGAGCTGACGCTGCTGGGATATTTCACCTCCGAGGTCGGATGCACGCAGGTGCTCCAATACGATCCCATACCGGGCGCATATCATGGCTGCGTACCGCTCACGAAGGCGGGACGAGGCACGGCATGGGCGCTGGACGGCAGCCTCGCTGTCTTTTGACCACCGGCTCAACTCAAGCGAGAGGCGTTCTATGTTGATTTCCGACAAGCGGATTCTCGAGGCCTGCATCGAGACAGTGGACAGCATGGGGAAACGCGGCGACGTGCCGGCCGAGGTGCTCTACGATCTGGACATCATCGGCCTGTCGCTGCGCAACCTGTTGCACACCGAGAGACGCGATGCGAACGAGCTGGCGAGCCTGGCGAATCGCGCGGGAGAGTTGGCTCAACGAGCGGGTATTGCGCAGTACCCCGAGCTCGCGACGGCTATCACGGCGGTTTCCAGAGCCGCCGCTGGCCCATCTCCGACACAGACCCTCCAGAGGATGCTTGCAACGTTCGACGCCGGCCTGGCGAAACTCGGGCGGACCACTACGCGCACGGGTGCCGCGCCACTGGCGGACTTGACTCCGCCGCTACTCGCACATCACAACGGCATCCGCTTGCTTGGCGAAGTCGACCGCGAGGCTGAAGTGTCCGCGGGGGCGCCGCTCACCGCCGGCAATCTCACGAGCTATTTTCGCGAGAGGCTCGGCGACCCTTCGGCGGCCGCGCGCGACGTGAGAGTGCTCAATGGCGGATTCGGCAAGGAGACCACACTCTTCCATCTGGATAGCCACACGCTCGGTGGCCCGCTCGTCATGCGCCGTGACTCGCCAGTCGAGATACTCGAAGGTCTCGACTGTCACGTTGCCCGCAAAGAATTTCCCGTGCTGCAGGCGGTGTACTCGGCCGGATTTCCGGTTCCGGAGCCCCTGTTACTGGAAACCGCGACGGAGCACATTCCCGGGCCGGCTTTCTCGATCGTGCGCCGCGCGCCAGGAGACGTTGTCGGCAGTGCGCTGGGGGGCCGCGGCATTGTTTCCGCACAGCTGCAGAGCGCGCTCGCCAACGTGACGGCTCGCGTGCACTCCCTGCCGCCACTGCACGGCCTCGACGAGCATCCGGCAGTTGGCTCAGCGCGGCGATCGATGACCGCCCGCCAGTGTGCGGGCAGCTACCTGAGCCTGTGGTACGAGCACTTTCTGACGCATCCTCACCTGCCGATGCCGGCGATGCACGCTCTCTTCAACTGGCTGCTGCGCAATCTGCCCGAGTATGAGGGCATGTCGAGCCTCGTCCACGGCGACATCGGACTTCACAATCTGCTGTTCGATGCCGGCACGCTGAGCGCCCTGCTCGATTGGGAATACTCGCATGTCGGCGACCCGGCCGAGGACATCGGCTACATCCGCGCCATGATGGGCCCCCAGCTGGACTGGCACGAGTTTCTGGCAAGCTACGTGGCCGCGGGCGGCCGGACCCTGGACGAGCGGCGAATACGCTACTTCGAGATCTGGGCCCACGTCCGCAATGCCGCGTCCATCCTGCTCGCCGCGGAACATTTCGAATCCGGCCGCCTGCGCAACATCAAATACAGCGCCATCGTCTACCAGCATCTCCCGCACTTTGCGTCCCAGGCCGAGAGGTTGATTCGTCAATACGACTCCTTGTCATGAGCGTGCTGTCAACCTCCTCGGCGCCCGCCGCCGGCGCCTCCTCGATACCCGCCTCTCACATGACATGGGCAACCCGGACGCGGCTGGCGCTCATGATGTTCCTGCAATATTTCATCTGGGGCGCCTGGTATGTGACGCTCGGAACCTGGCTCGCGAAGTCGCTGAGCTTCACCGGGCAGGAGATTGGATGGGCAGCCGGGACGACGGCCGTCGGGGCAATCGCCTCACCGCTGCTGGTCGGCCTCCTCGCCGACAAGTCCGTGGCCACCCAGAAACTGCTCGCGGGACTGCATTGCCTGGGAGGGCTGCTGCTGCTCGCCGCCGCCGGGCAACACTCTTTCGGGCCCTTCTATGGCGTGCTTCTGCTCTATGCCCTGTGCTTCATGCCGACGCTGGCTCTCACCAACTCGCTCGCCATGCGGCATATGGCGGACCCGCGCAGGCAATTCGGCCCGATTCGGGTCTGGGGCACGGTGGGATGGATCATAGCCGGGCTCATCGTGGGCGGCCTCGGCCTCGAAGCGACAGCCGTTCCCATGAAGCTCGCGGCGGTGAGCTCGGTCATACTGGGCTTGTACTGCCTGTGCCTACCTGACACACCCCCCATCGCCGACTGCGAAGGGTCGAACCTCGCTCGACTCCTGTCGCGGGATGGGCTCCAGTTCCTCAAGGTACGCTCCACGGTGATATTCATCGCGGCGTCCTTTTTGATTTGCATCCCGCTCCAGTTCTATTACGCATTCACCAACCTGTTCCTCAACGAGATCGGGATCGCGAACGCGGCCGGGAAGATGGCGGGCGGACAGGTGTCGGAGCTCGGCTTCATGGCCCTGCTGCCCTGGTTCCTGCAGCGTCTCGGGGTGAAATATCTGCTCGTCACGGCGATGCTGGCCTGGGTACTGCGATATCTTCTGTTTGCCTTTGGATACGGGACCTCGGGCGTCCTGATGGGGATGCTGTGGGGCGGGATTCTCCTGCACGGTGTGTGCTATGACTTCTTCTTCGTGACCGGGCAGATCTACATCGACCGCCAGGCGCCGCCGGCGCTGAGGGCCGCCGCCCAGGGACTCATCGCGTCGGTCACCTACGGCGCCGGAATGCTGCTGGGCTCATTCCTGTCGGGTCGGGTGGTCGATCTGTACAGCCGGCCAGGCCCGGCGTCCGCGCATGACTGGCGATCGATCTGGCTCTTTTCAGCTGCGTGTGCCGGTATAGTGCTCGCCGGATTTCTTCCTACGTTCCGCGATGTCGCGGACCGCTCGAGAGGTTAGGCCCATGCAAGAGAACTTTCCGGTCGCGGGTATCCCGCCGGCGCCGCAGCCCGGTCCGCGCGTGAGCCACCGCCCCGCTTCCGACTCGGTTGGGGGCAGGCCGTGACGAAAGAGAAGATCGGCACCGTCGGCTCGCTCACCGGCATGCCCGCGGAGCGCAGCCACGGCGTTGCGGGGCTGCCATTGGGCAGTTGCTCGGCGGAGGATGAGTTACTCCATCCCGCGGCGCCGGGCAGCCACTATTCCACGACCGAAACGTCCTACTTCGGTTTCAACATCCCGGAGAGGCAGCTCAATGGTGAGATCTATGTATGGTTTCACCCGGTCCTGAAAGTGATGAGCGCGAGTGTCTACATCTGGACCGGTATCAAGTCCTCGACTCTCGCCTGCGAGTACATCAATCATCACCATTTCCTGCCCTTCCCCACGCACGGCATTGCGGACTACAAGATCGAGCCGCTCGGCTTGCACATCCGCGTCATCGAACCGCTGCGCTCGGTCCAGATCGATCTCGATGACCGTGCCCGTGGCGTGAGCTTTTCCTGTCGTCAGGATGCGATCATGCCGCCCGGCGTGCGGCCCGGTGGTCATCATTTCACGCAGGCCATGAAGACGACCGGCTGGCTGAGCCTCCATGGCGAACGCATGGAGATCAACGGTTACTTCTCTCGAGATCGCTCTTGGGGCAAGGAGCGCCGTGAGGATGCCCTGGCACTGCCGCCACTCACCTGGATGGTGGGTGTGTTCGATGACGAGTTTGCCTTCCACGCCCTCGCTCACGATGATCCGAGCCTCTCGCCTGAATGGGTGCAGGCCTTTCCGGGCGTCAAGGCAGGTGAGGCCCTGGCGTGGGGTTATCTTTGGAGGGACGGCGAGCTGACTTCGATCGCGCGCGCCCGCAAATTGACCCGGCGGGATCAGAACGGGCTGGCGCCGAGCTGCGTCGAGTTGACGCTGGAAGATGTTCGCGGCAGACACTTGTCGATCCGGGGCACGGTCCAGGCGCGGATGCCCTGGCAGACCTGGCAGAACATGAACACGTTCTTCTGCCAGACGCGCTGGGAGTGCGAGTCACGGATCGGCTACGGAGATCTCCAGGACGTCCAGTTCAATGATTTCACGCGGCAGTTTGCGCGCTAGCCGCATCGAGGACCCGCACGACACGGCCATCATCGATCGCGACCGCCTCGAAGTTGCGGTCCAGCTACCGTTGGTAGATGATATCTTGCTGATCGTCGGCCATATCCACCTGCTCGAGGTACCTGGCTATGTCCATCGACGAAGCGAAACTGAACGCCTTTCTCGGCAGAGCCGTGGGCGATCTGGGCGCCGCGCTCAGCGCCGTGTTGATCCTGATCGGCGATGAGCTCGGCTTATATCGTGAGATGGCCAACGGCCCCCTCACCTCGCAAGAGCTGGCCACCCGCACTTCCACAAACGAACGCTACATCCGTGAGTGGCTGGCCAACCAGGCCGCCGGCGGTTATGCCGAGTACGATGCAGCCACGGGGAAATATTCGCTGAGCCCTGAGCAGGCGCTGTGCCTCGCGGACCCTCACGGCCCGGTGGACCTGCCCGGCGCATATTCCATCGTGCAGGATCTGTTCCATGTCATGGAAAGAGCCAAGAACAACTTTCGCACCGGACGGGGCATGGAATGGGGCGAACACCATGCCTGCCTGTTTCACGGCACGGAGCGGTTCTTCCGCGCCGGTTACAACGTGCATCTGCTGTCGAGCTGGTTGCCGGCCCTCGATGGCGTCGTCGCCTCGTTACACCGAGGGGCGCGCGCTGCCGACGTCGGATGCGGACACGGCGCCAGCACGATACTCATGGCGAAAGCCTTTCCCAAATCGGAATTCATCGGCATCGACTATCACGAACCTTCGATTCGCGTCGCACGCGACCGTGCCGCCGCCGCGGGGGTCACCAACGCGAGCTTCGTGGTCGCGGACGCCACCTCCTACGCGGAACGCGAGCTGGACTTCATTGCATTTTTCGATTGTCTGCACGACATGGCGGACCCGGTCGGCGTGGCCAGGCATGCGCGGGAGGCCCTCAAGCCGAGCGGCCGGTGCATGATCGTCGAGCCGTTCGCGGGCGATCGTGTCGAGGAAAACCTGAACCCCGTGGGGCGGGTCTTCTACGGCGCGTCGTCCTTGATCTGCGTACCGGTGTCACTCGCGAGGAACGGTCCGGCCCTAGGCGCGCAAGCTGGCGAAAGGCGCCTGCGCGAGATCGTCGTCGATCGCGCCGGCTTCGGCCGGATGCGCCGAGCGACACAGACGCCGTTCAACATCGTGCTGGAAGCGCGGCACTGAGAGTCCGCTTTCCACGGCCTCGTCAAGGCGAGGCGCCCGCCCTGACCATCGCGCGGCCATAACAAGCTGAGCAGCGCCGCGGCGCGCGCTGCAAGGAACGCAAGGCCCGCCGACATCATTTGCAAAGAACGAGATGCATTCCTCCGTCCATCAGACCGAAACGCTGCTATTCGACATCCTCCTGCAGCTGATTGTCATGATCGCGGCCGCTCGGACGGGCAACCGAATCCTGCGCCGCCTCGGACAGCCGGGTGTGATCGGCGAGATCACCGCCGGGTTGCTGCTGGGGCCGTCCCTTTTTGGCTATCTGTTCCCTGGAGCCGCCACGGCCCTGTTCGGGGCGAAGGCCTCGATACCCATCACGATCATCAGCCAGATCGGCCTGGTGCTGCTCATGTTCCAGATCGGCGCGGATTTCGAGTTCGGGCATCTCACGCGACCGAGGAATCGGACCGCGACGCTCGGCATCGCCGCAGCCTCCATCATCATCCCGAGCGGCCTCGGGTTCGGACTCGGGCAAATGTCGGCGCCGCTCCTGGCGCCCGACATCGATCCTCTCACTTACAGCCTGTTCTGCGCAGTCGGGCTCGCCATCACAGCCGTGCCCATTCTCGGCCGCATCCTGCGGGAGTTCGACTTGACTCGCACCGAGATCGGGGTCGTCGCGATCTCGGCGGCGGCGATCAACGATGTCGTGGGCTGGGTACTGCTGGCAGCCATCTCCGCCTACGCGTCCTCACAGTTCTCGGCGGCGGCGATCGGCAGCCAGGTCGGCGGAATCGGCCTGCTCGGCCTGGCGACCTGGCTCGTGTTGCGGCCGCTGGCGCGCTGGCTGCTACGGAAGATGCCAACGGCCGGTGGCGACGTGCCTCCCAATCTGATGACCGCCATCGTCTGCCTGATCTTTCTCATGGGCCTGTGTACGTACAAGCTCGGCATCTTCACGATCTTCGGCGGCTTCCTCACCGGGCTGCTCTTCCATCACGACAAGCCATTCGTGGCGGCATGGCGCGCGCAGGTAGGCAAGTTCGTGTTGGTTTTCTTCCTGCCGGTCTTCTTCACCTACACGGGTCTGCGCACGAACGTACTGGGCCTGACGAGCCAGTCCGACTGGATGTGGCTCGCGATCATTCTCGGCGCGGCCATTCTGGGGAAAGTCATACCCGTCTACATCGCAAGCCGCCTGTGCGGGTTCGTGCACCGCGAGTCCCTCATTCTTGGCTCCCTGATGAATACGCGCGCACTGATGGAGCTCATCGTTCTCAACATCGGCTACGACCTGGGTTTCATCCCGCAGAAGGTCTTCACCATGCTCGTGATCATGGCAGTCGTCACGACCGTCATGACAGGGCCCCTGCTGCACGTGCTGCTGCCGCGCGCCGGTTACGTCATTCCTCGCGGTGTAGAGGCTTAGGGATCGCCCGTCAGCTCCGCGCGATCCACGCGGGTGACCGGCTCCTCGACGACGGCTCGCAAGCTCGCGTGCCAAGAGGCGGTGACGGCGACTATGACTTACTAGTACGATCGGCGCTCCACCCACGACCTGATTCGCTGGAGTGACTGCGATGAAAGTTGGCGCCGTGTATCCGCAGATCGAGCTCAACGGCGATCCGGAGGCGGTCGATCGCATCGGCCGGGGCGTGGAGGCCATGGGATACGATCACCTGATTCTCTATGATCACGTCGTCGGCGCCGTGCACGAGAATCGCGATCCGCCCCTGTGGGAGCACGGTCCCTATACGGACAAGGATCCATTTCACGACCCTCTGGTGGTGTTCGGATATCTCGCCGGGATCACCAAGCGGCTCGAATTCATGACGGGCGTCGTGATCCTGCCCCAGAGGCAGACGGTACTGGTCGCGAAGCAGGCCACCGACGTCGATCTGCTGTCAGGTGGGCGACTGCGGCTTGGCGTCGGTAGCGGGTGGAACTACGTCGAATATGACGCGCTGGGCCAGGACTTCCACACACGCGGCGCGCGTCTTACCGAGCAGATTCACTACTTGCGCAAGTTGTGGGAACAACCTCTCGTTACTTTCGAGGGTCGATTCGATCGCATCGACCGCGCAGCCCTCAACCCCCGCCCGAGACGCCGGATTCCGATCTACTGCGGGGGATTCTCGGAGCCGGCCTACAGGCGTGCGGCCCAGATAGCGGATGGCTTCATTTTCGCTGCAGGTATCGCGCACGGCGCGTTGCCTGGATGGAAGCGGGTCCGGGAGCTGCTGAAACAGGCCGGACGGCCTGTAGAAGGGTTCGGTGCTCAATACACCGTGCAGGACAACAGGAGCCACGGACTGCCCGTTCCGGAAGTTTTGGACAATCTCAAGCGATGGCAGGATGCCGGGGGCACCCACGCGGCCGTTGTGACGATGGGGCGCGGCTTCAAGACCCTCGAGCAGCATCTGGACTATCTGAACGAGATCCGCCAGAGACTGCAGCTGTCATGAGGAGTCGCGATCGGCCCAGTCGGGCGAATTTCACTCACGACCCCTCGAGCTGCGCCATGGCAGTGCGCGGCACCCGACCTTCCTTCACGAGGACTCCTTCACTTTTGAGCAGCCGCGCCTGCTCGCGATGCGATCGGGAGCCGGCTGGAAAGACGATCCGACCTCCGGCGCCCACGACCCGATGCCACGGCAGATGCATCCCCTCGGGCATCAATCTCAGGGCATAACCGGTCTGGCGCGCGCGGCCCGGAAGTCCCGCCGCGCGTGCAACTTCACCGTAGGTAGCGACTCGTCCGCGCGGAATCTGCGAGACGACATGCCAGATCGCCTGGATGGCGGGATTGTCCTCGAGCGGCAGCGCTCGCCGCGGTCGATCATGGGCCGAGCTGAGGGGTCTGAACAGCGC
Organism: Steroidobacteraceae bacterium; assembly: GCA_035277965.1. GTDB lineage: Bacteria > Pseudomonadota > Gammaproteobacteria > Steroidobacterales > Steroidobacteraceae > 13-2-20CM-66-19. The sequence continues at coordinate 1,347 of DATEJM010000047.1, read as the reverse complement.
GTGGAAAGTCTTCCGCCCCATGAGCTCACCGTCAGTACCGAGTATCCACCACAGGTCGTACGACGATTCTCTCAGAGTTAATCGCGGTGAGCTGCTCGAGGAGATAGCGCACCACCCGAGCTCGGGGCGCGGGCCGTAGCTGATCTCCCGCCTCGCTTGCTGGCCGCGTACGCTCCGCCGGTCTCCCATGAGGCGGCGCAAATGCCACAGTTGCCCTAATGCCCCTGTGGCGGTTACCCTGCACACAAAATAGTAGTAGTCTACTAACGCATCAACGTCCCCGCCCGAGCGCGGGGTGTCGGGATGGGGCGCCGGAGGCATCAGACACCGGCGAGGGGGGCGAATGAGGAATAAGCAGGAGATGCCGCCAAGTTGCGCCGGTCGCTTGCCGGTGGCGTGTCGGTTCACTGCCATGGCCGGTGGTGGTCCACAGGCTGTCCGGAAGCCCCCGTCTGTCGGCCTCGGTCACCATTCGTCCGTAACATTTGCTTTGACGCAACACTCAGGGGGCGCGATGCACACGAAATTTTTGGCCGGAACGCTTTTACTGATCGCATGGATGGGAGCGGCGCTTCCCTCGTTCGCGGGAGCATCAGCCACAGCCGATGCGGGAGCACCGGCCGAGGCCGGACCACAACCGGGCACTCCTGCTGAGGCAGCTCCGCCCTCGGCCGGTCTCGAGGAGATCCTCGTCACGGCTCGTAAACGCGAGGAGACCCTGATCTCGGTCCCCGTCGTGGTGACGGCCGTCAGCGCCTCCCAGCTCGAGCAGCGCGGCGTCACGAACCTCGACGGCATCGCCCGCATGGTCCCGCAGCTGCTCATCGGCAATCAGAGCGGCAGCGTCCAGGGCGGCAACATCGCCATACGCGGTATAGCCGGACCGGACTCCAATCCGTTCGGCGACCAGGCCGTGTCGTTCAACATCGACGGTGTTCAGGTCGCGAAGGCCTTCGTACGCCGCATGACGCAGACCGATCTGAGTCAGGTCGAGGTGTTGAAGGGACCGCAAGCGCTCTTCTTCGGTAAGAACAGCCCCGCCGGCATCGTGTCGATCCGCACGGCCGATCCGACCAAGACCTTCGAGGCCAAGGCCACGGTTGGATACGAGACGCGAGCGGACGAGTATCGGACCGAGGACTACGTCTCCGGCCCGATCACCGACACGTTGGGCTTCCGCATCGCCGGCGATTTCTCCAGCATGGCCGGCGATTTGAATGAAGCGACCCCGTCGACATCGCCGTTTGCGGTCGATCACGGTCACAACCCTCACGGCAAGGACTATTCCATCCGCGGCACACTCAAGTGGGAGCCGCTGGACAACTTCAACGCGCGGTTCAAGCTGAA
>DATEJM010000046.1:0-39671 GCA_035277965.1 Steroidobacteraceae bacterium | reverse complement strand
GCACGATGATCAGCGTGGGTATCGACTTTCCGGGAATGCCGGCCTCGATTTCCCGATGTCGTCAATCTGGACCTGCATTTGACATGAGGCACCGGGATGGGCATAGTGAATATGTGCTATAAACATAATGCCCTTCGCACGAGGCTCCGCAATGGATACCGTTAAATTAGTTGAGGCGTCCCCGCCTTCAGAAGCAAAGAAGCATGGAGAGGGCGGTTTCCACATGGAGACCGTGAAACTGGTGGAAATGGGACAGGTTTCGGTCGAGACCAAGGGCTATAGCCGTGGTCTGGAGCTCGGGTTTACGCCCAGAGGGTAAGCCCGCTCCGGTTGGATACGCAATGCGCGGCAGATCTGCCGCGCATTGTGTTTATGGGCGTCCGGAAATCAAGTGTGCCCCGCGAGCTTTACCTGCAGCCCCATGTCTTCCTGTGCCGGGGCAAGCGGCATTGGGTGATTCTCGACGTCAAGCGCGACAAATACTTCTGCGTCGATCGACATCAGTTCGAGCTGCTGGGGCCGGCCCTGAAGGGGTGGGTGGAGTCTGCAAATCACGGCGCGCGCGGTGCAACATCTGTTGCAAGCGATGCGGCTGAGCTGGCAAACAGCCTGCTGGCCCTCGACATTCTGAGCGAGTGCTCCACCAGCGCGAAGGACGCTCTTCCCACCAGTTACTCTCTTCCGACGGAAGCGATCGATCCCGATGAGTCGGTGCCTTCGCGCCGGTCGTCCTGCACTCATGCGCTGCCGTTCTTTGCGAGTTCCGCGCAGGCATCTCGCGAGTTGCGGCAGCAGCGATTTCAATCGACCGTCGAGCTCGTGCGAGATCGCAAGAACGGCATAGCGGACCGAGCCGGTCCGTTCGACATCGAGCGCACTCGTTCATTAGTCTCGGTCTTCAATCGTTTGCGTTGGTTCTATCCCCGTTCGTATCTTTGTCTTTTCGATTCGCTCGCGCTCATTCACTTCCTGGCGCGCTTCCATGTCCATCCAGATTGGGTGTTCGGCGTGAACCCCGATCCTTTTGAGGCCCACTGCTGGGTTCAGGAGGGGGGCGTTGTGCTGAACGACACCGTGCAGCGGGTATCGGGCTTCACTCCGATCATGTACATCTAGCGGTTGCCACACCGAATCCTGGGGATAACCCCGCATGTACCATTTCGTGGCTCTGCTGTGGGATGCCGACGATCCTGCTGCCGCGGACGGCGCGGCGGAATTGGAACGGCGCTTGCGCCGAGCGGCCGTTCCCTGGGAAGGCCTGCTGAAAAATGCCGGGATGAGCGTTTTCGCGTTGCCCCCTCCCGATCCGGCCCTGCGTGCCTACGTGCTTCCGAGGCAGACGGGTGTCGTCCTCGGCAGGCTTTTCCCGGCAGATCTGTCAAAGGCGTCTGAGCAGATCGATGACCGCACGGCCCAGGAAGTCATTAGGACCGCGGGACAGCACCTGGTCGAAAATTTCTGGGGTGCCTATGTGGCCTTCTTGTCCGACCGCCAGGCCCGCCGCGCTTACGCCCTGCGTGACTGCTCGGGAAAGATTCCCTGTTATTACACGCAATTCCGCGGCGTCACGGTGCTCTTTGCGGATCTCAACGATCTGTCGCCACTGGAGCTGCCCGCGCCGACCGTGAATTGGCAGTACCTGGCCGCCTTCATATACTCGAGCCAGTCGCAAGTGCGCGCCTGCGCCTTCAATGAGATTCGGGAGCTGCTGACCGGCGAGTGTCTGACGGTTGCAGCGGGTTCGGAATGTCAGGCCACTTTGTGGGACCCGCGCGCGATCTGTCGACAACGGCGGATCGATCGGTACGAGGAAGCGGTCACCGAATTGCGTGCAGTGACCCAGAAATGCATCGACGCGTGGGCTCGCGGCTACGACCCGCTGTTGCTCGGTCTTTCGGGTGGGTTCGATTCCGCTGTCGTGCTGGGTTGCTTGAGTCGCTCGACGGCTCGTCCCCGAATAACCTGCGTCAATCAGTACGGTGCGGCCTCTCACGAGGATGAGCGACAGTATGCAAGAGCGGCCGCCACTCGCGCCGGACTCGCGCTGCACGAAGCGCCAATGGCTGCGGCGGCCGATCGCTTTGATTCCCGTCTCCTCCACGGACCGAAGATGCCGAAACCGGGGGTGACAGGCCTCTTCCGGCTGCTGGAGATTGATCTAATCAACGGCATTGCGGCTGAGGCCGGCGCACGCACACTGTGGACCGGGCAGGGTGGCGACCATATCTTTCTGCAGACAACCGACTCTTCGAGTGCGGCAGACTATCTGGATACCCTGGGCCTGCGGCCTGGGCTCATCACAGCGATCCGCGATGCAGCGCGCTTGTCGAGGCAGCCCTATTGGTCCGTCTTGAAGTCGGCTTACGCCAGCCGCGACAGTGCAAAACCACGCCCCAACTCCTTGGCTCGGCCAGTGTGCTTCGTAGCTCCTGCGGCACTCCCGCCGGATGTCGATGCATATGTGTCCCATCCCTGGGCAGCCGGTGCGGCAGATCTACCTCCGGGAAAGCAGGCGCAAATTCGCTTTCTTGCGGAAGTCGCGAACCGTCACAGGCCCATTCCCCGGCTCGAGCGCGCGCCCCAGCACCATCCCTTGCTGTCCCAGCCGCTGATGGAGCTTTGTTTGCAGATCCCGACTTATCTGTTGCTGCGTGGGGGGCGGGAAAGAAGCTTGGCTCGGGAGGCTTTCGCGGACCGGATACCCGGCGAAATCCTGCGACGGCGTGACAAGGGCTCGATCGTTGCGCACGCAACGGACATGGTTCGGGAAAGTGAATCGTTCGTGCGCGAATTACTGCTGGAAGGCATCCTCGCCGGCGCAGGAGTCATTGACCGCGGAGAGCTGCAACCCTATATCGTTCAGAGCCAATCCTTTCGAGAAGAGCAACTGCTGCCTGTGCTGGCGTGCATCGCCGCGGAAGTCTGGGCGCGGATTGCTACCCGCCCGGCGACGGCTACTGCGGCCTGAGCCGGCGACGCGCTACCACCGCTTCGATAGCTCTATCGATATGAAGCGGCCGAGGGCATTCGCATTGGCGCCGTCGAAGTTGATACCGTAGATCGGATTGGCGACCAGGGGCGGCGACTTGTCGAACAGGTTGGTGACCGTGAGCATCACCGATGCGTCGGCCAGGGGGCCATGCTCGCTGTTGAAAAGGTATTTCGCCGTGGCATCGATCGTGGTCCAGCTGGGGATGTTAGCTGCGCTCGTCACACCGTCGCCGTGGTAGGAGTCGGTGAAGTTGACGAACGATGCGAGAGTCAGGCCGCCGCGCCGGATGATTGCCCGGGCGCGCATCCGCAGGTCGACCGGGTTGTAAGCAGTGTTCAGGATCGAGACCGTCGAAGCATTGGGGGTGAACTGCGTCTGGAATCGGAAGATGTAGGTTCCGTTCAATCCCAACTCGACGTTGGCCGCGGCGGTCTGGGCCGTCCACGCGCCGTCCAGATCCAGGCCTTGGGTTCGCTCGATCGAGAGATTGTGTACGCGGGAGTCGAAGATCGCGCCGATCGTGCTGAGATCAATCCCGAACAGATTGGTAAACCCCGGCGTAGCGGCGAGTTGTTGGACACGTTCGGCGGAGGGGTTTCGCTGGATGATCGACGGACCCAGGAGCGCTTCCTCGCTCAGGACATCCGTGACATCGACACTGAATTCCGGATCGGTAATGACGTCGGTGAATCTGATCTGATAGTAGGTCACGCTCGCGCGGAAGTCGGGCGCGGCGCGCGGGGTGAAGTCGAGGCCGACTGTCCAGGTTCGTGCCTTTTCGGGCTTCAGATCCGGGTTGCCGCCGAAAACAGCCAGCGTGTTCATCACGCCGCCGGTCCCGGGATCGGACTCGGGAATGGGCACGACCTCGAATGGAACCGGATTCAAATCATTCAACAGGGGAGCGCGGAACGAGGTGCCATAGGTTGCACGAGCCTTGAGGCCCTCGAATGGCCGCCAGATCAGGCCGACCTGCGGATTGTTCGTGTAGCCAAAATCGCTGTAGTGCTCCATGCGATCCGCCAGGGTCAGCTCCAGCTGATGCGCTGCGCTGACGCCATCCCGGGGGCCCGCCAGGGGTACGCGAAATTCCGCGAAGGCCGCTTCCACCCGTCGGGACGGGTCAAATTCGTTCATGGAGATCTGATCGGTATGGTCAAATTCCTCTCGCCGAAACTGGGCGCCCACGGCGTAGCGCACATCGCCAGCCGGCAGGGAGAACGCCCTGCCATCCATCTTCACGTCGACGGAAAGGGTTTGCGATTTAGCACGCTCCTGGAACTCGGGCACAGTCGTGCCAGCGGGAACAAATGCGTATCGCGTGTCGCTCCCGGTGTAGGAGCCAGTCAATTCGAGCTGCGCCCCGCGAGGGAGGTCGATGCGCGCGCCGGTACTGGCGCTATAGGCATCTATGATCGAAGTCGTCCGTTGGGTAGCGTCGAAGGTGGTTCGATCGTTGTAGGTGGATCGATGTGAATAGGTCCCTTCGGCAAGCAGTTGAATATCGTCACCGACGGACTGATCCGCTGAGAAGAACGCGCCGTGCCGCACCTGTTCGGGAAGTAACATGAAGGGCTCGGATGCCGACTGCGTGTAGCTGCGGCTGCTCGCGCTCAGGGGCGTGCGGTCGAGATATTCATAGATGAGCTGCGCAGAGCCACTGTCCCAGCTATGGCCCAGGGTCTGGCCAACTTGCTTCTCCTTGGTGGCCCCGTCCGTGACGCTGCCGTAGCGGGCACGGGTCTCCGCGCCATCCAGATTGCGTCCGAGTATGATGTTGACCACTCCTCCCACGGCGTCCGATCCATAGATAGCCGAAGCGCCGTCCGTGACGACCTCCACTCGTTCCACCGCGTAGAGTGGGATCATCGAGATGTCGACAAAGTTGCCCTCGGTGTTCCCGGGCGCAACCCGATGGCCGTTGACGAGCACCAGGCTGGAGTCGTTTCCCAGGCCGCGTAAGTTGACGCCTGTGGCATCTACCACGTTGGCGGTACCGCCCCCTCCAGAGGTGGAGTTCATCGTAGTCTCCGAGGCGCCGCCGTTGAAATTCTGCGGAATTTTCTGGATGAACTCCTGCAAGGTGCTGGCACCGGAGGCCGCGATGACATCCCGGTTATAGACAGTGATGGGAAAGGCGGAATCCGTGCTGCCGCGGATGTGGGTGCCAGTGACCTCGGCACCCGTTGTAATGGCGTCGGCGGCCGCGGCTCCCTGCGGAAATGGCGCGCACATCCCAGCGGCCAGGGCGGTCAGGGCAGTGGACCGTAGCAGGCGCAGGAGCCTGCCGGACGCTGCTGACGACGAATGGGGATGCGTAATCATCGGGAGCTCCAATGGGGGTATCGAGAAAAACGTCATCGGGCGTGAGCCCGGTGAGCATGTGAACGGACTGCTCATGCCGCAGCGCCCGCCTCGGGAGGCGCGGGTGCCTGCATGAGGCACACTTGGCCCCGGCCCGCTCTCTTGGCGGTGTACATGGCGCTGTCCGCCCGGCTCAGGACCCCCTCGGCGGAATCTCCCCCGGGCAACACGAAGGCAATGCCGATGCTGGCGCCGACCTGAACGCTCTGTATGCCCAGGCTGATCGGTTGCTGGATCTCCGAGATAATGGCCTTGGCAATCTGCTCGGCCTTCGCGGGATCGGCGATCCCAACGAGCGCGACCACAAACTCATCGCCCCCGGGACGAGCGATCAGATCTCCACGCCGGGCGTTTCTCTCCAGGATTCGCGCGACGTGGCGCAGTACCTGATCGCCTCCCTGGTGTCCGTGGGCGTCATTGACCTCCTTGAAAAAGTCCAAGTCGAGCTGCAGAACGGCGAGCTCCGGGGTTGCATGTACCGCGAAGGCAGCCGTCAGCCCCATATCCAGGCCACGGCGGTTGAGCAGTCCCGTCAATGTGTCCTGGGTAGCCAGGCTGGCCAACTGTCTGGCCAAGAGCTCGTCATGCTTTCGCTGCGTAATGTCGTTCACGACGCCCTGCAGCGTGGTTGGCCCGATCGGATTCAACGTGACCCCGATCCACGCCGGGTGCGAGCTCTCGGCTATCGGAAGCTCGAGATCGACGTCATACGCCTGACCGGTCGCGAGGCATTGTCGGATGAGCTGCCCCAAATCCGCGCCGTGCGGAGGCAGCAGCAGCTGCAAGCTGGTCGTCCCGGAATGCGGTAGCTGCGCGGCTGACAAGCGCAGCAGCCGGGTGAAAGCCGGGTTCCACGACTCCAGAACACCGCGTTCGTCGAGGACGAACAGACCGCTCTCGGCTTTCTCGAAGATCAACCGCAGCTTGCGCTCGCCGACCTCGTGCGCCATGCGCAGCTCGCGCTCCGTGTTCAACAGCTCCCCCAGGCTCGCAATCAGGGCATTCACATCGGTCACGAGGCTGCCGATCTCATCGAAGCGATTGTTCGCCGGTGCATGCAGACGTGCGCTCGTGTCGAATCGGATCCGATGCAGCTCGTTGGAAACGGCTTTGATCGGGCGGGTGGAGAACAGGTACACGGCTATGGCGACCACGACTGCAACCACAGTGACTTCGAGGCCGAGTGCAAGGCTCAGAGCACGACTGTAACTGGCGGCCTCTGCGTGTATCGCGGCACGATCCACCACCAGCGAAATGTTGCCGACCGATTCGTGCGGGTCGAAAGGAGAGGCAATCGGTCTTGCGATCACCACGCGATGCGGGTCCGGCCCGTGTGCCGACGGGTTGTCAGCGTGAGAAAGTGTGAGCGTGCCGGCGGTAATGGTCACCGCGGAGACGGCGCGGTTGCTGATCAGACCGTGCGCGATTTCTTCCGCTATCGAGCGATCCTTCAGATAACAGGCGATCTGCGCCGTCCGTTCGACCGTGGAAAGTAACTGTTGTAATCGGCTCTCCGCCCGCTGCTGCTCGCTGTGCTCCACGCTGACGGACGCGAGCCAGGCGAATGTCAGTCCCAGGACCATCGCCGGCGCGAGGATCGCAAGCGTCGTTCGTGTGACAATGCTGCCTCGCACGCCCGCGTCGAGCCAGCGTATCCAGCGGTTAGGGCGTGATTTCAAGCGCGATCCGCACGCGCTGGTCGACGGCCGATCGATCCACGTATGCAATCGCGTTGGGATTGTTGGCGACGATGTCGATCGCCATGCGCGCATCGGGAACGGCGAAAGGCGGGGAAATCTTCCCGGAAAAGGTCAGGCGCGCCCAATACGAGCCCATGTCGGCCGGCTCCTTGTGCGCGAGCAGCAGGTAAAACTGCCTGCGCTCCGTCGAATTGACGTCCAGATCGATGGGTAACGCGGAGGCTCCAGACGGAAAGGTCCGATAGCGCCCCATGAAGATGTCGAGCACCTCGCGGCGGCTGAGGTGCTGCACTCCCATGCTCGGATTGACTATCACAACGAGTGTCTGCGCAGGGGCGACCGACGCCGCGGGCACTGCCGCGAGCGCGAGCAGAGTCCGCAGCGCGATCTGCATCCATTTCGATGGCCATCTCGTAGACCTCACTGTCGGCCGCCTCACATCCTGTAAATCGAACTGACGGAAACGACGAAGACATCGCTGATTGCTGGCCCTTGGCGTTGCCGAAATATGACAGCAGTGTCCCATGGATACGGCCGCCACGATGTGTCGTGCATCAACATTACTGCGGATGCCGTGTCGGCCGGCAATAGAAGCCGATCTTCGACAAACAGTATGCGAAGGGGTGCCGCAGCCGATGGGCGTTCATTGGCGGCAGTGCTCGGTTCGGATGCTGTGAATCTGGGGAGCTTGCCCATCGGTTTTCGGAAATTGGCTCGTCCATGGCAGGTCGCGTGCTGGTACAAGCGCACCCGCGAGTAGCGGCGCCGTACGGTTTATTGTCATCTCTCAGGAGAGCTCAACGATGTGAGCGGTGTCAACAATGCGCTTATCCAACGGGAGTGATCTTGCGCTGCATCAATACGGCCCCACCGATGGTATTTTGGGTGGGTAACCAGGAGACTGGACGGGTGCTGCCGCGTGATCTGAGTCACATACCCGAAGAACTCGGGGATTCGAACCCACGAACGGCAGCCAAGACTTTTGCCGGATTCCGCTGACGTCACCGGAACCTCGTTAGCCCACGTACCGTAACCGGATGCCCGATCCTTGAATTTCACTGGACGCCTCCCCCGCTGGCTGAACCGTACGGTGCTCGGTATCGGGCTCGCCTCGCTCTTCAGCGACTGGTCGCACGAGATCGCTACGACCCTGCTGCCGACGTTTCTGGCAACGTTGGGAGTGGCGGCCGCGTGGCTGGGATTGATCGAGGGCGTTTCCGACGGCTTATCGAGCTTTGCGAAGATGGGATCGGGCTACTACACGGACCGACTGCGGCAGCGGAAGCCAATTGCGGTCTGCGGCTACATTTTGACTGCGCTCGGCACGGCCGCACTCGGACTGGCCTCCAACGCCTGGCATGTGCTCATTGCCCGTGCGGGCGCCTGGTTCGGCCGCGGCCTGCGCACGCCGGTGCGCAAGGCATTGCTAGCAGCCGCGGTGACGCCGGACACCTATGGGCGAGCCTTCGGGTTTGAGCGGATGATGGACACTCTGGGCGCCGTCGTCGGGCCCCTCACCGCCGTGTTCCTGCTGCAACTGCTCGACCGTCGTTACGCGATGCTGTTCGCGTTGACGCTCGTTCCTGGATTGCTGGCCGCCGTCCTGATGGCGTTCGTGGTCGAGGAACGGGAGCGTACTCCCGTCCCCCACATCGGATTTACAGACACTCTGCGATCCTTACCGAGTCGATTTCGCAGGTTTCTGTTTGCGGTAGGTCTCTTCGGTCTAGGTGACTTCGCCCATACGCTGCTCATTCTGTTAGCAGTGCAAGCGCTGACACCCGTCCTCGGCGCGGTGCGCGCAGCAGGTTTTGCGGCGGCGCTCTATGTCCTGCACAACGTGCTGTATGCGGGCTTCTCGCTGATTGCAGGCGCTCTGGCCGACCGCTTTCCCAAGGGATCCGTGCTGGCCGGTGGGTACTTCCTTGCGGCGCTGATGGCATCGATCATCGTGCTGTTCCCGCTCAATATATGGTCACTGGGAAGTGTCTTCGCGATGGGCGGTATTTACGTCGCCATCGAGGAAACTCTGGAAGACTCGTTCTGCGCGGAGCTGGTAGACAACGCGCAGCACGGTGCGGCTTTCGGCACGCTTGCCACCGTAAACGGCTTGGGGGACTTTGCCTCCAGCATCATCGTAGGCCTCCTGTGGACGAGCTTCGGAACCTCCGTTGCCTTCGGCTACAGCGCAGTGCTGTTCGTCGTCGGAGGCATCCTCGTGCTACGTGCAACCGTCATCTATCCGCTCATTCGTCCCAAGTCCGAGAGGCACAGTTGATCGTACGGTCCTCGCGACCCCACATTTTGATACCCGGGCTCGACTGTCCAGTTAGTTTGACACCCGGGCTCGAGTGTCAAGTTGCCAAATGGACGGACAATATGCCCTCTCTTAGCATCACGCTGCTGACACCAGTGGTGCACCACAAAAGGCAAAGAGGGGGGATTGGTATGAGAGCAACCGGGTATTTGTTGGTGCTTTTCGGGGGGGTACTGTCGGTCGCAACCGGATACGCGCAGAGCCCGCCGGGCACTGGCGCCGACGCGTCTGGCGGCGGCAAAGCCGCCGGCGGCGACCTGAGCGAAATAGTCGTCACCGCTCAGCGACGTGCCCAGTCGCTTCATGACGTGCCCATAGCCGTCACGGCGGTGCCGCCCGAGCGACTCGAGCAGCTCAACCTCCGGGACGTCAACCAGGTGGCCGTGGTGACGCCAGGCTTTGTCTTCGGCTCGGCATATGGGTTTACACAGACATTCATTCGCGGCGTTGGCTCCAGTTTTCCGCAGCCGGGCCTCGAATCGTCCGTCTCGACATACCTGGATGGAGCCTACGTTGCCCGCGCCCTCGGCGAGATTTTCAATCTGCTCGATGTGCAGACCGTCCAGGTTCTGAAGGGCCCGCAGGGAACTCTGTACGGCCGCAACGCGACTGGCGGCGCAATAGTCGTGAACACCGCGGACCCCACCGAAGTGGCGGAGGGTAGCGCGAAGCTGGAGTACGGGCGCTTCAATCACGTTCTCGCGGAGGCCGTAGGAAACATCCCGCTCAGCGATACCGTCGCTGTGCGCATTGCAGGCCGATTCACTCGCGAGGACGGGTTTGTTCACAATCTCACGACGGGACATGACACGCCCGATACGCAATCTCATGACGTGCGGGCGAGCCTGAGTTGGCGGCCGAGCAGCGCGCTTTCCGGTGTGCTGAAGATCGAGGATACGCGACTGCAGACAGACCCATTCCCCAAGGCGCAGCGTCTCGCGGCCCCGCTCTGCCTGGCATGCTCTTTGACTGGCGAGGCACCCGTCACGGGTTTCTACGATGTACGCAACGAAGGTGGGCATCCACAGAATGTGGGCGTATCACGCCGTGGAAATCTCCGGATTCGGTACAACAACGATTACTTCCAGCTCGACAGCGTCACGGCGTATCTGGACGAGACGTTTTTGAGCCTCAACGATCTCGACGGTACCTCTCTGAATCTGTTCACGGTCGGTTCGCAGCCTGGCGGAAAGACCTACAGCGAGGACGTGGTCTTGACGAGCCCGGAGGGCCATATGCTGACTGGCCTCGTCGGCTTCTCACTGGTGCGCGATAAGGGGTTCCAGACCTCTTTCTATAGCGGAGCATTGTTTCCCGTGTCGCCGATATCCGTTGAGAAGGTCAATACGACCTCGATATCGGGCTTCGCAGAGGCTACGCTCAAGCCTATAGACCGCCTCAGTATCACGGTGGGCGGCCGTTATAGCCACGACAAGCGCGACCTCGATGTTCAACTGAATCAAGAGAACAATCTTGCTTTCGGCGGCATTCCCGGACTGCTGGCGTTCAGCCAGCAATTCTCTTTTTCCAGCTTCACACCCCGGTTCGTCGTCGCATATGACCTCGGGAACCTGAATCTCTATGCCAGTTACAACAAGGGCTTCAAGGCTGGCGGAGTGAGTGTCCCGGTCTCCGCTCCCACCAACTCCGTCAATCCCGAGAAGATCGACAGCTATGAAGTGGGCGCCAAATTCCGCTCGGACGACGGCAGGTTCTACGCCAATCTGGCCGGGTTCCACTACAAACAGAAGGACCTGCAGGTTCGAGTGGTTGATCTCAGCACCGGCGGCGGTGTGACCCGGAACGCTGCGTCCGCCTCTGGTGACGGCACGGAGCTCGAAGTCGGCTTCACCCCACAGCAAGCGGTCAACTTGTTCGCCGGCGTCTCGCTCCTGTGGGCAAAGTACGACAGCTTTGCAGGGGCGTCCGTAAACTCGGTGGTAAACGGGGCCTTCATACCCACGTTCGAGGATCTCTCCGGTGCGCGGCTCGCGAACGCACCGAGGTTCACCGGGTTCGTGGGGGCCGATTCGCAGAGCCACCTATACGGGGGCTGGTTGCTGGAATTGAACGCTGTCGTGCATTACACGTCCAGCTACGACTTTTTCCCCGGAGCGGGCGGTAATCTGCGGCTGGACAGACAAGGAGCCTTTCCTCTGGCCAACCTCAGTGCGTTGGTAGGACCGAGCAACAAGCGCTATCAGATTGGCCTGTACGTGGACAATCTGCTGGATCGCGAGTACCTGGTGAATCGCCAGACATCCGCGCCATTCGGTGAAAATGACGACGTCGCGGCGCCGCGTACTTATGGCCTACGGCTCAAATACAACTTTGACTGAGGTAAGCGCTGGCGCGCGCAAGGCGATTTGTTCGGAGAGCGTTCGATGGAAGTTATAGAGCAGATAGACCCGGAGCTGAGGGCGGCATTCCTGGCGTTGCCATCCGGCCTGATAGAGGACCCGAGTACCGTGCTGAAGGTCAGGGATCTTCCGCCCGAGGGAATGATCCTGAAAACCCGGCCATTGGGCGCGGAGCATCGCGACGTCGTGGTCCCAGGGCGGATCGGCGCGCCCGATGTGAAGGTGCGAATCTACGAGCCGATCCGCCCCGCCCGGGAGCTTCCCGCCGTGATATGGCTTCACGGGGGCGGCTATTTCATGGGCGATCTGGACATGGAGGACGCGTGGCTGGTGCTGATGTCGCGTGCGGTCAATTGCGTCGTAGTGTCAGTAGACTACCGGCTTGCGCCGGAGAATCCGTTTCCGGCCGGGGTTGAGGATTCCCACGCGGCGCTGGTGTGGACCTACAAACATGCCGCAGAGCTGGGTGTCGACCCGACGCGCATAGCCATCGCCGGTGAAAGCGGCGGCGGCGGCCTCGCAGCGGGCTTGGGGCTACTGGCCCGGGACCGAGGGGAAGTCCCCCTTGCCTTTCAGATGTTGCTCGCACCAATGATGGACGACCGCGGCATCACTGACGCGAACAAAAGAATAGTTGACCTGCGTCTCTACAACGCACGGTTCGGCAATCAGCTCTGGAAGTTCTACCTGGGCGCCGCTTACGGTACGGGCAAGGTGTCGCCCTACGCGGCAGCCTCACGCGCCACTGACCTGCGCGGCTTGCCGCCCACCTACATCGGTATCGCCGAGCTGGATCTGTTCGTCGACGAATGCTTGGAGTATGCCGCGAAGCTACTCAAGGGTGGGGTACAGACGCAGCTCAATGTGTACCCCGCTGCTTTCCATGGCTTCAATCGATTCGCTCCCGAGGCCCGAGTCTCGAAGAAATTCGTGGCGGATAGGGATGCGGCCTTGATCAAGGCCCTACACGGATAGGGGCGCTCGGCCTGTCACTCAAACGCCGGCACCGGAGGAAGTGGCTGCGGCCGGGTTCGCTTGCAGTATTGCTCGAGCCATTGCTCCAGGACGGGTGCCTCGCGGGGAGGGATCGCGCCGAGCAGGAGCAGCCCGGATCTCATGAAGAGGTTCAGCTGCAGGGACTCGAGCCCGACGCTTTGCCGGGCCCATTCATATAGCGCGGTTACAATCGCCGAGTTCATTGCTTCTGCAAGAACGGTTTGGTCGATGCTGTCGCGCAAGACAGGGCGCACGTCGGACAGGCAAATCTGAACGAAGCCGATCGAAGCTCGATAGATCGTACCGGTGGGGTCCCCATGAAGATCGGCGTAGCCCAGTGAAGCCTGAGCCATGTATTCAGGGTACAGGGCCGCGCTTTTCCACAGGGAGTCGATCAGATCGAGAATGCGGAACGACTGGTGTCGCGCCTGCGGGACGCGCTGCAGTATCTCGCGGCCATGGTCGGCGATGGCCTCTGCAAGGAGCCGTCTCCTACCACCGATGAGATTGTAAACAGTCTGTGTGGTGGTCTGGCATTCCGCTGCGACCATGCGCAGGGTTACCCCGGAATAGCCCTCACGGGCCATCCCGCGCCTGGTTGCCGCCAGGAGCGTGGCGCGCCGTGCCCGTGGATCGCGGCAGCTACGCAGCTTGGAAACATCATAAATCGGGGCATGCAGACCGTTTCCCATCGGCAGCAGGGCGTCGGGCACCGCGGTCCGATCAAAACCAGCGCGAAATGTCGTTGCAGTCTCTTTAGGTCGAACGAGTCCCATGCGATTCAACAACCCCCTGACGCGCGATAGCCGTTACGTGACTCGCTGTCATCGCACTCGGTCGTCCATTCCGAGAGCGCCCCGGAGGCCCATCTGTCATGGGTATGGCTCGGGCGCAGGTACACCAGTTTACTGTAAATACCGCAGACAAGACATGGTCCCGGAGCTTTGGAGCGTAACTTCGGCCTCAGGCCGTACCGGATTGCCGATACTGATCGCGGAGCATTCGCTTGAATAACTTCCCGGTCGGCTCTCGCGGCAGCTCGCGCCTGAAGTCGATCTGCCTCGGGGTCTTGACGCCGCCGAGACGCTCCCTTGCATAGACCTGCAGCTCGCTAGCGAGCGCCGGACCGGCATCCTCCCACCGGGTGGGCTGCACGACCGCCACGACTCTCTCGCCCATATCCCGATCCGGCGCGCCGATGACGGCGACATCCATCACCTTGGGGTGCACGGCCAGCACGTTCTCGATCTCCTGGGGGTAGATGTTGACTCCACCCGAGATGATCATGAAGCTCTTGCGGTCGGTCAGGTAGAGAAATCCCTCTTCATCGATCCAACCGACGTCCCCGAGCGTGGTCCAGCCGTGTTTGTTGCGGGAGTCTTCGGTCTTCGCAGCGTCATTGTGGTAGACGAAACCGGGTCCGCCCTCGAAATACACGGTGCCCTCGACGCGAGCCGGCACGGGATCGCCCGCCTCGCCGCAGATCCTGATCTTTCCGACGACGGCGCGGCCGACGGAGCCCGGATGGGAGAGCCATTCATCGGGCGAGATCATGGTCAACCCATTGTTCTCCGTGCCGCCATAGTATTCATGGATGATCGGCCCCCACCACCGGAGCATGGCGTGCTTCACCGGTTGCGGGCAGGGCGCGGCCGCGTGAATGGCTGTGCGCATCGATGACACGTCGTATTTGAGCCGGACATCCTCCGGAAGCTGGAGCATGCGCGAAAAATGGGTAGGTACCCACTGGGAGGCGGTGATTCGGTACTGTTCTATCAGGGCAAGCGCCCTTTCCGGATCGAAGCGCTCCATGATGACGACGGTGCCGCCGAGTCGTTGAACCAACATCGCCCAGCGTAGCGGGCCCGCATGATAGAGCGGCGCGGGTGAGAGATAGACGGTGTCTACACCCATGCCGAAGCGCCGCGGCGCCATCGCCATCATGGGTGTCGGCTCATCGATCGGGCGCCCCTCGACGAAGGGTTTGCGGATACCTTTCGGCCTGCCCGTCGTTCCGGAGGAATAGAGCATGTCGCTGCCCGCGGCTTCATCGGCGATCGGTGTGTCGGGAAAGCGCGCCAGGGAAGCCGTGATATTTCTGGTGTCGGACTCCTCGCCGTCTACGAGGAGCAAGCCCGGGCGAGCGCCGCAATTCTTCGCCGCCTGGAGCAGCGGCAACGTCTGTCGGGAACAGACGACCGAGTGCGCTCCGCTGTCGTTGAGGATGTAGGCGAGATCCGCCCCCGAGAGCGTGTGAGAGAGGCAGGCATAGTAAAGACCCGAGCGGTCCGCCGACCAGACGAGCGGCAGGAACCATTCATGGTTTTCGAGTACGACAGCGATCGTGTCGCCGGCCCGCAGTCCGATGCTTCGCCAGAAATGGGCGAGCCGGTTCGAGCGAGCTTCCAGGGTTGCATAGTCGATGCTGACCCCGCTCGTGCCCATGATGTAGGCAGGCTTGGACGGTTGCGTTCGCGAATGGTGCTTCGGGTGCATCGGAAGTCCTTGCGCCTGTTCGTGTTCGACTCAGATCGAGCGAGGCGTCCCGGATCGCCTGCTGCTCTGCGCGCTCGACAATGCAGTTAAGATGTTACACCCTATGTCCGTTGTCAATCGGCTGTGACTGAACGCTGCCGAGGGAGTCGAAATGTTCGATCTGCATGGCAAAGTTGCGCTCGTGACCGGTGGAGCGCGGGGGATTGGCAAGAAAGTCGCTGAAGTGCTCGCGGCCGGTGGCGCCCAGGTGATCCGCTCGGATCGGGCGCCCGAGGAGGCCGGCGCCGGCGTTTGTATCCGACACGACGTCACTGTCCTGGAGGACTGGCAAGCGGTGCTCGCGCACGTGAGCAGCGGGTTCGGCCGGCTCGATATTCTCGTCAACAATGCCGGTATCATTTTGAACAAGCCGTTCGTATCGACCACCATCGACGAGTTCAGGAGCGTCTATGCGATCAACGTCGAGAGCGTCTGGACCGGCATGCAGCTGGCCGCGCCTTTGATGGAGCAGGGCGGCGGCGGCTCGATCGTCAATCTTTCCTCCGTCTACGGGCAGATCGCCGGACCGATGCAGGCGGCTTATTCGGCGAGCAAAGGGGCGGTACGCTTGTTGACCAAGGCGGTTGCGGTCGAATTCGCGCGCAATCGCTCCGGCATACGCGTGAACTCCGTCCACCCGGGCCCTGTGGAAACAGAGTTGGGGTTCAGCGCCCTGGGACCTGCCGTCGCAGCGGGGCGCTTTGCCGATTTCGAGAGCGCGCGCGAGTATGTCGCGAGCCTGTTTCCGATGGGCCGCTGGGCGAGCACTGACGACATAGCGGGCGCAGTCCTCTTCCTCGCCTCCGATGCGTCCAAATTCGTGACCGGAACCGAGCTCGTCGTCGATGGCGGCTATTCGATCGTCTGAGCTGCCACGAGCCCGAAGCAACGGGCCGCCGCTCTCACTTCGGGATGTAAATGGCCTGAGGAGCCATGTACTCGAGCAGGCCCTCGATCCCGTTCTCGACTCCGAAGCCACTCTGTTTGTGACCGGCGAAGGGAACGTCCGGACGTAGAAGGAGGTTCTGGTTGATCCAGACTGTCCCGGTCTCGAGCCGCCGCGCAACGCTCTTTGCCAATTCGATGTCGGTTGCCCAGACAGCGCCCGCAAGCCCGTACTCGCTATCGTTTGCACGGGCCACTGCTTCGTCGACGTTATTGAACTTCAGGAGAGGCAGCACGGGTCCGAAAGCTTCCTCGCGAACGACGCGCGAGTCGTCCGGGGGATTGTCGATGAGCGTTACGGGGATGAAATAACCCTCGCTGGGAACGGGCGCGCCTTCCAGCAACGTGAGACCATGCGCTTTGGCGTCCTTGAGTAAAGCGCGAACGCGCTCGAACTGCCGAAGGTTCTGGATGGGTCCGAGATGGGTGTCCTGCTCGGCGCCGTCGCCGACCTTGGTGGCGCGCGCGATCTCCAGCAGCTTATCGCGCAGGCGTTCATAGATCGCCTCGTGGATGTAGAGTCGCTTGGTGGCGATGCAGATCTGCGCGGAATTGAAGAAGGCGCCGTAGAAAATGCGCGCCGCGACCTCGTCGACGTTGACGTCCGGAAGGACGATAGCCGCGTCGTTCCCTCCGAGTTCGAGCGTCACCCGCTTCAGGTCGCGCGCGGCTGCTTCGAGCACCTTCTTGCCCGTGGCGGTGGAGCCGGTGAACGAGATCTTCGCGAAGCCCGGGTGCGCGGTCATCCTCGGCCCGAGCTCGTCATCGCCTGAGATGACGTTGAGGACGCCGGCGGGAAAGATCTGACCCAGCAACTCGCCGATCTTCAACAGGCATAACGGAGTGTATGGCGAAGGCTTCACCACGATCGTATTGCCGGCGAGCAGGGCGGGAGCGATCTTCCAGATCGCGAGGTTGATGGGAAAATTCCAGGGCGAGATGGCCCCAACTACCCCGAGCGGAACATAGCGGGTTTCGACCCACTGTCCGTCGCCCTTGTCCACGACGTGAACCGGCGGGCTCATTTGCGCGTAGGCTCGTAACCAGGCAATGGCGATACCGACTTCAGCCAAGGCGCCTGGCGTAGGTCGGCCCTGCTCACGCGTAAACAAGCGTGCGAGCTCCGCGGCATGTGTCTCGAGGAGGTCTGCGGCCTGCCGCAGCAAATCCTGTCGCTCGCGGATATCCCGAGCCTTCCAGGCCGGATAGGCCGCCTGTGCAGCCTCGACCGCCTGATTCAATTGCTCGGCCGTGCAGTTCGGCGCTGCCGCAAACGGCCGCCCGCTGGCCGGATTGACAACCTGCAACGTGGCGGTGCCCGGTACCAACTTACCGCCGATCGACATGCAATAGTTGGCCTCGAAAAGCATCTCGGCTTCCTTACGGGCAGGGGCTGCCCGGTCGCTTGACATGATTCATAACTTGTAACATATTCGACGGACAAAGCAAGGTTGAAATTGCGGCCGAGGAGTGCGCGTGGCGCGCTTTGATCTGCTGATCGTGAACGGCGAGATCGTCGACGGAACGGGCGCGCCGTCGTTCCATGGCGATGTCGGTATCGCCGGTGGCCGCATTGCCGCCGTCGGCCGCCTGGCGGGCTCGGCAGCGGCGCGAGTAGTGGACGTGCACGGCATGATCGTCGCGCCCGGCCACATCACTCAACATGCCCACTATGACGCCGCGCTCTTCTGGAGCCCCTATTGCCTGGACTCGGGGCCGCAGGGCGTGACTTCGATCCTCAACGCCAATTGCGGTTTCAGTCTGGCGCCGGTGCGGCCCGCGGATCGCGAGCGGACCATGGCAATGCTCTCGACGACGGAGCAGATCCCGGTCGAGCATCAACGGGCGGCGCTGACTTGGGATTGGACGACTTTTCCGCAGTACCTCGACCGATTGAGAGCGCTCCCCAAGAGCGTCAACATCATGACTTACCTGCCGCTCAACCCGCTGCTCATCTATGTCATGGGCGTCGAGGCTGCCAAGACGAGAGCGCCCGATGCGCGCGAAATGCGCGACATGCATGACCTGATCGACGAAGCCATGAATTGCGGCGCGATGGGTATTTCGGCGTCCGTGATGGGGGCGCAGGGCAATTCGCACGTCGACTTCGATGGAACGCCGATGCCGACCGACCTGCTCGGGCGGGACACCCTGATCGACTTGTGCCGTCCACTGTTCGAACGCGGCGCGGGGATCGTGCAGTTGTTCTGCAATGTCGGTCCGAACGGCGATCGAGCGACGAGCGAGGCGGTCGCCATGGCTGCGCGCGGCAGCGGGGTCCGCGTCATTCACAACATCCTGGTGACGGCAGACGGTCATTCCGATCTCGTGGACGCGGACCTGGCCTGGATGGAGGGCATGCGATCCGCGGGGCTG
This sequence comes from Steroidobacteraceae bacterium, assembly GCA_035277965.1. Taxonomy (GTDB): domain Bacteria; phylum Pseudomonadota; class Gammaproteobacteria; order Steroidobacterales; family Steroidobacteraceae; genus 13-2-20CM-66-19. Next base: position 21,086 of record DATEJM010000046.1, on the reverse strand, counting down.
GATGTGTCAGGCGCGGCGCTCGTGCATCACGGCTGGGTAGAAAATGGCATTCGGGATCTCGATACCGCGGCGGGAAGTATGCAGGCCGTGCGGCGTCTCGTGGCGTGCCGGTCGGATCACGAAGCGCGGGCTCTCTTGGAGAATCCACAGTTCGTTCGGCGCTTCTCGGAAGAATATGCGCGGGACGGCGCTGCCAACGGCGCAGCGGGCTTCGAGGCGCAAACAGTGATCGCGGTGGGCGACGATCCGGCGCTTGCGCCGTGCATTGGACGCACCCTCGGCGAGCTTGCGGGCGAAGCGGGCAAGACGGTCGTCGAGACGCTATGCGAGCTCGGTTGGAAATCCGACCTCAAGCTCGGACTCAAATCCGCCTCGTTCGCTGCTTCTGACGGTCGACTGTCGGCGCGGATGCTCTCGCACCCCTGCATATCCGCAGGCGTTTCGGACGGTGGTGCACACACGAAGTCCATGTCCAATGGATTCTATGCCACGGAGCTCCTGCTTCGGCTCGGGCGTGCGCAGCGAGCGATGTCGATAGAAGCGCTCCACTATCAGTTGAGCTTCAAGGTCGCGCGGACACTCCGGCTCGACAACCGAGGGGCCGTCCTTCCCGGCTACTGGGCGGACCTGATTGTATACAACCTCGATGATCTCTACGTGGACTACTCGGCGTTCGGCACCGTCAACGATATGCCGAGCGGCGACTGGCGACGTGAAACCCGGGCGGGCGGCTACGCGCAGATATTCGTCAACGGAACAGAGACCTTCGTGGGCGGCAAGTGGACCGGAGCCACGCCCGGCCAACTGCTGGGTTCACCGTCGCCGGCGAATTCGCCGGCGATGGCGTCGTAGCCCCGATTTTTACAAGGTTCGCCCGTGACAGACATCCCGACCATTCCTGCTGATCTCGCAGCGAAGATTGCCTCCCCGGCTGCATACGCTACCGGTGAGATCCACGAAGTCTATCGATGGTTGCGGGCAAACATGCCCGTCGGGCGCGCGCATCCCGACGGATTCGACCCCTTCTGGGTCGTCACTCGCCACGCGGACCTGCTCGCGGTGAGCAAGAACAACGCGACCTTCCCTAGCGGCGCGCGGGCGACGACCTTCGCAAACGCCGCTCACATCGCGCGCAACCACGAAATCACCGGCAGCCCGCACCTGGTGAAATCCCTGGTCACCATGGATGGTTCGGAGCACAGACAATATCGCGGTCTCACGCAAGCGCAGTTCATGCAGGCCGCCGTACGCAAGCGGACCCCCGCCGTGCGGGAGCTGGCGGCGCAGGTCGTTGATCACATGAAGGGCCTGGGCAACACCTGCGATTTCGTCTCGGACGTATCGTTATCTTATCCGCTCAGGGTGCTGATGGAGATTCTCGGCATTCCCAGCGGCGACTACGACCAGATGCTGCGGCTGACCCAGGAGATTTTCGGGCCCCAGGATCCCGATACACTCAAGGCGATGGGTTTGCTTTCGGCCCGCGAGTACTCGGCGGTGGTTCAAAGCGCGGTGGATGAATTGACCCGCTACTTTTCCAAGATCAGCGAGGACCGCCGTGCCAATCCGCGGGATGACTTGGCTACCCTGATCGCGAATGCCGTCATCGACGGGCGTCCCATCGGGCGTGCCGAGGAAATGGGCTACTACATCATCGTCGCCACGGCGGGGCACGATACGACATCCTCTTCGATCGCCGGCATCATGTGGGCGCTGTCCACCGTGCCGGGGTTGCTGCAGGAGGTCAGGGCCGACCTGACGTTAATTCCTGCCCTCATCGAGGAGGGCATTCGTTGGACCACGCCGGTCAAGACGTTCATGCGCTCCGCGGCCGAAGACACTGAGATCGGCGGGCAGCAGATCGCCAAGGGCGACTGGATCATGCTCTGCTACGGATCCGGCAACCGGGACGAGGCGGTATTCGAGCAGCCTTTTAAATTTGATCTGCATCGTAAGCGCAATCCCCAGCTGGCGTTTGGTTACGGCGCGCACAGCTGCCTGGGCCAGCATCTGGCGCGACTCGAGATCCAGACACTCTATGAGGTCTTGCTGCCGCGACTCGAGTCCGTCGAGCCGGCGGGGGATCCGGCTTACGTCGAGAGCCTGTTCGTGACCGGCCTCAAGCGCCTGCCGATCCATTTCCGGATCCAGTGACGAAGCGCATGGCGGCACAATCCGGCCGACCGGCGGCTATGACAAGAACGAGGAGAGGTTGAGTGGAAGCGGATGGCCTGGCATCACTGGGTGCGTTGCGGTCCCTCGCGGCGAAGGCAAGCCAGGTGCGCGAAAGCAGCATCGAGGACTTCCTGAGCACGCAGGCAGAGCTGAAGGGGAAACCGTTTTCCGTCCGCTTCGCCAATCGTAGCCTCGCCGCCGGCGCATCCGGGGGTACCCTGATGTTCGACGTCGAGTACGTGTCCGACGGGCAGAAGAGCATCGAGGAGTTCGTTCTGCGCTTCGACCTGGGCGATGCTGGGATATTTTCGCAGGTTTCACTGGTCGACCAGTACGAGATCATGCGGGCGTTGCGGCGGTTCGGCGTGGCCGCTCCCGAAGCTCGCTGGATCGACAGAGGCGGCAAGATCGTTGCGGGCTCCGAAGCGCTCATCATGGGGCGCATCAACGCTCCCACACCCTGTATCCAGTATCTCCAGGCAGGCCCGTACGCTGAGGCCTCACCCGAGCTTCGCCGGCGGATGGTCGCGCAGCTCATGAGCTTCGTGGCGGGTCTTCACCAGATCCGGGCCGCGGACTTCGGCGTGCCATCCCTGTGGTCGCGGGGCGGCGCGGGCCTCTATTTCATCGACCGGGAAATTGTCTGGGCTCAGAATGAGTTGCATGCCCGGTTTCCCGGGATCGAGACAGGCGAGCGTGCTGCGCTTCATACCGATATCCGGCAAACCCTCGACCGCGCCGCCGGGGTGTTGCGCCGCATCGCGCCACAAGGGCTGGAGCCCGCGATCATTCATGGCGATCCGACGTTCGCGAATGCGATGTTCGATCGTGACGGCAACTTGGTTGCCATGCTCGACTGGGAGCTCTGTCATCACGGGTTGCCAGCCGAAGACGTCACCTACTTCCTTTCGGCTGCGCGCGTGATCGCTTCACTCGGCGGCATCAAGGCGGAGCCGCCGGGGCGCGACGAAGCGATCGCCGCTTACGAGGCGGCCGGTGGGCGTCCCGAGAACTGGGACTTCGCCGCGGCGCTATCGACATTTCGTCTCGCATCCTGGGGAGCAGTGGGCATGCGACGGATGCCGCGCGAGCACTGGCCCGCGCAGAAGCTCATGTGGGAGCTGCAGAAGGCCGAGCTGTCGGCCGCACTCGGCGTTCTCGCTGCAACAGCGGACTGAGGAAACGACCATGCCGCGGATCGAGGAGGTCAAGTCCATCTGCAGAATCTGCATCGGCACGTGCGGAATGCAGCTGACCATCGAGGATGGGACGATTACCTCCATCCGGGGCGACAAGGAGCACGCACTCAGCAGGGGCTATGCCTGCATCAAAGGGCTCAACGCTCATCAAGCGCTCAGGGCCTCCGATCGAATCCTGCATCCCCTGAAAAGGAACGATCGCGGCGGCTGGCAGAGAATTCCGCTGGAGCGCGCTCTCGACGAGATCGCCGAACGCATGGCTGGGATCATGGCCGAGGACGGGCCTGAATCCGCGGCTCTCTTCAAGGGTACCCAAGCCTATCTGAATGTCGCCGCTTCACCCATGCTCGAGTGCTTCATGCGAGCGATCGGCTCTCCCTCGTTCTTCACGACCATGACGATCGATCAGTCGGCGAAGTTCGTCGGCATGAACCGGATCGGGATGTGGGGGGCTCCCTATCATCATTTCCACGATTCCGATGTCCTGATGCTCGTCGGGGCCAACCCACTGGTCTCGCTTTCGGTCATGGGCATCATCCCCTTCAACATGACCAAGCAGTTCCGCGACGCGAAGGCGCGCGGGATGAAGCTGATCGTCATCGATCCACGCATGACGGAGACCGCGCGCCTGGCAGACATTCACTTGCAGGCGCGGCCAGGCGAGGATCCCACGCTCATGGCAGGTCTCATCCGGGAGATCATGGTGCGCGGTTGGCATGACGCGGAGTTTTGTTCTCAGTATGTGAGCCAGCTCGACCGATTGCGCGCCAGCGTCGAGCCCTTCACGCTGAACTACACCGCCGAACGGGCTGGAGTTCCGGCCGCTCTGATCGCCGAGGCGGCTCGCCTGTTCGCATTGGAGGGACGCAAGGGCTGTGCATTTTCGAGCACCGGCCCCAACATGGCCAGCCGTTCGAATCTGGCTGAACACCTCATCCAGTCGCTCAACATCGTGTGTGGGCGTTTCATGCGAGCAGGCGACCGGCTGCGCAATCCCGGGGTCCTTCATCCCCTGTGGCGTCAGCCGCCGGTCGCGCAGGTCATTCCCCCCATGCGCCAATTCGAAACCGGACCGAGAAGCCGGGTCCGGGGGATCGGGGCGATGTTCGGTGAGCTGATGAGCGGTACGCTTCCGGAGGAGATCCTGACGCCTGGGCGGGGACGTATCCGGTCCCTCATCGTGGCAGGCGCGAATCCCGCAGTAGCGATGCCGGACCAGACGAAGACCGTGCAAGCCCTCGAGGCGCTCGACCTTCTCGTCGTGGTCGAGCCGTTTCGCACGGCGACCACCGAGCTCGCTCACTACGTCATTCCACCCAAGCTCCTTTACGAGCGGGAAGATGTGCTGATGAGCCCTGCCTATGAAGGGCTGTTCATGCCGGTGCCTTATCAGCGTTTCTGCCCGGCGGTGGTCGCTCCGCCGCCCGGAGCAGAAGTGGTCGACGAATGGCGCATCTACTGGGAGCTGGCGCGGCGCCTCGGCAAGCAGATCGTCTATGACGACGTGCCGCTCGACATGGAAAATGCGCCGACGACGCGCGATCTGATCCAGATCTTGATGAAGCAGTCGCCGGTCACGGTCGAAGAGCTCGCCGCGATGCCGGAAGGAAAGATCTTCGAGGATCTTCCGGACGTCGTGGTGCAGCCTGGAAGCAACGCGCATCGCTTCGAGGTCATGCCGGGCGATGTTGCTCGCGATATGTGTGCCATGCTCGAGGACGATCCCGGCGCGATCGACGCCGAATTTCCTTTCCGGCTCATTTCGAGGCGCATGCGCGAAAGTCAGAACTCTTATGGCAGGGGCCTGCCGGCCATGCGAAAGCGGTTCACGTTCAATCCCGCCTTCATGAACCCTCGAGACATGGAGGCGCTCGGCCTGAATGCCGGAGACAGGGTGACGATCACCTCCGAGCACTCGAGCATCGAAGGCAGAGTCAGGCCTGAAGCGACCCTGCGCCGGGGTGTGGTATCGATGGCTCACTGTTGGGGCGGTTTGCCGGGCAAGGACCGGCCCTACGATGAGGAAGGCGCGAATACGGCCCGCTTGGTGAGTCTCGAGGACCACTGCGAGGCCGTGAACCACATGCCCCGAATGAGCGCGATACCGATCCGAGTCACGCCACTTCGCTCATCGGAGCAGGGGGCGGCTACCCAGACTGTTCTCGAGGAGATTGAATCATAATCATCTCTCCGACCTTGATGCCGCCGAACGCCGACTGGCCGCACGAGCCCAACCAGGACGAGTGGTGGCAGGAAAGTGTGGTTCTGAGCTGGGCCGATCCCAAGCTGGAAATGGGCGGGGTGATCCGTCTGGGGCATCAGCCCAACCGCAAGTTCGCCAAGTGCTGCTTCGGAATCGTGTCGCGCAATGGGCCAGGTTATACGAGGAGCGCCCAGGATCTGCCTTGGCGGCCTTCGGACCGGTTGCGCGACGGCTTCGCCGTGGACAACTTCGTGTCGGCTACTTTCAAGGGCAGGACACATCGCTGGGTTGCTCGCGATGAGCTGTGCGAAATGGACATCGTGGTCACCGATGTCCACGATGCCTACGACTTCCTCACGCTCACGCCGCGAACCGAGACGACCCAGACCTGGTTCTCCAACCATCTGCAGGGTGGGGGGCTGTTCGAAGGGTGGGTGAGACTCGGTGATCGCAGGCTCGAGGTCTCCGGCTCGACTTACCGCGACCATAGCTGGGGCACCCGGTTGCTGCAAAATCCACGCGCCGACCTTTACGCCGGGTGGTGGCTCGGCGGGGCATTCGGACCGAATTTCTCGTTCGGCTTCCAGGATGGCCGGTCGCAATCGGGCGACCGCATGCCCTGCGCTTACCTCGTCATCGATGGCAGGACCTATTCGGCGCAAGTCATCGATGCGGAGGTTGCGGTGGCGCTAGGGGACGGAATCTCGCCCAAGGGGGTGAAGGTCGTGGTGTACGAGCCCGAGCTCGGCCAGCTGACTTTCGAAGCGACCGGCTTTGGGAGTGTCGTTCTCGAGCTCGAGAAGAAACACTTCGAGCTTTCGATGCCTTGTACTGTCCGCTGTCAAGATCGGGTCGGCGGCGGCAGCGTTGAGACCATTCTGAATCCCCGCAACGGCACGACCCGGCCATTCTGGCTCGAGAATGCCGCGCTTCAAAACGGCCTCAGCGAGTTCCGCAACGGGAAACTGGTGCAACCCCCGTTCGGGCGCCCCTAGCGATCGTTTCGCAGCAGCGAGGGCAGGACGAATTGCTCGAGAATGCGCCGATGGTCGGCTTCGTTGTAGTCCTGACGGATGTTCAGGACGGCGCCGTTGTTACAGAGCCATTCGATCACTTGCTGATCGGTCGCCGGGCTTGCGAGAGTGCCTTCGGCCCGGGCCTTGCGGATGAAGGGGCCGAATGCGGCCATCATCGCCTCCTGGACCTCGCGTGTGCCGCCAAACATGAATGTCTTGAAGTGGACGTCGCCCGCTTCCCGGATGATTTCGCTGAGGAGCTCGTCCTGCCTGCCCAGCTTTACCGAGTAGGCCATGCCCTCGATCAGGGCGTCGCGCAGATTATCGAACTGCGACAGGAGCTTGGTGATCTTCTGCGAAAGCAACTTTACGCGGGCCGTCGCGATGAATTCGAGCAACTCGGTTCGACTTTCAAACAGCCGGTATATTGTTTGGCGTGACACGCCGAGCGTGTCGGCGATGTCGTTCATCGAGGTGCGGTGGACTCCGAAGCGCTTGAAGCGCTCGACCGCCGCCGCGGCCACGCGCTGGCGCGTCAGTGGCGTGCGAGGTTTCCTCTTCCTGGTCTCGAATAACATCCGGTTCCTGGCAGCAGCGGAGTTGGGAATGATACGCGACAGCGGTGCGTTTGCAATTCGGCCGACGCTGCGAACGCGGGCTCGTATTGGACTCCTCCCGAGGCCGGACGCAGCGCTGCATCGCGCGGAATGCAACCGACCCGGCGATATTGACAACATACATATCTTGTAACATACACTGTGAGCCCGGACACCGCTCCGGCAGGGGGGATCGATGTGGAATACGCCTCCGACGCGGCTCTCGACTGCGGCGCGCTGCCGCCTGCTGGCGGCCCGGCGTGCCGTTGCGGTTTGGGCGGGCCCCGCGCGCGAACAAGAACACAGGTAACCGCGGAACCGCTCCGACCGAAGCGATAGAGCTCATTTCCAGGTCATTTCAAGGGGGAGAGTCATGAAGTACGGTGTGCTGAGGCAGATGTCGGCGGCCATCTCGATGGTCTGCGCGCTCGCGTTCGTTCCCGCCCAGGCGCAAGAGAGCTCCGCGCCCTCCCAGACAGCCGCGAGTGAGGCGCCGGCGCTGAGCGAAATCGTGGTCACCGCTCTGAAGCGCTCGCAGTCGGTCCAAGAGGTGCCGGCCTCGATCTCCGCAGTGTCGGGGGATAGTCTGGCGCAGATGGGGTTGAGCGATCTTCGCGATATTTCGCACGTCGTGCCCAATCTGAACTGGGGCGAGCACTTCGGTACGACGCTCATCACGATCCGCGGCGCCGGATCGAACGTCGATTCCGGCGCAACCGAGCCGACCGTCGCGCTTTACGTCGACGGAATCTACCTGCCGCGTTCTGACATGGCGACTTTCCGCGCTGTCGATCTGGACCGGGTGGAGGTCCTGCGCGGCCCGCAGGGCACACTGTACGGCCGTAACGCCGCCGGTGGCGCCGTAAACTTCGTATCTCAGGAGCCGACGCGTGAGCTCTCGGGCAAGATGGAGCTGTCCACGGGTGAGCGCGACGCATTCGGCGTGAGCGGCTATGTCTCAGGTCCGATCAGCCCGATCGTCTCGGTCCGGCTCAGCGGCGGCCACGAACAGCAGCACGGTTATCTCACCGTCCTCAATACCGGGCAGCAGCTCAACGGCGTGGCAACGAACTATGGCCGGCTTGCCGTCGCCATCGAGCCCGAGAATTCTAACATCCGCAACGTCAGCTCGATTCGCTACGAGAAGAACACCGCGCCCGTCGCCTATCAGCAGCCCCTCGCCGCGATGGTCTTCCCGGCGGCCACCTACACGACCAAGGCGAACGAGATGCTCGCCGACGGCCCGTTCAGCGGGCGGCGCGCGACCTTCATCGCTTCCAACGCGCTCACCTGGGAGGTTTCCCAGCTGCTGACCGTCAAGTCTCTGACGGGCTATATCGATCACAACAGCCATGCGGGGGTTGACGACGACGGATCGCTGGTGCCATTGGAGAACACGCCTGATTTCGTCAGAACTTCCAAGGCGTTCAGCCAGGAATTGAACTTCATCGGGCAGGCCGGGAAGTTGGACTGGATTCTCGGCCTGTTCTATTTCAACGAGCGATACTTCGGAAATCTGCCGGTGACGCTCGGGGCGGCCGGGGCTGCGCCCCCTATCCCGATCGGATCGACCATCAACCTCGGCCAGCGCGCCAGAATCCACAACGCCGCGGCTTTCGCCGACGTCAACTACAAGCTCAGCGACCGCGTCACGCTCAATCTCGGCCTGCGCTACAACCACGAGGACAACGATTACGAGGAGATCTACTCGTTCGCGCCGATCGTGGCTCCGATCAGCGGCAAATTGCCCAAGTCCGCGAACAAGTTGCTCCCCAAGGTGGCCCTGAAGGTCGATCTTGCGCCCGACGTGCACTCCTACGTCCAGTGGTCGGTGGGGTACAAATCGGGCGGCGTGAATCTGCCGTCCGGAAGCGGGGAGATCCTGCCGCTGTATCAGCCGGAGAGAATCAGCGCGTTCGAGGCGGGGATCAAATCGCAGTTCCTCGATCGCACGCTGACTTTCAACGCTGCGGTATGGTACTACGACTACAAGGATCTCCAGATCACTCAGGATATCCCTCCTGCGACCACCGTCGTACGCAACGCGAATGCAAAAATCTACGGTGTGGAGCAGGAGCTGCGTTGGAATCCGATACGTAATCTCGATATCCACATCGCGCCGACCTGGCAGCACGCGGTCTTCGACAAGTTTGTCACCTACGACCCGCTCGTGGGCCGGAACATCGATCTCGACGGCAGCCAGCTGCCGCGTGCGCCGCAGTTCACCGTGAACGGGGGAATTGCCGATACCTTCGCTCTTGGCGGCGGGTTCCTTTCTTCGCTGCGCCTGGAAGCGAATGCGGTCACCAGCTCGTCGGTAGTGCTCCGGTACGAGAACCAGAACCCGGACGAGCGTCAGAAAGCCTATACGGTTGCGAACTTCTCGGCGACGCTGGGCTCTGCCGACGACAAAACCCAGCTCACGGTGTTCCTGAACAATGCCTTTGATACGGTCTACAAGCAGAACGTGACCAATTTCGGCATCGGATACATGGGCAACTACGGGCCGCCGCGCACGTGGGGCCTCAAGGTGTCGCGCCGACTGTGACCGGCGGGGTGCAACGCTCTTTGCGATGATCGCAGCGCCGGGCGATCGCGTATTCGCGCAATGCGCAGGCGCCGCCGCCGATTGACCGGTTCCCCATGGGCGTCGCCCCGGGGCGGGACGGAAACTTTTGGACTGAGATCGCTATCCTTCCAATAGTTGCCGTCTGCGGTCCGCTCCACCGATGTTCAATACGCCGGGTCACGATCATACGATCACCGGCGAGCTCGTGAGCAACAGCAAGAAAAACGACTTTCGAAGTTAGGCGCGACAGCCGGCACGAGGCCGTCGGGCTCCCGAACGGCGCGAGGTCGTATCCCCGTGAGTCTTCCCTCGACGGTCGGACCGTCGAGGGCGGAGTGAATGGGTGTTCTTGTGGACGGCGAGCCCGAGGGTCAGACGCGTCTGGCCCTCCATATATTCCGCGGAATGACACCCGAGCGGCTCCTGATGGAGGGGGCGTTTCGTCGATGGATCCTGGCCATGAGTCGATTCCGCGCGATTGCAACCAACCGGACGTCGCCTTCGATGGAACGCGGCGCCGAGCCGCACCGGCGAGTCGCCGGTAGACGGCAGTCCTATTTTCTCAAAGGGAGGGTATCTTGACTAACGATCGCACAACACTTTCCACGATACTGGCCTCGACGCTGCTGGCGGGAGGCGGTTGGTCCAGCGTTGGGATGGCCGCCGAAGCCGCAGGGTCCGCGCCAGCTCACGCGGAGGGGGCGCTGGAGGAGGTCGTGGTGACGGCTCAGAAGCGCTCGCAGAAGTTGAGCGACGTGCCGATCAGCATCAACGCAGTAACCGGCGCGGACCTGGCGTCCGCCGGTGTTGCGGACGTGAGAGCCCTGGCCAAGGTCGCGCCGAGCTTCCAGGTGGGGCAGGCCTATAACGGCGTGCCGTCCTTCTCGCTGCGCGGTATTAACTTCATCTCGCCGCAGATCTCCGCTCCGCCTTCGGTCAGCGCCTACGTCGATGAAGCCCCGTTGCCGTACTCGGTGATGACGGAGTGGATGCTGCTGGATGTCGAGCGCATCGAGGTGCTCAAGGGGCCCCAGGGCACGCTCTTCGGGCAGAACTCGACCGGCGGCTCGATCAATGTGATCGCGGCCAAGCCGACCGCTACGTTCAAGGCGGGTATCCGCAGCGAAATCAGCAATTTTGGCCAGGTGTTTGCCGAAGGCTATGCCAGCGGTCCCGTGAGCGACACCCTGCGAGCGCGCGTCGCCGCATCGACCACGCAGTTCGGCGCATGGCAGCACGGCTATTACCTCACGCCCAGCTCGGATCACAACGCGGATCAGGCCGTCACCTCGGCTCGGCTACTGCTCGACTGGACGCCGATCGACCGGCTGAAGATCGCGGTCAACCTGAATGCGAACTACGACCATGGCGAAAGCCAGGCCTACCAGGTCGGCATCGTGGCGCCGGTCAATATCAACAACGAGCCCTTTCCGGGGGCGTTTTCGTATCCGCCCGCGACCAGCGCGCGACAGGCGGATTTCACGCCGGGTTTCAATCTGCACAAACGGGACCGGCAATATCAAGGCACGGTCCGCATGGATTACGAGCTGACCGACGATCTGACGCTGACGTCGCTGACGAACTACACCGATTTCAAGATGTACCGTCCGCTGGACGGGGACGGGACCTTCTTCAACGGGTTCTTGTACGAGCTGGCCGGCGCAATCCGCGCTGCCGGCGAGGAAGTGCGGTTGAGCGGCAAGGCGCTCGATCACCGCGTGACGTATATCCTCGGCGCCAGCTATCAGGACGACAAGATCGTGGAGGGAAACAACGGGCAGCTGCTCAATACCTCGCAGGCCGCCGATGACAACGAGCGCACGCCGCTCGACTTTCACAACAGAACGTTAGGCGTTTTCGCGAATCTCGATTATGAGATCGTCCCCGACCTGACCGTGACCGGCGGGGTGCGTTACACGCAGCTCAAGCAGCAGGAGGCCGGGTGCAGCACGGGCCAGGGTCCCGTGGCTCTGGGAATCTACGGCTTCATCGCCAATACGCTGCGGGCCGGCGCCGGCCTGCCCGCCACCGACGCCTATGCGAATGCAGGGCCCAACGGTTGCATCGTGATCAACAATATCGCAGGCACACCGGGCGGCACGCCGAGCTACCTGCCGTCTGCGATCGATCAACGTAACCAGGAGCACAACATCTCCTGGCGCGGCGGTGTGAACTACAAGATCACGCCGGATACGATGGTCTACGGCATGGTCAGCCGAGGCTACAAGGCGGGCACCTACCCGGGCGCGATCGCGATCTTCTTTCAGACCGATCTGCCTTATGTGCGGCAGGAGCAGATCACGAGCTACGAGGTGGGCACCAAGCTCGCGATGTTCGATCACCGGTTGCAGTTCAACGCCGCCGGATTCTACTATCAGTACCGGGACAAGCAGTTCGTGACCTACACCGAGGTGCCGGTGGTGGTGTTCAACCAGGTCCTGGCGAATATTCCGTACTCTGCGGTGCGGGGTATCGATGTCGATCTGGCTGCCGCGCCGATCGACGGGCTGACGCTGCGCGGGGCGATGACCTACATCGATACGTACCTCGGCAACTACTTCTCCAAGACGCCGGTCATCGATCCCCAGACGGGCAAGCTCGTTGCGGTCAACGTTCAGGGCAGGAAGTTCAATTACGCTCCGCCGTGGACGGCGACCCTGGATGCGGAATATGAGCACCCCGTGTGGCAGGACCTCCGGGCTTACGTCGGCGGGGGCATGCAGTACACTGCCAAGACCAATGCTGATATCGGCGGTAGTTATCTTACGGACATCCCGACGTATACGTTGCTGGATGCCCGGTTCGGCGTTCGGTCGGATAAGGGCTGGACAGCCGGGCTGTTCGTTCGCAATCTGACGAACAAATACTACTGGACGAGTGCGGCGCGAACGGCCGACATCATCGGACGAATGGCGGGTATGCCGCGTACATTCGGCGTGACGGCGGCCTACAGCTGGTAATTGCACACGAGTATAGCCGAATGATCAGGTCTCTCATGATCAGGCAGATGGGCACGACGGCTCTGTTTGCATTGGCTGCGACGCAATCTTTCGCCGCCTCCGCGTCGCCTGCGGACGCCGCCGTGACCATTCTGCCGCTGAGCTATCCCGCCCCCGCGCGGCCTGTAACCTCCACGGGCGTCACTTGCAACGACATCAAGGACGGATTCCATCCGGACGCCAGCACTCGCGTGACGCTCGTCAAAGCGTTCCGCAGGGGAGAGGATCTCAATCTGGACGGAAAACCGTCCGGCAATCCCGCGCCGGACGATGTCTGCGTGGTCAAGTTGATCGTGGGCCCCGGCAACCCCGGTCCTGCCGATGCTCCGTCGACGTCTGAGGGAATTGGCATCGAGGTGTGGCTGCCACCGCCGCAAAAATGGAACAATCGGATTCACGCGTGGGGCACGGGCGGGTTCTCCGGCCTTTGGCAGATCAGCTCGCCAACGACATTCGGGCTTCCTCAGGAGGGGCTATTCGCGACTATTCACTATCCCGCGGGCGGTGCGGATCAAGCGGCAATAGAAGGATCCGTCGCGGCCGTGAACGATGGTGGACACGCAACGGCTCCCGTGGCGAGCGTGCCGATTCCGGCAGACATGCTGGCGCTCAGCGGATCGTTCGCGATGAATCCCGATGGGTCGATCAACACGGTGCTGTGGAGGGATTTCTCCGTCCGCGCCGATCATGAGATGGCGTTGAAGACCAAAGCTCTCGTTGAGCTTTATTACGGGCGCCCCGCCGCGCGCGCCTACCTGACCGGCTTGTCGGGAGGTGGGCGACAGGGGATGAAAGCAGCGCAAGCGCATCCTGACGATTGGGATGGCATCCTCGCCATGAACCCCGGCATGTTCTGGACGCGAATGGCAACCGCTCACCTCTATCCGCAGGTCGTGTTTCAGCGCGATCTGGGAGGAAAGCCGCCGACGCCTGCGCAACTCGACCTCGTCTCATCCGCAGCGGTCAGCGCGTGCGACACCGACGTCACGGGGCAGCATGAGGGTTGGATCAGCGACCCCGGCGCATGTCGTTACGATCCGACGAAGGACCGCGCGGTCCTGTGCAGGAGTGACGGCGGAGACAATACGACGCAGTCGTGTATCACTCGCAAGATTGCGCTCGCGATAAACAAAATCTGGTTCGGACCCACGGAAGACGGCAGCGTACCCGATCCGGCCGAGTCCGTGGGTTACGGCCCCGACTTGGATACGGCGAACAAGCAATTGTGGTTCGGCCCGTCACGCGGAACTGCGCTCACCACTTTGGCCGGATCGTCGCCCGATGGAACGCCCAGACCTTTCATAGTAGGAACCGACACGGCAGCCCTGGTTCTACAGGATCCGCGCATTGCCGGACCGAACTTCCGCAACGCCAAAGGGAATGGGGCAGACGGCTGGAAAGCGCTCACCTATGCGGATGTGGCGCGCGTCTACCACGAAGGACTCCAGCTCCAGGATGCGTTCGCTCAGGCAAATACCGAGGATACGGATCTCAGCAAGCTTCGCGACAGCAGGACAAAACTCATACTCGTCTGGGGGACTGCGGATGAAGTAGTCCCCCCGGCAGCAGGTCCCTACTACTACAGCAAGGTAGCCGAAAGAATGGGCGGCGCTGCTCGAGTTCAGAAGTTCTTCCGGTTCTATCCATTGCCGGGCATAGGGCACGTTGCCCAGCCCGGGGACGTCAATGGCAGAGCGGGTGTGAGCCCGCCGGCGGACCCCCCTTTGAGGATCGAAGGCAAACCTCTCATCATCCGCGGAAAGATGTTCCAATACCTGGTCGACTGGGTCGAGAAGCAAAAGGACCCGGGCAACATGGTCGTGAGCAATACATCTCATACGATCTCACGGCCGCTATGCGCTTATCCGTCAAAGCTGAAGTACATCGGGGGCAAGCCCGGACTCGCTAGCAGCTATCGGTGCGTCTACGCCCCAAGCGCGACCCGATGAGGTTCGCAGCCGCGATCTGACCTAGGTATAGCTGGGCGATTTGGCGATCCTCAATATCAAGTTCAGGTCGCTCGATATGCGCGCCCGCAATTCATCCAGTGAAAGACATTTATTCGCCCACTCGAAGCTGCTGACCGATACTAGAGCGTGCGCTCTTTCAGCCAGTTGTTGCCGCGCGATCGAAGCCACGTCGTCCGGCAGGACCTGAACGAGCCAATCATGAAAGGCCCGTTGGCTTCGCTTTTGGACGGTACGCCGCACGCAGCTGTTCGGCGAGAAGTAGTCCAAGTTCAGCACCGTGACGTACGTGGGGTATGTGGCGGCCGCGTACCATAGGACATCGCTCAAAAGGCTCTTGCAACTGCACGTCGCCGTAATCTGCGACGTACGTGCAAACACTTCAGCGAAGTACTCGTCTGCCGCCGCTTGGAGTATCGTGTCCTTATCCCCGACGAGGTTGTAAACGGTCTGCACCGCCAGGCCGCAATCACTTGCCAACCGCTTGACGTTGATCTCGGTATTTCCACCTGCGATTTGCGCGCGGGCGCTTCCGAGTATTTCTGCGCGCCGCCGTCTCTGCCGCTCGACCAAGGTCGCCTGGCCTGCCGCAGGGTGAGGTCGAGGCGACAGGGGCTCCGCCGGATCCGGGGCGATGGCACTCAGTCCGGGCCAATGTAAGGCATGGGACGTAGAGAGCTTCTCGCTAGAGAGCATGGCCCCTCCGATGTTTCACCCCACGCCCTTATCTTCAGAAATCCCAATTAAATCGGAAGATGTTACAAAAAGCGTACCATGTCAAGCGGTGCGCCCCGGCGCCGCCTCCGTGCTCCGGAGAGCTGACGTGCCCTGAGGGCGACGACGTGCCCCGAGGCTCAGCGTCTCGCCTGGACGAACGCCTCGTCGATCCAGCGCGACTCGCGCTTCATCAAATGTTCCAGATACTCTCGAATGGCCGCGCGCAGCTGGCGATACTGCTCGTCGCTCGAATGCGTCGCTTGCAATGAATGCAGTCTGACCGTC
Organism: Steroidobacteraceae bacterium; assembly: GCA_035277965.1. Taxonomy (GTDB): domain Bacteria; phylum Pseudomonadota; class Gammaproteobacteria; order Steroidobacterales; family Steroidobacteraceae; genus 13-2-20CM-66-19. The sequence continues at coordinate 5,360 of DATEJM010000046.1, read as the reverse complement.
GCAGCACCGAAGGCTTCGCGCAGGTCGAATGCTTCTTTCTCGAGCTCGGCCACACCGCGGTACGCTCCCGGGACCGCATATTTCCGGGCGAGCACCTCGGGAATGGCCTGATCGTGGCCCCGGGAATCTCGAGTCTGCGCAAAGAAGCCCTGCATCCTGGCGAGGAGTTGGCGCAGCTCGCGATTGTCGTCCCACAGTGCGTACGCCTCGCGTTGCATTCGCAGCAGGACATGCCGCAACAAGTTGCTCGTCGTCAGCGCCAGGCTCTTGGCGCGCGCAGTGGAGAGATCCGGGGCGATCTCTGCGTCGAAAGTCCAGATGATCGAGTGCATCACCTCTTCGGCGCTGGGTCTCATGATGGCTGTCCGGTCTTTGGCGGCTGAGTGTTATAGAAGGAGCGGCTGTACTCGGTCGAGCGACCGCACATCGCATCCAGAAGCAGCTTGCGGAACAGGTGCACCATCTCGGTGGCGAGCCACGTCTGGCGCACCAGCAGGTTGGTTTTGTGAATGACGGGCAGAACGCCATGGAAGAGGGTGATCGCGGACTCGACTCCATTCAAAATGCGGTAGTAGGCCACGGACTGTGCGCGTATCTCGACGCCGCTCACCTCCCGATAGTACTCGAGCGCCTGCTCGAGACCCCAGAGGCGCTTTCCGCCGCGCTCGATTTCCGGGATGAAATCCTGGCAGCGTGCGAGATCGGAGCTCGGGTCACCCAGGGAAGACGATTCCCAGTCTGACATCGCGACGATCTGCCCGTTTCGGAACACCTCCTCGCCCCGACCGTTATTGCCCTTCAGCAGGGATATGCATGGCGCGGGTGGGCCGTTCGCCAGCAGCCATTCCTTCCCCTCGGTGAGGACCGGGTCGGGGTCGAACCGGAACGTTTGCCATTCATCGTACAGGCGCGTCACTGCATCGCGCGCGCAGGTCGCCGCTGAAGCAGGAGCCGACATGATCTCTTCGAACCCGAGTTGGTGCCAGTCGCAGCGGTGCAGAATGGCGAGCTTGCGCAAATGCTCCTTGGACGTGTCGATCCGCAGCGCGTCGTACTGCGGGTGCGGGTCCATGAAGTGCGGCACGTCCCAGTCGCCCTCGATCTGCTCGCGCAAATAGAACTCCCTGCCGTTCTCGAGCCACGCCGGATCGTCCTCCCACCACAATGGCCTCGCCACCGGGACCGGGCTGAGAGCGAGCCGCCGGTAGATCTCATACTCCTTGCGCAGCGGACGATGATCGATGCTGCCGCCGGGCAAATCCCGTCGCAGAACCAGGTTCTGTGGCCGGTCCCCGGTCGCGCGCCGACATTCCAGGAACCAGGTTTCCCGCGACCAGCCGCGATCGAATTTCTCGAGACGGCAGACCTCGCAGGGCTCGCCCCATTTGGATGACAGATAGCGGCTGAGAAACCCGGCGGTCAGCGCGTTTGAGTGTCCCGACTGATGTTGACCCATGACGCCTGACGCTCGCTCACCCGGACGACGATACGGCAGCTTAGTGCTGGCCTGAGATCGTTGACAACTCCGGTGCTGAACGTCGCGTTTGCCGCCATCGTCGCAAACGGGCTGCCGCGCGGGCCCCGCTCATTCGTGGCCCGCGCCGCGGATCCCGCGCCGCCTCGACAGATCAGCAGGGCTTGCGCCCCCGGTTGACGCAGCCGGCCCGCATACTAGAACTGTGCGGACACGGACACGCCCCACGTACGCGGCAGCTCGTCGTTATAGAGCCTCGTGATCCCATTGGTGGTCGTCAGGCTGTTCGTATAGTACTTGTTGGTCAGATTGTTGCCGTACAGAGTCAGGGCATAGCGCTCGTTCAAAGTCTGGAACCGGATCGACGCGTCGACCAGCCCCAGTGAGGGCACCAGGGCGTCCGGCGACGGCAGATCCTGAGCGTACATCTTCGCCCTGTACTGGTAATTGGTATTGAGCGTTACCGACCCGAAGCTCGTGTCAAAGACATAGTCGGCCCCCAGGAGGCCCGACCACCTCGGCGTATAACCCCAGGCGAAGTCGGTATTGTCGCGCGGCGTCCCTGCGCCCGAGCCGGTGGCGTCGCCGAAGAAGCTCAGATATTTGGCGTTGATATACGCGACGTTGAGCTTCAAGGTCAAAGGCGCGATCGGCACGAACACGCTTTCCAACTCCATCCCTTCCACACGCCCCTTCGCCGCATTCGCCGTCAGAAGCGCGTAGAACGGCGGCGCCGTGGTGGGCTGCACGATCGAGCGCTGCAGGTCGCTGTAGTTGCTGCGATAGAGCGCCAGGTTGGTGCGCACGCGCCGGTCGAACCAGTCCAGCTTCGCGCCGACTTCGTAGGATTTTGCCTTCTCGGGATTGTAGGAGATCTCGGTCGTCGTGCCGCCGGGCGGAATGCCTACGAAGCCGCCCCCTCGATACGCCTCCGCATAGCGGAAATAGAACATCTTGTTCGAGTCGAGCTGATACTGGACACCGGCCTCGATCGAGGTATTGCTCCATTTCTTGGAGACCGGAGCGGACAGATCGACATCGAGCAGGCTACGCGGAATCCCGATCTGGTGCTCCTTGTTGTCCCAGGTTCGGCGTCCGCCGAATGACAGCTTCCACTGCTCCGTGAGCTTGTAGTTGACCTGTCCGAAGGCTGCCCTGCTGTCCGACTTGCCGTGCTGACGTTGCCGGAACGGCTGCAGGACGGCGGGTACCAGGACGTCCAGCACCCTGTCGTAGTCAAACTCCTCGTGGAAGTAGTACGCACCTACGACCCAATCGATGCGGTCGCCGAAGTTCCAGCCGCCTCCGGCCGCCGAGCCCAGGCGAAATTCCTGGGAAAACATGTGGTATCGGATGTGCTGGCCCGAGACCTCCAGTATCTGCTCGGGCTCGCCGTCCGCATCCTCGGAGTTGAGGTTGTTATAGTTGCGATACGCGGTGACCGCGGTCAGCGTCGCGGGCGCGAACCGCACGTTCATCTCCGAGGACAAGTCGGTGATGTTGATGTCGTTTTTGTCCGCGAGAGCGCTCCGGGTCGTATAGGGAGGATTCAGCGCCGGATTGCAGTGTAGATAGATCGCGCAGGACAGGTAGCCGCCGGGCAGGAACAATGGATCCGTATGGGCGTCTGTCTGGTCCCGGATGCCATGCTGCGGAGAAGTGTTCTCCGAGCGGCTCACCGACAGATACCAGTCGAACATATGCGTCGGCGTGAACAGCAGGCCGAGACGCCCCGCCTTGATGTCGTCGCCGCCCACGTCCTTGTTGAGAGTCAGGTTATGGATGTAATTGCCGCCATGCTTCTTGATCACGAACACCTTGCCGGCCAGGACGTCCTGGAAGATGGGGAAGTCCAGCCGCAAGCGCGCCTCGACGCGGTCGAAGCGGCCGTAGTCCACCTGCATCTTCGCGTCCCAGGTGCCGCTCGGGCGCTTCGTCGTGATATTGACCGCGCCCGAAGGCGCGTTCTTGCCGAAGATCGTTCCCTGAGGGCCGCGCAGAACCTCGACCTTTTCTACATCGAACAGGTCGATCATGGTGCCGGTAACGTGCGGCTGATAACCGCCGTCGATATAGATCGCCACCGGCGGCTCGAGGGCGGGGTCATCGGTGGCCACGCCAAATCCTCTCAGATACATCGCCACCATGTCCGCGGTCGCCAGCTGCTTGGCCGTTTGCAGGCTGGGCGCGAGCTTGCCGAGGTCGCTCGACGATTCGACGCGCGCCTTCTCGAGCAGGACATCGTTCAACGCGGTGACTGCCACGGGAGTGGTCTGAACGGATTCCTCCCGACGCCGCGCGCTCGTGACGATGACCTCATCCAGTACCGACTTGTGCTCCTCCGCCGTCGTACCTTCGGATTTGCGCTCCTCGGCCGCCGGAGCTTCGCTCGACTTGTCCTGAGCCAAAGCTTTCGGACCGGTGAATGTCGCAGCCGCGACGGCGGCCCAGACCCCTACAGACCAGGTAAACTTGCTCATTATGATCCCCCTTGAACCGACGTGGCGCCTAGGTGTCCAGCGCGGCTTCCCCGCACATGACCTGACCGTCTTTTTTGCACTGATACAAGTGTCGTAGTGTGTACCATGCATCGTGAGCGCGACGCAAGTCTGCCTGCAAGCGATGATGCGAGCACGCAACACGCAGGTCGCGAAGCGCGGGAGCGCCGCGCCCTGCCAACAGCCGCGCGTGCCGAGACCTGTGCAGGGGGCCGATCATCCGCAGGAATGGAACCCGGCCGGCTGCCCTGGGGTAGACTGTTGGCCATGTCCGATGCACGCGCAAGTCGGGCGGACACACGGGTAGCCTGCCGGTGACCGGTCGGCTCCAGGGCAAATTCGCTCTGATCACCGGCGGAACGACCGGGATCGGCTTTGCGTCCGCAAACCTCTTCGTCGGGCAAGGCGCTCGGGTGGCGATCACGGGGCAGAGCGTCGAGCGGCTCGCGAGGGCCGGGAGCGCGCTGGGACCCGCGGCGACCGCCATTCGCTGCGACGCCCGCGATATCACGGGTATCGAGTCACTCGCGCAACAAATCTCCGGGTCGTTCGGCGCGCTCGATGTCCTCTTTCTCAACGCCGGGATAGCTCCCTACAGCGATCTGGCCGGCGTCACCGAAGCAACGTTTGACACGGCCTTTGCCGTTAACGTGAAGCATGTCCTTTTCACCGTACAACGTTTCGTGCCGCTGCTGAGACGTGGCTCGAGCGTGATCGTCACGACTTCCATCAACAATCGTATCGGCATGGCGAAGACCCATGTCTATTCGGCGACCAAGGCGGCTGCCGGCTCGCTCGTCCGCACCCTCGCCGGCGAGCTGGCCGAGCGGGGAATTCGGGTCAATGCACTGAGCCCCGGTCCGGTCGTGACGGAGATTGGTGCGACGACGGGCCTCAGCGAGGTCGAGGGTCGGACCGTCGCCAACATGGCGGTGTCCAAGGTCCCGATGCGCCGGTTTGCGGCGGCAGACGAGCTGGCTCGCGCCGCGCTATTCCTGGCAAGCGACGATTCCTCATTCGTCACGGGCCAGGAGCTGGTGGCCGACGGCGGCTGGACGGGAGTGGGCGGGTAGTTGCGGTGGGCCCGTGTGGCAGTTACGGCAAGCACTTCCCCGGCTTCCCCGGTCATTCGTGTGGTTTCATTCTACGGGTGCGGGCCAAGTGGCCGTCGAGTTGAGGGTCTGAGGATGCGCAAGCCATATCGAGTCATCGTGTGGGGCCCCGGCGGCCTGGGAAGCGTCGCCATATGGGAAATACTGCAGTCCAGGTCCTTCGAGCTCGTCGCAGTCCGCGCCTATGCCGACAGCAAGAACGGCCAGGACGTCGGCGATCTGCTGGGCATGGGTCCGACCGGCATCAAGATGAGCACCGATGCGAATGCGCTGCTC
>DATEJM010000045.1:0-52748 GCA_035277965.1 Steroidobacteraceae bacterium | reverse complement strand
GCGACGATGATCTCTCTATCTTCCATGAATCCGGCCAGGACGGAGGTCTTCAGGTTTTCGGTCACACTGGGATCATCGAGTGCGAAACCATGCGACTGCTGGAAGAAATAGTGGGAGGTTTTTTGCGTCTCGGGCGTAACGGCTTGACAGCCGAAGAATTCGGCGGCGTCAACTCGATTGCCTTCCGGCGCCCCCGTGCCGGTGGGTGCGCTTCCCGAGTCCATGAGTAATACGCCGGGCAGCACGACGTCATAAATGTTCCAGCGATCTACATTTCCAGGCCATGTCTTCAAGTTGCGTAAAAACGGTGCGGGCTCGTCGTCGATCAACCACCGCTCGACTCGGATGCCACGGTCCCTACGGGTCACCTTCGGACGGATGGCAGCATATTTCGCAGATCCACCCAGAGTTTTCTCGTGAACATACGACAGGTGTGAGAAGTCCAGCAAATTGTCGGCGACCAACAGGTAATTGGCCGCATAGTGCATATACCCGGGTGTACCGCGCCAAGCCGGATCCTCGAGATAGTGGGTATCAGGGATCAATGCAGGGTCCGCAGAGGCCGTGTCTCCCATCCACACCCATATCCAGTTGAAGCGTTCAACAACAGGGTATGAGCGAACCCTTGCGGCTGGTGGGATGAAATCTTGCGAGGGAATTTCGACGCATTTGCCGCTACTATCGAAGAGCAGGCCGTGGTACATGCAACGGATCTTGTCTCCCTCCCGACGGCCTCTAGAGAGGGGTGCTGCCCTATGGCAACAGCGGTCGGCCAACACCACGACGTTTCCCAATCCATCGCGCCAAAGCAATAGGGGCACGTTCGTGATGATCCGTGGAAGCATTCCGCCCTCGGGAACTTCGTGAGACCAGGCTGCAACGTACCAAGTGTTCTTGAGGAAGTTTTCGGTCATTGATGGCTCTTCCGTCACCCACGCTGGCGGCGAATCACTTCCGCCGATCGTTGAGCTGAAAATTCGTGATATGAGTAGCAGAATGAACCGTTATGCCCTGGAGATCAGATCTGCGTAGGTTCGCGCGAAACTCTCAATTTATCGCAACCATTTAGCGGTTCATTAGCCGAAATCGGCACACAACCGAGCGGACCGCCGTTCCAAGGGGCGTTTCCTACCGGCGGGCGTGTGATTGTGGCACTGATGTCACCGACGAGCCGCGAGGGGTTTTGCGGTTGGCAGCGATGATCGACTGCCCGTTCGGCGAATTGCCCGCGCGCCGATTTCGGCTAACGCATTCCCTTGCCGCAGCTGCACCCTGACGTTTTGACGAGTGCTGCCAGGTCCGGTGCCTCTAACGGGCCGGGAGCACCGTTTTCTGAGAGGTGACCAACGATGTTCAGACTCGACGATCGAGTGGCGGTGATTACGGGGGCGAGTCAAGGCATCGGTGAAGGCATCGCCGAGGTGTTCGCGCGGGCGGGCGCGCACCTGGTGGTTGCCGCCCGGGACTCGGCCAGAGGTGAGCACGTTGTTGAGAATATCAACGCCCGAGGTGGACATGCCAGCTGGCATAGAGCTGACATCGGCAGCGAAGAGGGAGTGACTCGGCTGGTGGAGGCAGTGCTGGCCGACCTGGGGGCGATCGACATTCTGGTGCATAACGCTGGTGTCTTTCCCATGGCCGCTATCGATGACCTCACCGCTGCGCAGCTCGAGGAAACGCTATCAGTCAATCTGAAGGCCGCGTTCTGGTTTTGCAAAGCCGTGGCTCCCTTCATGCGAAAGCGCGGTCGTGGGCGGCTGCTATTTACGTCTTCTGTCACCGGTCCACGGGTGGCAATGCCGTTGCTGGCCCACTACGCTGCCAGTAAGGCTGGGCTCAATGGATTCATCCGGGCGGCCTCCCTCGAGTATGCACGCGATGGCATCACCGTCAACGCAGTAGAACCTGGCTACATTCTGACGCAGGCAATGGATCTTCTGGTGGGTAAAGAAGAACAAGCGCAAATGGCCGCTCAAGTACCGCTGGGTCGGCTCGGCCATCCGCACGACATTGGTCATGCCATGCTCTACCTCGCGAGTGACGAAGCATCGTATGTCACCGGACAAACAATTGTAGTCGACGGCGGTTCATGCACCCCTGAAAGCGCGGTTCAATTGCAAGGCTTCTACGAGTCCCGTAGTGGGCGCAGAATTGCCGATGATGATAGCCGACCCAAAGTCTAGCTGACGCAATACGGGCACCTCACAGGCCGCGCCTTTGAGTGAGGTACAGTGAAGATGTCGGCAGGGAAATTATCCGTTCGCTCCGACGACCTGCCGTAGGCCGTTGCTCTAAAGTGCTTATGACGCATCATGGTCAGCAACAACAGATCGGCAAGGTTCACTTGACTCCTGGCCTCCTGCTGGCGACGAAGTAACTTTGAGCCACTGACGACGTCGATGGACGCGACGGCGATGGTCAATTGCCAGTTTCACCGCACGCGGGAGGCAGGAAGGCGGCTCTCCATGCAGCAATGGGGAAGGGGCAGGATCACTTCGGAGAAGTCTCCCAAGGAGCCGACGAGCCGCACTGCCGTGAAAATGCGCCCGAAGGGGCAAAACGCGGCGTAATCGCTGCGGCCGCGGTTCACTGAGGGAGCAGTCCTGGTGAGTACCTCTCGGGGTGAATCTCGCGCGCGCGGTGCCGCGTCGATTGGCCGGCTCGAAAAAATTGCCGATTTTGGCTAACTGCCAGGTAGCGGAATCGTCATTCTGATGCTGCGTCGAGCCGTGGGAGTGACCGGCCGAACCCTTCCAGCCGCAGGAAATCTGATGTCTCAGTTTGTATTGACCATCGACGGAGAGCGCCTCTCAACGGGAGAGCTGTTCGATGTGCTCAGCCCATTCGACGAATCTGTCGTCGCGCGCTGACGGGGTTTATGTAGTGCCGCGGGAGAGGCCCTTCAGGTGCCTCGGGATTCCGATATTTTTGTGAATAGGTTGGATATGCCGTCCATTGTGTTACTTCGCGGGGCATGCATCTGCCTCACCATTGTCGCTGCAGCGCCGTTGACACCTGTCTATGCCCAACAGGCAGACAGCCAAGGCAGCGGTGACAAGGTGAGTGAAATCATCGTTACCGCCCAAAAGCGCGAACAGAATATGCAAAGCGTAGGTACGTCCATCACCGCGTTTGACACTAACGCGATGGAGCGACTCGGCCTTCATGACGTCACCGACGTGGTCGGTCAGGTACCGGGCCTGCAGTTCAATCAGTTTGGTTCCACGGTGACCGTTTACAATCTTCGGGGCATTTCTCAGAACGACTTCAGCGATCACGAGGAGGCGCCTGTCGCCGTCTATAGCGACGATGCCTACGTGGCCTCGACCGGCGCTCTCGCCGGAACCCTGTTTGATCTGCAGCGGGTTGAAGTTCTTCGCGGTCCACAGGGGACCCTCTTCGGGCGCAACGCGACCGGTGGGCTCATTCAGTACATCAGCAACAAGCCGACAGACGACCCGCAAGGCTATCTGGTATTGACGGGGGGCAGCTATGGCGAGATCGACAGCGAGGGCGCCCTCGGCGGCCCGCTAGCTGATAAATTGGATGGCCGAATCTCATTTTCGACCGCCAGGCACGCGGGCTATATCCACAACCTCGTGGGTCCCGACGTCAATGACCAGGAGCAGTACGCCGGGCGGGTCCAACTGCTGTACAAGCCCACTGATAATCTGGACCTACTACTGAAACTCCACGGGCTCACGAATAATCATGAGACTCAAGGCAACTATTCCTGGGACGCCGCTTATCCGGACGCGACGGGGCGCGGCGTATTCACGCCGGGCCAACCGGACTTCAATGGATACACTAAGAATAATTCCGATCCGTACGTCCAATCGGAGGATCGGCCGGGAATTTTCAATCGTACCGTCTGGGGTGCGACGGGCACGGCGAATCTGCGGACCGACGCATTTACGCTCACCGCGGTGAGCGACTATCTGAAGGTACAGAAGCGCTATGGCGAGGACTCGGACATTTCCCCGCTGCCGGTCTTCAACTATGACGTGTTCTATCACTACGAACAGTTTTCGCAGGAATTGCGGGCGAATGGCGATCTGATCGGCGGCAGGTTTCGTTGGGTGGGCGGGGCCTACTATCTCAACTATCGCACCACCGCGGATGCGATTACATTCTTCAACCCTGATTACAACGACTTTTGCTTTGGAGGGGCGCCCGGCGCCGGTTGCTCTCCCGGCCAAGGTCTCGGAGACGCACACTACATTCTACGCACGAGCTCTCCAGCCGCCTTTACCCAAGTAGAGTATGATATCGCGCCCAAATGGACATTGCTCGCGGGGGTTCGCTACACGTACGACAACAAGCGATTCGACTACACCTTCGACAGTCGCACGAGCCCATATCCGGATTTGCAGCAGTACCTGCACTATGCTCCCTCTACCTCTCCAGCCGCGGCTCGGAACTGGAACATCTTCACCGGCAAAGTAGAAGCAGATTTCAAGCCAACTGACAGTACACTCCTCTACGTCAGCGTGAATCGCGGCGCAAAGGGGGGCGGTTGGTCTGCCACGTCCGCAGCTCCGGTGAATCCGGATCTGCTGCCATTCGATCAAGAGCGGTTGACCAGCTATGAGACCGGGATCAAGTCGACGTTCTGGGAGGGGCGCGCTCGTCTGAACGCGGACTTTTTCTACTACGATTACCGCAATTATCAGGGTTTCTTCCTCAACGTGGCTACCCAGGTCGTGGAAAATGTCAACGCCCGGGACAAGGGCGGCGAACTCGAACTGGCACTCGCGCCGGCCCGCGGTCTGACCGTGCAACTGGGCCTGTCTCATCTGGAAACCCGGGTTCCCTTTGTTCCAACGCCGTCGGGGGTGATAGTTCCGACCCAGATGCCGCAGGCTCCGCGCTGGAGTTTCAACGCGGTGGCCCGGTACGAGTGGCCATTCATCGGTGGCCAGTTTTCCGTCGAGGCGGACGGGAAATACAGCACTTATCAATACTTGGAGCTCGTAAATAGCCCCGTCGACTATCAGCCGGGGTACCTGGTCGCCAACAGCCGAGTCGGTTGGACGAGCTCGGACGGCCGATGGGAGGCCTATGGTTTCGTCAAAAATATGACGGACAAGCAGTATCGTATATACAACCTCGACGTTGCGTCGCTGATCGGATCCAATCAGAGCGTGTACGCGCCGCCGCGAACGTACGGGGCCACCGTGAGATTTCATTTCGGTAAATAATCGTTCGCGCTCGCCGCCGCGGGGCACGCCAGGATCAGAAATCCAGTGACCTTGCCCGTCAGATCTGAGCTGAGCAACGCGAAAAGCGGCAAAACCTCTTCAGGCTGATTTGGCGGAGGCCGAGGCTTTCGCCGCCTAGATACCCGGCGACTCGACCCCACACAGCTTGGTCTCAACTTGATGAAGGAAAGACGTTTTTCGCCCGCTTCGCAAGATCTGTTGCAGACTGAACCAGCAGCCCTGTGTCGAGTCCCACCGCAATAAACGTAGCCCCACTGTCGCTATACCTGCGAGCCAGCTCGAGATCTACAGTGAGCACGCCAGCAGCTTTACCCAAGGCGCGAACGGTTGCGATGCCTCCGCGAATTGCGTGCTGGACCCGCGTATCTCCCGACTGACCCAACAGCCCCATGGATGCAGCGAGGTCCGACGGACCGAAAAAGACGCCGTCGATCCCTTCCGTGCCGGCAATAGAAGCAAGATTATCCATTCCAGAGGCCGATTCAACCTGCACCAGCACGCACAATTCTTGTTCGCAGCGCTGCAGGTATTCCGAAACTTGATTCCACCGCGACGCGCGCGCCAAAGCCGATCCTACGCCCCGAGTCCCTCTCGTTGGATACCGTGTCGCAGCGACGATGCGCGCCGCCTGCCCGGCGCTTTCCACCATCGGTACCAGCAAGGTTTGCGCGCCCATGTCCAGATACTGCTTGATCAGCGACACATCATCCGAAACGGTCCGCACGACCGGTGCAACCGGATAGGCCGCCATCGCTTGCAGCTGAGCCAGAAGGTTATGGTGATCGCTCGGTGAGTGCTCACCATCCAGGCAAATCCAATCGAAACCGGTTCCGGCAAGCAGCTCGGTCACGTATGGATGAAAAAGGCCGTGCCAGAGACCGATCTGGTGTTTCCCGGCGCGCAGCGAGCGCAAAAACGAATTATGGGGAAGCCGCATGGTCAGACAAACCGGCATGAAATGTTGCCCAGGGCTCCATAGTCGGCCTGGATGACGTCACCACGCGCTGCGAAGGTGGGACGAGTGAAAGAGCCCCCCAGAACGAGATCTCCGGGATTCAACTGCTCATCATAAGGGGCGATCTTATTGGCCAACCACGCCACTCCGGTCGCTGGATGGTCGAGGACTCCAGCAGCGAGCCCCGTCTCTTCGATGACCGCATTCTTGTACAACATTGCGCCGACCCAGCGCAGATCGAATGCATCCGGCCGCACCGGGCGCCCGCCGGTCACGATTCCCGCATTCGCCGCGAAATCCGCAATCGTATCGAACACTTTGCGGGGTGCCTTTGTTTCCCGATCGAGTTGTTCGATTCGGGCATCGATGATCTCGAGCGCGGGAATGACGTAGGCGGTTGCATGCAATACCTGGGTGAGGGTCACTCCAGGTCCCCTCAGGGGCTTGTCGAGCACAAATGCCAACTCGACTTCAACTCGCGGCGCGATGAACCGGTCAACCGGAATCTCCGTACCCGTCTCGAAGAACATGTCATCCATCAGGGGCGCATGATCAGGCTCATTGATCCGCGAGGCTTGTTGCATGGCCCGGGAAGTGAGGCCGATCTTTCTGCCTTTGATGATCCTGCCATCGGCGAGCTCGAGCTTTACCCACTGGCGCTGAATCGTGTAACCATCTTCGACGGTCATCTGCGGGAATTCCTTCGAGAAGTGCCGCAGTTGCACCCGGTTCTTACGGGCTTCATAGAGTCGGCGAGCAAGTTGCTGTGTGACAGGATCGGCAAGCATGGGTTAATTCCGGGGGAACAGTTGATGGATGGAGCTCTGCTTGGAGTCGAAAACTTCCTGGCCCTCATCAATCTGAAAGGTGACGCCGATGTACCGCGTTGCCAGAAGCGAGTTGAAGTGTTCCTGGACAGCGCCTCGCAGCATCTCTCCGGCCTTGGTTTTGGTGCTGTCCGATCGACCCCGGCCCATTCTGAGATTGAGATACACGAACGCATAGTCACGCTGGCCATCCGCTACGGCAAAATGTGTCGCGGGATACGCCAACACCCGCACTCCGCCGGTGGGGAAGACCTGCTTCGCGTCCTCATCTGTCACCGTGAGCATGACGTTCGCGAGCTTACGGCACAGCGTGCTCATGTCGGTCTGCTCTTCGAGATTGCGTGTATATAACACCACGAGATGGGGCATGTGTGGAACCTCAGGCCGCGATATTCATGACCGCCACCGTGCAACCGACCGCAAAGATGGGAATCGGCAGGTAGTGCTGCAGCTCGCCTTTGCCGCGCGCTGCGGCGGCCACGCTGATGAATGTACGGATTTCAAAGCCGCCTTGGCCGGCATCGCGATATGTATCGCTGTCCGAGTACGACAGCAGCGCATCGCGATCGTTTCGCGACCAGCGCTGCAGGAAGTCCCGGTCCCAGGCTTCATTGATGCGTCCGGAATCAGGCGTCGCCGGCCAATGTGAGATCCCGCCGGTTCCAACGAGTGCGATACGCTGTGGGAGTTTGTCTGCCGCCCTGCGGATTGCCTCGCCAAACGCCCAGGCCCGATGCAAAGGCGCAAGAGGCGGCCCCTGGCAATTGATATTCACGGGAATGATCGGCACATCGAACTTCGGCGTCAGAAAGTGCAGGGGAACCATGATCCCGTGATCGAACTTCCACTCCTCGGCGTAAGCCACATCCACGGTCTGCATTATTTCCTGGATGAGTTGCTTTGCGAGGTGCGCATTCCCGGGAACGGACACACGTGGAATGCGCAGCCACGTGGGATCTTCGATCGGGCCCCGATATTGATCCGCCATACCGAGAGCGAAGCTCGGCATGTTGTTCATAAAAAAGTTGGCAAAATGCTCGGCGGCAATGATGATCAATGCGTCAGGTCGCGTGGCCTCGAGCTGCTTCTGCATTCCGCGAAACGCCGCATACAGAGGCTCACGTACCTCCGGCGCGGCCATGTCTGCTCGTCCGGTAATCCCAGGCGCATGACTGCAGATACCTGCGAATACGAGACTCATACTCCTGCCACCCTCTCATCAATCGTCGTGGTCATTGCGTAAATGCCGGCGCGGACTGCGCCATGCTTCGAGACACCGTCGCGCATGGCCTGGATGTAGGCCGGCCATGGCATGCCGAGCAGCGCTGCGAAATGCATCAACAGTTGTCCATTGGCCCCCAGAACATAGATCAAGCCCACATCGCCCCGAACAATGGCGTCCCGCTCCTCGTCAGTCAAGTCATAGCGCTTCATCAGGGCTGCTGCATCCGTTGTAAAATCGGCCTGGACTGATGGATCCCGGTTGAGATCAAACAGGAACTTCTGCATTTGATAGAGGCTCATCTATTTGCCCCAATGGGGAATGTGGTGCGATCCGAGGCTGACACTCACGTTCTTCGGCTCGAGGAATACCTCATAGCTCCAGGTGCCCCCTTCGCGACCCACACCGGATGCCTTGGTCCCCCCGAAGGGTTGGCGCAGATCGCGGACATTCTGACTGTTTACAAAGCACATACCTGCTTCGATCGCGGCCGCGACCCGATGGGCCCGGCCAATGTTCTCGCTCCAGACATAGCTGCTCAGCCCGTACTGAATATCGTTGGCCTTGGCGACGGCATCCGCTTCATGCTCAAACGGGATCAAACAGGCAACGGGTCCAAAGATCTCGTCCTGCGCAATCTTCATTCGATTGTCGACGTCAGCGAACACCGAGGGCCAAACAAAGTTGCCGGCGCTCAGATGGGACGGCAGCTCCGGTGCATAGGAGGGCCGATCGACACCGCCGCAGACGAGCGTAGCTCCTTCCTTGGGCCCGCGGGCAATGTAGCTGCGGACCTTCTCCAGATGAGCCTTACTGATCATCGGACCCACAATCGTCGAGTCCTGCAGCGGGTCCCCGACACTAATTCGCTTGGCACGCTCAACGAACTGGCTGACAAAGTCCGCATAGATCGAACGCTGCACCAGAAGGCGCGATCCCGCCGTACAACGCTCACCGTTGTTCGAAAAAATCATGAATAGGGCCGCATCGAGCGCGCGCGCCAGATCCGCATCCTCGAAGATCACGAACGGGCTTTTGCCGCCCAGTTCCATGCTGAACTTTTTGAGCCCGGCTGCCCGGACGATCCGGTCCCCGGTCGCGGTCGACCCGGTAAACGAAATGGCCCTGACATCGGGGTGCCGGCACAAGGCCTCCCCCGCGTCTTTGCCGTATCCATGCACAATATTGAGCACGCCGGCGGGTATTCCTGCCTCGAGAGCCAGCTCGCCCAGACGCGCCGCAGTCATTGGCGACAGTTCGCTCATCTTCAATACCGCGGTGTTTCCAAATGCGAGCGCGGGTGCTGTCTTCCAAGTTGCCGTCATGAACGGGACATTCCAAGGAGAAATCAGCCCGCACACACCGACGGGATGAAACAGCGTGTAGTTGAGGTGAGTCGGGGTAGGGTATGTGTGGCCATCGACTCGTACACACATCTCCGCGAAGTAATAAAAGTTGTCGGCGGACCGCGGCACCAGTTGTTTGCCCGTTTGAGCGATGGGCTGTCCGGTGTCCTGAGACTCAGTCCGCGAGATGCCCGGCACGTTCTTCGCAATCAGGTCGCCCAATCTGCGCAGCAGTGCAGCACGCTCAGTCGCCGGTCTCGACGCCCAGGCTGGAAAAGCTGCCTTCGCGGCGGCAACGGCCGCGTGGATCTCCGCCTCGCCACCGGCCGCGACTTCAGCCAGCACCTCCTGGTTGGTCGGGTTGATATCTTGAAAGTAGGTCTTGCTCGGCAGGCTTTTGCCGTTGACCAGATGATCGATCTTCATTTCTCCGTACCCCTTCCAAAGGTGGCATCGGATCCCAACGTATTGTGCAACCGTCCGAGCCCTTCAATTTCGCAGATCACTTCGTCCCCCTCGTTGACGTTGATAACGCCTTCAGGTGTGCCGG
Source organism: Steroidobacteraceae bacterium (assembly GCA_035277965.1). Lineage (GTDB taxonomy): Bacteria > Pseudomonadota > Gammaproteobacteria > Steroidobacterales > Steroidobacteraceae > 13-2-20CM-66-19. The sequence goes on along the minus strand of DATEJM010000045.1, from coordinate 42,626 downwards.
TGAGGATCACATCGCCGGCCGAGAGAGTCATGAACGAGCTCAGATATTGGATCAGGCCGGGGACATCCGTGACCAGATCTCGCGTGTTGCCTTGCTGCACCTGTTTGCCATTCACATATGTTTTCAATTGCAGGCCGCGCGGGTCCGGGATGTCCGTCGTGTCGACCAGCCACGGACCCAACACCGTGCCGCCGTCGCGATTCTTGACCCGCAGATTGGGTCGATACCAGTTTTCCAGGTAGTCACGAATCGCGTAGTCGTTGGCAATGCAGTAGCCAGCCACGTGCTTCAGCGCGACCTCGCGGCTCACGTTGCGAGCGGTTCGCCCTATCACCACCGCCAGTTCACATTCGTAGTGCATGAATTTGACCCCCGCAGGGCGCCGGGTGACTCCGCGATGACCAATGACGCTGCCCGGGCCCTTCAGGAATACGAGAGGTTCTTCCTGGTCATTGAAGGAGAGCTCTTTGGCATGATCGGCATAGTTGAGCCCGAGCGCGATGATGGTTCCCGGCTCAAAGGGACACAGCCAAACGACCTCCGACTCAGACACGCGGCGCCCATCGGCGAGCAGCAAGCCCGGTCCATCAGCTCGAGCAGTATGAATCGCTCCTGCGAATGCAACCCGGGCTGTTTTCATGCCTGCCCTCCAACGAATGAGGTTGTCAGGCGTCCCACCTGCTCGATATCGATGGCGACTGATTGACCGGCGCGGACGCGGACGGCGGGTGCCGCTGAGCCTACGGTCAACACATCGCCAGGCGCCAGAGTCATGAAGTCGGTCACGTCAGCCAGCAGCCGCGTGATCGATCGTGTCAGGTCTTTAGTGCTCGCCGATTGTTGCAGAGCGCCGTCCACCAGCACGTCGATCTGCAGGTCGTCCGGATTGGTAACTGCAGATTTAGAGACTACGCGTGGCCCGATCGGACAAAATCCGTCGCGGGCCTTGAACCGAATGGAAGGACGATAAAATACCGAGTGCGGCACGCTGACATCATTGACGATCAGATAACCCGCCACAAAATCCAGCGCGACCCGCTCCGACAGGGCGCAGGCCGTCCTGCCGATGACAATCCCCAGGCTAGCGCCGACTTCCAATTCCTGCGTGTCTGCCGGAACTACGAGCACATCGCCCGATCGAGCGAGCGTGTTGCGGGGCTTGATGTATAGAACGGGCCCCTGCGGGGCTCCCTTATAAGGCGCTTCGTGAACAGCGTTGCCTAGGGTCTTCAGCGCGCTTTGATGATTGACGAGGGTGCCGTAGACGCGCCCTGTGAGGCGGTAAGGGGCCACGTCCATCGGAACGATCGAGTCGCAAAAGGCCATGGTCGGCCACCCTGGGTCTTCGCTAATACATTAGTAATTTGATTACTAATATGTGAGTATGTCAACCATGAGTGATTCGAAAGCGCGCCGACTCCAGCACCGCAACCTGCCGCTGTTGCTGCTACAGGCGCGTGAGCGGGTGATCTCCCACTTTCGCCCGATCCTCAATTCGCGAGGCATAACGGAGCAGCAATGGCGAATCGTGCGCGTGCTGCTGGAGGTTCCGGCTCTCGAACCGCGCCAGATTGGCGAGCTATGTGCGATTTCGAGCCCCAGCATGGCCGGTGTTCTCGAGCGGATGGAGCAGGCGGGATACCTCACCCGGCGGCGCGTCGAACACGATCAGCGCCGAGTGCTCGTCTCACTCACCCGGAAGTCGCGGCGTCTGGCGGCCGAGATGGCGCCGGAGATCGAAGCCACCTATCGGCGGCTCGAAGAAACGCTAGGTGCGGAATTCAGCAACCAACTGCACAGCATGCTGGACTATCTATTCGAGAAACTGCCGGTGCTCGAAACGCCGCCGGCGCCGGCGGCGGCTGTCGACCGGAGCGAGCGTCGTTCGCGTCGGCTCTGAGCCTCAGCGGCCGGCGGGTTTCCCCAAGCGCCGGGACAACTGTTCGGCTTTGCGAATCGTAGCGGCGGTGATGGACGGTAGCGAGGCTTCGAAGGGCTTATCGTAGCCGAGTGAGACGAGTGCCATCGACAGGGACCCGGAATGATCAAACACCGGGGCTGCTAAACCGGCAATGCCTGGGATGAATTCGCTCGTCAGCGCGTAGGAACGGTGTCGAATCTCGGTAACGAGTTGCTCTACTTGGTCGCGATGCGTGGGATTCAGCCCCAATCGAACGTTGTCTGCCAGTTCCTTCTTGATGTAGGGCGAAGTCGTTTCGGCCGGCAGGAAGGCGAGAAAGACCTGGCCCGTGGCCGAACGGGTGAGCGGCATCACCGCCCCCACTCTCAAACTCGCGGACACGGGCGTATCGGCCCCTAACCACCGAACGATGGTCGCGCCTTGATTCGCCCACACTGCCAGAGCCACCGTTTGTTCAATCTCGTCGCGCAGCTCCGCCAGCGCGGGGGCGGCGAGCGTCACCGGCTCCATGCGGGCGAGTGCACTCAGTCCCAGCTCTAAGGCGAATCCGCCTAGGTCGTACAGGCCCGTCTCACTTTGTTGTTCCACCAACCCCATTCGCATGAAGCTGACCAAATACCGGTGAGCCTTCGCAGCCGGCATCTGCGCCGCCGCTGCCAAGTCCCGCAGCATGCGCGGCCGCGCCTCCAATGTCATTGCTCGGAGCAGGCGCGCGCCGACCTCTATGGACGAAATTCCCTGCTGCGACTTCACCTTACGGACGCTCATATCACCAACTGTAGCAAGTATTTGAAGTTGCCGTCGATTTGGAATTACGATATAAATAACCGATTGCATATAATGTAATAAACTCCGCGAGGGGTCGGCGCATGAACAAGATTGACGGTATGGGGGCACGACGGGGAGAACAGGTCCTGAAGCGACTGCGGGAGCGCCCGCCAGCGATCTGGTATCGCGGAGAGCTGGTCAAGGACGTGACCACTCATCCGGCCCTGCGTGGGGGCGTCGACACCCTCGCCAAGCTGTACGACCTGCAGTGGCACAGGTCCGACGTCAGCCTTTACGAATCACCGACGAGCGGCCGTAAGGTGGCTCGCTCTTTTATGATGCCCAAAACTCAGGAGGAGTTGGTCAGCATCAGCCGGGCGATGAAAGTATGGGAAGACTACACCCGCGGAATGATGGGACGAGTGCCTGACTACATCAACCGTGCAATGACAGGGTATGCGGCCGGCGCTCCTTTCCTGGCGGAGGCGGACCCTCGATTCGGCGATAACGCCATTCGCTATTACGAGTACCTGCGCGAAAACGATCTGTGCCTGACACACACTCTCATTCCCCCGCAGGCGAATCGTTCCTTGAGCTCCGCCAAACAGGCGGATCCTTTCCTCGCCGCGAGAGTCAAGGAAGAGACCGATGCGGGAATCGTCATTCGGGGCTGTCGCATGTTGGCAACGCTTCCGATCTCGGACGAGATCATGGTCTTCCCGTCAACCCTGCTCAAAAATCCCGAAGAAGATGCTCCGTACGCGTTTGGATTCTCGATTCCGAATGACACGCAGGGGTTGCGATTTATCTGCCGCGAAAGTGTCGATTACGGGCGATCCCATTTCGACCATCCGTTGGGCTCGAGGTTCGAGGAAATGGATGCGGTCGTCATTTTCGACGATGTCTTTGTGCCGTGGGAGAACATCGTTTTGTATCGCGACATCAAGCGGTGCAACGAGGCCTATGCCCGCACCGGCGCCGTCGTCCACATGACTCACCAGGTGGTGGTCAAAAACATCGCCAAGTGCGAATTCATGTTGGGGTTGGCTTATCTGATGGTCGATACCATCGGCGCGGAGGTGTTCCAACACATCCATGAAAAGCTGGCGGAGATCTGGGTCAATCTGGAAACCATGAAGGCGTTTCTGCGCGCCGCCGAGGCGGACGCACAGTTGGATGAGTGGGGCGTCATGCGTCCGGCGTGGAACCCGTTGGATGCTGCACGAAATCTGTTTCCGAGACTGTACCCGCGCATGGTGGAAATCATCCAGCAGATCGGCGCCAGTGGCCTAGTGGCCATGCCGACCGAGCAGGATCTCAAGGGTCCGCTCGCCGAAGACATTGAGAACTACTATCAGGCGGCCCGAGCCGAGGCGTTCGACCGCATTCCGCTTTTCCGGTTGGCCTGGGATGCGTCGATCTCGGCGTTTGCCGGCCGCCAGGTGTTGTATGAGCGCTTCTTTTTCGGTGACCCGGTTCGCATGGCGGGTGCCCTGGTGACCGGGCATTCCAGTCAGATCCAACAATACGCGGAACAGGTTCGTGCCTTCGTCAAAGAGGCCCGCGACGAAGCCTTCAAATGAACTCTCCCATCACACTGCCGGATCCACGCCGGTTCCGCAACACCATCGGCCTGTTTGCGACGGGCGTTGCCGTGATAGTGGCGCGAGCCGGGGAGGAAACGCTCGCCATGACGGCAAACGCGGTATCCTCGGTCTCGCTCGATCCGATGCTCGTGATGTTCTGTCCGAGCAAGCGTTCAAACCTGGCTCGTCATCTGGCGAGCCTCTCGGCTTTTTCCATCAACATCCTGCGTCACGACCAACAGGCGTTGTCGACCTATTTCGCCGGAGGCTGGAAGGAGCCTAAGCCACCCCCATTCCGCATCGTCCCCTCAACACATGCGCCGCGGCTGGAAGGCAGCCTCGCCGCGATCGAATGCGAGCCATGGAAGATCATGGAAGTCGGCGACCATTGCATGGTGTTCGGACGAGTCATGCAGTTACACACCGGAGTACAGCCGCATCAGCCGCTGTTGTTCCAATCCGGACGTTACCGGAACTTACGGGAAGGTGACGGTGCTCCGGCCCCAGACCTCAGCGACGTTCGCGACGAGCCAGCACACATATTCTACGAGTAGGACGACCCCCCTTCAGAAAGGTACTGCAGGAGTCACCTAACAAATTGCGGGGGATTCGGCAAACTCATTTGACAGCCATACGGAATTTCCGTATGGTGGGGCTGTAAGCATGGATGATGGCGACTGCCCATGAGCGCAGAACCTATGAGCAAAGTTTCCGTCACCCGTAAGCGCGGTACCAAATTCCGATTCTCGGACAAAGAGCGCGCGCGACTCGGTGCTCCAAGTGAGACCGAAGTTGAGTCCGGAACGAGTGCCGACAGCGACAACCCGCCATTAACTAAAGATCAGCTCAATCGGATGGCCGTGGCACGCGAAGTCCGACGCATACGGGAAAAGACGGGCTTGAGCCAGCCGCAGTTCGCAGCCCGCTTTCACATCGGACTGGCCCGTCTGCGGGATTTCGAGCAGGGGCGGTCGGAGCCGGATTTTATAGTTCGTGTGTTCCTGCGGATGATCCTTGAGTATCCATCCAGGGCGGATCGTCTGGTCAAGATGGTCGAGCGAGATGGCGCTGTGTCAGCGTGAACGAAAGACCGTGCGGCGTAGCTACACACGTTCTGATTTCCCGACGGGGTTTTGTGCGGGGCAAGTATGCCGCGCGGCGTGCCGAATCCTCGAATATCGTACGGATCGCCGGGAAAGAGGATCGCTCCCCTTGGCAAGAAGCCCAGCAAATAGCGATGCCGATTTTCTCCCGCAGGCGAATCCAGTCGATGTTGGATGAGATGCGTCCCTTGCTGACGGCGAAGGCCAATGCTCTGATCGGGCGCTTATTGGACAGGAAGCAAATCGTCGCTTCCGGTTCGGCCAGGTATTTCGACCTGAAGAATCCCGCGAGCCGCGCACGACTCGCTCAATCAATGACCGCGCTCGAGGACCGAGAACCTTTGTTCCCGAAGATGCGTCGGACTTGCGCCGAGCCCAGGGCGTCATGATGACGCCGCAAAGCGAATCGCGAGCCGTGCGGCACGGGCCGGCCGCCGCGACTGAACACCCCCTGCGATGGATGCTCAACCGCGCGGGCATTATCAACGTGTATCAGTATGGCAACGAAACGCTGCATTTCGGCGGCGGACGCCTGCTGCTGCGGGGAATAAACGGGTCCGGAAAGTCGACGGCGATGAATATGCTGCTACCCTTTCTGCTCGACGCCGACACCCGGCGAATCGATGCCGCCGGGGAGCAATCGGGAGTGCTCAAGGCATGGATGCTGTCCGGACGCGATGAGCCGCAGCCGCAAGGCTATCTCTGGCTCGAAGTCGTAAAGGGCGATGCCTATCTGAGCTTCGGATGCGGTATCCGGGCGAACCGGTCGACGGATCAGGTCACGACGTGGTGGTTCATCACATCGCGCCGCGTCGGTCTCGATTTGCACCTCGTCGAAGGACGCGTGCCCGTGAGCCGCGAAGCGCTGCGAACCCTCATCGAGCCGAATCCGGTTTTCCCACAGGAGCAGAGGGCCGACTACCGCGCCGAGCTTCGCAGGCGGCTCTTCGGCGGTGCGGACATCGAGCAGCACCTGCATCTGCTGCGCACCGTCCGCAATCCGCGCGTTGGAGATCGCCTCGACGCCGAGCTGCCGCAGTATTTACAGGATGCGCTGCCGCAGCTCTCCGACTCCGCGCTCGACGACGCCGCGCAACCGCTCGAGGACCTGGAGGAGCATCGCCGGAATGTCGCGGAGCTGCGGCAGACGGCCGAGGCGCTCGACGCGCTTCACACCACCTATCGCAACTATGCGCGCGCCGAACTTCATCGGCAGGCCGATCGAACGCTCGAGGCAGCGCGAGTCTCGCGTAATCTTCACCACGCAGAAGAGAAGGCTCGCACCAGGCACACTGAAGCGGTTGAACGCCGCGGCACCGCCGAGACCCGCAAGCGGGAGCTTGGAGCTGAAGTCGACGGGCTACGCAGCACGATCACCGCGCTCGAGGCCAGCGAAGCCTACAAGTCCGGCGCTCAGCTGAATGATCTGCGCGAGCATGTCCAGAGCCTGGAACGTTTGGTGGCGGCCGCCGAAGATGAATTGGCTCGCCGACGTGTTGCGACGGGTCGGTCCACGACGGCGGTCATCGGCGCGCGGCGGGATGTTGAATCAGATCACAACTCACTGAGTGGGCGCATCGCCGATCTCGCGCATCTCGCGTCTGCGTGTCGTTTGACCGCACGGCCACCCGGCTTGCCGCCGATCGGCTTTCATCCGGATTCCCCCGACGAGCTGCCGCTCGCACCGGCCGATTCCATTGCGACGACTGCCGCCCATGCAGCATTGTCAGCGTTGAGCGCAGCTGCTCGACAACGGCTCGAGGATGTGGACGCAGTCGAATCGGCAGTCAGGGCAATCGAGCCCGCCGAGCGAGTCGTACGCGAGGCGGAGCGTGCGGCAGGCGAGGCACAAGCGGCTAACGACGCAGCCCGCGATGCTCTTTCCGATGCTCGCACGGCCTTTCAATCGGCGGTCGAGGAATGGCAGGCTGCTGTCACAAGGTGGATCGAAGGTGTGCGGCATCACCACGCCGCACACGATCTCGGCGCGACCGAGACGCCGGCCGAGATCGGCTCCATCGCCGACGATATAGTCCGCGGGGAGAAGATCAGCGCACGGCTCGAAGCATCGATCGCTCCAACGATCCGTCATCACGAGGGCATCCGCGCGCAGCGCGAGGCGTTATTGGAACGGCAACTCGAGCTCGTGGCCGAGCTCGAGGAGCGAGCCGCGGAGCTGACCGCAAAGCAGTTTCCCGATCCCCCGATGCTCGGCTGGCAACGACGCCAAGGGCGATGCTTAGCGGAGCTCATCGACTTCGCCGCGCACGTCGACACCGCATCGCGTGCCGGCCTCGAAGCCGCACTGGAGGCTTCGGGACTGCTCGCCGCCGAGGTGCGCAGCGATGGTTCGTTGCGGCTCGCTGATGGCCAGCTCATCGCCGTGCCTCACGCCATTGAAGCGCCCGCTGCGTTGAGCGCCCTGCTTTGCTCAGAGGTTCCTGCTGACGATCCACACCCTGAAACGAGGGGCGTTATCGACGGCATCCTGCGTGCGATCTCAACTGATCCGACTGCTGGCACGAGTACGGTCATCACTGCCGATGGCGAATTTCATATCGGCGCCGTACGTGGCAGACACACAAAGCCTGAAGCCGAGCACATCGGCGTTACCGCGCGGCGAGCGGCCTTGGAGCGCCAGCGCGCCGAGAACGCGCTGGCGCTCGAGCAGGCGAAGGCGCAGCAGGACCGACTCGCTGCCGACGTCGAAGCGGCGCAAGCCGCACTCGAGGAAGCGCTAGCATTGCGTGGGGCCATCCCATCGGATCAAAGTCTGCTCACGGCCCTATGGCGGCGAAACGAGGCAGACGACACTCTAGAGAAAACCGAGGGGCAGCTGCGCGTGCGGCGCTCTCAGCTGGAGGTTGCCGAGCAAAAGCATGCCGAAGCGGTTACACACGCCCGAGTGACGGCTGTCCGGCTGTCCTTGCCGACTACGCTCGAGGAGTTGCGCGGCATCCGGGGCGAGCTCGAAGGAATCATCCCGGCGAGTCGCGAGGCGCAGGACGGGCTCGCTCGTCTCGCGCGCGCCGTCGAACGTTGGCGGGAGCGTTGCGAAGAGTGGCGGGCGGCACGCGCCGACGAACGCGAAAGCGAGACACATTCGAATTCGGTGTCCACGGACTCGAGATCCGCACGGGCGCGCCTCACGACACTCGACGCGACGATCGGGGCCGAATACAAGAATGTCCTCGCGAACATCGAGCTCAACAAGAAGCAGCTCGATGCAGCGCAAACGGCATTCAAGGAGGTCGAAAGCGTCCTCGAACAAGCGGTGACGGATGTTGCTAACACCCATAAGGACCGCGAGTCCGCAACCGACTCACGCGAGCGCGGCGACATCGACTGCGTGCGGACACTGGGTGTGCTGAGGCGCGCACTGACCGTTCCCGGGCTCGTTGAAGCAGCAGTGGACTCATTACATGGCTCGACTCCGCACGGCGCGAGCGACGAGAACCGCTCCGCAGATGCCACCACCAACGCTTCTTTGTCTGAATTTCCCACAGTCGACGACACAACCGCCGGTGCGCGCCAGCTCGGCGAGGCCATTCGCGCAAAGATTCCCCGACCTGACGACCCGCCGACGACCGCTGAAGGCGTTCGTCAGTCGATTCGTCGCCGCCGCGATTCGCTCGGTGCCGGGTGGGACGCCGAGGATCGCCAGCCGGACGAGCACATGCCGTTGCATATCGAGGTTACCGGGCCGCTCACGCAGCAAACGCCATTGCCGGCCGCAACGCGAATCGTTCAACGCCAGCTCGGAACGATGACGGGCCTGCTCTCCACCAAGCAGCACCAGGCGCTGCGCAACCTGCTGCAAGGACTGGTCGCGCGCGAAGTCGCCGACAAACTGCACGCCGCCTCCGAGCTGATCGAGCGCATGAACGAACGGCTCTCCGTCATCACGACGTCGCACGGCATCGGCGTGAAACTCCGCTGGCGACGGCGGGACGACCTGGATCTCACGCTGGTGGAGACCGTCGATCTTCTGGCCAAGCCCCCGGACCTGCGCACTGTCGATGAGGACAACAGGCTTTCCGAAGCGCTCGGCCGTCGCATCGACGATGCGCATCGCGAAGATCCCGGAACGCCTTATCGCGAGCTGATCGCGCGTGTGCTCGATTATCGCGGCTGGCACTCGATGACGATCCTGTTGCAGCGGCCGGGGCGCACGCCGGAGCGGCTCGGCCGCCGTACCGCGCTTTCCGAGGGCGAAAAGAAAATCGTCTCGTATCTGCCGCTCTTCGCGGCCGTCGCCGCTTCATGCGATGGCTTAGCTGCGAGCGCACCGGACGCGCTGCGCTTCGTGCTGCTCGACGACGCCTTCGCGAAAGTCTCCGAAGACAACCATCCGAAGCTGTTCGGCCTGCTCGTCGAGCTGGACCTCGATTTCATCGCGACGAGCGAGCGGCTCTGGGGCACGCACGAGACGGTTCCGGAGCTTGCGATCACAGAGGTCATCCGGGACGCGGAGCTCTCGACCATCGTTCTGGAGCACTCGCGCTGGAATGCGCAACGTGGAACGCTCGCGTGACGATGCCGCCCGAGTCCGAACCGCAGACTACAGATGCGTCTGCTGCTTCCGCGGCGCAGGGTTCAGACCTCCACGCTGCCGGCCGCGATCTCTTCCGGTATCTCGTTACGGCGGAATGGGCCGACTACCGGGCGATCATGGGTGTCTTCGCCGATACCTTCTTCTGCGAGTTCACGCCTGAGGACGTCGCGACCCGGCTCGCGGATGCGGGCCATGTGCTCGAGGCAGTGGTCGTCGCCGAGCGACTCGAGTCTTTGCGCCGCTGGGGGAATCTTACGGTCTCGTCCGCGGTCGGTAACCCGCAAAGCATTCAGGACTACTATCGGCGCCGAAACCGTTATCTGATCACGCGGCCGGGGCAGGAGGTGCATCAAATCGTTGAAGGCGTGTTGACGCGCGTGGATGCGGTTACCGATGTCTCAACCGCCCGGCTGCGCGCGCTTCTCGAAGCGTTGGACCGACTTGCCGCGCTGGACGCGCACCGCGCAGATCCCAACGCACTTGCCGATGCAGTCAGCGCGGTGTTTGATCCGCACCAGGCATTCACCGCCGAAATCACGCAGCTGTTCGCCGCCATCAATCAATGGCAGAGCCGCTACGATCTGTCGCCGGAGGAGTTGCGATTCTTTGCCGAGGTGCTCGTTGGGTACGTCGGCGAACGGCTCGAGGAGATCGAGCGTGCCGTGAGGCCGATCGGTCACCGCCTCGCGGCATTGCGTGAGCGGTTCACGACGCTGGCCGAACGCACAAATAAAGGCCTCGCCGGTCAGGTCGACGCCGCCGGTCTTTCCGGCAGCGTCAGCGTACGGCATCGCGCCGGCTCGCGTCTCCAGGACTGGCAGCATCTGTGCTCGTGGTTCCTTCGCGGGCCGGGAAGGCCATCGCGCATCGAGACGCTGACACGTGAAGCGATCGCTGCCGTCCGCACGTTGACGCTGAACCTCACTCGCCTGTCGCGCGCCGGCGTCGGCTCGGCGTCGCGCCGTGCGGACTTTCTGCGCCTCGCGCAATTTTTCGACCGGGCGCCTGATGACGCCCCGCGGCTCGCTGCCGCAGCTTTTGGGCTCGCGCCGACGAATCACTACGCCGTGCTTTCGGCAGACTCCAGTGATCCGGTTCCGACTACGACGTCATGGTGGGATGCTCCGCGGGCTGAAGTCGCAGTTTCGATCAGAGAGCGCGGCGATACGACGCCGCGCGGACGCGTCACTCCGATTCCGGACCGGTCGCAGCAGCGTGCATTGGTCGAACAGCGGCGAGCGAAGGAACGCGCGACGCGCGAGCGCGTGGACTTTGAATTGCTCGACGAGTCGGTACTTCATGGTCGCACGCTATCGGTTGGCGCTCTCGCGCGCCTGCAGGAAGTCATCGGGCGAACGCTCGTGCGGCTTGGCACTCGCACTTCCAGCGCTGAATGGACCGAGGGGCGTCTCATCTGCCGCGTTGAGCGTACGCCGGGCCATGATACCTGCGTCCACGCACCCACGGGCACACTGACTCTGCTCAATCTTTCAGTATCGGTTCGTGCAGTAAACACGGCGGATTTGGTCGAAGAGCTGCGCAATGCCGTCTGACCATCAGCCACAAACAGCCTTAGAGCTGCAGACGTGCGCGCGCCATCTCGTGCAGCAGCCGCTGACGTGCAAAGAGCACGACGCCGATCTCTTTCGGCTGATTCGCCGTTACGAGTCTGAGCTCGATCGCTGGTTTACGCAGCGTCTCGGCTATCGGCTTCATGTGAACGCCGACACCGCACGGCTTTTCAAAGACGGCTTTGTTCCCCTGCGCCGCCCACTGATGACGGCACGAGACCGGCCGTTTCATCAACTCGAGTATGTACTGCTCGCGCTCGTCCTCGGCGCGACCGTTGCCGGTCCAGACGTGGTTAGCCTGCGCGATCTCGTCGAACGCGTGCGTTCGGCGGCGATCGAATCGGGCGTCACGCTCGAGGACTCGCCCACGGCGCGACGCGCGCTCGTGTCAGTCCTTCAGTGGATGATTGCGCGTGGCCTCGTGTCCGAGTTGCACGAGCGCGTCGAAGCCTATGCGGGCGACGAGAGTGCGGACGCGGTGCTGAAGATTCGGGCCGATCGTATCGCGCTGCTGCCGCTGCCGGCGCTCGCGGGTGCCGAAAACGCGGAGGAACTGCTCAGGCGCGCCGAGCGCCGCTCCGCGACGCGGCAATGGATGCGCTGCTGGTTGGTTGAAGAGCCCGTACTGTATCGTTCGGATTTGAGCGAGACGGAGTGGTCAGAGCTGCGCCGCCGGCTCGGCGAGGAGGAACGACTGCTCGAGGAAATGTTCGCCTTCGCGCTCGAGGCGCGTGCGGAAGGCATTGCAGCAATCGATCCGTCAGGCACGCTCGCCGAACGCCGCTTTCCCACGGGCGGCACGCTCAGCCACGCTGCGCTGCTGCTCATCGCCAGGCTGCACGGCGAATTCGAACAGTCCTCCTGCCAATGGGAAGAGATCGTCACGACCCTCAGCGAGCTCGCCGAAGCTCATCGAGGCCGATGGGCTGGCGATCTTGTCGAGGCGCCGGAGCGGCTCGCGGGCCACGTCACGGGATTGCTGGTCGATCTGCGTCTCGCCGAATGGGTTCGCGAGCCGGGTGAGCATGCTGTATTTCGTTTGTCGCCGGCGTCGGCGCGGTTTCTCCAAGCGCGGGCCGCCGACACGGATCTCCCAGAGCAGGAGTCGCTCTGGTGACAGCGCCTGATTCGCTCCGCTCGCCGGAGCTCGATTCGCTATGGGTGCGCGCTCGTGCACGTCTGGAATCGCGAGGCCAGGCATCTCGTGGTCGGATTCCGTTACCCGCATTGTCGTCGGCGGCGAAACTGACCCTGAAGGCGCTCATCGGCCGTCCGCTCGGAAAGACCGTCGATCTCGCGATGCTCGAAGCCGGGCTCGCCCGGCTCGGCATGGGCGTCGATCTCGCAAGCGCTCTCGCCAAGCTGGGCCACGACGTCTCAGAGGAACCGGCTCGCCAACGGGCCCTGCGTGCTGAACGGAAGGAGGCTCGGCACTCAGCCCGAGCGATGGCTTGCGAGTGGCCGGAGCCTTGGGCGAAAGAATGGATCAACGACGTGATCCGCGCCGGCATCCTGCGTGGATTCGATCGTGAGCAGGCCCGAGTTTTCATGCAAAGGACTCGTGCCGTGCTCGATCATCTCGAGCAGGACCGGCCTGCGCCGATCAGCCGAGTGGATCTTGCGGCTCGAGTGCTCGGCTCTGCGCACGCTCTCGACAGCGGGACGCGCGTCGAAGCGGCCATCGCCCGCGCTCTCGCATTCAAACTCGGCCCCGCCGATCACCGCGATCTGTGGGCGCAGGCAGGCGTGCATTTCGACCTCACGTCGGCGCCGGCATTGACGTGGAGGTTGCCGGTGACCGACGGCTGCGGGTTGGTGTACGTGGCAGCGGAGGCGTTGTGTGCGGGCATTCCACTTCATCTGAGCCGCTTCGCGCTCGAGAAATATCCGGCCGAGGTGCCGCGGGGAAGCCGCATCCTGGTAGCGGAAAATCCGCGTGTCGTCGAAGCTGCCGCGCAGGTGCAAGCTGCGACGCCGGTCGTTGCAACCAACGGCCGGCCGAGCTCCACCGTTCTGCTGTTGTTGACTCAGCTTCTCGATGCGGGCGCCGAGCTACGCTACCACGGCGATTTCGACACTGCCGGACTCGCGATCTGCGGAAGCCTGATGAAGCTTGGGCTTGCGCCTTGGCGGATGACCAAGGTGGACTACACCGCGGCACTCGCCGCAGCCGATGCCGAAGGCGCGGTGCTGCCGAAGGATCGGCACGCGCCCGGGCCAACTCCGTGGGATCCTGCTCTACGGGACGTTTTCGATGGGGAGCGGCGTATCGTCCATGAGGAGCGGCTCCTTCCCGGCCTCATCGAAGCGATTGTTTGAGTGCCGTGATATCGGCGCGCCTACGCGCTCGGCCCCTGCGGAGTCTACGACAACATGACAGGTCGTACATACCATCGAGGTGCTCGAGGCGGAGAGCTCGAAGCTGAGGAAGTTGCCGGCGGCTGCCGATTGCTGGCCCCGGGCGGTCGTACTAAGCACGACCGGTGCCGCGCCGTGCCGCCTCGATCGCGGCGATGTCGATCTTCTTCATGCCCATCATCGCATCGAATGCACGCTTGGCGGCCGCCTTGTCAGGATTGGTCGTTGCTTCCATGAGCGCTCGGGGGGTGATCTGCCAAGACAAGCCCCAGCGGTCCTTGCACCACCCGCAAGCGCTCTCAGCTCCTCCGTTATCGACGATTGCATTCCAATATCGATCGGTTTCGGCCTGATCCTCGGTCAGGATCTGAAACGAGAACGCTTCGCTGTGTTTGAAGATCGGACCGCCATTGAGACCGATGCAGGGGATGCCCACCACCGTAAACTCGACCGTCAGCACCTGTCCCTGCTTGCCGTCCGGGTAGTCCCCCGGGGCACGATGGACGGCGGTGACCGCGCTGTTTGGGAAAGTCCGGGCGTAGAATGCGGCGGCGTCTTCTGCTGTGCCGTCGTACCAGAGGCAAATGACGTTTTTGGCCATGGTCTGTCTCTCCGTTCGTGGATAACCGAGCCGGTCTCTATTAATACGAAATAGTGCCACGGAAACCGACAACGCATCCCAAATTGTGCAGGCGTGTCGTCATCCCGTGTGCAGCAGCACCGATCGTGCCGGGCCGCCCCCAGAAATGACAGACGTCGCGAAGATGTGGACGTAGAATTCCTTTGTCCCCAGTACGTTGACCTGCGCTAGCAATGACATCCGAGAACAGCTACGACGACCTCTCACGCAACGCCATTTATCGCGTCATACGCGAGCGGCGCGACATGCGGCACTTTCAGCACCGGCCGATCGAGCCGGCAGTGCTACAGAGGCTGCTGGAAGCTGCCCATGCTGCTCCCAGCGTCGGCCTGAGCCAGCCTTGGCGTTTCGTGCGAATTACAAAAGAGGGACTACGTAAGGCGGTTTACGATCTCGTTCAGCAGGAGCGGGCTCGTACGGCCGACGCACTCGGTGAGCGCGGTGATGAGTTTTTGCGCCTGAAGGTAGAGGGCATACTCGAGTGCGGCGAGTTGCTGGTCGTCGCCGTTTGCGACGGCGGGAAGGAAGAGATCTTTGGGCGGCGCACGTTACCGGAAATGGATGTCGCATCGGCTGCCTGCGCCGTGCAGAACCTGTGGCTCGCCGCTCGCGCGGAAGGTCTCGGCATGGGATGGGTTTCGATGTTCGATGTTCAGGCGCTCGCCGAGCTGCTTCATTGCCCGAAGAACGTCCGTCCCATTGCCGTGGTCTGTCTCGGACACGTTGAGCGGTTTTATCCCGCGCCGCTGCTGTTGTTGGAAAGGTGGCGTGAGCCGCGCGCACTGACGGAGCTGACGTCCGAGAATGGGTGGCCACCGTGAGGAGCCGATTGGGGGTTCCGGACGAGAGGGGCCGTGCCAGTCGTGCGATCTCTCTTCGAAGGACGCTACAGACCTTCGTCTGCGGTGCTCTGCTGATTGGAGTCACCCTGGCAGGATGCGTGGGCCTGCATGCGGGACCGCCATCCTACGGCCTTGATACGCGCGCCCTGCCGCAGCCCTACCTGCGTATGCCCCAGGACGCCGGAGGTGCCATGCCCGAGTTGCTTTCACAGACGGGTGTGTTCACGAGTACGAAAAATTTGACGCCGGCGGCAGGCCTGATTCCGTACGAGGTTCGCGCGCCGTTCTGGTCGGATGGCGCAAACAAACTGCGCTGGATCGCCGTGCCTGACGAGAAGATCGATTTCGCTCCGACCGGAGAGTGGAGGTTCCCAAGCGGGGTCGTGTTCGTCAAGACCTTCGAGCTGCCCGTCGACGACGCGAATCCCGCCATCAAGCGCCGTCTCGAAACTCGGCTGCTGGTTCGAGACCGTGCGGGAGGTGTGTATGGGGTCGTCTACAAGTGGAGGCCGGACAACAGCGACGCCGATCTGCTGAGCTCGAGTGTCGCCGAAAGGGTTCCCATCCGGACTGCGAGCGGCGGGACACGTTTTCAGACCTGGTACTACCCCGGCCGGAAGGATTGTCTCGAATGTCACAACTCGCATGCCGGCGGCGTCCTCGGAGTGAAGACCCGACAGCTGAACGGCTCCATGACCTACCCGTCGGGCGTGACGGACAACCAGCTACGGACGTGGAATCACCTGGGGTTGTTCTCCACGAGGATCAATGACGCCGACCTGCCGGGCTATCCCGCGCTGGCGGCAATGAATGACGACACTCGCAGCCTGGAGGAGCGTGCGCGCTCGTATTTCGACGCCAATTGCTCTCAATGTCACCGCCCGGGAGTCACGGTAGCCAACTTCGATGCTCGATATGACACCCCACTCGACAAGCAGGGACTCGTCGACGGACCGGTGCTGATCGATGAGCGCATCGATCGCTCGCGAGTGATCGCGCCCAACGACATCTGGAGGTCGATCGCGTACATGCGCGTCAATACGGTGGGAGATATCCGGATGCCACCGCTGGCGCGGGAGACCATCGATACCCGGGGTGTGGCCCTGTTGCGGCAATGGATCGAAAGCCTTCCGGGGCGGCCGGTCGTGCCGCCGCCGCAGATCCACCCCCAGGGGGGCAACTACAATGAACCGGTCAAGGTGACGTTGAGCAACAGTGAGCCCGGGACTGAGATCCACTACACCCTGGATGGCAGCTCGCCGACGTCGGCGGACCCCCGCTACGAGAACCCGATCGAAGTCTCCGGAACAACTATTGTGCGGGCACGTGCGTTCAAAGATGGATATACACGCAGCGTCGTATCACAGGGCGTGTTCGTCGTCGGTCAATGACCGGCGACGATCGCAATGCCCCAAGGCCCTTCGCCGGCTTTGATCCGCGAGATCTCCCGGTTCGCGGCGAGATCGACTACCGAAACGTCATTTGACGGTCCATTCGCCGCGAACAGGTATTTCCCGTCCGGCGACAGGACGATCCCCCATGGGCGTCTACCCACTTTGATCGTTGCGAGCAGCGTGTAGCGATGCGCATCGAGCACCGACACCGAGCCGGCGCGTCCGTCACTGACATAGACCTTGCCGCCATCCGGCGAGACTCTGACACGCATCGGGCGTGAGCCGGCGGGCAGGTCAATCGCGGTGAGCACTTTGTGCGCCGCCATGTCAATCACGTTCAACTTGCCGTATGTCTCGGATGGAATGAACGCGACCGAACCGTTGGGTAGGAAGTCGACACTACGAGGGCGCACAGGAACAGCGAAGTGACCGACGACCTTGTAGGTCGCGGTGGCGATGCTGAACACCTCGCCTCCGGTCTCGCAGGTGACATACACCTCCCTGCCGTCGGGTGTCACACCCACCCCTTCGGGCTCTCCGCCTACCTGAATGATATGGGCAACTTTCCCGCTCGCGACGTCGATCGCGCTCGCGGTTTGGGTGTCTTCGTTCGACACGTAGATGCGGCTTCCGTCGGGGCTGATGGCAAACTCCTCCGGATCCGAGCCCGCTGAAATCCTGCCGAGCAACTTTCGTTGCAGGACATCCACCACGCCGATGCCATCGGCAGACTTGTCCGCCTGGGCCTCGTCGTCGTCGCCGCCGTCCCGATGAGTCCTCTTGAAGATCGGATTGCCGGCCGCATCGAGCTCGGGCGGCCCTTCGATCGGGGTGCCGCTGAGAGCTACATACACCTTCCTGCCATCGGGACTTGCGTGAATCCCCCGGGGACGTTTGCCGACCGGAAGGGTATCGACCACTTTGAAGCTGCTGCCATCGATGATCGTCAAATCCCCGGAGCGCTCGTTCGATACGAAGATCTGATACGGCGCCGCGGCCCGCGCCGCTGCGGGAGCGATGCTCGCTACCGCTGTCGCACCTGCTATCCCCAGGATGCTCGGCCACATCGAAGCTCTGAAATCGGTCATCCTCATCTCTCCGCTTTGTCCGCTCCGCTCATGGTAGATACGATTGACTAGCGTTTTCAATTGTTTGCCGGCAGGCTTCGATGTCCTGGAGGCAGTTCCCGCGTTGTCACATCTGGCGGGAAACGTGTGAGTCGGTGCGGCCGAGAAGGAGTTCAGAGCTCCCAGCGGACGATCGCGGTCCACCGCCGCGGATACCCTGGCATGACGGCGTAACTCCCTGTCAGCGATTCGAAATAGCGCGCATTGAGGAGGTTGTCGACGTTGAGCTGCAGGCTCAGGCGATTGCCCGCGATCACCCAGTCATACGCGGCGAGCGCATTCCATCTCACAAAACCGGGGAGCCGATAGTCATTCGCGTTGTCTCCTTCACGTTCGCCCCTCGCGATGACACCGAGTCCCAACTTGAATCCACGTAGCGCCCCTCCCGTGAATCGATAGGACCCCCATGCGCTGCCCCCATGACGAGGCACGCCGTAGAACCGATTACCCGTGATGCCCTGCAGCTCGCCGCCGCGCGGGCTCACCGGGAACGTGAGACCCGGATCGTTGATTATCGTTGAGTCGATGTAGGCGTAACTGGCAAGGAGCTGAAGGCCTGGGAGGACCTCACCATGCAGGTCGAGCTCGACGCCGCGATTGCGCACGGTCCCTGTCACGAGGAGAAGACCCGCGGCATTCAAAGCGGGCTCGGGCAAAGGAGAAGTCACGTTCTTCTTGGTCAGCTCGAACAAGGCAAGCGTGAGGTCACCGCGATTCTCAGGCAGCTCCACCTTCAGTCCGGCCTCCCACTCGCTAGCGGGTTGCTGTGGGAGAAACAGGGGATCGAGACTGCTCGCTCCGACGTATAGACCCGGCGTCGTGCCGAAATTTTCGGCGTACTTCAAATAGATTCCGAGTGGATCCCTTGGACGCCAGACAATCCCTTCCCGGTGCGTGATCGCCTGAAGGGACCTTCCCTGAAAGCTCGGGGGCGACGATGCCGACGCGTCAGCAGGGCTAATGGCAGCTTCGGCGATGGAGGCCGAGGCATCGTCGTACCGCAGAGCCGCGAGCAGATACAGATGGCTGCCGAAGGCGAGCTGATCCTGCAGATAAGCGGCTTCCCAGCTCTCGCGCACATCGCGATTGGTGCCCTGGCCCGGGTTCTGCAGAAGCGAGGTCGGTATGGGCTCCGTCTGTGGTCGGAAGAGGTCGGTCGTGAAGCTGAAGTCGTCCGCCGCCCGGAGCTCGGTGTAGGCGCCCGTCTGGAAGTATTCGATTCCAGCCAGCAGAGAATGGTGAATGCGCCACAGGGAGACGTCCTTCGTGACCTCCAATGACGCGTAGGCGGTGTGGCCTCGCGTGGCAGGAATTTCGATGAGCTGACGGTCGATCGGGCAACTCATGCGAGTGCACTGAGACGCCACCAGTCCGTCCGCGGCCAGCGCCAATTGGGGCGTCTGCGGAGCCTTCAACCATCGTGTATCGAGGCGTGGTTGGAACGTCCATCCATTGCCGACGGTGAATTTACTCTTCACACCCACTCGGAAGTCCGTGGTATGCACCTCGCCGCCCTCGTCGAAGCTGCTGGAAATCGAGATCGGAGGAGGCCGATTGCCCACGAGCGGAAGACCGGAATCAGTGGGGTCGTGGCTATTGAGATACTCCAGATAGACGGTCGTCTCGGCGCTCGTCGAGGGCTTCCATGCGATCACGGGCGATAAAAAGACGCGGCGGCTGTCGGAGATCTCGCGAAACGAGCCAGCCCGCTCCCACGCTGCGTTCAGCCGATAGAGCAGCGACCCCGAGGCAGGCAGGGGGCCTCCCAAGTCCAGTTGAGTACGGAACCGGCCAAACGACCCAGCCTCCTGCTCGAGGCAGAACAGCGGTGTCTCTCCAGGCTGCTTGGTGATCAGATTGATGAGGCCTCCAGGCTCCGTGCGACCATAGAGGAGGGACGCCGGACCCTTCAACACCTCGACGTGGTCAATGTTCGCAAAGTCCCGGAAGCCATCGTGATGCAGGTCGGGCGAAACTCTGACGCCGTCGAGATAATACTGATAGGTGGGTAATCCTCTGATGCCGAATCCCGGGGATGACTGTCCATCGGGAATCGTTTCTGTTCCGCTCACGAACTCGAGGACATCCTCGAGCCGGACCGTGTTCTGATCACGCAGCAGCTGTTGCGTCAATGATGCCGCCGAGATCGGTACGGTGAGGGAGGGTGCGTCTACTTTCACGGTGGCCACGTTCGCAAGGGGTCCATAGCCGTTGTCTTCGATGCGGTTGGTGCGGACGGTGACCGTATGCACCGGGGCCGCGGGGCTGCGGTCGGGAAGGGGTGGCGGCGAGCTCGCTCTGTGCAGCGCTACTGCGTTGGGAGCTGTGAAGTCGAAGGTGATGTCAGTCTGGGCGAGCAACTTCCTCAGGGCTTCGGCCGGGGTCATGGCTCCATGCAAGCCCTTGGTGATTTTGCCGCGAAGGATCTCGGGATCATAAAGAATCTGCAGTCGAGTCAGCTCCGCAAGCCGAGCCACCCCTTGTTGCAACGGTCCGGCCTCGAGATCGATTGTCAGGCGTTCACCCGCTGTGGAAGTAGCGGTCGCATCGACCCGTGGGAGCGCAGATGCCAGCAGCACCACTATCAGCCACCGGGCCCGTACAGCCCTCTGCACCTTCGGTCGCATCGAGCGATCAGTGCTGACCGTCGGAGATCGCGTTCGACCGCGGCTGCGCGTCAGTTGGTGGTTCCCGCGGGATGATCTCGATACGCTGCGATCCGCTATATCTCACCTCGATGGGCAATGCCACTGACAGTGTACGCAGAAAGAGCCGCAGATCGGCGGTTCCGAACGTCCCGCTGACGCGCAGCTCCTTCAGCCCAGGGTCGGTCAACACGAACTGGACCGGGTGATAACGCACGAGCCTGTCCAGCACGGCCCCGAGCGGCTCGCGATCGAAGTGTCGCTGTCCCTCGGGCCAATGCGCCGCGGCTGGGTCGAGGGAGCCTGGCGGCCGTAAGTTTCCCACGGCGTCGTAGCCCCCCGTCTGGCCGGCAGCCAGCAACGTCTGCCCCCGGGGTGTAAGGACCCCGACGCGGCCTTCGAGCACGGCGACGCGCGTCGAATCAGCGAGCGCTTCGATATCGAAGCGAGTCCCCAGGTCCCGCACATGGCCTGCACCCGTTGTAACCTCGAACGGATGTGCTGCGTCGTGGGAAACGCTGAATCGAGCCTCCCCGCGAATTAGCGAAACATCACGGCAGCGGGCTCCGATTCGGGCGATCAGCTCGGAGTCAGCGTCGAGCAGGACCCGGGTACCATCGCTCAACGTGAATGACTTCGGCCGGCCCTTCGCCGTCACCCAGTGGACGGGATCTCCGTTCCACCAGGAGTAGCCGGCCCGCCCGAGTAACAGACTGGCGACCGCGAGCAACGCTACGCAAGCGGCGAGAACCAGGCGGCGAGGGGCAGCCCTGGTAGCCACTCCGCGTTCCGTGCCCACTTCGGGTGCGCCCTGTTGGCGGGGGATCATCGTCAATTCGCCAGCCAGATCCCACGCGCGGGCGACCTTCCCGTACGCCTCCCTGTGGTCTTCGGACTCTGCGAGCCAGGCCTGCAAGGCAGTCTCGTCCGCGTCGAGCCAATCACCCGAGTGCCGCCGCGTCCAGGCGCGCACGGCTTGCTGCATGGCGCGCTCCGAGATCATTCCAACACCTCAACGCAGGCACGCAAAGCGCGCTCGACATGACGCTGTACTGTCTTGGTCGAGATTCCGAGTCGGTCCGCGATCTGCGCATGAGTCAGCCCGTCGAGGCGGTTCATGAGGAACGCTTGCCGGCACTGGACGGGTAGCATTTGCAGGATTGCTGACAATCTCTCCAGCCGACCGACGGTGTCCGCTTGCACCTCCGGGTCGCAGGCCGCGGCGGCCACTCGAGCGTGAGCAGCCTCCTTGATCGCCGCATTTTCCGCAACAGCTTCACGCCGATAGCTATCGGTGCCCAGGTTCGCGGCTGTCGTAAACAACACGGCGCGCGGCTCGTTCCAGGACTGTGGATCGCCTCGCTCGCGCAGTTTGAGCCACACATTCTGGGTGATATCTTCGGCGAGATTGCGCCGGCCGCGCCGCCTCAGAAAGCGAATCAGGTCGTCGCGAGCTTCCAGAAAGCTGCGTGTGAGTCGATCCATCGGGTTGCCGTCACATTTCTGGACGCGAGTTTCCGAGCCGGAGTCTATCATCGTGACTCGCGTATCGGGGGTCGGGATGTCCGCAGGCCGTGAGATCAGACGGATCGCCGCATGAAGTCCTCCAACCGCGCGCGATTCCGGCGCCACAGGAGCAGGACCTTCTTGCGGGCTC
The DNA here is from genome assembly GCA_035277965.1 of Steroidobacteraceae bacterium. Lineage (GTDB taxonomy): Bacteria > Pseudomonadota > Gammaproteobacteria > Steroidobacterales > Steroidobacteraceae > 13-2-20CM-66-19. The sequence goes on along the minus strand of DATEJM010000045.1, from coordinate 20,459 downwards.
TCACGATGAATTTCAGGCGTTCAAACAAGAGCATCAAACCGTAGGCGGCCCGTGATGGGACGCCAGGCCGAAACACGTGTCCCTGCTTCAGGGTTCTCGACCCCGAAAAGCCCGGAAACATCGCCTGGATCCGCCGCAGGTCGGCGCGCGGATCGATTCCAGCGGCGCGCAGCTTGTTGTAGAAAGCCGTCGGCCTGCCGTTTCCGGTGCGGGTATGCTCCATGGCCACGGCATCGACGACATAAAGGGATTGGCGCCCCTCGACCAGACAGCCCCAGGCCCAGTCTATTCCCCATGTGCTACGGGTCCACTCGAACGTATGGATCAGATCGTCGAGCGCCGTTGCGCAGAAGCAGGGCGCCATCAGCTCGACGAAGCTGACCCTGCGCAGCAGGCACATCGGATTGCGAACGAGCGCGTTCAGAGTCGTCTGAGTGAGCCACCGCAGAGCCGGTTGTGCCAGGTAGACGCCGTGACGATCGCACAGCTGAAAGAACCGGGACAGCTCCCCAGGCCTCAGATAGACATCATCATCGAGGAGCGCGATGTAACGGTACGTGGAGGGCCGCGGCCGTCGGGACCAGAACTCCATGAACCCATTCAGCTTGTTCCTGAAGTCCCCGGACCCGTCGTCGCAACAGTAATACTCTGCGAGCTGCTCGTCGGCTGCCGAGGCATACCAGCTCACGCAACAGTCCCAATTGCGAGCGGGATCTTCGAGGATCAGCCGGCGATGCCACGACTCACTGCCGGCGCGCACGAAAACGAGATAAGGGCGCCTTTGCGGCTGACCCGCACCCGATGCGGATGTGGAGCTGATTTGCGATGATTTATCGGTCCGCCGGGAAATCGCGAGCAAAAGCGCCCGTCCTCGCCAGGATCGGCGATGGCCTGTGTACGACGATTACGACGCACGAGCAGGCATCGACTGGACAGCTCTAACAGTGTTTTCTATCCTGGGCGGTACCACGGCATAGAGAAGTGCAACAGGCGAAAGGGATGCGTCCGCGGCGCGAGCTACCACGAGGCCAAAGCCCAACGGGTCTGGGAACCCGGGTAGTGCTGGCCGCCAGCATTCTGTCAACCGGGAGTTGTGGGGGAGCCGGTAGTGGCGGGACGCCTATCTCCGAGGGGCCGAGTCCGGATGACCTTGTCCTCGCCCAGATGGCGTTTCTGCAGTCCTCTTTGGATGTGGCGACGAATCGCGTGACGTTGAGTTGGACGGATGCCTTTCTATTGGCGAGCCGGTATCAGATAGAGCGCCAACGTGACGACGGCGGCTGGGACGCCATCGACGCGGTTGCGGGTACGCAGGCGCCGCAGGGGGCCTTGTATTGGACGGGCTCCGTCTACTCCGCGACCTCCTTGCGGGTCGAAGCCATGCTGTCAGGCTATTCGGTGCCCCTCGTGACGCTCGATGGGGACACCTCGATACGGGTGGCGCCTCCCGCCGATATTCCCGACATCACGCTCGATCAGTCGCAGCCGGTGCAGGGCGTTGTGGGAGTCTCCCTAGTCCATGCTGGCCGCTATGCGTCGATGTACTACTCGACCGACTCGGGGGCCCGTTTTGGCCCGGCGGCCAGCGATCCGCCGTACGCCACGACCCTCGATTCCAGCACTATGACGACCGGGAGCCATGAGCTGATGGCGTGGTTGCGGACTGACTTCAGCTCGAGCCTGCTGGTTCGCAAATCCCTGACGGTGCATACGAGCACCGCCGCAGCGAGCATCGCGATCACACAGGAGCCGAGCGTGTCATACGTTGACGTTCTGGCAACCTCCGATTCCGGCATCGCGGCGGTGGATATCAGCGTCGGCGGCCTGGCCGCAGGCTCGCTGACTGCGCCAACCTCATGCGCCCCTCAGCCCTGCCAGCCCGGGCAAGCCTTCAACGTGTATCGCTTTCCGCTCGATCCGAGAGCCCTTGGCAACGGCTATCATCCAGTTGCAGCCAGCGTGGTGGATGCAGACGGCAATACCGCACTGGCCCAGTCCTCAGTCGATTTCCCCTGTCCCACCACGGCTACCCTCGACTCACCAGCCGACGCAACCGTGGTCGAGGGGCTCCTTCACCTGTCAGGCACCTTCGCATCCGGCTCGACCGGTGCGCTCGAGCTCAGAGTGACGCTCAGTGGGATCGAGATCTACCACGAGACGGTGGCCAATCCCGGGACTATCGTCCCGTACTCCACGGACGTCGATCTTTCCGGCACCGCCCCAGGCGATCACACGGTGGACGTGTACGCTAGGGTAGGGCACGAGAGTTATAGGCTGCTCGCAAGCGCCATGATCACGATGGTCGGCGGACACTAGACTGGGCTTCAAGCTCGTTACAACGTCAACTTGACTCCTGCGAAAGCGCCCAATGAGGGCTGCAGGAATCCGACCGGGTTCTCATAGCGCCGGTCGAGCAGATTGTCGACGCGCGCAAACACGCCGATCCGCGGAGTGACAGCGTAGCTCCCCGCAATGTTGAGCGTCGTATAGCTGGGGGCGGCGAGCCTGGGTATGGAAAAGTCCCGGTTCCCATCTACCCACGAGCCGACCATCAGGAGCGTCGCGTTGAGTGAGAGCGCAGGCAGCGCTTGCCAGCTCGCATTCAGGCTGGCCTTGTGCTTCGGCCTGCGCAGCAGCTCCTGATTCAGAATATCGTCGGTCGCCTGCGTGTACGTATAGTCCGCTCGCAGTGACAGCTCCTTGAAGGGCTCGTAGTTGACGAAGCTCTCGACGCCTTCGGTCGTTGCCCTGCCCACGTTCCCGTAGGTGGTGCCTGTCGCCGTGAACGCAGTCGTGATGAGATCGCGCAGGCGGATATGAAAGTAGGTCGCCCCTGCGCTGATCTTCTCGTCCGAGGTCCTCTGCTCGATGCCAATGTCGTAGCCGAGGCTGGTCTCCGGCTTGAGATCGGGATTGGCAAAGAAGAAGAAGGCCGGAAAACTCTGGTACAACTCACTGAGCGTCGGCGCTTTGAAGCCGGTGCCGACACTTGCTTTCAGCCGGGTGCCGGTCGCGCGGATCAGGTACGTCGGCGCGACCCGGTAGGTGACCTTGCTGCCGAAGCGGCTGTTGTCGTCGTAGCGGACGTTGAGCGCCGAGAAGAAATCATCACCGAGCTGGGACTGCAGCTCCGCGTAGCCGGCATCGACTTTGATGGCCGCGGAAAGCGGCTGGCTGATGTCATCCCGCGAGTGCTCGGCCCCGAGCACGACGGTCTGCGTCGGTGCAATCTTCAGGATGCCTTGCCAATCGATCTTCGTACGTTCGCCCGTGTCGAGGGTCACCGGGGCGTCCGGCTCGTAGTTCGCGCTGCGATTGCGCGTGTAGGCGAGTCCGAGTGTCTGGTCCAACAGGCCGTCGAGCATCACGAGGTGCCCGAACACCCGGCCGTAATATTCGCCGATGCCGCTCTCGCTTTGTCGGCTGGCCGGAAAGCTGGGATTGGGGAAGGCGCTGAAGTCATCCCCCGTGAAGCGCAGATAGGTCTGCGTGTAACGGGCGACGAGGCCGAAATCCAGATCCCTGCCGAGGTCGTACCCGAGCTTGGTGGAGGCGGTCACGTTGTCGTAGTAGTCGTCATGGCGCTCCTCGCCGGGCAACAGCAGGCCGAGGGGCGTGACCGGCGTGCTGCTCGAATGATAGTGCTCCAGACCGGCGCTGTAGTGCAGGGCGCTGCTCGAGCCGCTCACACCCGCCGTCTGGTTGAAGGTTCCAAAGGAGCCTCCTGACAGCGAGCCCGTGAGGCGCGCGGGGCCGTTGCCTTCGCGCGTGACGATGTTGATGACTCCGCCGATCGCATCGGAGCCGTACAGGCCGCTTTGCGGTCCTCGCAGGACCTCGACCCGGGAAATGTCCTGAGTGAGGAGTTGACCGAAGTCGAAGTTGGTGTTGGAGTTACTGGGGTCGCTGACGTCGATGCCGTCTATGAACACCTTCGTGTGGTTGGCGTTGGTGCCGCGCATGAACACCGACGTCAGACTTCCGGGTCCGCCGGACTGGACGAGATTGAGGCCCGGAACGTCTTTCAGGACCTGCGGCAGGGTCTGCTCCTGCTTCCTGGCGATGTCCTCGGCGGTAATGAGCGTGACGCTGCTGGCGATCTGCGATTCGGGAGTCGGGACGCGCGTCGCACTGACGACGACGGGCTCGGATGATTCATCGTCAGCGGTGGCCTGAACGGACACGAACGAAAGACTCAGTAGGGCAATGGACAGCGTCGGACGTGGCGGGCGCATAGGAACTCCTGATTGTCATGACAGGAGCCGGCGGGCGGGCGGATCGGACCTGCGCCAAGCGAGGTCGAGCTCGAAGCCTGCGACGACAACTCCACCGTGTCGCCGCAACGGGTTGACCCGTAGCTCCCCGCACACCCCGGCCGGAAACTGGACGACGGCGCGGGGCAGGTCTCCTGGCTTCCGGGTCCAGGCTATCGTCCACCTTCCCGAGGCGTTGGCCTCAGTGGCATCTCGGACGAAAGCTCGCCGGTTACAGTTGCGGGGGCAGCCGCGATTTCCGATCGCGTTCCCTTTTCATCTCCGGCAGCAGCGCTGCCTGGAGAAACCTCGCGCGTATTTGCGGGAAGGATTATATAGGAGCGCCGGATGAACGGCGACGGGCTTGCGGGGACTCCTGGGTCCGCCGGGAATGATTTGTGCGAAAGCCCGCGGCAACACGAGGATCCCGCCATGAATCGCAAGCTCGGTCGTCAAGGTCTGTCGGTTTCCGAAATCGGCCTGGGGTGCATGAGCCTGGGAATCGCCGATGTCTACAGCAGCAGCATTCGAGACGACGCGGCCGCGGTCTCCCTGATCCACCGGGCCCTCGATCTGGGCGTGACTTTCCTGGACACGGCGAACGTTTACGGCGATTCGGAGCTGAAAGTCGGCAAGGCGCTGAAGGGGCGTCGCGATGCCGCGATCGTCGCGACGAAATTTGGATTCACGACTGCGTCGGCGGGCGGCGACCGCAGCGCGGACTCGGTGGACGGGCGCTCGCAGAGCGTGCGTGCCGCCTGCGCTCAATCCCTGGCCAGGCTCGGTATGGAGACGATCGATCTGTATTACCTGCACCGGGTGGATCCGAAGGTGCCCATCGAGGAGACGGTGGGTGCGATGGCCGATCTGGTCCGCGAGGGCAAGGTGCGTTATCTCGGCCTGTCGGAGGCGGCTCCGGAGACGATCCGGCGCGCGCACCGTGTCCATCCCATCAGTGCCTTGCAGACCGAATACTCACTCTGGAGTCGCGATCCGGAGGATCGGATTCTGGCGGCGGTACGGGAGCTCGGCATCGGCTTCGTGGCCTACAGTCCGTTGGGTCGTGGCTTTCTGGCGGGCCGCTTCAAACGGATGGAGGACTTGGCGGCAGACGATTGGCGACGCGCCTCGCCACGATTCCAGGGCGAGAATTTCGCGAAGAACCTGCGGCTGGTGGAGCAGGTGCAGTCCTTGGCTCGAGAGAAGGGCTGCACCGCCTCTCAGCTTGCTCTGGCCTGGGTGCTCGCGCAGGGCGAGGACGTGGTGCCGATTCCGGGCACTAGCAGCCTGGATCGATTGCAGGAGAACGTGGAGGCGGCGCGTGTCCGGCTCTCGAGTCAGGAGCTGAAGCGTCTGGACGAGCTGGCACCGAAGGGAGCCGCCGTCGGGGCCCGCTATGCGCCGGGGATGGCTTCGCTGTTGAACGGCTGACGCGGACGACCGAAGCCCATCACGATCGCTTTTTGCTCCAGGCGACGCTGGTTGGACCCATCAGAGGCTGGTTGGAGCCATCTAGATCGGTCCGTGCCGATCCCCCTACCCGCGCTGGCGCTTGTGCCCTGCCAGACTCGCCAGAATGCGCTCCTTCGTCCGGGAGGGGCGTGCTCGTATCGAGCGCCCGGACATTCTCGCCGCACCCGCTTGCGCTTTGACGATCTTTGCCGGCTCGGCGCGCTGGAGCTTGCCGGCCGCGCGCTGCTCGCTTCGATGCCCGCGCCGGTCTTCCTTCGCAAACGCCCGCTTCTTGGCGGCCGATCCGTAGAGTTGCGACCATTTGCCACCCTTGAAGATGATCTGATAACCGCCGCTCAGAATCTGGAAGGGCTGCGTCACCTTGCCCAGCTGATCGAATTGGACCGAGCCCGGCTTGTGGAAGGTCTCGAAATAGGCCGGATAGACGAAGTCGCTCATCGGTATTGCGTTCACCGGAAAGCTGAGATCCTCGACGGGATCGGCGCTCTCATAGGCGTAGATCGTCTTCGGGTCGGGACCGGTCGTCATCAGATTGATCGCCGGATCGACCAGCATCTCGACGAGCTCGTGCGAGGCAGACACGCTGACGAGGTCGCCGTTCCGGATCGTCGTGCGCACGAACACCTTCGATTCCGGCAGGCCGTCCGGCGTGAGGTCGTGATAGGCGAGGGCGCCGGGCGAATCCGCATCATCGAGGAACACGATGGCCCAGGCTCCCTTGATGAAGTCCTTGGACTTGACGAGCCGTGCCGGCGTGGCCCAGACGGGCACGATGTAAGTGTCGATGTAGACCTGCATCGCTGCGATGAGATCGTCGAGATCGACGCCGAGAGGCGTCGTGGCCTTGTTGAAGACGGCGATGGTGGGCGTGTGCCCCTGATCAAAGGCAGCCAGCTTGGGCCTTGCCATGGTCGGTGCTCCTGCGTGGCGGGCCGCGACGATATTACAGACGGGCGCTTTCGCCAACACTCAGCGGAGCGTCAGGCGATCCAACCAAGCCCAGATGACGTCGAACAGGAAGTCCTTGCGGTCCGTCATGCGATGATCTCCGTCCTTGCACAGCAGCAGCTCGACGGCGCTGAAGGCGCACTGCCTGGCGAACGTCAGATTGTCGTGCCAGTCGAGCACCTCGTCGCGCATGCCGTGAATGATCAGAGTCGGCTTGGCCAACTGCTCGCTCAGCGTCTCCGGTGAGTAGCGCGCTGCATCCTCGACGATGCCATAGCCGAGCTCGAGGTCGATCCACTGGTTCTTCCACGTGCGAGTGCCCGTCGAGCGCCACTCCCGCATGCCCGCTTCCCCGATCTGCTGCGCCAGCCGCCGGGGGAACTGCAGTGAGGGCGCGATCAGCGCGAGTGAGCTGACTCCCTCGGGATGTTGTAGTGCGTACCAGGCCACGACGGCGCCACCCATCGATGTGCCGATCAGAAACAAGGGCTCCCTGACTCCCCGCTCAGCGATCCATGTTCGTGCAGCGTGCACGTCCGCGAGCATACCGGTCACTGTCAAGTCGCGCGTCCGACCGTCCGATTCGCCGTGACCCCGCAGGTCGAGCGAGGCAAAGCTCCAGCCGTGCTCATTGAAGCGATCTGCGAAGCGCAACGCTTTCTCCCCGCGGCGATTGGAGCCGAGGCCGTGAACGAAGAGGGCGGCTGCCCGCGCGGCGGTACTGGCCGGATACCAGTCGAGGGCGACTGCTTGCGACGCGCTGACGCAGATGCGATGAGTCTCGGGAATCATGGACTTCAGTTGATCAGCGAACGAACATCTCCCACCCACATCCACAGGACTGCGGCGCGGTACCCCAGATCGCGAAGCCGAGCGCGTGAGGCGGCCCCCAATGTAACTCCCACGCCTCGACCCCACCAGTCAGGATGAACGTACAGTGCACGCAACTCACCTGTTTCGGCCCGGACGACGTCGCCTGCCGGCATCGTCCGGGCGAAGCCGCAGACTACGCCTGCTTCCGTGGCGACGAGCGTCGCGGGCGCGGCGGACCTTCGCACGGTGTCACAGTTGTTTCAATTTCCTTACCGATCATGGCCGGATGCCCAAGACCCGTCGAGAGTTTCTGAGACTGAGCGCAGCCGTAGGATTCCTGGGGGCGACCCCGCATAGTGCGCGATCGGTCGCCCACGTTATGTCTATGAGTGCCTCGTCATCGGGCGCGAGCGGAACCCCAGGGCGGGCCAGTGCAACGCCGCGCCCCACGCTCAATCCAGCGACGCTGGCGAAGTACGTGGACCCGCTACCTGTCCCCCTCATCATGCAGCCCCAGGGCGAGCGACAAGTTCCCCTCCATCTGCTCGAAACCAGTGCGGGCGGCATCGGGCGGCCGGGCTTCAAGCGCAGGAGTCAGGGCGGCAGCGCCTCTCACGAGGCCATCCGTGCGCTCTATTACCGTGTCGAAATGCGCGAAGTGGATCTGCAGGTGCATCGAGACCTGCCACCGACGAGGCAGTGGGCTTATGGCGGCAGTGTGCCGGGACCGACCTTCGAAGTGCGCAGCGGTCAAGGAATCCTCATTGACTGGGTCAATCAACTGCCACGCGAGCACTTGCTGCCGATTGACCACACTCTCCACGGTGCCGCGGAGACCCAGCCCGCTGTCCGTGCGATCGCGCATGTACATGGCGCAAAGGTCCGCCCGCAGAGCGACGGATACCCCGAGCACTGGTATCTGCCCGGCGAGGCACGTCTGCAGCATTACCCGAACAGGCAGGACGCCGCGACCCTCTGGTACCACGACCATGCGATGGGCATCACGCGTCTCAACGTGTTCGCGGGACTGTTCGGATTCTTTCTGGTGCGCGATGACGTCGAAGACGCCCTGAATTTGCCGCGTGGAGCGCGCGAGGTCCCTCTCGTTCTCTACGATCGGCTCTTCGATCACGACGGTCAGCTCCTGTATCCCGTCTCCAAGGACCCCGCGGCGCCCTGGGTCGCCGAATGCTACGGCAACGCGCCGCTGTGCAACGGAAAGTTGTTTCCGTATCTGGACGTGCAGCCGCGGCGCTACCGGCTGAGGCTGCTGAATGCGGCCAACACGCGATTCTTTCATCTGACGCTGTCGGGAGGTCGCCGCTTCGAGCAGGTCGGCAGCGATCAGGGGTTGCTGCCGGCGCCCGCCGTCGTCAACAGTCTGACTCTATTCCCGGGAGAGCGCGCGGATGTGCTCGTCGACTTTTCCGCGCTGCAGGGACAAACCGTGCAGCTCTGCAATGAGACGCAAGAGCTCATGCAGTTTAGGGTCGCTGTCCCAAGAGGCGCCCAGGGCGTTGCACTGTCCGGGGATGAGACGTCAGCGTCGGACCCGCTTCCCGCGATTCTGCGTCCGGTTTCCCGGACGCCGGAGAGTGAGTCCGTCAGGACGAGAGAGCTGACTCTCGCAGAGCACGATGATCCGAACGGCAACTCGATGCTGATGCTGCTGAATGGCGCGCACTGGGACATGCCCGTTACGGAGAATCCCACGCTGGGCAGTGTCGAGATCTGGAGCCTGATCAATCTGACCGGCGATACGCATCCCATTCATCTGCATCTCGTGCGCTTCCAGGTGCTCGATCGGCGCCCCTTGGATCTGTTTGCATACAACGCGACCCGGGCCGTCAAGTACACCGGTCCCGCGACACCGCCGGAGCCGGGCGAGGCGGGCTGGAAGGATACGGTGCGCGCCGACCCGGCCACGGTGACGCGCATCATCATCCGCTTCGAAGGGTTCGCCGGACGTTACGTATGGCATTGCCATCTTCTCGAGCACGAGGACAACGAGATGATGCGCCCCTACGACGTTCTTCCATCAAACATCTGACAGCGCAGCGTCGGCGCGGCCGTTGGGAGGCGCGGGCGTGGCAGTGCCGGCAAGCGTGGGCGCAACGGGCGGCAGAAAGCCTCGCGAAAGACTATCGCGGAGTTGGTATTGATTTTTTGCGCCTTTTAATCGCGCCGCAATGTTGCCTTCATGTAACGGCGTCAAGGTGCCGGTAGTTGTGAAGGAGGACAATCATGCTCAAACTGCCCAGCATCCGGCGCATTACGACGTTGGTCGGAACCGCGGCTTTGGTCTGTGCCGGCGGCCTCTCCGTTTCGTATGCGCAGAACGATACGAACGACGATGCGACGTTTCGCGGAAATGTCGGCGCCGTACCGACCGCCAAGGCCGAGTCGATAATGACCCTCGCACACCATCAGCCACCGGGAAGTCCGGAGGACCGCAGTGGAGTCACGCGTACGCCCATCAAGCACGTGATCCTCATCATCGGCGAGAACCGCACGTTCGATCACGTCTTCGCGACTTATCAGCCGCCGAAGGGGCAGACAGTTTCGAACCTCCTGTCCAAGGGAATCGTGAATCTCGACGGCACGCCCGGCCCGAACGTGAAGCTGGCGCAGCAGTGGCAAGCGACCGACACGGACGCTTACTCCAACAGCCCAACGAGGACACAGCCTTACGCCACGCTTCCGGATATCAACACCGATGGCGCGCCCACGACGGCGCCTGCTCCTTCGCCGCAGGCTGCCGAAGCGGTTGAGCCTGCATTGCCGGCCGCCGACTACGGCGAGCTCGCAAACGGCGGAACCGGTCTACCGAAGGGCGTCGTCGACACGCGCTTTCCGCCGAACCTGCCCAATGCGCCGGTGGACCTGAGTCGCTCGATCTCGTATGACGACTATGCGAGCAGCCCGGTGCACCGCTTCTTCCAGATGTGGCAGCAGCTCGATTGCGATGCCAGAGCCTCGAGCTTCAGGAACCCGAGCGGCTGTCGCAGCGATCTGTTCCCCTGGGTCGAAGTGACGATCGGCGCGGGAAGCAACGGCGCCCCCCAGCCCGCCAGCTTCACCGACCAGAGCACCCGGGAAGGCTCGACCTCGATGCAATTCTTCAATGTGGCCAAGGGCGATGTGCCGTATTTCACGCAGCTGGCGCAGCAATACGCCCTGAGCGACAACTTCCATCAGTCCGTTCAGGGCGGCACCGGGGCCAATCACATCATGCTCGGCTACGGCAGCCTGATCTACTATGCCGACGCCAAGGGCCACCGCGCCACGCCACCCGCGGGACAGATCGAGAATCCGGACCCGCAGCCCGGAACCAACAACTACTACACGCAGGACGGCTACGGCAGCGAGACCACGGGCGGCGGCGGCTCATACGTGAATTGCGCGGATGAGAAGCAGCCCGGGGTCGGGGTCATCCGCAAGTACCTGCGCGCGCTGCCGTACGAGGCATTCCGCGACGGCGACTGCGCCCCCAACGCCTACTATCTCGTGAACAACTACAATCCGGGCTACCTGGGCACCGGGACGCCGGCTCCTCTCGGGGACACGCAGTTCACGATACCGCCGACGACCCAGAACAACCTGGGCCTGTTGCTGAGTAAGCACAAGGTGTCCTGGAAGTACTACGGCGAGGGCTGGGCCAATGGCACGGAGTCGGGCGAGGCCGCCACGTTCTGCAACATCTGCGATCCGTTCCTCTACTCGACGCAGATCATGACGAATCCGACCCTGCGCGCGAACAACCAGGACATCACGGATCTCTACGACGATATTCAGAACGACACGCTCCCGGCCGTCTCGATCGTCAAGCCCGACGGGCTTCTCGACGGACACCCGGCTTCCTCGAAGCTGGATCTGTTCGAAGGCTTCTGTCAGAAAATCATCGAGATGGTGCAGGCAAACCCGTCCGCATGGGCCGATACGGCAGTCATGATCACCTTCGACGAGGGTGGCGGCTACTGGGATTCGGGTTATGTCCAGGCCATCGACTTCTTCGGTGACGGCACGCGCATTCCTCTGCTCGTGGTCTCGAAGTATTCGCAGGGCGGGCGCGTGGTCCACACGTACTACGATCACGTATCGTTCGACAAATTCGTGGAAAGCAACTGGGATCTGCGGGAGACGATTTCCCCGCGCGGCCGCGACAATCTGCCGAATCCGGTCGTGAGCCGCTCCAATCCCTACGTGCCGCTCAATCAGCCGGCCATCGGGGACTTGATGGATATGTTCGACTTTGGCCGCCATCGGGGATAGATGCTGACCCAGTCAAGAGGAGACCCGGTGCCAGGACGGCGAGGCGTGGAGCGGCAGCGGTTCGGCTGCCGCTCCATGGCCTATTGGGTGCTCATCCTGCCGGCGATCGCTGCCGCGGACGAATTCGGCGCTCTGCCCGGATTGTGGAAGACGACCTTCAGCTCCAGTGCGGACGTCGTGTGGCATTGCGTGGACGAGGATGCGGACCCGTGGATGGCTTTTGCGCGGATCGAAGATCCCCCCGGCATGACCTGCAAAAGGGTCATGCAGGAGCGGACCCGCACGTCGCTGCGATGGCGCGTCGAGTGTCATCCGCCCGCGCTGCCGAGCACGAAAGATGAGATCAGTGCGCAAGGGACCATCGTCTTCGATGCCCCGGATCACTACACTGGGACTGTGAGCCTGAAGGGTCATCTCCTGGGCGTTCCATTACAGGGCTCGACGGATGTCGAGGGCCGTCGTTACGCCGCCTGCACGAGTCCGCGCGACTGAGCGAGGTGTTTTCTGATGACGGCATTGCGTTCGAGGTGGTGGTCTGCGCTATGGCTCGTGCTGCTGTGGGGCATGACGCTCCGGGCAGATGCCCGCCCGCGTGCTGCGATCCCATTCGAGACCGCGTCGGTATCGGCACAGGGCGACCGTTACTCTCTGTCGTGGCACGCGGCCGGTGTTCGCACCGTGAAGGTCTACGCGGGAACGGATTCGATGCACATCGGCACGGATCGTCAGGTTGCGGGCGGCGGCAGCTCCGGGGCGGCTACGGTGAGGTTGCCTGCGGCACCCCGGTGGTATTTTGCTTTTGTGGGAGACGGGCGGCCGCCACTCATTCTCGCGGACAGGTCGCTTCATCTCGCGTCTGCCTCCAATTTCCGGGACGTCGGAGGGTATCGGACCCAGGATGGCAAGTGGGTGCGAATGGGCGTCGCGTATCGCTCGAACGGTCTGGGCGCATTGACACCCACTGACCTCGATACCGTGAACAGCTTGGGTATCCGGCTGATCTGCGATTTGCGCCGCGATGTCGAGCGTGAGAAGCAGCCGGATCCGACGCTGCCGGGCGCAACCCACCTCGTCGCCGACGTCATCGGGGACAACGACGCCAGCAGCCAGTTTGCTGCATTGAAGACACCTGCCAACGCCGAGGAGGAAGCGGCTGTTCTCGACCGCATCAAGGCGGTGTATCGGAATTTCGTAGACCTGCCGAGCGCGCGCACGGCGTATCACAACCTGTTCGCACGCCTCGCCGATGCCGGGAGCTTGCCGACCATCTTTCACTGCACGGCCGGCAAGGATCGCACGGGCTGGGGCCAGGCGGTTCTGCTGACGATCCTCGGCGTGCCCCATGAGACGATCCTGCACGACTACGAGCTGACCAATCAGTCGCTGTCGCCCGCGGCGCTGGCCCAGATTCACCAGGTGATGCCGAATCTGAACGATGAGATGGCCCGGCGCGTCATGGCTGCGGATCCGCAGTATCTCGAGGCCGCGTTTCAGGAAGTCACGGTCAAGTACGGCAGCTTCGACCACTATCTGCGCGAGGGCCTGGGTCTGTCGCCGCAGACGATCGCCGCCATCCGCACCCACTTCCTCACGAGCTAGCGGGAATCCTGAACCAGGCCACGTACACAGCGGGCAGGAACAACAGCGTCAGTACCGTAGCGACCGCAAGCCCGCCCACGATGGCGAAAGCCATGGGACCCCAGAAAACCGTGGGCGCGATGGGGACCATGCCGAAGATGGCGGCAGCGGCCGTCAGCAGTATCGGACGAAACCGATGAGAGGCGGCTTCGATCACCGCGTCCCAGGGCTTGCGGCCGTGAGCGATCTCCGTCTCGATCTGGTCTATCAGTATCACGGAGTTACGGACGATCATCCCAACGAGAGCAATCACTCCCAGCAGTGCCACGAAGCCGAGCGGCTTTCCGGACAGAAGCAGGGCAGCGACGACGCCGATCAGCCCGAACGGTGCGACGCTGATGACGAGGAACAGGCGGCTCACGCTTTGCAGCTGCATCATCAGGATGAGCAGCATCAACAATCCGGCGGCCGGCAATGCAGCGGCGACGGAGGCCAGCGACTTGGCGCTCTCCTCCTCGGCGCCACCGACCTTGACCTGATAGGTCGGCGGCAGGCTCGCTTGGAACTTCTCCACGCGCGCCTGCAGATCCTTGATGACCGTCGCGGGGAGAACTCCCGCAGTCAGGTCGGACCGGACCGTGATCGTCGCAAGCCGATCGCGACGCCAGATCAGCGGCCAGTCGAGCCCGTATTCAACGGTCGCAACCTGACTGAGCGGGACCGCCATCCCGTTGGGTAGTTGAATGCCGAGAGTCTTGAGGGTGGAGGGCGATACGCGTTCGTCCGCGCCCGCTCTCGCGATCACATCGATGAGATAGATATCGTCCCGGACTTGAGTGACCGTGACGCCGGACACGACCGCATTCAGAGCCTGCGCCAGGTCCTGCGAGCTGACGCCGAGCAGGCGTGCTTCGTCCTGGTTCACGCGGATGCGCAGTGTGCGCATCGGCTCGATCCAGTCGAAGTTGATCGAGTGTGTGCGCGGGTCCGTTGCCACCACGCGGGCAAACTCGTAGGAGAAGTCGCTGACCTTCTGAGGATCCGGTCCGCTGAGGCGATATTGCAAGGGCCAGCCGGTAGGCGGCCCGAGCTCGAGCGGCGAGATATGGGCCAGCACTTCGGGAAAGCCGTTGCTCAGCGCTGTCTCCAGGCGCGACCTGACGCGCTCGCGTGCCGCGAGACCGCGGGTCACGATCACGACCTGGGAGAAGAAGTCATTCGGTAACTGTAGATCCAGCGGCAGATAGAATCGGATGGCGCCGCGCCCGACGTAGGTAGACCAGTGATCGATGTCCGGGTCCCCTTTGAGCAGGCTCTCCAGTCGGGCAGAGATCTGATCGCTGGAGTATATGGACGCGCTGCGCGAGAGCGTGAGATCCACCAGCAGCTCCGGCCTGTCGGAGGATGGAAAGAACTGCTGCGGAACGAATCGCATCGCCACGAACGACAGCCCGAGCAGCGCGAGTGTCCCCCCGATCGTGCGCCAGCGCGCCCGCATCGCTCGCTCGAGAATCGAGCGGAAGCGCAGCATGATTTCTCCGGGCTCTTCCCGGGACTTGTGTGGGAGGGTCGCCGGCAACAGCGACACTCCGATCAGCGGAGCGAATACGACGGCTACGATCCATGAAGCCAGCAGCGCAATGGTGACCACCGCGAAGATCGAAAAGGTGTACTCGCCGGCCGCGCTCTTGGCGAAGCCGATCGGCACGAATCCCGCGACGGTCACGAGGGTGCCGGTGAGCATGGGGAAGGCCGTCGACGTGTATGCGAAGGTTGCGGCATGCGGGCGGTCGAGACCCTCCTCGAGCTTCGTCACCATCATCTCGACGGTGATCATCGCATCGTCGACCAGTAGGCCGAGGGCGATGATGAGAGCGCCCAGCGATACACGCTGCAGGTCGATCCCGCAGATACCCATCACGAAGAAGACGGCGGCGAGCACGAGCGGGATGGAACACGCCACGACCGCTCCCGCGCGCAGGCCGAGGGTCAGGAAGCTGATGCCGAGGACGATCGCAATCGCCTCCCACAGGGCTTCCATGAAGTCATCGACAGCGGCTTCGACCACGCGGGGTTGCTCGGCGACGAGATGCGGCTCGATGCCGACCGGCAGATTCTCGGTGATGCGAGCCATGGCCGCTTCCACATGGCGACCGAGTGCAAGAACATCTCCGCCCGAGCGCATCGCGATACCCAGCCCGATGGCCGACGCTCCGTTGAATCGGAAGAGGGGTTGTGGAGGATCGGCATAACCTCGTCTCACGGTAGCCACGTCGCTCAGGCGCACGATGCGGCCGTTCACCACGAAGTTGACCCGTTGCAGATCCTGCTCGTTGCGGAACCCACCGGTGACCTGGACGAGGATCTTTTCGGTCGTCGTTTGCACCACGCCGGCAGGAGTCACGGCATTCTGGGCGCGTAGCGCGGCGATGAGCGCCTGCCGGTCGATCTTCAGGCCCGCCAGCTGATGCGTCGAGAACTCGACATAGATCTTCTCGTCCTGGGCGCCGAAGATGTCGATCTTCGAAACATCCGCGGTCTGCAGCAGTGTCGAGCGCACTCTCTCCGCGTAGTCTCGCAGCTCACGCTGCGAGAAGCCGTCTGCCGTAAAGGCATAGACGATGCCGTAGGTGTCGCCGAACTCGTCATTGAAGGAAGGCCCGACGATGCCGCTCGGAAACGACCCCCGAATGTCACCGATCTTCTTGCGCACCTGATACCAGATCTGGGGCACATCGGCGCTGCGTGTGGAACCCAACAGATTGACGAAGACCGTGGACGTTCCGGCTGTCGTGTAGCTGCGGATGAAGTCCAGCCCGGGAGTTTCCTGCACCTTCTTTTCGATGCGGTCGGTCACCTGCTCGAGGGTTTCCTCGACCGTCGCCCCGGGCCAGGCCGCCTGGATGACCATCGTCTTGATGGTGAACGCCGGATCTTCATTGCGGCCGAGACGCTCGTACGAAAACACCCCCATCACGACGATGAGGAACATGAAGAACCAGACGAGCGAGCGGTGTCGCAGCGCCCAGTCGGACAGATTGACGCTCACGACTCAACCATTCGGTGCGAGCTTGACCGGTTGTCCCGGCCGCAGGGCGTGCACGCCCGCTGTGACGACGACGTCGCCATTTTTCAGGCCGCTGGAGATCACGACGGCGCTGGCCTCGTATCGCTCGACGGCCACCGAGCGCAGCGCGACGGTCTTCGACCGGGGATCGACGACCCACACGGCGGGCCTGCCGCCGATCTGCACGAGGGCGGTGCCCGGCAGGCTTACGACCGGCTGCGCACTGAGAGTGACATTGCCGACGACGGTTGCGCCCAGCCTCATCGTGTCCGGAGGATCGTCCAGCCCGATCTTGATCTGGAAGGTGCCGGTGGTCGGATCCGCCTCCGGCGAGATCTCCCGAACATGACCTGCGGCCGTGATCTTTTGGTCGTCGACCAGATGCACCGTCACGGTCGGGTTGTGCGGGGACTCGCGCATCAACGCAGCAGGAACGTTGAAGACGGCGTCCTTTCCGCCCCGCTGGGCGATCTGGACGATCATCTGACCGGCCTGTACGACCTCACTCGGCTCCGCGCCTTTGGCGGTCACAACGCCGGCGACGTCCGAATGCAGCTCGGTGTAGCCCACATTGTCGCGCCGCGCCTGAACCGATGCTGTTGCCGCAGCCACGCGCGATTGAGCCGCGGCGAACTGCTGTTGCGCATCGTCGTACTGCGCTCGCGACACGACCCCGGTCGTGACGAGCGACCGGTAGCGTTGCTCGTTGTTACGAGTTTGAACGAGTGCGGCTTGAGCTGCGGCCAATTCCGCCTCCGCGGAGCGGAGCTCGTTCCTGGCATCCTGCGATTCGATGCGTGCAATCAGCTCGCCGCGGGTCACCGGATCGCCCACGGAGACGCGGCGCTCCAGCAGGCGGCCAGGGATTCGAAAGGCGAGGTTGGTCTGGTTTTGAGCCTGAATCTGGCCGCTGAGAGAAACGCCCTCTCCGGCGGCGCCGTAAGCAATTACGGTCGTCCTCACAGGGCGGACCAACGGCGGCGACTCGGAGTGATGCCCACAGGCCTGGCAGCCCAGGACGGCAGACAGGACGCAAGCCCAGAGTGCAATTCTCATACGCGCTCCCCGACCGCGAACAACGGGAACGTAATGCATCCAGCCGCAAAAATCATCTTGCCTGGCTCGAGTGTCGTGCCGCAGGGGACCGGGTCGGATGTGGGTCGTGGATATTGCCCGCCTGGAGGCCCATCGCGGGGTTGACGTCCGAGCGCAATGCCCGGACGTAAGCAATTATGCGGTTTTTGTAGCGTCCGCGTCTTGCATAGGGTTGCTGCGGGCGATCTCCAGCAAGTAGGTGCCATAGCTCGTCTTCGCGAGCGGCCACGCCAGGCGCTCGAGCTGCTCGGATCCGATGTAGCCGCAGCGGTAGGCGATTTCCTCGGGACAACAGACCTTCAGGCCCTGGCGGCTCTCGATGGCTTCGATGAACGTAGCCGCCTGGAGCAGGGAATCGTGGGTGCCGGTGTCGAGCCAGGCCACGCCGCGACTGAGGATCTCGACTTGCAGCGAGCCCTGTTGCAGATACATTCGGTTGACATCGGTGATCTCGAGCTCTCCCCGCGCGGACGGCCGCAGCGAAGCGGCGATGTCGAGAACCTGGTTGTCATAGAAGTACAGGCCGGTGACCGCGTAGTGCGATCTTGGGCGATGAGGCTTCTCCTCGATGTTGAGCGCGCGTCCGTGGTCGTCAAATTCGACGACGCCATAGCGTTCCGGGTCACGCACGCGATAGGCAAAGACAGTCGCTCCTGCCGGGCGCTCCCCGACGCGCCGCAGCTGCTCGGGCAGCCCTTGCCCGTAGAAGATGTTGTCACCCAACACCAGGGCAACCTTGTCGTGGCCGACGAACGTGCGTCCGATGAGAAATGCCTGCGCCAGCCCTTCGGGCTTGGGCTGCGACGCGAAGCTCAGTGACAGACCCCATTGGCTCCCGCAGCCGAGCAGCCTCTTGTAGAGGGGGAGGTCTTCCGGCGTCGAGATCAGCAGAATATCCCGTATCCCTGCCGACATCAGCGTCGCGAGGGGGTAGTACACCATCGGCTTGTCGTAGACGGGCAGCAGCTGCTTGCTGATGGACAGAGTAACCGGGTGCAGCCGCGTGCCCGCTCCGCCCGCCAGTACAATGCCCTTGAGCGTCGTTGTCATACCTCACCATCCATAGTGGGTCGCAGATATTTGCGGCGATCTGCCCCGGCCGCAGCTCAGGTGTAAATCAACAGTCCGGGAGAGTCAAGGCGCCGGTTTCTGTGCGGGGAATGTCCACGCGCACGGTTTCCGGTCATCCCGCGCGCCCCGGGCTGCGGCGTGCCTCGGGTTGGTGATGGCGCTACCTCATGTGCGATCGAACTGAGCGAAGCCGCTATACTTCCACGGCCGCAAAGCCAACACTAAGGCGGCCCCCTTCCCCATGGCACGACCAGTGCGATCGCGTTCGATGATCTCGACGCATTCGCGCGCGGCATTGCGCAGCGCGCGTTTGAGCTGGGATAGAGCATTCTCGGTCACTGCGCGACCGTGGAAGAAGAACTCATCCTGTGGACCGCTGAAATGGCTGGCGAAGAACTCACGCAGCAACTTTTGATGGACGTATTTCTGAACCGGGCCGCCCGCGCGCCAGCTGAACTGGCGGTTGACCAGCAGGCGCACTCGATTGCCGGGCTGTAGCTCGATCACCTTCAGACGATCGAGCTTGATGAAGTAACCGAGGACGTCCCGCTCGCCGAAGCGATAGTCGCGCACGATCTCCTCGAAGGGTGTTCGATTGAGGACCAGCCAGGTCACGAAGAACAGCTTGGGATCGGCGACGATCTGCTGCTCCTGACCGACGGTGAGCTGCTTCTCGGGGGCCGATCGCTCGTGTGCGCGCTCGAGAATTTCCGCGAGCCTCACGCCGATGAGGTCGCAGATCGCATCGACCCTCTGCAGAGTGAAATCGCCCGTCGAGAACAGTCGCTTCACGCTCGCGAGGCTCAATCCGAGCTTCCGGGCGACCTCTGCGTAAGTGACATCCGACTCGCGCAAGGCGCGCTTGAGCTCCGTGACGATCAGATCCCGGTCCGCCATGACTTCTCCTGTCGCTGCGATATCTCGCGGCATCAGAAGGTATCACCACACGATACCAAGTGGCCAATATTGCGCTACAGAGCACTCAGAAGTGGCACTACAGGCTACCCGGACCGAGACTGCCCGCCAGTCAAAAACACATCGGGAGGGCCTATGAGGCTGAGGACAATGTTGTGCGCGGGTGTCATGGGGTTGGCGGTCACGTCCTGCGCGTTCCTGAATGACGCAACCTGCTTCCCTCGATGCGAGTCGCGCACTCGTGCTTCATCGAGCCTCGTTGATTTCCTGTATCCCGGTAACGGCGACCCGCCCGCGACCAACGCGATTCCGGAGCTGCACGTGCCGCTGCGCGTGGGACTCGCCTTTCTACCGTCAGGGGAAAGCGTGGATTCGCTGGACGCGGCTCACAAGGAGCAGCTGCTCGACGAGATCAGGCAACGATTCGTGGACAGGAAGTTCATCCGCGAGATCGTCATCGTTCCGGACTACTACCTGGCCGGACGCCATGGGTACGACGGTCTGGAGGGCGTGCAACGGCTATATGGCCTCGATCTGATGGCCGTCGTCTCGTATGACCAGACCACTCACGAGGACGAGAGCGCCTGGTCACTGGGCTACCTGACTATCGTCGGCGCGTACGTTCTGAAAGGTAACCATCACGACGTATCGACGCTAGTGGACCTGGCCGTCGTGGATCCCCGTACACGCTCGGTTGTGCTGCGCGCCGGCGGTGTTGATGTCCGTCACAACAATACCACCTTGATCGACGCAGCCAGGGACACGCGTACGGCAATGGCCCTGGTTGGCTGCATTGTTGCCAATCGTCGCCTTGCGGGCTACCCGACGGGCTGTTCGAACCGTGTGATGCGGTCAACAGCCAGCGACGTCTTGCGGACATAATATCGAGTCGACATCGTCGAGGAGCCTGCGATGAAGAAGAATGGTGATGGCCGGGACGCCGATGCGCCCTCGTGGTTGCAACTCATTCTCCG
>DATEJM010000044.1:0-33064 GCA_035277965.1 Steroidobacteraceae bacterium | reverse complement strand
CCTGGCCGGTCAGGGGAAAATCGAGAAAGGCTCGATACTCGGTCCCGCCGCCCGGATCGATGCCCGCGAATACCGACTGCACGGTCGATGACATTCCCTGTGTCACGACGTAGGTGCCCGGGCCCGTTTGCTGAATGTCCCCGTCGTAGCTCGAATCGCTCAGGATCCGCGTGATGAAGGTCTGGGGTCCGCGGTCGCCATCGCCGCCGCCACATGCCGAGAGTCCGAAGAGTGCGCATGCGAGGATGATCGCGGCGGCGGGTCGCCTCATGATGGCCACGCTCGAGTCTCCCTGAATGATTGCGAAGAATTCTAAATGCTCGCCATGAACGCCACCTGAACCTTTCAGTTCCCTTGCGCGGCGCCGTGGCCTCTAACGAATTGCTTACGCGCGCGGTGCTACCCTGCCGCGCATGCAAGTCCTGCTGATCGAAGACAATCTCGATCTGTCAGCCAATATCGGCGAGTTTCTGGAGTCCAAGGGCCACGCGGTGGACTACGCGCGCGATGGCATCAAGGGGCTCGAGCTTGCCGGCACGGACCACTACGATGCGGTGATCCTCGATCTGGGGCTGCCGGGGCTGGACGGAACGAGCTTGTGCCGGCGGCTTCGGGAGAGTTCACGCGGAGAGGTTCCGCTGCTGATGCTGACGGCGCGCGATACGGAGGCGGACAAGCTGCGGGGATTCGAGGCGGGCGCCGACGACTACCTGACAAAGCCTTTTTCTCTGCTCGAGCTCCTTGCACGCCTGAACGCACTCGTACGCCGTGCGACGGGCACGAAGGGAGTCCTGCAGGTGGCCGATCTGACGTTCGACGTGCGAACCGGACACGTTCGCCGCGGCGAGCGTCTCGTCACTCTGGCTCCCATCGGGAAGCGCATTCTCGAGCAACTGATGAGGGCTTCGCCCGCGCTCGTGACGCGCGAGCAGCTTCTGCGAACCGTCTGGGGTAACGATCCCCCCGAGACCGCGGCCGCTCTGCGAGTGCAGATCTTCGCCATTCGCAGTGAGATCGAGCGATCCGGAGAGACCAAGCTGCTGCAGACGGTGCATGGCACCGGCTACCGACTGGCATAGCCCATGCGCACCCTGTACCGGTTGTCACAGTCCATGCACGCCCTGTACCCACTGACATAGCCTCATGCGCACCGGCTCGAGCTTGCGAACGAGATTTCTGCTCGCCACCTCGGTGCTCGTCCTCCTGTTGTGCGGTGTGTTCGGGTTGGTCGTGCGTCAGTTCATCGAGCTTCTCGAGGATGAGATGCTCCACAAGACACTCGTGCGTGAGATGCACGAGTTTGCGGCGGATGTGGCAGCCAATCGAGGCGAGCCGCCTCCCGCCTCCAACGGCCTCCAGGGATACAGGGTCCGTAACGCCGAGGATCGGCAGCGCCTGCCGGCGCCGCTCGCCGCGCTTTCGAAGGGAGTCCACGAGGACATCGCGCTCGATGGCCGAATGTACGATGTGTCGGTGGACACCGTGGGCGACGCCCGACTCTATCTCGCCCTCGATACGGAACGCGTGGACAGGCTCGAGCGCGATGTCGTCTCCGCATCCCTCCTTCTCGGGCTGGTCGGCCTGGGGCTGGCTGCGGCCGTGGCCGGCATCCTGGCCAGGGCAGTGATGCGTCCGGTCACGGCGCTCGCGAATCGCGTCGCGAATCTCGATCCCAATGGGCCGATCGGGTCGCTGTCCGGTCAGTTCGCGGATCGCGAGCTGGGGGGCATTGCCGCGGCGATCGATTCCTATTTGGAGCGTCTCTCCCGGGTGCGCGAGCGTGAGCAAGCGTTCACTGAAGATGCGAGCCACGAGCTACGCACGCCCGTTGCGGTCGTGTCCAGCGCGGCCGAGTTGCTTTCGGAGGAGCCCGGTCTGTCACGAGGCGGGCAAGAGCGCCTGCTGCGCATCCAGCGCGCGTGCTCACAGATGCAATCCCTGATCGAGGCTCTCTTGTTTCTGGCGCGTGGCGAGGCAGCGGTGGCCGCACACCGCTGTGCGCTCGACGAGATCGTGAAGGAGGGGGTCGATCTCGTTGCTCCGGCTGCTGCCGCACGCTCGGTGAGCGTGTTGACCGAGCTTTCGCCCGTCATCGTGCAGGGCGATCCGACGATGATCGCGAGCGTTGTGAATAACCTCCTTCTGAATGCCGTGAGCTTCACCCAGGACGGAACCGTCGTGGTACGACTCACCATGGACGCTCTCACGGTCAGCGACACCGGCGTCGGAATTTCTCCGGAGGATCTGTCACGGATTTTCGAGCGCCGCTATCGGGGCCCGGACAGCCGCGGTCTGGGGCTGGGTCTGTATCTGGTCAGTCGACTCTGCGAGCGCTTGAGGTGGCAGATCGAGGCACAGAGTCAGCCTCACGCGGGAACTGTTTTCCGCGTGCGATTCTCCTCCCCGTCGGCGTCCCCGGACCGTGTTTGAGATGGGTCGCAAGGAGCCGGAGCGATGCGGCGGTCGCAGGTGGAGTGTAGGCGGTTGCTGGCGGAGTGCATTTGAGGTGCGTCGCGGGGCGTTTCATTTGGGCTGGTCTGGTGCAGCTGTGCTGTGTGGCGGTTGTGCGGACCGGCCGGCCAGCGTGCCGAAGGTCGAAGTCCCTGCGGCTTGGACCGCTCAATCCTCGCAGCATGCGGCCGAGGTGACTCGCGACTGGTTCAGGCAGTTCCAGAGCGACGAGCTGGATGCGCTGGTCGAATCAGCCTATCGCAGCAGCTTCGACCTGCAGGCCGCCGATGCGAGAGTCAGACAGGCTGACGCGCGGGCTCGCGCGGCCGGCGCTGCGATTCTGCCGCAGGTGGATGTGAACGCAGACGCAATCCGCTATGCCGGCCACTCCGCGAACGGAACCGCTCGCGAGACTGACTACGGTGCGTTGATTTCCGCGAGCTACGAGGTCGATTTCTGGGGGAAGAATCATGCGGCGCGAGAGTCGGCCCTGGCTTCGCGGGAGGCAACGGCGTCCGACCGATCGGTGGTCGCTCTGACGCTCGTATCAGGGGTCGTCGATGGCTACTTTCAAGTCGTCGCGCTACATGAGCGCGTCGACCTCGCACGTGCATCACTGGGGACCGCGCGTGATGTCCTTGCCGCGATCGAGGCCCGGAACAGGGTTGGAGCGGCTACGCCAGTGGAGCTGGCTCAACAACGTGGGGCCGTCGCCGCGGAGGAAATTCATCTCCGGGAGCTCGTGCAACAGGAGGATGAGGGGAAGGCGTCGATCGCGATCCTCGTCGGCCGACAACCCGGTGAGCTGCGCATCGCTGCTCAGAGGCTGTCCCAGTTTTCGCTGCCCGCGGTCGCCCCCGGGCTGCCGTCCGATCTGCTGTTGCGCCGTCCCGATCTGCTTGCCGCGCAGGAGAGCCTGCAGGCAGCGCATGCCGATCTGCTCCAGGCGCGGGCGGCATTCTTCCCTTCGATCTCCCTAACCGCGAGCGGCGGCATCCAGAATCCGGCCGTTCAAGCAGCGGTCATGACCCTGACCGGCACCGGCCCGACCGTGACGGCTGGCGCGGCGATCGTGCAGACGATTTTCTCCGGCGGACGACTCCGGGCGGCGCGGGATGAAGCGTCGGCGAAAGAGGAGGAGCTGGTAGCGCGTTACCGGGCGGCCACGCTGGCTGCTCTGTGGGATGTCGAGCGGGCTCTGTCGGTCATCGCTCGCCTGAACGAGCAGGAGCCCGTCCAGCTCGAGAGCGTTCGACAGACTGAGCGGGCCCTGGATGGCGCACGGGCACGCTACGAGGAGGGCGCCGGTGACTATAGGGCGGTGTTGGATAGTGAGCGCTCCGTGATGCTCGCCCGCGATCAAATGAGCCAGTACACACTCGCTCGGCTGAAGGCGGTCGTGAGCCTGTGCAAGGCCTTGGGGGGCGGATGGGCGCCAAGCAAGCCGCTGTAGCCGCCCTGGCCTGCGTTCTCGCCGCCGCATGTGGCGGCGGTGCGCCGCAGGGTGCCCCGTCGGAAGTTGGGTCGCCGGAGCGCGGTCGCCCTCCCGACAGCGTCAGAGAGGTGACGCTCTCTGGCGAGGAGGTGAGGCTCCAGCGCGAGGAGGTGACGCTCTCTGGCGAGGAGGTGACGCGCCTCGGCATCCACTTGACCCCGGCTACGGCGGTCACGTATTCGCCCGGCCCCGAGGGCTTCGGCACGGTGGTGAGTCACGATACGATTGCACAGCTCGCCGCCGATCTGCAGATCGCAAAGGCAACCACCCAGCAAAGCGACTCAGCACTCCAACGCGCGCGGCACCTCGCCGGCGGGCCCGGATCCCTGGGACTCGAAGCCGTTGAAGTGGCGACGCGCCAGGCCGCTTCCGATCGAGCTGCGCTGCAGTTGGCACGGAGAAAGCTCACCGCAACGCTCGGCGCGGGGTTTCCCGACGCGGCTCGCGGGCCGACAAACACCCTCGAATGGCTGGCGAGCGGCGAATGGAAGCTCGTGCGCGTGACGTTTCCGGCGGGTGCGCTGGACGCAGACCCGCCATTGAGTGTTCGCCTGACGCGTGTGGATGTCGGCGTGTCGTCGCCGACAACCTGGGAAGCCTCCGGGGTCTGGGCGGCTCCCGCCGATCCGATGCTGCCCGGAAGCAGCTTTTTCGCGCTGGTCAAACGATCGACTCTTCCCGAAGGGTCGCGGTTGCGCGCTAACGCGGTGTTTCGGCAGGCGACCGCGGGCGTTCTGATTCCTGAGTCGGGCGTCGTCGTGAGCAACGGACAGTCGTGGTGCTTCGTGCAGCGAGCGCCCGACAAGTTCGCCCGTGTGCCGCTCGACCTGTCCCGGCCGCTGCCTGGCGGGTATTTCATGTCGAGCGGGATCAGTGCGGGGCAGCAGATCGTCACCACAGCAGCCGGGCTCCTTCTGGCGCGCCAGTTGAGTCCTGCCACGCAACGCCAGGGCGAGGACTGACCATGCACTGGCTGGTCGCGGTTTGTGTGCGGCATTTCGGTGCGGTCTCGGCGTTGAGTGTCCTCGCGCTCGCTCTGGGATGCCTCGGCGCGCTGCATTCGCAGCTCGATGTGTTTCCGGATTTCGTGCCGACGCAGATGGATATTCAAACCGAGGCCCCGGGACTCGCGCCCGAGCAGGTCGAGCAACTCGTCACGAAGCTCGTGGAGACCGCGGTCAAGGGTACTCCGGGCGTGGCCACCCTGCGGTCGCAGTCGATCCCGGGGCTATCGGTCGTCACCGTGACATTCAACGATGGCGTGGAGCCTCACCAGGCACGTCAGGGCGTCTCCGAGCGCCTGTCCGAGATCGGCTCGTCCTTGCCCGCGGGGGTAGGCCCTCCGAAGCTGTCGCCGCTCGTGTCGAGCACCATGGATTTGTTGAAGATCGGGCTCGTCTCGTCCAGCCGTGACCCGTATGAGCTGCGCGATGCGGCCGAGTGGCTCGTGAAGCCGCGACTGCTCGCGGTGCCCGGGGTCGCTCACGCCCTGGTGTTCGGCGGCGCCGTGCGGGAGATTCAGGTTCTGCCTGATCCGGACAAGCTGACTGCGTACGGCCTCACGTTTACGGATCTGGCGACGGCGGCGCGAGCGGCGCTGCCGGTTCGAGGCGCAGGCTACGTGGACCTCGCCACCCAACGGGTCCTGTTGCGGGCGCCGGTGCCCGAGCCCGATGTCGGCACTCTGGCAAATGCCCTGGTGACCGTCCGAGGCGGAATGCCCATCCGTCTGCGGGATGTGGCGACGATCCGTCAGGGCGCGGCTCTGAGCACGGGTGACGCCCTCATCATGGGAAAACCCGGCGTTCTCATCTCTCTCGCCGGTCAATACGGAGCGAACACACTGGCCACCACACGAGCTGTGGAAGCCATTCTGAGCGAGCTGCGTCCCACTCTGGCGGCCCAGGGCATCACGATGTTCCCGGCCTTGCACCGCCCGGCCAACTTCATCGAGCGCGCTCTCGGCAATCTCGAGCACGCCCTGCTGATCGCCGCGCTGTTGATCGTCATCGTCCTCTACCTGTTCCTGCGAGACGTACGGGCTGCGCTGATCGCGTTCACCGCGATACCGCTGTCGCTGCTGGCGGCGGTGCTCGTGTTGGATCGGATGGGGATGACCCTCAACACCATGACTCTGGGGGGCTTCGCGGTTGCTCTCGGCGTCCTCGTGGACGATGCGATCATCGGCATCGAGAATGTCCTGCGGCGACTGCGGGAGGCGGGGCCGGACGAGTCGCGCTTGCCCCTCCAGATCATCCTGGATGCGTCGCTCGAGGTTCGCGGCCCGGTCATTTACGCCACGGCGGTCGTCGTCGCGGTATTCATCCCCGAGCTGCTGACCTCGAGCGTGCAGGGACACTTCGTGGGGCCCCTGGCCCTGGCATTCATTCTGGCGGTGGCGGCTTCTTTGCTGGTTGCGATGACTGCGACGCCGGCTATGTGCGCGCTGCTCCTGGGAAGAGCCGCGAGGACACCGCACCCGCGCTGGCTGACCCGGCTGAAGCTCTGGCAGAAAATCGCGATCGAGTGGGTGAATCGGCACCTCGCCGTGACGGTCGCCTCGATCGGGGTGCTGCTGGCGCTCGCGGCCGCGAGCCTGCCTTTCCTGGGAGGCACCTTCATGCCCGAGTTTCGCGAAGGGCACTTCGTCATGCAGGCGAGCAGCACGGTGCCCGATACCTCCCTCGAGGAGATGCGGGCGTTCGGCCGCTCGGTGAGCGCCGAGATTCTGGCGTTGCCCTCTGTTCGCAGCGTCGAGCATCAAATCGGGCGGGCCGAGCTCGGCGAGGACACCTGGGGCCCGCATCAAAGCGAGCTGCACATCGAGCTCGAGCCCGATGCCGCCGTGGATCAGAGCACGGCCCAGGAGCGTTTGCGGCAGATTCTGGCAAGCCATCCGGGAGTTCAGGGTGAGGTGCTGACGTTCCTGGGCGACCGGATCAGCGAAAGTCTGACCGGAGACACGGCCCAGGTCGTCATCAAAGTCTTCGGCGAAGACCTGGACGCGTTGGATCGGGCCGCGGACTCCATCGTGGCTGCACTGCGTGGTGAGCGAGGCATCACGGACCTGCAGTTCCGTCAACAGGGCAACGCTCCGAGCTTGCAGATCGTGCCCCAGCCCGCAAAGCTCGCCGCGGCAGGAATCACGAGCGAGGCGGTGCTGGATACTGTCGAGGCCGCCTATTCTGGCGTCAGGGTCGGGGAGACTTTCACGGGAGTGCGGACGGTCGCGGTGATGGTGCGTCTCCCCGACAGCGAGCGCGGCCGCATGGACGAGGTGGGTCGTCTCATGGTTCCCGGTCCGAATGGCCCGTTCGCCCTGTCGCAGCTTGCGCGACTCGATCTGGCACAGGATCGATACAACATCGAGCACGAAGGGGGACAGCGCCGCATCGCAGTCACCTTCAACGTCGAGAACCGCGGACTACAGGATGCCGTTGCCGAAGCTCGCCGGCGCATCGCGCGTATACGGCTGCCGGTGGGGACTTTCGTCGAATTCACGGGGGCGGCGCAGGCCGAGCGGCAAACGCAACGCGAGTTGCTGGGGTATTCGCTCGGAGCGCTGGCGCTCATCATGGTGATCGTGCTCGTGTCGCTGCGCTGGCGGGCCAACGGGTGGCTGGTGATGGCGAATCTGCCTTTCAGTCTGCTCGGCGGCGTCCTCATGATCGCTCTGACCGGAATCGGCCTGTCGTTGGGATCCCTGGTGGGACTCGTGACCGTGTTCGGCATCAGTGCGCGCAACGCTATTCTCCAACTCGCTCATTATGAGCATCTGGTGGAGCGTGAAGGTCACCCTTGGGATGGGGAGCGGGTGCTGCAGGGCGCTCATGAACGGCTCGTGCCGATCCTGATGACCGCCACCGTCACGGCGCTCGGACTGCTGCCGCTCGCCCTGGGTGTGCACCGCCCGGGGCAGGAGATCGAAGGTCCCATGGCGATCACCGTGCTCGGCGGGCTGATCTCCTCGACCGCGCTCAATCTCATCGTTCTCCCGGTGTTGGCTCAGCGGTATGCGCGGCCGCTCCAGCAGGACCTCCGCCCCGATTCTTCCGTGGAGAACTCTAGGCTCATTCGATAAACCGGCGTAGTCTGGGGCCATGCCGGAGGTCGCCAGCGACTCCACGCGATGGGCCGATGCGTTCCACGTCCCGCGGAAGGGGCCTTATGCGCTCACGCATTCGGTAGGGTGCCTGCCCTGGGCTTCCCGGTTCGCCCTGGAGTCGGGGTTGCTGGTGCCGTGGATCGAGCGCGGCGGTGACGCGTGGCCGGTCTGGCTCGAACAGATCGAGCATTTCAAGGCGGCGCTTGCCGCGCTGTTCGGCGGCGCCGCTGCCGAATACTGCCCGCAATCCAACCTGTCGTCCGGCCTGGCCAAGGTCCTTTCCGCACTGCCGAGGGAGCCCGCCGCGCGCCGCGTGCTGCTGGCCGCGGAGGACTCTTTCCCGTCGCTCGGATTCGTGCTCAGCCAGGCGCAGCGCTTTGGCTACGAGTTGAGCCTGATTCCGCGTGCCGATGACCCCTCGCTGCTCGAGAGCTGGTCTCATCGGCTGACTCGGGATGTTCGCATCGTGTTGGTGACCCACGTGCACTCGAACACGGGCAAGGTCGCGCCGATACAGGAAATCGCCCGACTGTGTACGGAGCGCGGCATTCTGTGCATCGTCGACGTGGCTCAGTCCGCCGGCATTCTGCCTCTGTCATTTCCGCAGATCGGTGCGCAGGTCGTGCTGGGCAGCTGTATCAAGTGGCTGTGCGGGGGCCCCGGCGCCGGCTTCCTGTGGACAGCAGCCGCCGTCACGCAGTCCCTCGAGCCCGCTGATGTAGGGTGGTTCTCGCATGCGGACCCGTATGAGCTCGATATCCATTCGTTCGCCTACGCGCCCGACTCGCGCCGATTCTGGGGCGGCACGCCTTCGATCGGCCCGTTCGTGACCGCGGCTGCGAGCCTGCGCGTCATCCATGAAATGGGTGTCGCCAACCTCCTCGCGCACAACCGCCGGCTGATGGAAGCATTCGAAGCGGGCCTCGATGACGAGTGGCGCAGCCGGCTTCCGACCGGAGAGAGGGGCGGAACGCTCTGCATCCGAACGGGCGCCGATCTGCCGGCCATCACGGCCGCTTTGCGCGCAGCCGAAGTCTACTTCGACACCCGCGCAGATGTCGTTCGACTGTCGTTTCATGCGTGCAATCGCCAGGAGGATGCCTCTCGCGTGGCTCGTGCCTGGATGGAGGGCGGCAGCCGATGCACGTGAGCGATCGGTCGCGGGCGTTCCTAAATGAGCCCCGCGCGCTTGACGGCGTGATAGCGATTCACGAGCGCGACTCCCAGGTTCTCCGGCTCTGCATCCACCATCAGCGCTCCCGGGCCGGCCAGACGATTGAACGCATCGCGGCGTGATTGCTCGTAGAGATGTGCGCTACCCACGTCCAACGCAGCGTCACCGGTGGTCAATGGCTGGGCAATGAGCTCGCCGACGATGCGCTCACGCAAGCTGGCGAGTAAGACGAGGTGCCGGGAGCGCAACAGCTTCAATGCAAGCCCAAGCTCACTGCTGTCCTCATCCCTGAAGTTCGTGATGATGATCACGAGCGCGCGCTTGCGCTGGGTCCGCAGAAGGTGGTTTGCCACGCTGACGTAGTCGGAATAGGTGGGAGTGGGTTGGACGGCATAGAGCTGCGCCATGAGCGCGTTCAGCGCGTGAGCTCCTTTTCGAGGTGTGAACGAGCGTTCCTCTCCGGCCGGGTTGCCGAAGGTCAGCGCTCCGACTGCATCGCCCTGGTGTAGCGCGACGTAGGAGAGGAGCATCACGGCATTCAGTACCTGGTCGAAGTGCGACGTGCCGACGCCGCTCTCACGGTCATCCGCCCGCATCCGTCGACCGCAATCAACGAGTAGCATGATGCACTGGTCGCGCTCGTCCTGGAATTCGCGGATCACCGCTTTGCCGAGGCGCTGCGTGGCCTTCCAGTCGATGTGTCTCACCGGATCGCCATAGCGGTACTCCGAGAGTTGCTTGAAGTCCGTGCCTTCGCCGCGTTGCTGATAGGTCTTGATGCCGATTTCCTGCAGGCGCCGGTCGCCGGCGAGCCACACGTAGCGCGCGATCTGCGCGAAGTCCGGATAGACGCGCCGCCGCTGCGGGCGGCCCATTTGCTCGAGGAGCTCGCATAGTCCCCAGCGCGACCGGATCCGGGCGTCCGCGGCCGACAGGGTCACATCCCCCCTTCGAGTCGGGATGACCGCGTAGGAAAGGTTCACCTGCTTGCGAGCGGGCAGGGTGAGGCGGACGGGCAGGCCGGCCGCCATCAGTTGGGGGTCGACCCCATCGAACAGCTCGATTTCCCAGTCTCGCTCAGGAGCGGCCTCGATGCTGATATCGATCTGCCGCTTCGCCCCGATCGCGAATGCTGACGGGAGCCGGCGGACCATTTCCAGCGCATCCTCGCGCCACGCGCGGCGTGACAGGATGTAGTCCGCCGCCGCGAGGACCATGAGGACCGTCAGGACGACGATCGTCACTGTGGTCACGGGCAGGATTCCAACGCCCAGGAGCAGAGCAATCCATGCGATGACTGCCGCGACGGCAACGCAGCCGATCAGCAGCTTCCCGGGGCGCATTCGCAGCCGCATCGGCTACAACCGCGGCGCGGCCACGCTGTCGAGAATGGCCTGCAACAGCTCATTCGGCTTCCGGCCTTCGAGCATCGCCTCGGGCGAAAGCGCAATGCGATGGCGCAAAGCAGGCAGGGCAATCCGCTTGATGTCGTCCGGCGTGACGAAGTTGCGACCATCGAGCAATGCGACCGCGCGAGCGCCGCGAACGAGCGCCAGGCCCCCCCGCGAGCCGCTGCCGAGCGCCAGGCCTGTCCAGTCACGTGTCGCCCGTACGAGGCGCACGGCGTACTCGATGACCTGCTCATCGACACGCTGCTGAGCGACGATCTGCTGCAGGGTCGAGACCAGCCTCTCGTTCAGGACCGGCTTGACCTGCGTGAGGGGCAACTCGTTGCCCGCCTGATTGGCGGTCGCACGCACGACGACGCCGACTTCCTCGGCGAGCGCGGGATAGTCGATTTCGACCTTGAACAGGAACCGATCGAGCTGCGCCTCCGGCAGAGGATAAGTGCCTTCGGTCTCCACGGGATTTTGCGTCGCGAGCACCATGAACGGCTTCGGCAACGGCAGGGTCTGACCTTCCAGCGTGACTTGATATTCCTGCATCACCTCGAGAAGGGCGCTCTGGGTCTTCGCGGGCGCACGATTGATCTCGTCCGCGAGCAGGACATTGGTGAAGACAGGGCCGTGTACGATCCGCAGCTCGGTCGTCTTGGGATCGAGGACCGCATGCCCGGTGATATCGGAGGGCATCATGTCGGGCGTGAACTGCACTCGTCCATGTGCCAGCGATAAAGACTGGGCCAGCGCGCGAACCAACAGCGTCTTCCCGAGGCCCGGTACACCTTCGAGTAGTACGTGACCGGAGGCTGCGAGCGCGACGACTACCTGCTCGATCACCGATGTCTGACCGACGACGGCCTGTGCGATAGAGGCCTGCAACCGCTGCAGCAGCTCCGCGGCGCGGGAGATCGTGTTCGACTCAGTTTCCATCTTGCGACCTGGCCTGTCTCATCAGAATGCGACGACGCGCCGACTCGAGGAGCGCAATGCAGTTGCGCAACCCGATTCCCCGACGGGCGCCAGAATAGTGGGTAGCTGCCGCGAGCGCATCAGGCTCGACGCCCGCCTGGCTCGCGACAACCGCAATCTGCTCGGTGCTCGCCAAGCGCGCGTAGCCGCGGATGTAACGGCTTGCCGTCTCCTGCAGGGCACGCAGAGTGGCCGCATGCAACGCGACTGCACCGCCGGTTCGTGCCGCGAAGTGCCCCGTTCCACGAATCTGCTCAGCAAGGGAGCGGCGAGCGGCTTCAGGCGACGCCTCGAGAGGCCCGAAGCGCGGGCTGCTCCTCCATAGAGTGAGGGCCAGGATGACGAGGAGCAGCGTGATCACCGGCCCGCCGTATCGCCAAGTCAGCGCGACGAGCGAAGCCTGCTCCTGTTCCGAGAGGAAACGAATCGGGTCCCCGGCGCGAAGCTGTGTCAGCGCGACGAAGAGAGGCGCCTGATTCCCATCGAACAGCGTCAGATAACGAAACGGCATCGCGTTGATCACCGTGACGCTACCGCGGCCGATGAGGACCCTGACCGCCTGGGCGCCGGTCGAATCGCGCAGTGCCCAGACCGCGTGCCGGCTGGCGGTCAGGTATCCCGTGGTATCGAGGCCGCAGAGCGCGTACTGACGGGTTGCGTGCGACTGCGTATCGGACTCCTCGGTCAGATTGCGGCAGGTGGAAACGTACTCGACGTGCTTGCCCGCCTGTGCCTGAGCTTTCCGAAACACGGGCGAGGACTCCGGTCGCTCGGCCCGGCTGATGCCGCTCCAGGAGGCGAACGAGCCGGCACTGATGAGTGAGCTGTCCACGACCAGACGGCCGCCGGACTCGACCCACTGCTGCAGGTGCCGGCGCCGTATCTCGCCGAGATCCCAGTTCCAGGCATCGAGAAAGATCACGCCGTCGCTGCCGACATCACTCGAGCCTCGGTCGCGTTGCGCGGTTGCGCCCAGGGCTTGCGCGAGCTTCCTCGCGGCATAGAAAGGGTCCGTGGCCGCCTCGCCCTTCGGTCGGCCCGGCACCGTCGTTTGATCCCAGTAGGTGTTTCGGGCGATCCACACCACGAGCGCCACCAGCGCGGCCGCGATCAGCAGCTTCACGAGTCGGGACAGGCTCATGCGGACGTCGCTGCGGTGAGCGCGCCAGACGTCGCAGTGTTCGGGTCCTCGTTGAGCTCGATCGCGAAGTCAGCGCAAAGCGCGTGAACTGACGACGTATCGGGAGCCAGACCGCCGTACACGCCTCGTAGCCAGGTCCGTATGAGTCGCGAGACATAGGCGGCCTGCTTCCCCGTCAGCGCTGACGAGGTGAGCGCGAGGCAGTCGCCTTCCGTGCTCGAGGCTCGAATCGGCAGCCCATACACGTGCGCGAGCCTGGACAGCAGGCCGCGGTAAAGCAGGGCGAGCGCCCCTCGCTGATCCCCCTTGTCCCAGAGGGCGCGCGCGGCTTGCCCGATGTCCGCCGGAAGACTCTCGGGCCTGATGTCGAGATTCTGTACGTGAGTGGGAGCGACGAAGCGCCGAGGCATCGGTAGGCCGGGTCCGGCGCGCACCAGCCTCAGGATGAAGAGCACCAGAACGGCAGCGGCGATCGCGATGGCCACCCAAAACACCAGGCGCGCCGACTGCGCCAGCCACTCGAAAAGCTGTAGCAGCCACGTGAGGCTGCCACTGGCGCCGGAGCTTCGAGGGTGCTTCTTCCCTGCCCACCGAAGCGTGCTGACAGTGCGCTCCAGGCCCAGGTTCGGGTCTGCCTTGACGGTCGCGAGGGCGCGAGAGATCTGCTCAGCGGTCGGCTCGGGACCCCGCTCGAGAGGCGGCGCCGCGTGTGCAGAGGCAGGCAACAGGGCGAGACTGAGACACGCAGCGGCGCAGAGCCGCCGCGCGCGGCCTCTGTCGCGTCGAAGAAGCATGTCAGGTCGAGGCGGCATGTCAGGTCGAGGCGGCATGTCAGGTCGAAAAGGCACGGCGCAGCTCCTGCTCGACATCCCACGCCTCGAGTTGCTCGCGACGATTCAGATACATCGCAAATCCGGCGGCCACGTAGAACGGCTCGAGGAACAGGACGGCAGCCGTGTACGCGAAGGACAGGGTCAACCCGGTGAACGCGGACGCTCCGTCCACGAAGAACGAGTCCGGTGTCTGCGTCTGCGGCGAGAACCAGAAGACCAGAGACGCGACCGCGAGCGTGAGGAGGGTTTCGGCGATGCTGAAGGCGGATGTCATGAGTAGCGCGGCTTGGGTCTTCTTGCCGCGAATCTGCAGAACGCGCTTGCGCAGCGCGCGCAGCGGCAGGCCTTCGAGCTGATAGACCGGCTGGGTAAAGGAGCGCCAGGGCGACAGGCGCCGCCAGGTCAGGGTCAGGAGGAGCTGACTCCACCAGACCTCGCGCTGGGCGGCCCGGAGCTCGCTGGGCGTCGTCGATGCTCCGAACGCGGCGCGCGACAACACGAACAGAATGGTTCGGTCGAGCCAGGGTTTGGCCCACCAAAGAGCCAGGGCGGGCAGCCACTCGGCGATTTCGAAGGAGGCGAGCGCCAGAGCCGCGACGGGCAACGCAACCATTGCGTAGCACGAATAGACGGAGCGTGCGTAGCGCTGACAGAGGCGACCGCCCAGGTCCGCGGCCTCGAGTGGAACGCGCGGTCGCATCCGAATCGCGAGGCCATCAACGTGCATGACGGCCCTGAAAGCCCAGGTAACCCAACACGGCGGCCCAACAGATCGCCGCTACCCCGTACTTGACGGCATGAGGTAGCCAGGCCGCCGAGGACCAGAACGCCTCGATCGCAGCCGCGATGACCAGCATGGCGATGACCCCATAGACGATGAGCGCGCAGTCCTTGGCCGCGAGGACGAGGCTTTGAATACGCCGGTAGCGTCCGGGCGAAAGCCAGGCATGGCCGAGCTTGAGGCCGGCGGCGCCGGAGAGGACGATTGCCGTCAGCTCGAACGCTCCGTGTGTCACGACGAACGAATAGAAGTGGGCGGCATGCCCTCGCTCGGTCAGATAGCCCCCGACGGCCCCGAAAATGACGCCGTTGTAAGCGAGGAAGAAGAGGCTCCCCACACCCGCGAACAAGCCGCCCGCGAAGCACTGAAAAGCAATGCCAATGTTGTGGCTGATGTAATAGCCGAACATGAGCCAGTTGGAGCTGGCGGCATCGAGGCTGCCGATGACGGGCGCCGCGTCCGAGTACATTCGCTCATATTGCGCGGCCGTCGCCGAGTTGACGACTGAGAGGATGAGCTCAGGCCTCGAGTAGACCAGCCATCCTACGACGAGGGTCGGCACTGCCAGCAGCACCGCGGCGATCCAGACATAGGACGCCTGAGCGCGCACTGCGCGTGGGAAGTCGTGAGTCACCAGCCGCGCCAGTCGCTCGAGCCCTATCTCGCGGCGCTGATAGATCACTTGATGGGCATCGGAGGTCAGGCGATCGAGGCGGCTTACGAGGTAGGCCGGATAGGCGCGTGCACGCGCCAGGGCGAGCTGCTCGCACGCACGGCGGTATAGTGCCGCGAGACGATCCCCGCGCACTGACGCAGCGGATGAAGATGGGCGCTCATTGCGGCGCAGGAGTCGGTCGAGCAGTCCCTCGAGCTCGTCCCATTCCGCGCCGTAGAGCTCTTCGAAGCGCAGTGGAGTCATTCGCGCTTCCCTATCAACCACTGCGCGACACCGAGCACTCGCCGAGTCACTTGCGAGCCTGACTCGCCCGCGTTTCCGGAAACGGGCGCGGCCAACGCCGCCAGCTCGTCCAGACGCTCGGCCGTCAGTGTCGGCGCGCGCGCCGCGAGCGCGAGGAGCGCAGCCTGATCGCGCAGAGTCAGGGGTCGCTCGGGAGCAATCGGGGTGACGTTGTGAAGGCTGATCTTCGGTGCCGGTCGGGGCTGGTGCACGACGAGCGTGCCGGCGGCGAGATCGCCCAGCCGCTTGCAATCCGCCCGCGTCAACATGCTCACGATGGCAAACCCGAATCCGAACGGCAGGAAATCGGCGATCCGCAACAGATTGCGAATCAGGGAGGCGGCTGGCGTGATCGGCAGACCATTGTCCATCACGACTTTGAGCCCGCAGACCTGCTTACCGGGCGAGGCGCCGGAGCGCCCGAGCTCGAACGCAACGGGATAGAGCCACTCGAGCGCGAAAAACAGAATGATG
Source organism: Steroidobacteraceae bacterium (assembly GCA_035277965.1). GTDB lineage: Bacteria > Pseudomonadota > Gammaproteobacteria > Steroidobacterales > Steroidobacteraceae > 13-2-20CM-66-19. Next base: position 17,280 of record DATEJM010000044.1, on the reverse strand, counting down.
CGCAGGGCGATGCCCAACATCCCCGCATACGCCATCACCATGCCCGCCGCATACAGGATGACGAGCCGGATCAGCCAATCGAGCGCGAACGCGTAGCAGCGCGCGGTCACTCCGGCGGGATGCAGCTCGAGAAGGATGCCCTCCGGCGTTTCGGCGGTGACGGTCGTATCCAGAGCCTCGCCCATCACGCCATCTGCGTTCCCTGCACGATCAGCGCTCACGCCTTGATGACTATGGTGTCAGCGATCTTGTCGTGGACGCACTGGCGCGGCTCGCCGAAGATCAGCAGCGCGTCCACGAGACCGTAGAAAGGGATGATCCCCAGAACCGTGTTGACCCCATTTCGCAGCAGGAGGATGCGACCGAGCGAGGCGGGGGAGCCATCCGTGCGGACGACCTTGATGCCCAGCATCTTTTTCGCGATCGACTGGCCGTTACGGGCGACGAAGAGCCCGGTCAGCCATGTCCAGGCGATGAGTCCCGCGAGCGCCAGCAGCCCGCCCACGGGGCTCGGGTGGCCGCCACGCCGCCACCCGCCGCCGATCGCCATCGGAATCGCGATCATCGCCCCGGCGATGAGTCCGTCCAGGATCGCGGCGACGAGGCGGGTGCCGCGATCCGCCTTGACCAGGGAGTCGCCAGGCTCGCCCATATCCTGCACCGCGGCCTGGGGAGGGGCGTAGGGATTCGGCGTATTCATAGGCCCTCGCTAGGTGAGTGACAGCATTTTGCCCCGGTTGTGCTCACGATGTCCCTCCCCAGCCTTAAATCCTGTGCGCTCAGTCGCTTAAACGCGTTCTGGCGACCCTTGGTATCATGCGCGCCCCGTTCATTACACCTCGAGTCGAACAGGCGTCCCATGCTGCAGTCGATCCGCGACAGTTTGCACAACCACAAGTGGCTCGGGTACCTCGTTCTCGGCGCCCTGGCCCTGGTGTTCGCGGCCTGGGGCGCGTATGGCATCGTCAACCTCAGCACCGGCAGCGCGCAGTACGCGGCGGAGGCCGGGGGCCAGAAGATCAGTATCGAGGCGGCCCGCAATGCCTGGCAGCAGGCGCAACAGCGCATGGGTGGGGAGATTCCGGCACCCCAGCAGGCGGCCTATCAGGACCGCCTGCTCGAGTCGATGATTCGCGAGGCCCTGTTGACGGATCGCGCTCACGAGCTCGGTTATCGGGTCAGCGATCAGGCGGTCAAGGATGCCATCCGTAACGAGCCCGCATTTCAGGTGGAGGGCAAATACAACGCCGAGGTGGCCAAGTCCCGGCTGGAGCAGGTCGGGGTGTCGCTGTCGGCTTTCGAGGCCGATCTGCGCGATTCCCTGCTGCGCTCGCAGATCCAGAGCGGTATCAGCTCCTCTGACTTCCTGACGCCGGCCGAAGTCGAGCGCAATCGCGCCCTGCAGAACGAGGAGCGTGAGGTCCGCTACGTGATGCTGTCCCCCGACAAGTTCGTCGGCGACGCTCCCTTCGACGATGCTGCTGTGCAGGCGTACTACAAGACGCATGAAGCGCAGTACATGACGACCGAGTCCGTCCATCTGCAGTATGCAGAGCTGCGCCTGGACCAGCTTGCTGCACAGGTGACCGTGTCGGATGCCGATCTCCGCGCGGCCTACGATAAGAACAAGGACCACTACGTCATCCCGGAGAAGCGCCGGGCCCGGCACATTCTGATCCCGGCGGGGAAGGATGATGCGGCGGATCGCAAGCAGGCGCAGGACGTGCTGGCGCAGGCGAAGGCGGGCAAGGACTTCGCGCAGCTCGCCAAGCAGTTCTCGCAGGATCCGGGCTCCGCCGACAAGGGCGGCGATCTCGGCTGGGCCGACCGAAACAGTTTCGTGAAGCCGTTCGCGGATGCGTTGTTCGCCATGAAGGTGGGCGAGATGGTCGGTCCCATCAAGACCCAGTTCGGCTATCACATCATCAAGCTCGACGAGATCCAGCCGGGCAAGGCGCGCACGTTCGAGGAGGCCCGTCCGGAGCTCGAAGCCGAGATGCGGCATAACATGGCCGGCGATCGATTCGGCGAGATCCAGGAGCAACTGCAGTCGAAGGTCGAGCAGGCGGGCAACGACCTCGCGATGCTCGCCAAGGAGTTCAACCTGCAACCGGGCGATATTCCGCAATTCCTGCGGGGAGCGGGCGCCGCGCCGCTCGGAGCTGCGCCGCCGCTGCAGGACCTGTTGTTCGGCGATTCGGCGCTGCCGCCGGGACGCATCGGCGGACCGGTCGTGCTGGGCGAGGATCGCCTCGTGTTGGTGAAGGTCCTGGAGCATCGCAAGCCGGAGCCGAAGCCGGTCGCCGAGGTGCGCGATACCCTCATCGCGGCAATTCGCAAGGAGCGGGGCACCGAAGGCGCCATGAAGGCGGCGCAGTCAGCGCGCGCGAAGCTCGAGTCCGGTGTCGCATTCGACGCTGTCGCGAAGGAGTTGAACATTCCGGCGGAACCGGCTCGATTCGTGGGGCGCACCGATCCTTCGATTCCCGCTCAGCTGCGTGAGGCCGCGTTCAACTCGCCGAAGCCGGAGCCGAAGCCGGTCTATCGCGCGGTTCCGCTCGACTCCGGCGGCGCCGCCGTTCTTGCCGTCACTGCGCTGCGTACGGGCGGCGCCCAGCCGGCAAACGACCAACAGGTTGCACAGGTGCGCCAGGACGCCATGCGCCACGGCATGGAAGGTGCGATGGCCTATGTCGAAGAGCTGCGGCGCACCAGCACGGTTCGCAAGAACCCCAAAGCGTTTGAATAGCCCCCGGTGGCTGCTTCAGGCGCGATACCCACGCGACCCGTAGCGGCGACTCCCATTCTGGCGGCCATGGCCGCCGGGGCGCTCATCGGAGCGTGGATCGGCCCTGAGGGCCGGCTCGCAGGCGTAGGGGTCCTGGGGCTCTTCGACTTCCTCGGGACGGCGTTCATCAATCTGCTGAAGATGGTCGTCGTTCCGCTGATTTCGGCCTCCATCATCACCGGGGTCGCCAGTGTCGGCTCCGGCCGCGATCTGGGGCGCCTCGGCGCGAAGACGTTGCTCTTCTACGTCCTCACGACTCTCCTTGCCGTGCTGATCGCGCTCAGCCTGATCAATCTCGTGAAGCCCGGCATCGTCGCCGGCCAGCCCGCCCGGGCTCTTCTGGCGCTCGAGGCGCCCGCCGATATCGTCGCGGCGAGCGTGCAGCAGCGCGCGGCCTCCTCCGTGTGGGACATCTTCCTCAGTATCATCCCGACGAACATCGTCGAGGCCGCCAGCTCGAACAAGCTGCTCGGGGTGATGTTCTTCAGCGGCCTGTTCGGCTTTTTCCTGGCGCGCATCGAGCTTCCGTTCCGGCAGGTCGTGCTCGATTTCTGGCACGGCGTGTTCCGGATCATGATGCGCATGACGGTGTTCGTGATGAGCCTCGCTCCCGTCGGAGTCTTCGGCCTCACGGCGCGGGTGGTCGCCAAGTCGGGGGTGCACGCCGCGGGGCCGATGCTGGCGTTTGGCGCCTGCGTGATCGGCGGCCTGTTGATCTTCTGGCTCCTGGTGCTTCCTGGGCTGTTGCGGCTGGCCGGTGTCGGGCGGCCGTGGCGGCTGTTCCGGGCGATGGACACTGCGTTGCTGACTGCCTTTTCAACGGCTTCGTCGGCCGCTGCCTTGCCGCTCAGTCTCGAGTGTCTGCAGGACCGGGCGAAGGTGTCCGAACGGGTTGCGAGCTTCGTGATGCCTCTGGGCACATCGATCAACCACGCCGGCAGCGCCTTGTACGAGTGCGCGGGCGCGATGTTCATCGCCCAGGCCTATGGCCTCGACCTGTCCTTCGCTCAGCAGTTCACGGTCGTCGTCCTGGCGCTGCTCACCTCGATGGGCATCGCCAGCATCCCGGCGGCGTCCCTCGTTGCGATCGCGGTCATCCTGTCGGCGGTCGGCTTGCCGCCGGAAGGGGTCGGAGTGCTGCTCGTGCTCGACCGCCTGTTGGACATGGCCCGCACCGCCACCAACGTGCTGGCCGATTCCGCTTGCACCGTCATTGTTGCGCGGTTGGAGGGCGAGCGTGGGGTACTGGAGACGCAGACGTCCAGCCGTCCCTGAGGGGCCGATTGGCGGCTCGCGTGGAGGCGCGTGTCCGATGCGGTTAGATGCGTGGTCACCGCTGCGTTTGTCGTCACGTCCTTCGCGCACGTAGAGGGATCGGGTGGTGCCTCCACTTGTGATTGTCGTCCCGGAACGTGCCTCCGCCCGTATTCGTCATATCTACACTTCCTGATGTGTGTCAAACTCCTCATCGCTGCAAGTCAGCATAGCGCGTAGTTCGGAGCATCGCGGAATGGCACGGCACCGTCACTTGAAGAACGCGCCGATTACCGAGGCAATTATAGATTTCAAGGCTCAATCTTCTGGGAAGATCGAGCCTTCACAGTTAGAAAAGCTCAGAGAGAATCTTCAGGGTGCATATGTCCTCAAAGGCCCCATCCGCATCGGTGAGATCAATTTAGAAGGCGCCCAGGAGATCGCAGTCACCGTGGCCACGCAGGAGCTCGGCTTCCGGTTTCACTCTACAGACGAGAAGTTCGTTGCCCAGTTCCAGAATCAGGGCTTTACTCTCAGTCGACTCGCTCCGTATACCGACTGGACGCACCTCAAGGGCGAAGCGCAACGGCTGTGGCCGGTCTATGTAAGAGCGGTCGAGCCTAAGCAGGTTGTCAGGGTGGCATGTCGCTATATCAACAATCTCAATCTGCCGATGAAGCCCGGGCAGGACTTCAGTGAGTACCTAACCGCCGGTCCGGACGTGCCTGAGGCCCTGCCTCAACTTTTGATGAGCTATATGCAGCGTGTGGTTATTCCTTATCCGGACCGAAACGTGATCACGATATTGACGCAGCTTCTGGAACCAAACGCGGCGGTCACGATAGACAAGGTACCCCTCATTCTCGATGTGGATGTGCAGTGCCAGGGGCAGTTCCAGCCGGGCGATTCGCGACTGTGGGACTGCCTGGAACGACTTCGGGGCTTGAAGAACGACGCATTTTTCGAGAGCATAACTGAAGCCGCCGCGATGTTGTACGAATGAGCGCACTCGTTTTGCCCAGAAATATCCTTGCCCCGCTGTATGCGCCGACTACCAATGCGGGCGGATCGGACGCTAAGCTGCGGAAGGCGCTGTCAGAAGTGAGGCGCGAACTACATACGGCCGCAAGCTCCGCGCAATCGCTTGCGCTGATATCACTTGCTCGCGTGTTGGACGAGTGTTCGAAGCCCGGGTGGGACGGTTACGATGCCCGGCCGATTTCCGAGAAGGCGGCGGCGCGCGCCTTGGCATTTCTCAATGCCTTGCCATCATCACTTGTACCGCCCGACGTTGTTCCGGAGCCGGACGGTGAGATTGCGGTCGATTGGGACTTCGGTCCCGCACTGCAATTGTCTATCAGCGTCGGCCCATCAGGGCCTCTTCATTTCGCAGGTGTCATTGGCGAGGCATACGGGCAGCCGCGGGTGAGACATGGCACTGAACCCTTTGAAGGCGTTGTGGCGGGCGATCTTCTCGGCTACATCCAGGACCTCCACGAACGAAGCGGTGCTAGCCCCCACCGTCGAGCGGCGTGAGCCGATCACGCGCTGTGGTCCATCTGCGTGCGGCATGTCGACCAGCCTGACGCAGCAATGAAGGCCCGCGGGACTGTGGTGGCCGCCGCATTTATGGACGCGCAACTCATATTTGATCCTGACGGAAAGCCTCACCCACGCCACGCAAATGTGGTTGGCTGGCCTGAGGAGAAACATGAGCGGAAGAATCTGGCACGCCGAATCGCAAGCGAGATGACGTTGGAGCTACGACCTGCGCCCGATGCTTCGCCACCCTGATCGAACGTTCGTGACGGGCGGTCTCTCTCGCCGGCCCCTGGCCGAATGGTCTGAGAGCTTCTGAGCGCTCGCTATTCGGCCTCTTGCGGGAAGCTCATGCCGACCGTGTTGAATCCGCTGTCCACGTACAGAATCTCACCCGTGATTCCCGCCGCGAGATCGGAGCAGAGGAAGGCACCCGCGTTGCCTACGTCCTCCAACGTGACATTGCGCCGCAGAGGGGCGACTTCGGCGACTCGATTCAGCATCTTGCGGAATCCCGGGATGCCGGCGGCCGCGAGGGTCTTGACGGGACCCGCGGAGATGCCATTCACACGCAGGCCAGACGGACCGAGATCGCCCGCCAGGAAGCGCACGTTGGCCTCCAGGCTCGCTTTGGCAAGGCCCATGACGTTGTAACTGGGGATGGAGCGGACGGCTCCCAGGTAGGAGAGCGTCAGCAATGCGCCCGCGCGACCCGCCATCAGCGGTTTGGCGCCCCTGGCCAGGGCCGTGAAACTGTAGCTGGAGATGTCGTGAGCGACCCGAAATGCCTCGCGGCTCGTGGCGTCCGTAAAGCCGCCGGTCATGGCCTCCCGCGGCGCATAGGCGACCGCGTGGACAACGATGTCGAGCTGTCCCCATTCGCGCTCCAGCAGTTCGAAGGCGCTGTCTACCTGGTCGTCGGCCGTGACGTCGAGGGGCATCGTGAGCTTCGAGCCGAGCGACTGGGCCAGGGGCTCCACACGCTCCTTCATTCTGTCGTTGATATACGAGAAGGCCAGCTCCGCCCCCTCACGATGCATGGCCTGCGCGATGCCCCAGGCGATCGAGCGGTCGGTCGCTACGCCCACGATGAAGGCTCGCTTGCCGGCTAGAAACCCCATTGAACGCCCCCGAATGGATTAGGAGGCGCGGAGTGTAGCGCGCCGCTGCGGTCCACTGGCAAAAGTCGCCTGCGGCGTTCTTGCAGACATCGGCTACGTTTCCGGTGGCAAGAGACGCGACTTTTGCCGCTTGCGGATCAGCCTCGGCGGGTCACGCGAATCGTCAGCTTCTGGCCCGGGGCGATGCCGCTGTGCGAGGCAATCCCGTTCCAAGCCATGATCTGGGAGACGGAGACCTGGAAGAGCTTGGCGATCTGGGTGAGCGTGTCGCCGCTGCGAACGATGTACGTCACGCGGCGCATCGACGAGCCCGACTTCACGGTGGATGAGCCCACCGCGCTGGCGGTGCCGATACGGGTTGACGTGCGCAGCCGCTGACCGGCGCGAAGAGGGTCACCAGGCCGCATGCCATTCATCGCAGCGAGCGTATGGACATCCATACCGGCACGGCGGGCGACGCTCCAGAGCGAATCGCCGCGATGCACGATGTGGACGTGCGGCCGACGGCCTGAGCGGTCGTGACCGTCAACCCGCGCAGCGGCGAGCAGCACCTTTGCCGGGAGCACCGTGCCCTCGGAGGGAACGCGCAGATCGGTGCCGACCGTCAGCGGGCCGGCCGGAAGGTTGTTCATCTCCCGGATGCAGTTGATCGACGTATGGAAGCGACGCGCAAGCGAGGCGACGGAGTCGCCCCGCGCGACGGTGTAATGAGCCGAGCGCATGCGCTGCTCATCGTCGAGCTGCGACAGGTTCTGGGTAAAGACCGCCGCGCCATCGACGGGCAGCAACAGATAGTGCGGTCCGGCGGGATCGGTGGCCCAGCGATGGAAGGCGGGATTGAGCTCATAGAGCTCTTCGTCCGTGACACCGGCAATCTCGGCGGCGAGCTTCAGATCGATCTGACCCTTGGTGTCGACGCGGGCAAAGTAGGGCTGGTTCGGGATGGGGCTGACGGAGATCCCGTAGGTCTCGGGGTCGGCCATCAGGCGCTTCATGGCCAGCAGTTTCGGCACGTAGGCCCGGGTCTCCTTCGGGAGTCTCAGGTTCCAGAAATCGATCGGCCGGCCGGCAGCCCGGTTGACGGCGATGGCGTGCTCCACGGCCAGCTCGCCGCAGTTGTAGGCCGCAATCGCGAGCAGCCAGTCTCCATTGAACTCATCGTGCAGCGATTGGAGGTAATCGAGGGCCGCGCGCGTGGACTCGACCACGTCCCGGCGACCGTCGTACCACCAGTCCTGCTTGAGACCGAAGCGCGTCCCCGTGCCGGGGATGAACTGCCACAGGCCCGATGCGCGAGCACGCGAATAAGCGTAGGGCTCAAAGGCACTCTCCACCACCGGCAGCAGAGCGATCTCTACCGGCATGCCGCGCCCCTCGAGCTCCGTGACGATGTGATAGAGATACAGCTCGGCGCGGCCGAAGGCGCGCTCGAGGTAATCGGGGTGGGAAGCGAACCAGTTGAGCTCCTGGTCGACCGCGCGCTGGTTGACCTCCTCGAGCGTGAAGCCGGCACGCATCCGGTCGAAGAGATCCGCGTACTGCGAGGGCATCAAGCCTGCCATCTGCGTAGGCGGCTCCACCGTCACGGGCTCGCCGATCAAGGCGGGCTGGGCGGCGGGGGGCGTCGGCGCCTCGGGGTAGGTGCTGCTCGGCTCAGCCGGAGGAACGGCACCCACGGCCGCGACCGGCGGACCTTTCAGGGTGTGCTCGACAGGCGTGTGAGCACAGGCGGAAATAGCGAGGACGCCGAATGCTACGAGTAAGCGTCGCGTCCGTAAAATTGCTTCCGTCGCCAAGTTTCGTACCCTCTAACGGCGTGCTAAGTTTCCGCCCCGGAGCATGGTGTGCTTTTGTGGCTCACGGACGCTATCGGATTCAGCGCTTGGACTTTAACCGCTAACTTCACACTATTGCCAGTCCCCAATCGTGCCAGTTCGCAATTCACGCATTCGAGATCAGGACGCCGCTTTGACCGCCTGGTGGGGAGGGTCACTCGGGCGCGCGCTGCTGGCTGCGGAGTCCGAGCTTCTGGGTGAAGCGCTGGAGGACGTTTTTGGCTGGGAATTACTGCAAATCGGCGCATGGGGCGGCTCGCGGGAATTGCTCGCGTGCAGTCGCACGCGTCGGCAAACCGTGATCGCGGGGCCCGGTTTCACAGAGGGTGCCGACATAATCGGCCGACCGTCGCAATTAGCAGTCACCAGCGATTCCATGGACGCGGTGTTGTTGCCGCACACGCTCGAGTTCGCTGCGGATCCTTACGCCATCGTGCGCGAGGTGGATCGCGTTCTGGTCGGTGAGGGACAACTCCTCGTGCTGGGTTTCCGCCCGTGGGGCCTGTGGGGCATGCGGGCGCGCGGGAGTCGCGACGGTTTCCCCGCGGGTCTGCGCAGAGTTCTTCCGGAGAAGCGCATCCGCGAATGGCTGGTGCTGCTCGGATACGAAGTAGTCGCGTCGCGTCCGTATCTGTACTGCACTCCCTGGAGCTCGGGCTCTCCCTCTGGCGAGGGCACGGCACGAATGCTCCGTCGTGGTTGGACGCATCCGCTCCCTGCAAGCGCCTATTTGCTGAAAGCACGTAAGAGGGTCTACACCCTGACTCCAGTGCGGCCGCGGTTCCGCGAGAAACCCGCCGTGCTCGGCGGTCTCGTGAAGCCGACGACGCGATCGCAGTCGTGACCAAGCCGGAAGGCGTTACCAGTCCGGCGGGCGTGACTGCGCCGGCGATCCCCACTGCGGGCCCCGTCGTGATCTACGCGGACGGTGCGTGCCGCGGCAACCCCGGACCTGGAGGCTGGGGAGCCTTTCTGACCTTCGGCGACCACGAGAAGGAGATCTCGGGCGCTGAGGCGCAGACGACCAACAACAGGATGGAGCTCACCGCGGTCATTCGCGCGCTCGAGTCGTTGAAGCGGCCCGTACAGGCCAAGGTCTATACCGATTCCGAGTACGTGCGCCGGGGGATCACCGAATGGATCACTTCCTGGAAGGCGCGTGGTTGGCGTACGGCGGATCGCAAGCCCGTCAAGAACCAGGATCTGTGGGAGCGTCTCGATGCTCTCGCGCGCGGTCATCGCATCGAATGGCACTGGGTGAAGGGCCACTCGGGGGTGCCGGGCAACGAGCGCGTCGATCGTCTCGCGAATGAAGCGATCGATGCTCTGCTCCGGTAAACTGCCGGCCCATGCGGCAGATCGTCCTCGACACTGAGACCACTGGACTCGAGCCCGAGCTCGGTCACCGCATCATCGAGATCGGATGCGTCGAGCTCGTCAACCGCCGCGCGACCGGCCGCACGTTTCATCGCTATCTCAACCCGGAGCGGGACATCGACGAAGGCGCGCTCGCCGTGCACGGCATCTCCCGCGCCGAGCTCGAAGGCAAGCCCCGCTTCCGCGACATCGCCGAAGAGCTGATCACGTTCCTGCACGGCGCCGAGCTCGTTATTCACAACGCGGAGTTCGATGTCGCCTTCCTGAATGCGGAGCTCGTGCTCCTGCAAGGCGAGCTGCACGCGATTCAAACCGTGTGCCAGGTCCTCGACACGCTCGCGCTGGCGCGTCGCATGCACCCAGGGCAGCGCAACAATCTGGATGCGCTGTGCAAGCGCTACAGCGTGGACAATTCTCGCCGCGAGCTGCACGGTGCCCTGCTCGATGCGCGGATTCTGGCTGACGTCTATCTTGCGATGACGGGCGGCCAGGTGGGTCTCGAGCTCATGGACGGCGACATCACCGTTCGTGGCAGCGAGGCCGGTGCTGTGCGCGCGCTCGTCCGCCCGTCAGTGCCGCTTCGGGTGCTGATGGCCTCCGAGGAAGAAGAGTCTTCACATGCTGCGATGCTCGCGGCCATTGCGAAGGCCAGCGGTGGACGCTGCCTGTGGCTCTCCGCTCCCACTGAGTCTTCCGAGAGGAGCCTCAGTGCCTGAGAAAATCCTTCTCACCGGAGCGGCCGGATTCATCGGCTATCACACCGGGCAGCGACTGCTGTCGCGGGGCTACGAGGTGGTGGGCCTCGACAATCTCAACGAGTACTACGACGTCAGCCTGAAGAAGGCGCGACTCGCACTGCTGCAGAAGAACCCCGCCTTCCGCTTCGAGAAACTGGAGCTTGCCGATCGTGAGGCGATCGCCCGGCTCTTCAGCCGTGAAAAATTCGCCCGCGTCGTCCATCTGGGGGCGCAGGCCGGTGTGCGCTATTCGCTGCAGGAGCCGCACGCCTATGTGGACAGCAACATCACCGGCACCCTGAACATTCTCGAGGGCTGCCGTCATAACGGGGTCGAGCACCTGGTCTATGCCTCGACGAGCTCGGTGTACGGGGCCAACACCCGGATGCCCTTCTCGGTGCATCAGATCGCGGACCATCCGGTGTCGCTCTATGCGGCGACGAAGCGCGCGAACGAGTTGATGGCGCACACCTACTCGACGCTCTTCAAGTTGCCGACGACGGGCCTGCGTTTCTTCACCGTCTACGGGCCGTGGGGACGGCCGGATATGGCGCTGTTCCTGTTCACGCGCAACATCCTCGAAGGCAAGCCGATCGATGTGTTCAATCACGGCCACCACAAGCGTGATTTTACGTTCGTGGACGACATTGCCGAAGGCGTCGTGCGAGCCTCGGAACGCGTTGCAGAGCCCGACCCCAAGTGGAGCGGGGACGCGCCCGATCCAGCCTCCAGCAGCGCGCCGTTCCGGATCTACAACATCGGCAACAACCAGCCCGTGAAGCTGATGCGCTATATCGAAGTGATCGAGGAATGCCTGGGCAAGCAGGCGCAAAAGAACTTCCTGCCGCTGCAGGCCGGCGACGTGCCCGAGACGTATGCCGACATCGATGATCTGGTGCGCGACGTCGGCTATCGACCCGCCACCCCCATCGAGGTCGGGGTGCGGCAGTTCGTGGATTGGTTCTGCGGGTACTACGGGTACGAGCGCTGAGGCCTTTACTGAAGAAATTGTCCGATATCGATCGTCGCTGCGAAGAAGTCTCCTTCCTCGAGACCGTCGGACAATGCGCCCGCATGGATGAGGACAGGGCGATAGCTCATGTTGCGAGGTATCTCCAGCCGTGTGACCTTGTCCCGGAGCTCCTGGGCCACGGCTGCAGAAATCGTGTTCCTCGAGAACTTGATCTCGCAAACGTACAGGCTTCTATCGCGCGTCTGGATCAAGTAGTCGATCTGACAGCCGCGCTGCCGCTGTGTTTTGCGCTGAAAGAACGGATTGTCATAAATGATGTCATTGGGGTCCAGGCCCAGGCGGTGGAAAATGGCGTGGCGGTTGTTGAGAACGGTGCTCTCGAACTGCAGGCCCAGGATGGAGTCGATATTGGGTAGCCGCGAGAGGGTGCCGCGCTCTATGCGACGTCGGTTGGGCTCGATGAACTTCAGATAGAAGCGCAGGTAGTTGTCGCTCAGGCGCAACTTGCTGAACTTGCTCTGCGTCCCGGTCTTCAGATTCCAGGTGTAGTCTCTCGCCAGCAATCCGGTCTGGACTAGATCGTCGGCGTAGTCGCTGATTTTTCCCGTCTTGGCGATTCCCAAGGTGGCATAGAGCCCGTCGAGGTCCTGTGGACCTTCGACCAGCGCGTTCACGAGCCTGCGATACGTCGCGTTTCGGGGACGGAATAGATCCGTGAAGATATGGTCGAATTCGTTGAACAGCAGGCCCTCGCGAGAAAAGCACAGCCGCTGCATGTTAGCGTCGGCGGACAGCGATGGATTCAGCTCCTCGAGGTAGCGCGGGACACCGCCAGTCACGGCGAGAAGCCGGAGCTTTTCGTAGGCAGTCACACTATGGCGTGCTTCGCCCCAGAACAGGTTACAGATGGCCAGGGGAAGCTCCGCCAGCGTCAAATCGAGCGAAACACGGCCGAGGAAGCCAGTGTGGTGCAGGATATTGCGCTCGATCCAGCTACTCATGGATCCGGATAGGATCAGGATGAGATGCGGATTTTTGGCGAAGTGCAGGTCCCAGGCATTCTTCAGCTTGCCGAGGAAGGTTGCATCCTGCATCCCCATCCAATTGATCTCATCCAGGATGATGAGATGGCGGCCTTTGCGGGTTCTCTCGGCGAGCGCCCAGAAGAGGGTATTCCAGTCATCCGCGCGCGGCGGGGGTATATCGAGCTGACGGGCGAGCTGCTGGGCAAAGTCCTCGCGCTCCTGCTCCGCGGTAAGTTTCGCGGAAGGTGGCAGTCCCTGGAGGTGCAAGAACGCATAGCGGGGCATCTGCCTGGCGAGCTCATCCGTCAAGCGACTTTTCCCGATCCGCCGGCGCCCTTTGATCACCGCGAGGCTGGCAGATTTCTTGCCCGCGAGCTCCCGCAAGCGCTGAAGCTCATGCTCGCGTCCGAAAAATGGGGTGCCAGGGTCGCGCGCTGTCATTTTGGTGCACTCTGAGTCGGTTCATCGCGAGTGCACCAAATAGACAAATGTCATTTTGGTGCACTCGCAGATACTCTAGAGACAGATCACCAGAATGACAACTGCACTGCCGCCCGGTGGAAGCCTGCGTAGCCGTTCTCGAGCAAAAACCGTATAGGGACTGCCTGGGGTCCGCTGCTAAGATCAACCTCTTTCATCCCTGCCCGGAGCAAAGCTTGATCGAATCGAGACTCGGAACGGCCATGCAAGTGCCGCTGCTCGACCTGAAGCCGCAGTATCGCGCGCTCGCGGCCGAGATCCAGGCCGTCATCGAGAAAGTCTGCGCCAGCCAGGCTTTCATACTGGGACCGGCGGTCAAGGAGCTCGAGGCCGGCATTGCGGCCTACTGCCAGTGCCGCTTCGGAATCGGTGTCTCCTCCGGAACCGATGCGCTGCTGGTGGCGCTGATGGCGCTCGATATCGGTCAGAGCGATGAGGTCATCACCAGTCCGTTCACCTTCTTCGCCACGGCCGGCACGATAGCGCGGGTGGGCGCGCGACCCGTGTTCTGCGACATCGATGCCGATACGTTCAATCTGTCACCGGCGGCCGTCCGGAAATATCTCGAGAAGCATTGCGAGCGGCGGGGCGATGGCCTGATCAACCGCCGTACCGGCGGACGCATGAGGGCCATCATGCCCGTCCACCTGTATGGGCAGGTGGCCGAGATGCCGGCTCTCATGGACGTCGCGCGCGAGTTCGGGCTGCGGGTCATCGAGGATGCGGCACAGGCGATCGGGGCCGAGGATGCCGCGGGCAAGCGGGCCTGCAGCTATGGCGATATCGGATGCCTGTCCTTCTTTCCGACGAAGAATCTGGGCGCGTTCGGCGATGCCGGCATGTGCGTCGCGAACGATCCCACGCTCGCGGAGCGGCTGGACATTCTCCGCGTCCACGGCGGTAAGCCGAAGTACTACCATGCCTTCATCGGCGGCAATTTCCGGCTAGACGAGCTGCAGGCCGCGGTGCTGAACGTCAAGCTCAAGTACCTGGACGAGTGGACGCAAGGGCGCCAGCGCAACGCCGCGTTCTACGACAGCGCGCTCGAGCGTGCCGATCTCGGGCGTGCAGTGCAGACGCCGCGTGCGACCCAGGGCGGCCGCCACATCTATAACCAGTACGTCGTTCGCGTCCGGGACCGCAATCAGCTGCGACAGCACCTGACGGCGAATGGGGTCGGCACCGAGATCTACTATCCGGTCCCTCTGCACCTGCAGAAATGCTTCGCCTACCTGGGGCACCGGGAGGGCGAGTTCGCGGAGGCCGAGCGGGCAGCGGAGGAGGTGCTCGCGCTGCCGATCTACCCAGAGCTCTCCGAAACCCAACTACAATACGTCGTTGATACGATCGCCGCTTTTTACAGGGGCTGAGCAGTCTCCTGACCCGTCAAGGGTCTCTCGCGATTGGAGCTCAAAATGACGCAGACGACGCCCGGGCCGCGGACGGCCCTCTGGAGTGAGCTGGGTGCTCATGCCTCGCGACTGGCGAGCGTATCGACGAGCGAGCTCTTCGCCCGCGACCCTGGCCGCTTCGAGCGCTTTTCCCGCCAGTCGGTGGGCCTCGCGATGGATTTCTCGCGACAGCGCCTCGACGAGATCGTCCTCGGCAAGCTCGCCGAGCTTGCCGACGCCGTGGGATTGCGCGAGCGCACGGAGGCCATGTGGCGCGGTGATCACATCAATGCAACCGAAGACCGCGCAGTAATGCACGTCGCCTTGCGCCAGCCGCCGGGTGCAGGCATCGGTGGCGCCACGATAGAGAAGGAGGTCATGGCCGAACGCGAGCGGATGCTGGCGTTCGCAGAGGGCGTTCGAGACGGGCGCATCAGCGGAAGCTCGAAGAAGCGGTTCGACCTGGTCATCAATATCGGCATCGGTGGCTCCGACCTGGGGCCGGCGATGGGCGTGATCGCTCTGAAGGAGTTTGCGGGCGGGGGGCCGGAATGTGAGTTCGTCTCCAATGTGGACGGCTGCCATCTCGCCGATCTGCTCGAGCGCGCGAAGCCGGAGACGACGCTGTTCATCATCGCGTCAAAGACATTCACGACACTGGAGACCCTGACCAACGCGCGCACCGCGCGCGCATGGGTCCTGGACAAGCTCGGCGAGAAGGCGATACCGGCGCACTTCGCAGCCGTATCGGTGAACCACAAGGCGATGGACGCGTTCGGTGTCCATCCCGAGTATCGATTTCAGATGTGGGATTGGGTCGGCGGCCGCTATTCGCTCTGGTCATCCATCGGGGTGTCGATGGCCGTCGCCATTGGCCGTGAGCACTTCCTGGCGTTGCTCGCGGGTGGGCATGAGGTGGACAGCCACTTCCGCTCGACACCCTGGCAGCAGAACCTGCCCGCGCTGCTCGGTCTGCTCGGGATCTGGAATATCAACTTCGCGGGTCTGCCGACTCACGCCGTGTTGCCGTACGACGATCGGCTGCGCCGGTTCTCCGCTTATTTGCAGCAGCTCGAGATGGAGAGCAACGGCAAGTCCACCCTCATCGACGGGAAGCCGGTCGAGTGGGCGACCGCGCCGGTGATCTGGGGCGAGCCCGGAAACAATGCACAGCACTCGTTCTTCCAGCTCCTGCACCAGGGGACCCTGCGAGCCGCGCTCGACTTCCTGGTGCCGGCCCGATCCTCTTGCGGCAACCAGGCGCAGCAGGATCTCGCCATTGCCAACTGTCTCGCGCAGGCACAGGCGTTCATGGTGGGGCAATCGGCCGAGGCGGTCCGCGCAGACCTGCAGCGGCAGGGGCTGCCGCCGGATCGTATCGAGGCGCTGATTCCGCACAAGGTCCACGCGGGCGGACGCCCGAGCACGATCCTGTTGTTCAAGCAGCTCGATCCGACCACGCTCGGCAAGCTGATCGCGCTCTATGAGCACAAGGTGTTCACTCAGGGCGTCGTGTGGGGCATCAACTCGTTCGACCAGTGGGGCGTGGAGCTCGGTAAGAAGCTCGCGGAGCAGCTCGCGCCCGCCGTCAAGGATCCGACCGGCGGACATCCGGCTCCGCCGGCCATCTCGAAGCTGCTGATGTGGGTGGATGCCTGGCGGAAAGGGGCTGGCTGAAAATGTTGACGGGTCTGCGGGAACATCTGGAGCTCTTCGGCCGTCTCGACAGCCTCGCACCCGGCGTCCATGCGGCTGCTGACATGATGGCGGAGGCCCTGAACGCCGGTAACAAGCTCATGTTCTGCGGCAACGGGGGCTCCGCCGCCGACAGTCAGCATCTGGCCGCGGAGTTCACCGGCCGGTTCGTGGCGGACCGCCGCCCGCTGGCGGCGCTCGCGCTGTCCACGGATACGTCGGCCCTGACGTGCATCGCCAATGACTACAGCTTCGCGGATGTGTTCTACCGGCAGGTGCTGTCTCTCGGCAAACCTGGGGACTGTTTGATAGCGATCTCGACGTCGGGGAACTCGGCGAATGTGTTGCGTGCCGTGGAAGCGGCCCGCTCAGTGAAGGCCCGGGTCATCGGACTGCTCGGCCGGGATGGCGGCAAGCTACGCCAGGAGTGCGACCTGGCCATCATCGTTCCGAGCGGCACGACGGCCCGCATCCAGGAGGCTCACATCTTCATCGGTCACACGTGGTGCGGACTCGTCGAGCGCGCTTTGCGGCTCGCTTGAGG
Source organism: Steroidobacteraceae bacterium (assembly GCA_035277965.1). Lineage (GTDB taxonomy): Bacteria > Pseudomonadota > Gammaproteobacteria > Steroidobacterales > Steroidobacteraceae > 13-2-20CM-66-19. The sequence continues at coordinate 521 of DATEJM010000044.1, read as the reverse complement.
ATTGAAGCGTGGAGAACGGTGCAAAGGTCGGGGTAGGGGGCGAGGTGGGCCAACGCTGGCCCAACCTTCGCAGCAAGCTGGAGCAAGCGCGTGTTCTCGTCGTCGGGGACGCGATGCTCGATCGCTATATCTTCGGCGACGTCGAGCGAATCTCCCCCGAGGCACCGGTTCCGGTCGTGAGAGTCACCCGCCAGGAAGAGCGGCTGGGTGGCGCGGCCAATGTCACCCTGAACGTCCGGGCTCTGGGAGGCCAGGCGACGTTGATCACGGTCGTCGGCAGCGACGAGCCCGCGCGCAAGCTGCGAGATCTGCTGAATGCCCATGGCGTGCGTTGCATCATGGGCGAGGACCCGCAGCTCTACACGTGCGTGAAGCTGCGTGTCATCGGGCGCCAGCAGCAGCTCGTTCGCGTCGACTTCGAGAATGCTCCGGATCATGAAGTGCTGGCGAGCATGCTGGCCGAGTTCACGCGGATTCTGGGCGAGCACGCGGCCGTGCTCTTCTCGGACTACGGCAAGGGC
>DATEJM010000043.1:0-20258 GCA_035277965.1 Steroidobacteraceae bacterium | reverse complement strand
AATGACACGCTTCGCGCCGCCATGAATGCGGATGACGCCCCACTGACGGTGCGCAAGCTGCGTGATGTGCTGCGCCAAGAATTGCGGGCGCGGTGAGCTGATGGTTCGCGGGGTGCGCGTCCGAACTTTCACGGGTGTGCCATGCCACGGCTGACGTTAACCTTCGGCAGCAATGTGGCGATGGGCTACTCCAAATTCTGCACCTGCTCGCGCATCTGCTCGATGATGACTTTCATGTCCACTGCGCTGCGGGTCGTCTCGAGGTCCTGAGACTTCGAGGACAGCGTGTTGGCCTCGCGATTGAGCTCCTGCATGAGGAAGTCGAGGCGGCGGCCGGCGGGCTCGTTGCCGTTGATCACGCGGCGGGTCTCGATGATGTGACCCGCGAGGCGCTCGAGCTCTTCGTCCACGTCGAGTCGCTGCAACAGCAGCGCGAGCTCCTGTTCGAGCCGGTCGCGGTCTACGTTGATCTGCAGCTCGCTCATCCGCTCGTCGAGCCGCGAGCGCACTCGGGTGTGCACCTCGGGCAGACGTGCGCGCACCTGCGACACCAGTGTTTCGAGTGCAGCACATCGCTGCTCCAGAATCTCCCGCAGACGCGCCCCTTCGCGGCCGCGGGCGGCAACCAGCTCGTCGAGCGTGCTGCTGAAGAGCGTGTGTGCCGCCTTCAGCAATTCTTCGCCGACAGAGGTGTCGTCGCGCAGAACACCGGGCCAGCGCAGCACATCCAACACATTCACCGTGTGCTTCTCCGGCACGGCCCGGGCGACATCGCGCACTCGCGCGAGCAGCCGCTCCAGCGCCTGGGCATCGACCTCCAGGGCGCTCTCACTCCCTTGCGAGCGGCGGTACGAGATCGAGCAATCGACCTTGCCACGGCGCACAGCGCGCGCCAGCCGCTGACGCAGCTCGGGTTCGGCGGCTCGCAACTCGTCGGGCAGCCTGAATCCCGCCTCGAGGAAGCGGTGGTTGACGCTGCGAAGCTCGCAGACGAGGGTTCCCCACGGTCCGGAGATTTCCCGGCGCGCGAAGCCGGTCATGCTGGCGATGGTGCTCAAGCGTTCTTCTAGACGGTCAAAGCGGTTGGGCCTGATCGAACCCCCCACCTCGAGCCAGCAGCTAAAGCTACGCTCGGCCGCTGAGGGGTGATATAAAGCAGCACTGAGTCTAACAGATACGCGGATTTCTCCTTGCGGGTCGAGTACGCCGAGATCAGCCTTCTGGGCGGCCGCGAAGAGAACCAAGATCGGGTCACCGCGGCAGTCGCCGAACATGCTTCCCTCCTGGTTGTTGCGGACGGGATGGGTGGGCATGCGCATGGCGCGAAGGCTGCCGAGGTGACGCAGCAGGTCATTCTCGACGCATTCTGGCAAGTCCCACAACCCTTGTTCGACCCACTGGGCTTCCTGCACATGACGCTCGGGCGTGCGCACGAGGAAGTCGTGAAGCTCGGCACCAGCTTGCCGATGGAGCAGCGTCCGCGCGCGACGTGCGCGGCCTGTCTCGTGCAGCAAGGTGCGGCCTGGTGGGCTCACATCGGCGACAGTCGCGTCTATCATCTCAGACAGGGAGCCATGGTCACACGCAGCCGTGACCACAGCCACGTCGAGTTTTTGCTCCGCGAGGGGCTCATCACCGCTGAGCAGGTCCATACTCATCCAATGCGGAATTTTGTCGAATGTTGTCTGGGTGGCGATCCGATCGTGCCCGACATGACGCTTGGGAGGCGGCGGCCGCTGGCCCCGAACGACGTACTCTTCGTGTGCACCGACGGGTTCTGGAGTGGGTTGCGCGACGGCGAGATCGCCAGCGAGCTCACGAGCACCGGGGTACCGCTCCGCGATAAGTTGCGGGAGATGGCCGAGAGAGCGGTGACCCGTTCCGGCCCAGCTAGCGACAACACTTCGGGCGCCGCTCTGCGCTGGCTAGGCGCGACCTGATCATGGCTGCCATCCATGACGTGCCATCGACTCGAGCGGGTCGGCGGGCTGCTGACGAGCTGCGCGCCGTCAGCTTTGCGCATGGCTTTGCGAAGCACGCCGAGGGCTCGGTTCTTGCGCGGTTCGGCGATACGCACGTGCTGTGCACAGCGAGCGTCGAAGACGGCGTGCCGGGCTTTCTGCGCGGCAAAGGCCAGGGCTGGGTCACCGCCGAATATGGAATGCTGCCGCGCTCGACCCATACACGCTCCGGCCGGGAGGCGGCTCGCGGCAAGCAAACCGGGCGCACTCAGGAGATCCAGAGGCTGATCGGCCGCTCGTTGCGAGCAGTGATCGACCTCAAAGCCCTCGGAGAGCGGACCGTGACGATCGACTGCGATGTGCTGCAGGCGGATGGAGGCACACGGACCGCCTCGATCACGGGCGGATACGTTGCGCTGGCGCAGGCCTGCGAGCGGCTGGTGGCACGCCGGGCTATCCAGGCGAGTCCGATCCATGGCCAGGTCGCCGCCATTTCCGTGGGCATCGTCAGTGGGATTTCCGTGCTCGACCTCGATTACGCCGAGGATTCCCAAGCCGAGACCGACATGAACGTCGTGATGAACAACGGCGGCGCGTTCGTCGAGATCCAGGGAACGGCAGAAGGCCATGCGTTCCGGCGGCACGAGCTCGACAGCATGTTGAACCTCGCTGCGAGCGGCATCGGCCACCTGTTCTCGCTGCAGGCGCAGGCGCTGCAGGATCGCTGACCACACTCTGGACGAACGATGGCGCACCGCGTCGTGCTGGCCAGCGGCAACTCGGGGAAGCTTCGCGAGCTGCGCGCGGTGCTCCAACCGCTCGGACTCGAATTGGTAGCGCAGAGCACGTTCGGCCTCGAGACGCCACCCGAGACCGGCGCCACCTTCCGGGAGAATGCGCTCATCAAGGCGCGGCATGCGGCTGAGGCAACCGGGCTGCCGGCCCTGTCCGATGACTCGGGACTCGAGGTCGATGCGCTGGGCGGGCGACCGGGCGTGTACTCGGCGCGCTACGCAGGCGAGGGGGCGAGCGATCGGCAGAATCTGCTGAAGATGCTCGATGAGTTGCGCGGCGTGCCGGCGGAGGAGCGGGGAGCGCGATATCGGTGTGTCATAGCCTTTGTCCGCTCGGGTCGGGATCCGGAGCCGATCGTGGCGGAGGGCGCCTGGGAAGGCTGCATCATCGAGCAACCGCGGGGCAACGGGGGCTTCGGCTATGACCCCATTTTCCTACCGACGGGCTCTCTCGTGACGTCCGCCGAGCTTGCGCCGGAGCGCAAGAACGACGTGAGTCATCGAGGCCAGGCTCTGCGGCAGTTGGTACGCGCACTGCGTGAGGCCATGGCATGTTGGTGACCCCACCCTTGGCGCTGTATGTGCATTTTCCGTGGTGTGTGCGCAAGTGCCCGTATTGCGATTTCAACTCCCACACCCTGCATGGGCCGCTGGCGGAGAGCGCCTACATCGCGGCGCTGGAAGCCGATTTGGCGGCGCAGGCCGCCGAGGTCGACGGCCGGGAGGTTCGCAGCATCTTCTTCGGTGGCGGAACTCCGAGCCTGTTCTCGCCGTCCGCGCTCGATCGGCTGCTCTCGAGTATCCGTGCCACTCTCATTGTTGCCGCGGACGCCGAAGTTACCCTGGAGGCCAATCCGGGCACGATCGAGCGAGGCCGATTCGCCGAGTACCGCGCCGCGGGCATCAACCGCGTGTCGCTCGGGGCGCAGAGCTTCGCCGCGCGGCAGCTCGCCGCGCTCGGGCGCATTCACTCGGCCGACGAGACGCGGACCGCGGCGAACGAGCTGCACGCTGCCGGGCTCGAGAATTTCAACATCGATCTGATGTATGCATTGCCCGGGCAAACCACGGCCGAGGCGCTCGACGATCTCGACTCGGCGTTGGCCCTGGCACCCGCCCATGTGTCTCACTATCAGCTGACTCTCGAGCCGGGTACCGTGTTTGCCGCGCAGCCGCCGCAGTTGCCGGACGACGATGTCGCGGCTGAGATGTTGGATGTGTGTCGTGAGCGACTGGCCGACGCGGCCTTCGCCCGGTACGAAATATCCGCGTATGCCTCGGCGGGTCGGCGCTGCAGCCACAACGTGAATTACTGGGCTTTTGGCGACTATCTGGGCCTCGGTGCCGGTGCTCACGGCAAGGTGAGCTGCGCGCGCACGGGTGCCGTGGTCCGCACCGCGCGGACGCGCGATCCCCGCCGGTATTCGGCCAACATCGCCGGCACGCTGAAGCGGCAGCCCGTTCCCGCCGAGGAGCTGCCGTTCGAGTTCATGTTGAATGCGCTGCGCCTCGTCGAGGGCTTCGCGCCGAGTCTGTTTACTCAGCGAACGGGCCTGCCCTGGAGTCGCGTGGCCCGGCAGATCGACGCGCTCGAGGCGCGCGAGCTCTTGATCGTGGAGGAGGCGCGGATACGGCCAAGCTCGCGGGGCTTGCGCTTTTTGAACGATTTGCTGCTGAGCTTCCTGGCGGAAAAGCCGAAAACGAACGGCGGTTTTGGTTTGTCAACCGCGGTCTGAGCGGCCTCGGGGGCCGCGGCGATGGCTTTATTCACAGGCCACGGACCCCCTTTCGTTAAATGAGCCATTTACGCGCTAAACCCACCATGTAGCACAATGATGTGCGCGTATCTGATTGAGTGGAAAGGGTAAAAATGCCTGGTTATTTTTTAGCCACGGTAACAAATATGCAATCTGGTAGCGAAATCGAGGGTGGCGCCGCGCGCTGATCCACAGAGTTATCCACAGCTTCTGTGGATAAGGAAACGGCTCAGCCGGGTCCGCGGCCACGCATGAGTCCAAGCCCGGGCCGCGCAGGAGCCCGAGCCATGAGGGCAAGCACCGAGAAAGCCTTGAGGTGCGCAAATTCTGCCGCTAAACTCGCGCGCCCTTTATTTTGAACGCGCCCGCCCTCATCGATAGCGGCTGGCCATCCGGAAGCAGCGGTGATCCCATGAAAGCGTCCATTCATCCCGAGTACAAAGAGATCACGGTGAGCTGCACCTGCGGCAACACATTCAAGACCAGCTCGACCCTCGGACACGATCTGCAGGTCGAAGTGTGCTCGAACTGCCACCCGTTCTACACGGGCAAGCAAAAGATCGTGGACACTGCGGGCCGCGTCGACAAGTTCCGCAAGAAGTACGCGGCCGCCACCGGCGGTTCACGCTAATCTCGAGCGCTTCGGTCCGGGCCTCCTGCCCGGCGCGGCCGCATGATCCGCAAATTCATCGTCGCGTCCGCAGCTGCATTTGCGGTGGTCGCGTGCGCCTCGAATCCGGCAACCGGCGGCCACAACGTCGTCTTCACGTCGGTGAAGAGCGAGCAGGAGGGCGCTCGCCGCGAGCACGAGGAGATCATCCAGTTCTACGGCCTGTACCAGGATCAAGCCGTACAGGACTACGTGCAGGCTGTTGGATCGCGCGTGGCTGCGCAGACGCCGATCGCGAACTGGAACTTCAAGTTCTTCGTGCTGGATGACGACGAAGTCAACGCCTTCACCCCTGGGGGCGGCTATGTCTACATCCATCGCGGACTGATGCAATACCTGAATTCGGAGGCCGAGCTTGCCGCGGTCCTGGGTCACGAGATCGGACACGATGTGGCGCGGCACCCGGCACGCGCGCAAACACGCGGCCTGCTCATGTCGATCGGTGCCATCGCCGCCGCGGTGGCCACCGGCTCCGAGGCGATCGCAGAGATGACGAATCTCGGCGCGACCGCGTGGATGCAGGGCTACGGCCGCGACAATGAGACCGAGGCGGATCACCTCGGGCTCGAGTACGCCACCAAGGCCGGATATCGGCCGGAAGCGATGGCGGCGGTGGCCCGAGTGCTGAAGGCGCAGGAGTCGTTCGAGCTGCAGCGGGCCAAGGACGAGGGACGGGAAGCGAATATCTATCACGGTGTCTTCTCGGACCACCCCGCGCCGGATGATCGCGTCATCGCGGCCGTGAAGGGTGCCGCAAAGATCACCACGGAGCCTCAGGGCGGCTGGGTGGACAACCGGGAAACGTATCTCCAGGCGATCGACGGGCTGCCCTTCGGATCGAGCCGCGAGCAGGGCATCGTCCGCGACAACCGCTTCTATCACGCTGACATGAAGCTCACGATGGCCTTCCCGAAGGGATGGGTCGTCAACAACCTGCACGACCGGCTGATCGTCTACACGAAGAAGAAAGACGCGCTGATGCAGGTCACGATCGACAAGCGCCCGGACAAAAAATCCCCGCGCGAGTTTCTCCTCGAGAAGCTGAAGGGCGCGTCCTTCTCGCGCGGCGAGGAGCTTTCGGTGGACGGCATGGAGGGCTATTCCCTCGTGACCCGTTCCGGATCGCCCCTCGATGGGGGCGAGGGACCGATTCGCTGGGCGGTCCTCTACCGGGAGAAGAGCGTCTTCATCATCGGCGGCACCAGCCGCTCGAGCGCCGCAGGCGCTCCGATCGACGACGGGCTCTTCATGGGGTCGATCCAGACCATGCGCAGGCTGAGACCCTCCGAGTTCCCGCTGGCGCAGCCTTATCGCGTCAAGGTGATTCCCGTCACCGAGACAACGCGGCTCGAGGAGTACACGAAGGACATTCCCCTGGAGAAGTTCAAGAAGGAAGAGCTCGAGCTTCTGAACGGCCTGTACCCGAATCGCAAGCCCAAGCCCGGCGACAGCCTGAAAGTGGTGGAGTAGCCAGGCACCTGGAGGTGCCCGCCGACGCAGGCGTCATTCCAGTTGCTTTTGGGGCGTGGATTGATGTATTTCCTTAGCGGCCCGCGCCCGGCACCGTGTCGATCTCCGCGCGGGCCCATCCAGGAACCGCTACCGTAATGACCGAGAAAAAATTCGAGCTCGTCGATCGAGCCTCCGACCGCAAGTCCCTCCTTCCCGTCCGCGCTGGCACCATTGGCCCCGCCGTCGTCGATCTGGCCACTCTGAACAAGGATCTCGGGGTTTTCACCTACGATCCGGGTTTCGGTGTCACGGCCGCGACCGAAAGTAAGATTACTTATATCGACGGCGACGAGGGGGTGCTGCTGTATCGCGGCTATCCCGTCGAGCAGCTCGCCGAGAAGAGCAACTTCATGGAGGTGGCGTATCTGCTGCTGCACGGCGAGCTGCCGAGCGGCAAGCAGCTCGAGGAATTCACCGGCAACATCCGTCATCACACGATGATCAACGAGACGTTGCTGCGATTCTTCAACGGCTTTCATCACAACGCGCACCCGATGGCGATGGTCTCCGCCGTGGTCGCGTCGATGTCCGCGTTCTACCACGACACGATGGACATCCATAACCCGCGGCACCGGGAGATCTTCGCCCACCGCATCATCGCGAAGATCCCGACGATCGCGGCCGCGGCGCACAAACACTCGCTCGGCCAGCCGTTCATCTATCCGCGCAACGACCTCGATTACTGCAGCAACATGCTGCACATGTTCTTCGCCGTGCCGTGCGACGCCTACAAGGTGGACCCGGTGGCGTCGGAGGCCCTGGATCTGCTCTTCATGCTGCATGCGGATCATGAGCAGAACGCCAGCACATCGACGGTACGGCTCGCCGGCAGCACCGGCGCGAATCCCTACGCTGCCATCTCCGCGGGCGTCTCCGCACTCTGGGGCCCTGCCCACGGCGGAGCGAACGAAGCCGTGCTCGCGATGCTCGAGCAGATCGGCAACGTGGATAACATCCCGAAGTATCTGGCGATGGCGAAGGACAAATCGAGCCATTTCCGCCTCATGGGCTTCGGGCACCGCGTCTACAAGAACTTCGACCCGCGCGCGAAGATCATTCGCGCCATGTGTCACAAGGTGCTCGCGCGCCTCGGACGCACGGACAATCCGCTGTTCGAGCTGGCGCTGCGTCTCGAGGAGATCGCTCTGCAGGACGAGTACTTCGTGTCGCGCAAGCTCTACCCGAATGTCGATTTCTATTCGGGCATCATCTACAGCGCGATCGGCATCCCGCGCTCGATGTTCACCGTGATGTTCGCGATCGCCCGCACGGTGGGCTGGGTCGCGCACTGGCAGGAGATGATTTCCGATCCCGCGATGAGGATCGGACGTCCTCGCCAGCTCTATACGGGCTCGACGCAGCGCAACTACGTCGAGCTCAAGACCCGGAAGTAACCAGGAGCGCCTCGACCTCGCCGGCCGTCGCTCGCTTCATCGGGCGACCGTCGACGGGGCTCACGGGCGCCTGCCGGATCCCGTCGGTCGGAAATACGGTTGCCTCGATCGGCTGAGCGTCGACCTCGAAGCGCACGCCGGGGTAGGCGAGAACACGCTCGGCGCTCATCCGCACCCGCCGCTCCGTGACTTCGTGCGGGATACCCTCGTCGAGGAGTTTGATGGCGACGGACTCGGCGCTGTCGGTGAAGAGATGCAGCTGCACCTCGGAGTGCTCGGTCGCCGTCCCGCTGAGCACCGGGCCCACCAGGCGCGGCTCGAATTCCCGCAGGTAGCGCATCGCACTCAGGGCTGCCCGGCGCTGCGCGTGCAGAGACTCGGTGTGCGAGTCGCCTCCAAAGAGGCGCTGATACTCGACGAGAGCGGCTTCGATCTCGGTGTTCTTGGGCAGCACGGCCACCGATCCGTCCGTGACGCCCAGACGCTCGGCGGCCTTGCGCTTCGCGACGAGAAAGTCGCGAACGCCATGCTCCGCCATGATCCTCGCAGCTTCTTGCGCGAGGGCGCGCCGTAGATTGTCGGCGCGGCCCGCGTTCCTCTTGCTCATCAGAAAATCGGCTCCGCGCCCGAAGTGCCCTCCGCGCTTTGTGCCGCCGAGCCTTCCTCGGCTGCCCCGGGCAAGTGGTCCGCCATGAAGGTCTCCATCACGCCGTCGGGGTTCTCAGCGCTCACGAGCGCGCCCGTCTGCGAGGATACCCTGAGTGTCACCAGGCCGTCCGGCATCGGGCGCTTTTCGTCGGGCACGCCCTTCAACGCTTCGCGCATGAAGTGAATCCAGATCGGCAGCGCGGTCTTCGCGCCCTCCTCGGCCTCACCGAGCGGCCGCTCCTGGTCGAAACCGACCCATACGGTCGCGACCAGATCCTGCGTGAAGCCGTTGAACCAGGTGTCCTTCGCCTCGTTGGTGGTGCCGGTCTTGCCCGCGATGTCGCCACGCCCCAGCGCGAGCGCCCGCCTGCCGGTACCGCGCTTGATCACATCCGCCATCATGTCAGTCATGAGATAGGCGTTCTGAGGGCTGATGACGCGCTCCGCAACCTGCTCCTGCGGCAGAGCGCCGCGGCCGCCCCGCAAAGTGTCAGCGGCGTGCAGCTTGTCGTCGTCGGTTCCGGTCAGCACGAGGTCGCCGAGGTCCACCGGATGCTCGCACTCGTCACAGGCCACGCGGGGAGCGGCCTGATAGACGATCTGGCCGGCCGCGTTCTCGATACGATCGATGAAATACGGCAGTACGCGAAATCCGCCGTTCGCGAACACCGCGTAGCCGGTTGCAATCTGCAGCGGCGTAGCCTGCAGGGTGCCCAGGGCCAGCGTCAGGTTGTCGGGCAACTGTTGCTTCTCAAAACCAAACCGCCCCGCATAGTCGATCGCCGTCCCGATGCCCATCTCGCGCAGCAAGCGGATCGATACGAGATTGCGCGAGTGCACGAGCGCCTCGCGCAGCCGGGTGGGGCCGCGAAACTGTCGTGTCGAGTTCTCGGGCCGCCAGGAGCTCTCCAGGCCCGCGCCTTCGAGCACGAAGGGCGCATCCAGCAGGACGCTCGCGGGCGTGAAGCCATTCTCGAGCGCGCATGAATACAGGAACGGCTTGAAACCCGAGCCGGGCAGGCGGCGCGCCTGGATCACGCGGTTGTATTTATTGCTGAAATAGTCGAATCCGCCGACCAGGGCCGCGATACCGCCATCGTGGGGATCGAGAGCGACGAGCGCGCTCTGCGCCTCGGGCACCTGAGCTAACTGTGCGACACCGCGGCCGTTGGCGACGACATAGACGACATCGCCGCGGGCGACGATGTCGCTCGCCGTCCTGGGAGCGGGGCCGGGGGTGTCCGTGTTGGTCGCCCGGCGTGCCCAGGAGAGGCCGTCCCAGTCGATCTGGGCGAGCCCTCGGGCCCGCACGTAGACACGCACCGCCTTTTCCGCGACCGATACGACGACCGCGGGCAGCAGATTGCCGACGGAAGAGTATTCATCGACGACCTCGTCGAGCGCTTCCGGCTTGCCGTTCGGATTGATGTCGGCATGGCCTGCGGGGCCGCGCCAGCCGTGCCGGCGGTCGTACTCGATCAGTCCGATCCGGACCGCGCGGTTCGCGGCCGACTGCAGCCGGCCGTCCACGGTCGTGAAGACGCGATAGCCGGCACTCTCAGCGGCCACACCGAATCGCTGCCGCACTTCCAGTCGGGCCATTTCCGCAATGTACGGCGCTTCGACGTCGTACAGCGGGGCATGCGCGCGCGCGTCGACCGGCTCGCGGTTGGCGGCTTCGGCCGTAGCCGCGTCGATGAAGCCCAGCTCCTTCATGCGCCGCAACACGTACGAGCGCCGTCCCATCGCCAGCTGCGGGTTCACTATCGGGTTATAGCGGGAAGGCGCCTTCGGCACTCCCGCGATGGTCGCGGCCTCGGCAACGGTCAGCTGGTCGAGAGACTTTCCGAAGAAGGTCTCGGCGGCCGCCGCCACGCCGTAGGCCCGCTGGCCGAAGAAGATGACGTTGAGATAGAGGCCGAAGATCTCCTGCTTGGAGAACTCATGCTCCATCTCATAGGTGACGAAGGTCTCCTGCAGCTTGCGCCGGTAGGTCTTGTCGAGTGTCAGGAACATGTTGCGGGCGGCCTGCATGGTGATCGTGCTGGCGCCCTGCGTCTTGTCGCCGGACACGAAGTCGACCACGATCGCGCGGACCACGCCCAGGTAGTCGATGCCGTGATGCTGGAAGAAGCGGTCGTCTTCAGCGGCGAGGAATGCATGTTTGACGAGCTCGGGAATCTGCTCGTACGTCACCGGGATGCGGCGCTGCTCGCCGATCTGCGCAATCAAGCCGCCGCTGCGCGTGTACACGCGCAATGGCACCTGAAACTCCACGCCGCGCATGGCCTGGGGGGTCGGCAGCGAGGGCGCCAGATAGATATAACTGCACGCGAAGGCATACGCGATGAGAAGTGTGACCAACATCACACTCGCCATAATCATGCCGAGTATCCGAAAGTAATTCCGTTTCACAGAAAACAACTCTCTCTGCTTGCGCTCCCCACGGCCCCTATGCATAGTAGCCGCGGTTCAAAGGGCAAACTCACCGAAAGGTGGGGACGCAAAGCCTCCGGTCTACGGGACGCAACGTGCCTACGACAGCGGGGTTGCCGGTTCGAACGTTAACGCACTTCCGCATCGCGCCACCATGCGAGCGGGTGCGAAGGTTCGACCGATCCCCGCAATGCGCGCCTTCCCCCGTATCCGCGGTCGCCGAGTGTCTCCAACGATGCTTGGACAGGCTTGTGCACGATTCGTTGACCTTCATCCCGCCCGGACGTGAGTCCGGTAGCAATTTCGGAGGCTGCCGCCGCCCGCGGCGGCGTTTCCGTGAGACGGCTCACGTTCTATTTAACTTAGCGCTGTTATATAGTGGGCCCCAATGTGACGCGGGGTCGGCGCTTTCAGGCATAAGTACCTGAAAAGGAAATAAAAAAGTGTTCCTCTTTCAGCGCAAGTATCGTCCGCTGCTGGGTCTGGATATCACCACCTCGTCAGTCAAGCTGATCGAGCTGGCGATGGCGGGCGGGCAGTACCGGGTCGAGGCTTACGCCGCGGAACCCACTCCCCAGAACGCGATCAACGAAAAGGCGATCGTGGATGCGGAGGCGGTGGGCGAGGCCATTCGCCGCGCGGTCAAGCGCGCGGGGGCCAAGAGCGGCGAAGTCGCCATTGCCATATCTGGAGACGCGGCGATCACCAAGGTGATCCAGATGCCGCGCACGCTGCGGGCCGGCGATCTCGAGGCGCAAGTCGAGATGCAGGCCGATCAGTACATCCCCTTCCCGATGGATGAGGTCAGCTACGACTTCGAAGTGCTCGGCCCCTCGGAGAAGGATACGGAGACGAACGACGTCCTCCTGGTCGCAACGCGTACGGAAAACGTCGAGCAGCGCCAGGCTGCGGTGAAGGCCGCCGGGTTGACCGCCAAGATCGTGGACGTCGAGGCGTTTGCTCTCGAGAACGCCTGCAAGCTCATGACGCACCAGATGCCGGACGGGGGCATCGACCGGGCGATCGCGGTGGTCGATTTCGGGGCAAGCAGCACGACATTCAGCGTGCTCCGCAACCTGAAGGTCGTCTACACCCGCGATTTTGCATTCGGTGGCCAGCAGCTGACCGAAGAGATCATGCGTACGTACGGGCTGTCGATGGAAGAAGCGGGTCGCGCCAAGAAGGAAGGCGGCCTGCCCGGCAATTACCAATCGGAAGTGCTCGACCCGTTCATCGACGACATGACTCAGCAGGTCAGCCGTTCGCTGCAGTTCTACCTGGCCTCCGGCTCCGGCCGCGAGCAGCCCGAGAAGATCCTGATCTGCGGCGGTTGCGGCAACATTCCCGGCGTGGCGGACGTCATCTCCAGCCGCGTGGGCATTTCGGCCGAGAAGGGCGATCCGCTCGGTCAGATGAAGCTGTCCTCCCGCGCCAAGGCGCAGGCGGTGCAACGCGATGCCACGGCCCTCCTCACGGCCTGCGGCCTCGCCTTGAGGAGTTTCGACTGACATGCCTCGCATAAACCTTCTCCCCTGGCGCGAGGAACAGCGCAAGGAGCGCAAGCTCGCCTTCACCGTCGCGCTCGGCGTGGCGGCGCTGGCTGCGGGCGTCACGACTTTCGCGGCCTACCTGATGTTCGGGTCGATGATCGACGCCCAGGAGCGCCGCAACACGGAGCTGCGCGCGCAGATCAAGGTGCTGGACAAGCAGATCGAAGAGATCAACGACCTCGAGAGCTCCAAGCAGAAGTTCATCGCCCGCATGGATATCATCGAGAAGCTGCAGCGCTCCCGGCCCGAGATCGTGCACGTGTTCGATGAGATCGTGCGCACTCTGCCCGACGGCGTGTACCTGACCGCCGTGAAGCAGACCGACAAGCGCCTGAAGTTCGAGGGCGTGGCTCAGTCGAGCACCCGCGTGTCGTCCTTCATGCGCAACATCGACGGCTCGGAATGGCTGAAGAACCCGGAGCTGGAGGTCGTGCAGACCGCCAAGGACAAGGGCCCCGGCTCGAATTTCACCCTGTATGCGGATGAGATCAGCACGGCCGGCTCGAGCGACACCGACAACGGCGGCGGCAAGGGCAAGCCCACCCGGAAGGTCATGGCGAGCCGGGGGGCGCAACAATGAACGCTTTCCTCGAAGAGCTGCGCTCGCTCGATCCACGCGACCCGGGTCGGTGGCCGCTTGCGGTCCGCGCGGGTGCCGTCGGCGTCGTGTTCGTGGTGCTCGCGATCGCCCTCTTCTACTTCTTCGTATGGGACGCGCAGCGCCCCGAGTTGCAGCGCCGCGAGGACGAGGAGCAGCAGCTGCGCCAGGAGTTCAAGTCCAAACACTCCAAGGCCGTCAATCTGGACGTGTACAAGCACCAGCTCGCCGACATCGAGCGCTCGTTCGGCGCGTTGCTGCGGCAGCTGCCGGGCAAGACCGAAGTGCCGAACCTGCTGGTGGACATCTCCCAGACCGGGCTCGGGGCCGGCCTCGAAGAGAAGCTGTTCCAGCCGCAGCCGGAGCAGAAGCGCGATTTCTACGCCGAGCTGCCCATCAAGATCCGCCTGACCGGCAGCTATCACGAATTCGGCGAGTTCGTGAGCGGGATCGCAGCGCTGCCGCGCATCGTCACGTTACATGACGTCGAGATCAAGTCGGACTCGAAGGACGCCTACGATCAGCTGTCGCTCGATCTGACGGCGAAGACCTATCGTTATCTCGATGAGGACGAGCTTGCTGCAGCCGAGGCCGACAAGAAGAAGGACAAGATCCATCGTCCAGGCAGCGGCGGCTGAGGGCACGCGCGTCCCAATCGGGGTGGTCAGTATGCATATGAAGCATTTTTCGCGGGCGGCCGGCGCAAGGTCGCGGCTGATTGGCGGGCTGGCGTACACGCTGCTTGCGTGCGTGACGGCATCTATGTCGGCGTGCTCCAGCGCTGACGATGAGCTGCAGAGATTCATCGAGGAGACCAAGAAAGAGCCGGGCGGCCGCGTCGAGCCGCTGCCCGAAGTCCGGCCGTATCAGACATTCGTTTATTCGGCGAGCGACATGCGCTCGCCGTTCCTGCCGAGCACGCCGGGCAGCGGTGCCGGGCTGTCGGGCGTACGACCTGACTCCAAGCGCAACCGCGAGTTCCTGGAGCAGTTCTCGCTCGATACTTTGAAGATGGTCGGCACGCTGCGCCTCGGCGAGCACATCTATGGCCTCGTGCAGACCAAAGACGGCCTGGTGCATCGCGTTTCCGCCGGCAACTACATCGGCCAGGCGGAAGGCAAGATCACCGAGATCACGCCGTCGAAGATCGAAGTGACCGAAATCGTTCCGGACGGCCAGGGCGGGTACATGGAGCGCCCGGCCGCGCTGGGTCTGAACGAATAGACTGGATATCCCCAGGGAGTTACCGAAGAATGAAATCCTCTCAACCGAGACTTCAGATCCTGGCCGCGACCGCGTGGCTCGTGATCGCATGCGTTCTCGGGATGCTCCCGAGCCAGCCGGCTGCCGCGGCCGACGGTCCCCGACTGGTCGCTGTTGACGTGCAGCCTCTGCCGGGACAACAGGTGCAGGTGACGATGCGCCTGTCGGCTCCCGCGCCGACGCCGCTCTCGTTCACGATCGACAATCCGGCGCGCATCTCGTTCGATCTGCCCAACACGGTACTGGCGCTGCCGTCGCACCGCATCGACGTGCATACGTCCGGTCTCGATTCGATTCTCGCCGCCGAGGCCAAGGACCGCACCCGCCTCGTGCTGAACCTCGACAAGCTCGTGCCCTATGACACGCGCGTCGACGGCAACAACATCGTCGTGCTGCTGGGCTCCGCCAACCTGGCGGCTGCCAGCACCGGGGCCGCGGCCTCGATCCTGCCGAATCGAACGGCGGATTCCGCGGCGGGCGCGGCCCGGATGATCCGCAGCATCGACTTCCGCCGCAGCCCTGATGGGGCCGGGCGGATTCTCGTGCGTCTGACGGACCCCCACACCCATATCAACCTGCGTCAGGTCGGCAGCCAGATCGTCGTCGATTTCGACGCCGACCTGCCGAAGAACCTCTCGCGCCGATATGACGCCACGGACTTCGGAACGCCGGTGAGCTCATTCGATGCGACGCGGGTCGGTAACGGCACTCGCATCGCCATCAATGCGACCGGCGACTACGAGCAGCTCGCATACCAGTCTGACGACCAGTACGTCGTCGAGATCCAGCCGCAGCGCAAGGCGGTGGTCGCGGCGGACGACAAGCCGGTCTACACCGGCGAGCGTCTGACGCTGAACTTCCAGGAGATCGAGACTCGCGCGGTCCTGCAGCTGCTCGCCGATGCGAGCGGCCAGAATATCGTGGTCAGCGACTCGGTCACCGGCAACGTTACTCTGCGTCTGCAGAACGTGCCCTGGGATCAGGCGCTGGACATCGTTCTGCGCACGAAGGGTCTCGACAAGCGCAAGCAGGACAACGTCATCATCGTAGCTCCGCAGGAAGAGCTGGCGGCCCGCGAGAAGGCGGACCTGGCCGCGCGCAAGGACATTCAGGAGCTGGCGCCGCTGCGCTCGGATTACCTGCAGGTCAATTACGCGAAGGCGTCTGACATGGCGGCCCTGATCAAGTCGCAGGGCGGCTCGCTTCTGTCCGCCCGCGGCAGTGTTGCGGTTGACGAGCGCACGAACACGCTGTTGCTGCAGGACACTTCCGATCGTCTCGCCGACATCCGGCGCCTGGTCGCAACCCTCGACATCCCTGTACGACAGGTGCTGATCGAGGCGCGCATCGTGATCGTCAATGACGACTTCAAGCGCGATCTGGGTGCGCGGGTCGGGTTGACGACGGTGAACGGCAACGGTAGCAAAGGCCTGTGGACGACATCGGGCACCGCGGCTGGTACGGATTCCATCATCAGTGCCGGACCTGGCGCTCCGCTCCTCGCTGGAGCTCCCACAGGAACGAACGCGTCCAACCGCTACAACGTCAATCTGCCGGCCAGCAATCCGGCGGGCAGCTTCGCGCTCGGCATCCTGGGCGCGAATTATCTGGTCGATCTGGAGCTGTCGGCCGCTCAGGCGGAGACTCGCGCTGAGGTCATCTCCTCGCCGCGCGTCATCACCGCGAACCAGAAGGAGGCGACGATCGAGCAGGGTACCGAAATCCCCTACCAGCAGTCGGCTTCCAGCGGCGCGACCACGATCTCCTTCAAGAAGGCCGTGCTGTCACTCAAGGTGACCCCGCAGATCACGCCTGACAACCGCATCATCCTCGATCTCGACGTGAAGAAGGACAGCGTCGGTACGATCACCGTGGCTTCGGGCGGCATCAACGTGCCCTCGATCGATACCAAGGAGATCGTGACGCAGGTGCTGATGAACGATGGGCAGACGGTCGTTCTCGGCGGAGTCCTGGAGACCAACCACCGCGACGACTCGACGAAGGTGCCTTACCTGGGTGACATCCCGGTGCTGGGACACCTGTTCAAGACCACCTCGAAGCGGAATGACAAGGACGAGCTGCTGATCTTCGTGACGCCGAAGATCGTGCGCGAGGGTGTCAACGTCTACTGATCGATCGCCGGGGCCTTCGGCCCGACGAAATTCGGCATCGAGATGCGGCCGCCTTCGGGCGGCCGCATCGTTTTCGGTATGCTTCCCGGCCGTATGCGCGGCAAAGGTAGTCTGTACCTCATCGGTCCCATGGGCTCGGGCAAGAGCGCGGTGGGAAAGTATCTGTCGCGGCTGCTGGAGATGCCCTTTTACGACAGCGATACCGAGATCGAGCGCCGCACGGGCGTGGATATCCCCTACATCTTCGAAAAGGAAGGGGAGGCAGGATTTCGGCAGCGGGAGCGCGAGACCCTCGAAGCCCTGACCGCTCTCGACCGGGTCGTGATCGCCACGGGAGGCGGCGCGGTCCTGCTCCCCGAGAATCGACGCAATCTCGCAGAGCGCGGCTGCGTGGTCTATCTGGAAACCTCGGTCGCCCAACAGGCGGAGAGAGTGCGCCATAACCGCAACCGCCCCCTCCTGCGCAACGTAGATCCCACCGCCAAACTCACGCAGCTCTCGGCCGAGCGCGCCCCGCTGTACGCGGAGATTGCCGACGTCATCGTCGCCACGGACGGCCGGAGAGTCCGCAGCGTCGCCGCAGCCATCCTCCGACAGCTGCGCCCCCCCGAGTCTCCGGCGGAGTGAAGCGATCTGGCGAGGGCGCCCGCTGCCTTATACTGCCGCGCAGGGGTCCGACCCGTGACGGGCCTGGCGCAGGACGTGGAAACTCTCAAGGTCGAACTAGGCAATCGAAGCTATCCGATCCTCATCGGGGAAGGCCTCCTGAGGCGCGGGGACCTCGTCCGGGAGCACATTCCGGCCAAGGATGTGCTGGTCGTCAGCAACACCACGGTTGCCCCTCTGTACCTCGAGGCGCTGACGGCCAGCCTCGGGCCCAAACGGATCGTGGAGGCCATTCTGCCGGATGGGGAGTCGCACAAGTCGCTGGAGACCTTGTCCAGGGTGCTGGATGTCTGCGTCACCAACCGCTTCGGTCGCGACAGTATGGTGGTGGCTCTGGGTGGCGGGGTCGTGGGCGATATCGCGGGCTTCGCGGCGTCCTGCTATCAACGAGGGGTCGCCTGCGTTCAGGTCCCGACGACCCTCCTGGCGCAAGTGGACTCATCCGTCGGCGGGAAAACCGGCGTCAATCATCCGGGCGGAAAGAACCTCATCGGGGCTTTCCATCAGCCTGCCGCGGTGCTGGCCGACACGAGCACCCTGAGTACCCTGCCTCCGCGGGAGCTTCGTGCAGGACTGGCCGAGGTGATCAAGTACGGACTGATACGCGACGCCGCCTTTTTCGATTGGCTCGAGACGAACATCGAGCGCCTCCTCGCAGCCGAACCGGCGGCCCTGGCGCAGGTCATCCGTCGCTCGTGCGAGATCAAGGCGCAGATCGTCGGCCAGGACGAGACAGAGCAAGGCGATCGCGCCCTGCTCAACCTCGGGCACACCTTCGGCCATGCGATCGAATCGGCGACGCACTACACCCGGTGGCTGCACGGGGAGGCGGTCGGGGCAGGCATGCTCATGGCGGCGGCCATGTCGCATGAGTCCGGTCTTCTGCCTCGCGGTGCGGTCGATCGCTTGCGGGCGCTGCTGCAGAAAGTGGGTCTGCCCGTGCTGATCGAAGGGGTGGGCCCGACGGCGGCACTGGAGCACATGCGGATCGACAAGAAGGTGCAGGGGGGACGGATCCGGTTGGTTTTGTTGCGTGCGATCGGGGATTCGCTGGTGACGGGGGATTATCCTCAGGCCGCGCTCGCGCGTACGCTAGAGGCGTATTTCAGGTGACCCGGTGAGCTCGGCAGAGCTGTCCAACGCTGGCTCCTCGCTGGCGCCTTATGCAGCTCACGACGATCGGTCCCGCGGACGCCGCTATCCGGAGCCCCCTCCGCAGTTCCGCTCCGAATATCAGCGCGACCGCGATCGGATCATTCACTCGAATGCCTTCCGCCGGCTCGTCTACAAAACCCAGGTATTCGTCAATCACGAGGGCGATCTGTATCGCACCCGGATCACTCACTCCATCGAGGTTGCGCAGATCGCGCGTTCGGTAGCGCGCGTCTTGCGCCTCAACGAGCCGCTGATCGAGGCCATCAGTCTCGCGCACGATCTGGGACACACCCCCTTCGGTCACGCCGGCCAGGACGCTCTCAACGAATGCATGCGCCCCTACGGCGGCTTCGAGCACAACCTGCAGTCCTTGCGAGTCGTGGATGAGCTCGAGGAGCGGTACGCCGATTTCTCGGGCCTGAATCTGACTTTTGAATGCCGCGAGGGCATCCTGAAGCACTGCTCGGTGCGCAATGCACGCGAGCTCGGCGAGCTGGGCCAGCGCTTTCTGCAGCGCCGCCAGCCCGGGTTGGAAGCGCAGATCGCCAATCTTTCGGACGAGATTGCCTACAACAACCATGACGTGGATGACGGCATCCGCTCGGGCCTGATAGCGATTCAGGCGCTGCGTCAGGTCGGTCTCTTCGACCGGCAACATGCCGCCGTCACCGCGCAGTATCCGAACCTGAGTGAGCGCCGGCTGGTGCATGAGATCGTCCGGCGGATGATCAATGTCGTGGTGACCGATCTCATCGTCACCACGCAGGAGCGGCTACAAGAGGCCCGCCCGCAGTCGATCGACGATGTCCGCGCTCAGTCGCTACCTCTGGCTGACCTCAGCGAGGCCGGTCGCGCGGGACACTCGGAGCTGATGCAGTTCCTGCGCGAGCACCTTTATCGGCACTACAAGGTGCTGCGAATGACCTCGAAGGCTCGCCGGGTGCTGAAGGCGCTCTTCGAAGCACTCATGGATGACATCAACCTCATGCCTCCCGAGCACCGGGACTTGGCTCTCAAGTCCGAGGCAGAGCACGGCGCGAGCGGCCGAGCCCGGGCTGTGGCGGACTACGTCGCCGGTATGACCGATCGATACGCGATCCTCGAGCACCGCCGGCTCTTCGACCCCTCCGCGCGGACCTGACCCGGGCTTTCCCGGGCTAAGAGCAAGCGACTCTCTCCGTCCTCCTCCGCTCGAGTTCTCGCAGCGGAGTCATTCCCTTTCCCTCTGCAGCGGCACACATCCAAAATTCGCGCAAATCGAAAGAATAAGTAAATTCAATAAGTTAAGAATTTGCGCCCGAAATACATTTTTTTCTCGATAAACCAGATGCTTGTGACGTCAACATGACATCGCATTTCTTTGACGAGCGTCTCAGTTTACTGCTAGGTTGGGTGACATAAGGTTGAGCTGAGGCGACATAATAAGTCGGCCTCGAGGTGGGAGGGTCTGTGGTTGCGCCGGTGGCAGGAGGCTTGGCTCGGATGCGTTATGCGCAGCTCAGTTGCCGCTCGCCGCAGAGAGATGGCTTCGGGCATGAATAAGACCAACAGAGAAAAAGAAGCGGTCCTCAATGTATTCGCGGCGCTGGTGCGCCCCTTGATGCGCGTTGCATTTGAGTACGGCATCTCGGCGGGCGAAATCGCGGGTGTGGTGCGCCGCGTCTACATCCAGGCGCTGGAAGCTCGGCTGCAGGAGCAGAAGCGCCCGACGACGGATGCACG
>DATEJM010000042.1:0-7410 GCA_035277965.1 Steroidobacteraceae bacterium | reverse complement strand
CGGCCGCCTTGGTCCAATCGCCCTGCGCGGAGCTACATCCCAAGAGCAGGGTCACGGCAGTTAATGCGAGGGTACAGTGGGCTCTGTTCATGAGCGTGACTCCAAAAGTTACGATGCAGGCTCCACGATTGCAGCGTCGCGATGCAAACTTCGTGGTCATGAGGTTACCGAGAGCCCCACCGCGCAAACCGCCCCTCGCACCGATTTGCGCGTGGAACATGGCGTCTGAAGGGCGAGCTCAATACGAATAGCAAGTAGGTAAACTGTGGTACGCAAGGGTCTCGACTGCGGCTTGCGCACATCGGTCCGGGTCTCGGTGGGTTCGGTTGCGCTGAATGTGGGACTTGACGTGACCACTCGCAAGGGGCAACTGTACGCGCTGCGCGTGTGAAAACATGGTCCATTGTTGGGGTCATGTCTGGATGGCCTCAATGGCTCATAACCCTGTCTGTAGCGCCTAACCTGCAGCCAAACCTACTCCCCTGCCGGCGATCTGACAAAGCGCCTTTCGCCAACGGGAGGAGGGTCTTTCATTTTGTGAAAGAATGCGAACTCGGGAGGAACCCTCACTCTTGCCGATGCGTCCAACTCTTGGGCAGAGGCCAAAATGTCAGTGGCCGCACTGTAGGCGGGGTATGAACGAGATCGGACGTATGGCATGGCGTGCCGCGGCGGTGGCCATGATGGCATCGATGATGACGGCCGGTGCCGCTTTTGCGGGCGAGACTTCAGGCGGTCAGACGAGCAGCGCGCCGGCGCCCGCAGTATGGTCGCGGCACGCCCTCATCGTCGACTTGCACGATTTACCCCGGCGATATACCTGCGACGAGCTGTGGTACAAGTTTAGAGACGTATTGCTGGCGATCGGCGCGGCTCCCCAGATGCGCATATTGCCGTACCGTTGTGAGCGGCGCGTCGGAGCCATTGCCTACTCACCGAAGGTTGAGTTGGACTTCTCGCTTCCGCGAATATTGAGTGTGGAGAACTCGGGCGGCGCGACGCTTGAGGTGGTTCCAAAGGACGTGACCCTCGAGCCCGACAAGCTGCCTCATATTGGGCCGCAGGACTGCGAGCTTCTCAATCAAATGCGCTTCACGTTTTTCAAGGCCATCGGCGAAGCGGTGAAGACGTACCACCTGGCCTGCCAGGCACCTGTTTCATCTACCCCGGCGTTTGCCATGACCGTGCAGACGCTGGCGCGTGTTCCGCAGCGCGTGTCGGCGATAGCCCCTGTGCCACAGTCTCACGGCGGCGCCCTGACAGGACGCGGATGATGAGAAGCGGCATTGGCTCATGTGGGGGTCGCCTGGCGTTCGCGCTGTTTCTCGCGCTCTCTGCTGTCTGGTGGAGCCTCGCGGCAGGCGCCCCCTCCGTTGCGCAAGCCGTTGCCGATTCCCACTTGATTCCGCAGTATGGCTGCGACTATGGATATCAACGGCAGGGCCCACGGTGCATGGCCCTGAGCGTTCCAGCGCATGCCCACGTCGACTCGATCGGGGATGAGTGGAGCTGCGATCGCGGATTCCACCGTGCGCACGACCGCTGCGCACCCATCGTTATTCCGATGCATGCACACTTGACGGACTACGGTTGGGATTGCAATCGCGGTTACAGTCAGGAGGGTAGTCGCTGTCGGGCGATCGAGGTCCCGGCGCACGCATATCTGCTCAATGGCCCATTCAGTACGGGGTGGCAATGTGAGCGTGGGTATCAACAGAATGCGGAGGGGTGTCGGCCCGTTCGCGTTCCGCTTCATGGGTTTTTGACGGCCTCGGGCGATGACTGGAACTGCGATCGTGGTTACCTCCGAAACGCGGATCGGTGCGTGGCGCTGATCGTGCCGGCGCACGCTCACATTGATTACTCCGGGCATGGTTGGGAGTGCGATCGCCCTTACCACCTCTCCGGGGGATCGTGTGTGTCGGAGCAGATACCTTCACATGCCTACGCCGTATGGAACGCGGAAGGCCAGAATTGGCACTGCGAACGGGGATACCAGCAAAGAGGTGGGGTGTGCGCTCTCATCATGCTGCCCGTGCACGCTTATCTGAATGATGCAGGCGATGGGTGGAAGTGCGAGAGAGGTTTCCGTGCCCAGAATGACACTTGCGCCGCCATCAGCCTGCCGGCGCATGCACATCTGGATTCGTCCGGCAACGATTGGTCCTGCAATTGGGGCTATGACGCCCAGGGGGAGCCGGCAAAGCGGTGCATTGCCGAGGCGCTCGGTCGCACCTCCCCTAGCTGACAGCGACGTCGTCCAGGGGCAGGGTGGACGACTCGACCAATTCCTTGTCGGGTGCGAGGACTGCATCGCGGCGATAACGCTCCGCGAGAAAGTCTACGAAAGCACGTACCTTGTTCGGAGGGG
The DNA here is from genome assembly GCA_035277965.1 of Steroidobacteraceae bacterium. Lineage (GTDB taxonomy): Bacteria > Pseudomonadota > Gammaproteobacteria > Steroidobacterales > Steroidobacteraceae > 13-2-20CM-66-19. The sequence goes on along the minus strand of DATEJM010000042.1, from coordinate 5,039 downwards.
CGCCCCGACGAGGAAATACCGCGTAGACGGGCGTGCGCGGCGCTTCAAACTGGGTCAAGACGCGCCGCAGCTGGCCGCTGTCCAAATGCGGCTTGATCAACCACGTCGGCAACACCGCGAGGCCCGCCCCCGCGAGGACTGCATCCATCAAAGCTTCCTGATTGTCGGTTCGCATCCGACCGCGCACCCGAATGCTGGCAGGTTGCCCCCCGTCGTCGAAATTCCACTCGTCCGCACGCAGATAGTAGGTGAAGTGCATGCAGTTGTGAGCCGCCAGATCGTGCGGAGTGGCGGGGATGGGATGTGTCTTGAAGTAATCGCGCGAGCCGACAACCGCTCGCTGGATATATCCCAGACGCCGCACGGTGACCGCCTGCACGCGCACGATGGCCACCCGAATAGCGACATCCAGGCGTTGTTCACTGAGGGATTCACAGCGATCGGTAAGCGAGAGATAAAAGGACAGCCGCGGATATTTCTCGAGAAATTCCGCGACGGCGGGCGCCACATGATGGCGGCCGAAGGTGACGGGGGCGGTGACCCTCAACTCGCCCACCGGCGCCTGTGCATGCGCCTGAACGGCCGAGTTGGCGTCTTCGAGATCAGCCAGGATCTTCTGGCAGCGCCGGTAGTAGAGCAGGCCGCCGTCCGTCTCGGCGATCCCACGAGTCGTGCGTGCGATGAGTTTGACACCCAGCTCGCGCTCGAGACTCGAGAGAATCCGACTGACTGTTGGTAAGGACATGCCCAACGTAGCCGCCGCCGCGGACAAACTACGACGATCCAAGACGGCCACCAGGACGCGCATGGCCCGAACGTGATCCATATGGCCCCACCTCAAACTCAGACAGCAATTCTTCTGAATACGCAGACGGCCCCGTTACGATGCGAGCGCTATTCTCCCATCAGGGTCTCGCCCGCCGCCGATTCGGTAGTGCGCCGCATTTGCTTGATCACCCATCCCAGGCTTCGGCAAAGCTCACTCAGTTGCACGGGTTCCAGTTGCCGCAGGGCATCGACCAGTACTCCGGCGTGGGGCCCCGGTGTGCGTAGAAGCAATCTCTCGCCTTGGGCCGTGACACGCAGGTGAACGACTCGCTGATCCACCGTGTCACGCTCTCGGCGGATGAGGCCTCGCTCAACCAGGACGTTGACGAGATTGCTCGCGGTGGTCTGATGGAGGGCCATTTGAGCGGACAAGCCGTTGACCGTGAGACCGTCCGGCAGGGGCGACTGAGCGATTTCGGACAGCGCCCACAGTTGAGAGCCCGTGATCCCGGCTGTCTTGCGCAGCTCCGCATCGTGAGCGCGCGCTGACCCGAATAGGGTCCTCAAGCCCTGCAATGTGCGAAGCTCGAGCGTTGTGCGCTCAGCAGGGGGGATCATGCCGTGCGCCTCGGGGCGCTTAGGCTGCGAGGCACGGGAGGTCCGGCGCAAGCGTTGTCGCGGAGGGACGGTGTTCGGTTTCATAAGCGGCGATGTTGTATGTCGGATGCTGAGTGAGAGGGCTCAAGCGCCGTATCGCTGCTCGGAGAGAGTGCGATAGAGCGGCGGCGACAGCAGCTTGGACGCGGTGGTGGCAACCGCGACGGTCACCATGAGCGGTAGCACCATGGCGTGCTGAGTCGTCATCTCCATGACAATGACCAGTGATGTCAGAGGCGCTTGAGTGACGCCAGCCAGATAGCCACACATGCCGAGAATCGCGAAGGGTACCGGGGTGGCCTGGTGACCCCAATCCGCGGCGGCTTGACCGAGTCCGGCGCCCACTGACAGGGAGGGGGCGAGGAGACCTGCCGGTACGCCACTCAGATAGGCAGCGAGCGTCGCCACCGCTCGGGCAGGTCCGTAATACCAAGGCAGGTGTGCGTGGCCTTCCAAGATCGAGCGGGCTTCGTTGTATCCGGTGCCATAGGTGAGGCCCCCTGAAAAGTGGCCGACCACCGCGACCGCCGCACCGCACAGCGCGGCCAACAAAGCGGCGCGAATCTGGGTCGATCGAGCCATCGCGACGCGGATTCGCGCGACGCCGATGAGGGTCACGCGGCTGAAGAGCCCGCCCGCCAACCCGCTGGCCAGAGCGAGAGTGACGACACCCATCGACAGGCTATGGGCTTCCTCGGAGACCACGGGTTGCCCAAAATAGGTGTAGTCCCCGGTGAGGGCGATTGCGATGACACCAGCCAGGATCACGGCGGTGAGGGCGACGCCGCTCGCGCGCTCTTCGAAAGATCGAGACAGCTCTTCGATCGCAAAGACAATTCCAGCAAGCGGGGTGTTGAATGCAGCGGCCACCCCGGCGGCCCCACCGGCCAGCACCAGTGCCCGACTCTGTCCGGGTTGGGTGGAATGCGGCATCCAGCGCCCAAAGAACCGCGCCACGGCCGCGCCGACATGCACGGTCGGCCCCTCTCGGCCGATCGAGGCCCCAGACAAGAGGGCAGCCGCCGCGAGGACGACTCGGCCAATGACGACGCGCGGCTCCAGCAGGCGGGTCCCCTGGTCGCCGCTTGTAGGTCGCAATGCAAAGATAGTCTGGGGGATGCCGCTTCCCTCGGCGCCAGGAAAGAACCGTCGCGTGAGCCAGGAGATGACCGCAAAGCCGAGCGGTGCCACGAGCCAGGGGTAGAGCCAAAAGCCCGAATGCAGGCGCCGGAACAACTCCTGCGCGACATCGGCGATCCACGCGAACGCCACGGCTGCTGCGCCGACCGCGGCGGCCGCTGTCCACAGAACGACTCGCGTCTGCCACTGATGAACCGAGAGCAGCGCGCGCGAGGCGCTGCGTACCACCTCGCGTGCAGGCCGCACCGTCACGCTGTATTCACCTGGAGATTTCCGCTCTTGAGTTGCACTCACGTCTGCGGTAAGAGTACCTTGCAGAAAATATTGGAGCAAATATACAGACCGGCCTGAACGGGAGGGCTGCATGCCGCGCGATATTCCGCTACCGTTGCGCTCGAGCTGATGCTGCCAGAGGCGCTTCCACAGCAGGTGCAGAGCCTGCTCAGGGCCTACGTCTATTCCTATGAACACCTGGCGGTCCTGCTGTGGGTTCAGCGCGAGCCGGGTCGAGAATGGAGCGCGCAAGATCTCGCGAGCAACCTGCAGCTTTTACCGCAGCTCGTCGAAGCCGCCGCCAAAGATCTCGCTGCGGCAGGATTGCTCGTGGTGGAACCCCCCATGGACGTTCCTCATTACCGATATACCGCGGAAGGCGCGACGGCTGCCGGGGTGATCACGTTGGCACTGGAATACGCCGAGAACCCAGCCCGAGTGATCCAGTTCTTGAACGCGAGTGCGATCGAGCGAGTCCGCAATTCGGCGTTACGCGCCTTTGCCGATGCCTTCGTCCTCAACAAGAGGGGCCGCGACAATGGCTGAAGCGGTGTATGCCCTGTGCGCCGTGACGAGCGTGCTGTGCATGATCCTTCTGTTGCGGGGATACCTGGAGACCCGGACACGGCTGCTGTTCTGGGCAAGCCTGTGTTTTGCCGGATTCGCGGTGAACAACGTCCTGCTCTTCATCGATCTGGTTCTGTTACCGAATACGGACCTCTTTTGGTGGCGAACCGTGCCGGCGCTCGTCGGCGTGTCACTCTTCATCTATGGTCTCATCTGGGAGGCCGAGTAGGCATGTTGGCCAAACAGTTCCTGTGGGGTATGTTGACAATGGCGCACCTGGTTGCCGCGTTGTTGTTGCTGCGTTTCTGGCGACTAAGCCGTGACCGCCTATTTCTATTCTTCGCCGCAGCCTTCGCTGCTCTGGCGGTCAACTGGCTGGGTCTGGCCCTCATCGATCCGCAGCTGGAGCTGCGACACTATGTGTACCTCATCCGTTTCGTTGCGTTCGTGCTCCTGATCGCGGGCATCGCCGACAAGAATCGGCGACGCACCGGCCATGATCCTTCCGCAAGTCGAACGCGCTGAGGTCGGGACGGACAGGATCAGCTGGTCAGGCTGTTGCTTTTGACAGGGTGTTCGACGCCCGCGTCGGGGGAAAGCTGGTTTTGCGGCAGCCAATAATTGATCGCCCGCGCTCGCTGTGCATCTGTTGCATACATCGGCCCAGCCCGAACCGCAGGATGGTTCGCGCCTGCCGTCGGAGTGGTCTGCGCGCAAGCGGTCACCGTCAACGCCATAGCGATGAAGACACCGATCCGTCTCATGATCATTTCTTCCGAAACCGGTATTTCAAGGTTTGGAGCAGAAGCGAGTTGCTCTGTTCGACGAATATAGGCAGGGGGCGGCTGGAGGCGCCGGCGCGTGCCGCGCGGGCGTCCACCAACCGCTGCCGACTACGAACCTTTTGCATCTGATTGCTAGCCTAGAGCGACCGGAACAAATAGCCGCGTATCACCTCGCTCGATGAGTAAGGCGACGTGGTCCTTATGGTGTTCGACGTAGTTCTTGAGCTCACCGGGCGTCCTGACCGATGTGCCATCGACTCCAAGCACCACATCACCCGGCTGGATGCCCGCGGCCGCCGCTCGGCCCGTCACTTCCTCGACCATGAGTCCATCTGCGACGCCTGCTTGTTGCCTCTCTTCCTGCGTTAGCGGTCGCACGGTGAGTCCAAGCGATGCACGCTCGTTGTGCGCAAGTGTGCCTCCACTCTCGGACGGCTCTTCGGTGGACTCGATCCGAGTGGAGACCTCGATCTTTTTTCCACCCCGCCAGACCTCGAGTGTTGCCCGACTGCCGGGTTTGGCCATGTGCACGCGTGCCGACAGGTCACCGGCACTCAAAATGGACGTGCCGTTGAACCCGATGATCACATCGCCCGTTTTCAACCCCGCGGCAGCGGCGGGGCTGCTCGGTTGTACCTCGGACACGAGCGCTCCGGCCGGTGAGCCCAGCTTGAAGGACTCTGCGAGCGATTGATCGACATTCTGCACCTCGATCCCCAGCCGTCCGTGCTCGACCTTGCCGGTTTTGACCAACTGGTCTTCGACCTGCTCAGCCACATTGATCGGGATGGCGAACGAGACGCCCTGGTAGCCGCCGGAGTTCGTATAGATCTGCGAGTTGATTCCCAC
>DATEJM010000041.1:0-52408 GCA_035277965.1 Steroidobacteraceae bacterium | reverse complement strand
GGCCGACAAGAGCTCGCTCGTGCACGTCACCAACGCGGGCGACCGGGGACCGGGCACCCTGCGGGAGGCGCTATTCATCGCCGCGGCGGGGAAGGGGCCGTCCAACATCTCCATCGAGGTCCCGCGAATCGAGATCGAGACAGCGTTGCCGCCGCTCGTCAATCCGCACGGCGTCAACGTCATTGCCGGACCGCAAGGCGCGCAGATCGATGCTCATGCGCTGGCCGGCGGTCCCGTGTTCGATATTGCCGGCGCCAACACCTCGATCGAGGGCATCAGCGTGGTCAATTGCCCGACCGCCGGTGTGCTGGTGCGCGCGGTGCGCTTTCACCTCTCCGGAGCCACGATCCGGGGCTGCGATGTGGCCGTGGAGGTCGCCGAGAACGCGAGCGACACGCTGTTGCAGCACAATGTCTTCACCCAGAGCCGCCTCGGCGTTCGTTTCGGTGCCTCGGGGCACAATACCGTGGTTGCGAACAACGAGTTCGTCGCCGACAAGGACGCGGGTCTGTGGGCCGTGCGCGGCTCGGCGGATGCACGCGATGACGTCATCAGCATCCACGACAACAAGTTCAGCGACAATCGCGCCGGGATCGTGGCCGGCAACGTCCCGGTGCTGGTGGAGCGCAACGAGTTCACCAACGCTTCCGAGGCCAATGTCCATATCGTCGGAGCCGGCGCGGTCATCCGCGGCAACCGCATCAGCGGCGGCGCCTCGATGGGAATCGTGGCCGAGAATGCGCGCGACGCCGTGATAGAGGGCAACGAGCTCGATGGCCTCGCGGCCTATGGAGTCATGGTGCGCGGCTCGTTCAACACGCTGGTGCGCGGCAACCGGTTGCACAACTGCGGATACGGGCTGGCGTTCGTGCTCGGGGATCCGAAGGGCGTCAGCACCGCGATCGAGAACACGATCATCGAACCGAAGTTCAACGGCATCGATGTCATCGGCGACTCGCCGGTACTGCGCCGCAATCAGGTGCTCCGGCCGCATGCCTATGCGCTGCACGTGGAGGATTTTCAGCCACCGAACGGCCAGAAGGTGCGGTCGCAACCCTTCCTCGAGAACAACAACTTCGGCAACGCGGCCGTGGCGCGTAGCAGCGCCGCGGCCGCCCCCGACAGCCAGCGCCGCTGAAGGCTTCGAGTCATGAGGCAGAATCTCGAACGCACCCAGTTCATCCCGCCGCCGGCGTGGGAGAGCCCGCGTGTGCATCTGCTCGATGACGTCTGGCTGCTCACGATCTTCGCGATGCTGTTCGCGGCGGCTTTTCCGTGGTTCGCGACGGGATTTACCGTGGAGGTCGGCAAGGCGAGCTGGGGCATGCTGGCCCTCGGTGGCGTGCACATCTGTTTCACGATCCTGGCCGGCCCGACCCGGGCGCCCGGCGCCTGGCGAGATCGGCTCCTGACCCTGCTCGAGCTGGTCGGCATCGCTCTGATGGGATTCGTGTGGCGGCACGTCGGCGGCCTGCAGAATCCCCTGTTTCTGGCGACGTTCATGCTGCCCGTGATCGGAGCGATCTTCATCTCACGGCGGCATCCGTACCTCATCGCAGCCACGGCGGCGGTCGTCGTCACCTTCGCGATGTTGAGAGATGCGCCCGAGTTGCGCTGGTATGCCAGCGGTCTCTTCGGCGGCCGCGAATGGATCACTGCGCTGTTCGGCAATCACGTGCGGGCGACGCAGCCTTCGTTTGCCGACTTCAACCCGCCGTCGAGCTACCTCGTCGTCCTGCTCGAGGTATTTACCCTCGTCCTGTTCGCTTGCGCGGTCGCCGCGGACTATCTGGGTACTCTGTTCGAGCGGTTGAACACGCAGGTTTCCCTCGCGCGGACCGAGGCGGAGCACAGTCAGGAAATGTGGGCCGGCATGGTCGAGCGGCTGCCGCTGCCGGCCCTGCTGGTGGACCCTGACACCCTGCGGATCGTGTCCCCGAGCGATCTCGCGGTGGACTATCTGAGCAGCGGCGAGGCGCCGCTCGAGGGCCGCAACCTCCTGGACGCGCTGACCGTGTCGTATCCCGACGTGCTCACCGAGCTCATCAATGGCGCGGACAGTATCGCTCAGTCGGTGATCCGCGTGGCCGGTCAGGTGCGGGTCGTGCGCATGCGCGCGGTGCACGTGGCGCATAAAGGCCGGCGTTTTGCGCTCCTGACGATCGAGGACTCGACCGAGCTCTTCTGCGCGAACGCGGCTCTGGATACTTCCGAATACGCAGCGCTGGTCATCGATGCGCATGGCCGCATCCTGTCTTTCAACAAGCCCGCGGGCGCGTTGTTTGCGACCGCACGCGTGGGAGCGGACGCAGCATTGCTGGTAGTGCAGCCGGCGGCGACGCGTTGGTGGGAACCGGGACTGACAGGGCGGCGCAAGATGCATATCGAAATCGGATCGAGGGTTTACCAGGTCACGAGCTCAGCCGTGGCGCTCGAAGGCGAGGCGGAGCGCATCTTCACGGTATCGCTGCTGCCCGTGGCCAAGGCCAGCAACTCGGATCCTTTCGGCACCAGCACGACCTCGATCACGCAGACTCTGGGGCAGCTGCGATGAGCGTTTCGGGAAGACGGTCGTTCACGCTGGCGCTTGCAGCGCTCGCCGTCGTTCCTCTCGCTCAGGGCGCCAGCGCGCTGTCGAACGATCGCATTGCACTCAGCGTGAATGGCGGCTCGCTGACGGGCACCAACGGCGGGGCTGGCGGGTCGGTCACCTGGTTGCACAACTTCAACGCGGATGCCCTGGTCGGTGTGGCTGCCGAGCATCAGACGATCGGCAACGGTCACTGGACGTTCGGCTCGCTCAACGGGTCGGTGACCCTGGGCTCCGGCGGCCAGCGCTACACGCTTTATGGCGAGGCTCACGAGGGCGCCGGCGACGACGGTCCGAGGCCGTTCAAATATCACAAGGAAGCGATCGGTGTCGTGGGGTCCTATGCACGTCGCTTGAGCGTGCAGCTCGAGGATACTCACATCGACATCGAGAAGACCCGCGGAAACCTGCCGAAGCTCGGCGTCTCGTACCTGTGGACGCCGCATCTGATGACGACCGCGACGTACTCTCATTCGATCGGAGGTAACCTGGGGACCCGGCTGGGCGGGCTCCGGGCGGATGTGTACACCTCGACCCTCAATTACTTCGCAGGCGCCAGCTACGGCCAGACCTCGCCCAGCATCGTGCTGATCGTTGGCGGATCGTGCGTAATCGATTGCAGGATCCCCATTTCGGCGGTGTATCTGAAGGAGGGCTATGTGGGCATTTCGAAGCCCTTTGCCCGCTGGGCCAGTGAGCTGACACTCTCGGCCGACTATATCGATCTCGGCACCACCAGGCGTTTCACCGCCACGCTGGGCTACCTCTTCCATATTGGCGGGAGCTCGCGGTGAGAGCTTTCCTGCGGCGCCATGTTGCATGGTTACCCACTGCCATCGTGCTGGTGGTGGTGCTTGCGACAGGGGCGCGGCTGATCTCCCTCAGCGTTCAACATCATGCCGCCGTGGAGCGGGACAGCGCGATCACGGTGACAGGCAACTACGCGCGCAAGATCGAGCCTCAACTGCAGCAGCTCGGCGATCTCGTGCGCCGCCAGGCCCAGATCGAGGCCCGCACGCTGGTAGACACGGGGGCATTCGCGACCGCCCCGTCTGCGCCCGAGAATGTGCTGGTCATGACGCCGGACGATCGAGTTGCCCGCGCCAGAGAGCCGGAGGCCACCACGGCAAGCGGCATAGCGAGCGAATGGGAGGCCGTCGATGCAACGAGGCCGCCCGGGCGCGAAGAGGTGTTGGGGCCCCTGCGGCTGGGAAGTCAGTGGATCATCGCGCTGCGGGTGCCCATCCTCACCCGCGGCACGACAGAGACGCCGCAGACCCGCGGCTGGGCGGTCGCTTACACGGATCTCGATCATCTCGTCGCGAGCAGCCATCTCGATCGACTGATCGATCGGGGGTACGACTTCGAGCTGTCGCAGGTCGAGCCCCGTAGCGCCCGGACACGGGTGTTCGTCGGTAACTATCCGGAGGCCTTGAGCGATGCCATCGCAACGAGGATCCGCTTCCCGACCGGGTTCAACGCCGCCGTGGCCGGTAGCTATCTGCAGGTCGCGGTGCGTCCTCGCGATGGGTGGATTCCGACATCGGACCTCGCGACCAAGATCGGTCTCTTGGTGTTTCTGGCGTGGCTCCTGGGGTTCGGCGTGCACGACCTTGCCCACGCCGTGCAGCGTTCGCATACGACCGTCAGGACCGCGCGCAAGCGGCTGCACTGCGCCAATCAGAAGTTGGCAACCGAGATTCGGCAGCGTCTGAGCCTGCAGGAGACGCTCGATCACTCACGCTTCCATGACGCGTTCACGGGCCTGCCCAACCGTCGTTATTTCATGGACCAGCTCGACCAGGCGCTGCGCGAGGTACGCACCAAGCGTCGCGCACGCGTTGCCATCATTCTGGTGGATATCACGCGCTTCAAGCTCGTGAACGACATGCTGGGCCATACGGCCGGCGACGAGCTCATGGTTCAGGCCGCCCGCCGATTCGAGAAGGCAACTTCCGCCTTCGAAGGTGTCCTCGCCCGCTGGGGTGGCGACCAGTTCGCGATCCTGCTCCTCAACGTCGCTTCCAACGAGGCGGCCGCCAACGTGGGGGCTCTGCTGCAAGACGAGCTGCGAGCGCCCTTCGAGCTGCGGCGCCACCGGCTCGTCGTGACAGCGAGTGTGGGCCTGACGTCGGCGGACTCCGGGCAGCGGCGTGCGGAAGACGTCGTCCGCGAAGCAGATATCGCGCTATCGATGGCGAAGCGTCCGGAAGGCTCGCGGATCGTCGTATACCAGCCGAGCATGGCGGGGCAGGCGGCCAATCTGGTGAGCCTCGAGGCGGACCTGCATGTCGCGCTCGAGAAGCACGAGTTGCGGCTGCTGTTCCAGCCTGTCGTGGACCTTCGTACCTACAAGATGGTCGGCGCCGAGGCGTTGTTGCGCTGGCGGCATCCGGTCGAGAGCCTGCTCGCTCCCGATAAATTCCTGCGCATCGCGGAGGAAGCCGGCCTCATCGTGCCCATCACGCGTTGGATCATCTTGAGAGTGTGCAAGCTCGCGGCGGAATGGCGGCGGCGCCTGCCCGCGGATCTGTCATTCTTTGTCAGCATCAATCTGTCCGCGGCCGTGCTGCGCGACCGGGGCTTCAGTCAATACGTCGCCGCGGCTCTGCGCGAGGCGCAGCTCGCGCCGTCCGTCCTGAAATTCGAGCTGACCGAGGCGGCGCTGATCAATGACGTCGCGGCCGCACGCGAGACGCTCGATCGATTGCACGGGATGGGCGTACAGCTGATGCTCGATGATTTTGGGACGGGCTACTCGTCCCTGAGCTATCTGCAGTTGTTCCCCTTCAGCTTCGTGAAGATCGATCGGCCGTTCATCAACCGGACCGGGGCCGATCAGCCGAACACGGGCATGATGCAGGCCCTGGTGCAGATGGCGGCCAGTCTGAATCTCACGGCTATCGCGGAGATCGTGGAGACCGAAGCCGCCGCGGCCGCGTTGCGGGAGATGGGTTGCGAGTACGGTCAGGGCTACTACTTCAGCGAGCCGATCGAGGCGGAGCAGGCTCTGCAGCGGCTGCGCAGCCAGCAACCGTTCGATGTCGTCAAGGACGTTGCGGCGGGCACGCTGGCCGCGCCGGCGGCGGCCTCCGGAGCCAGGCAGTCGGACAGCCCCGGTTCCAAGCAGTCGGGCAGCCCAAGCTTCAAGCAGCCGGGCAGCCCAGGCTCCAAGCAGCCGGGCCCGACACCGGCGGAGGCGGCATCGCCGACGGTCGCCATCCGGCCTCTGACGGAGGAGGACGATTCGCCCACGCTCATGATGCCGGCGGGCCTGATCGAAGACCCGAACGAGGACGAGTAGCCATCGTGATCGCGTCGTGACGGGCGACACTGCCGTCGGCAGCCCGGCGCGGATGCTGCTTTTCTGTGTGCTCGCTGCACTGTGCGAAGGGTTCGACGTGCAGACGGCAGGGGTCGCGGCAGGGGGGCTCAGCCGGGAGCTGCATCCTACCGCCGGCGCGTTGGGAGTGTTCTTCGCGGCGGGGAATGCGGGGCTGCTCCTGGGCGCGATAGGCGGCGGACGGCTTGCCGATCGATGGGGTCACAAGCGGGTGTTGCTGGCTTCTCTCGCGACATTCGGTGTGTTCTCGCTGGCAACCGCCGTTGCCCCCGACATGGCCTCACTGACGGCGATGCGTTTCCTGACCGGTATCGGACTCGGCGGCGCCATGCCGAATCTGATGGCTCTCGCGGCTATCGCAACTCGAGCGACCAGTCGCAATGCAAGCATCGCGACGACCTATGTCGGCTTTCCGCTCGGCGCCGTCCTGTCGAGTGTGATCATCATCATGAGCCCGCAGGAGACATGGCGGATCGTGTTCGTCTGCGGAGGCGTCGCTCCGCTCATCATCACGCCGCTGATGGCCGTCTTCATGCCCGCCGACGAGCGCTCGGGCCACCGATCCGCCGGGCGCCCGGCCGGGAGCTTCGTCTTCGACCTGTTCGAGCAGGGACGTTGGCCGCGGACGTTGCTTGCTTGGGCCGGTTTCTTTCTCGGGGTGCTGACATTGCATCTCATGCTGACGTGGCTGCCGGTACTGTTGCAGGCGAGCGGCCTGTCGAAGAACCAGGCGGCACTGGCGCAGGCCGCGTTCAATATCGGCGGCGCGGCCGCGGGACTCCTGGCCGGCTTCCTGTTGGACGGTGCCCGCAGGCAGGGCGCCGTGCTCTGTTGTGTCATCGCGCTGCCGGTGAGCTCGTTTCTGCTGGCGAGTTCAGCCCACGATACGCGGCTCGTCTACGGTGTCGTCGCGCTGGTGGGCGCCGCCGTGCTCGCGGCGCAAGTCATCTTCTATGGCTTCGCCCAGGCCATCTATCCGCTACAGGCTCGCGGCACCGGACTCGGTGCCGCGGTGGGTGCCGGCAGAGCAGGCTCGATCGTCGGTCCGATGTTTGTTGCGATGCTGGTGGGGGCGGGGCGGACCCCGCAGCAGGTACTCCTCGGCATCCTGCCCATCGTCGTCGGCTGCGGCCTGTGCATGGCCGCGTTGGAATATCTCGACGCGCGCTCGCGTGGGATGGCCCTGGCCGGCCCTCGTGTGGGGTGACTCTGGCCGGGCCTCGTGTGAGGGGCTCTGGCCGGGCCACGCGTGAGGGGCTCTGGCCGGCCCACGCGTCGGTGGCGGCTCCTGACCACGGTTGCCATCACCTCGAAGTGCGTGCCGGGTATATTCTGCACGGGCCGCCCGTCGTGGCCATGAAACCCGCCGACGTGAGCTGGCTCGCGCCGGTCGCGCAGAGGTACCTCTTCAGTGATTGAGCCTGAATCTCGAGAGCGCTCGGCTCAGCGGCAGGGACGATGACGGCAGTCGTTGAGACGCAGGGCCTGACGAAGCTTTACGGACGGTTGGGAGCGTTGCGCGATTTGAGCATCGCGGTTCCCGAGGGCAGCGTCTTCGCCCTGATGGGCGCAAGCGGTGCGGGCAAGACGACCGCCATCAAGATTCTTCTGAACATGATCGCGCCTTCGTCGGGGCGCGCCAGCATCCTCGGCGCGGACTCGCGGCACCTGTGTCCCGCGACCCTCGGTCGCGTGGGCTATGTCTCGGAGAACCAGTCGCTGCCCGTGCGGTTGCGGGTGGCCGATTTCTTCGACTATATCCGCCCGGCCTACCCGCACTGGGATCGTGACGTCGAGCGGCGTTTGCGCGAGCAGCTGCGACTGCCGCCGGACCGCAGGATCCGCGATCTCTCGCACGGCATGCGCATGAAGCTCGCGTTGGCCAGCGCGCTTGCCTTCAGGCCACGTCTGCTGGTGCTGGACGAGCCCTTCACGGGCCTGGATGCGCTGGCGCGCGACGAGATCGTGCGCGAGTTCCTGCAGCACGTGCCCGAGACATCGATCCTCATCTCCTCGCACGAGCTCGATGAGATCGAGCGGCTTGCCACCCACGTGGCCTTCCTGCACGAGGGCAGTTTGCTGTTCCAGGGTACCCTCGCGGGATTGCGCGAATACGCCGCGCCGCTCGCTGCGCCGAGCGGACCTGCTGCCGCTGCGCCGAGCGGACCTGCTGCCGCTGCGCCGGGTGGACCCGCTGCCGCGGCACCGCCTGACACGACCCTGCGCGGCCTGTTCGTCCGTGTCGTCCGCGGCCGCTTCGCCAGCAAATGAGCCTCTCTTGATCCCACACATCCTGAGGAAGGATTGGCGTCTGCTATGGCCGCTCGTCGTGCTGCTGACGGCCATCCAGGTGGCGCTCGAATGGGCCGTGTACAAGTCCGGTTTCTTCGGGGAGAGCGCGGACGCAGGCGCGTTGTTGCGGCCGCTGACTCTCGCTCTGCTCAGTGGAATGGCGGCACTCGTGGTGGCCCTCGTTCAGGAAGACCCCGTGCCTGGCGTGGAGCAGGACTGGCTGATCCGGCCGATACGCCGCCGGGACATGCTGCTCGCCAAGGCGCTGTTCGCACTCCTGGCGATCTGCGTGCCGATGCTGATCGTGAATTTCGTGCACGCACAGATCATGGGGTTCTCCGCCGCGGTGTCGCTCGCTGCCCTGTCCTGGAAGGCACTCTACGCATTTCTTTGCCTGATCGTGCCGCTGCTGGCGCTGGCCTCCATGACGCGCAACATGGGGGAGTTGGCCGTGATGGGGGCCGCGCTGATGGTCGTGTATGCGCTGAGCCTGGGGCTCGCCGCGATGGCATTGGGCCCCGATCACTGTCCGACGTGCGATTCGGGCGTGAGCTGGTTGCAGCATTTCGCGGCCCACATCGGCGTGCTGGTCGCGTCCGTGGTCATCCTATGGCTGCAGTATCGACACAGGCGTACCGGGCTGTCCCGCAAGCTGGCCCTGGCAGGCGCCGCCGCGCTGGTGTTCGTGCAGATGCCCTGGAGCACGGCATTCTCTCTCCAACAGTGGCTCGATGGCTCCGCACGGGTCGTGACGCCCGTGGCCGTGCAGATCGCCAAGGAGGGCGTCACGGTGAGTACCGGCAAAGCCCGGCACGCGCCCGGCACACGAGGCGCGACCAGCGCGCTCCTGCGCGGCGACGTTGATGAGGCCGCGAATTATCTGCAACAGCGTGTTGGAGCGCGGCAGGCGGCGGTCATCGTCGACGTGCCTCTGCAGATCCGGGGTGTCGCGAGTGACGAGCTGCTGCTATTCGATCGCAGTGAGGCGGATTTTACCGACGGCCGTGGCCGCAGCCTCTATCACGGCGCTCACGTTGCCGAATGGCTGGGGCCGGTCGTCCCCGCCGTGGAGGGCTCGGATGGGACGCCGGCAGTCGTCCACCAGAAGCTGAGCGTCCCGAGCGGCGCCTTTCCCCGCTCGACCCAGGGTGGCTTGCGGCTCGAGCTCAAGTACTCGGTTACGCTGATGCACTCGATCGCTCAGTACCCACTGGCCGCTTTGAGCGGGGTCGTGCGCACGAAGGAGGCTGGCATCTGCGCCACGCAGGCCGACCGTGACGGCATCCGCCTGCGCTGCAAGAAGCTGACACTCGCGCCGTTCTGCTACAGCGCGACTGTGTATGCAGCGGACGGCACTCACAACCCCGAGGTCTTCAACTGCGGGCCGGACTACCGACCCTATCTGCCCGCGATGACCAATGCGCTGAGCTTCTTCGGGTTGAGCATTCCCACGCGCGATCCGGCCGGACAGGTGTCGTACACGGTGGGCGCCGCGGAGCTCGAGCAGGCGCACGTCGTCCTGAAGGTGTACGCGGTCCGCACTCATTTCACGCAGGCTCTGGCCGCAGAAATCCCCCAGTCCTTACGGTAGTATTTCGCGGATGCGCTTCCACCGACTGCTGGCGGGGCTCGCGCTCTCGAGCGTGTGGCTCGCCTCCGCTACTGCCGAGCCCGCGGCTCCTGCGCCGGCTGCTTCCTCGCAGCCAACGGCCCAGGGCCAGGATCCCGCGCACGTCGCCGTGCTGACCGGCGATCAGGTGATCCAGATCCTCGATGAGACGGTCGACTGGTACCGCACGCTCGGGGCCCAGCAGCAGACGGCGACGCAGCCCAGCGATCTGCTGATCCTGTATGCCAACCGCCAGACCGCGGACAAGGTCATCAATCTCGCGTTCGAGATCGCGCGCGCCAATGCCGAGCTGCTCAGTAGCGAGGCCGGCAGCGCACAGGCAGCAGCGACCGAGGCCGGCTCTTCCCCCCAGGCCCTCGATCATCTTCAGAAGCGACTCGAGGTGCAGCGCCAGGGGCTCCTGTCCGAGATGGAAGCGATGCGGCGCGCGTCGGCCACCGCGGCCCAGAATGCCCGCACCGAGACCGAGGCCAAGCTGTCGGAGCTGCAGGGTGAGCTGGATATGCTGAACGCCCGACGCAACCTGCTCAGCACGATGACGCAGTTCGTCACAGAGAGCGATGCGAAGGGAGCGAGCGCGAGCGCACTCAAGGCCCACATCGACGCCATCGCGGTGTCCATTCCCTCAGCCAACGTCAACCCGCCTGCGACCGGAGCAGCGGCAGTGCAGGTGGAGAGCGGCACGGCCGCAGCGACATCTGCGCCCATACTCACCACCAGTGCCCCCAGTCGCCTGGGTATCTGGAATCTCGGCACCAACGCCCTGCGGCTGTCGCAGAAGGTGAGCACGATCGACGCGATCGACCGTCGCACGGCTGGCCTCGAGCAGACGTTCGAGCAAATCCGCAGCAAGCCTCTCGAGCAGCTCAAGGCACTGTCCGCACGCGGTGATGCGCTCGCGATCCAGGCGGACCATGCCAACAGCGCCACTTTGAAGAGTGTGCGGGATCAGTTCGACACGCTCGCGTGGCTCTTCCAGCAGACCTCGGCGATCCTGCTTCCGCTCAGCAAAGAGGGGGTGCTCCTCAAGCAATACCGGCACAACCTGGCCAGCTGGCGCGACATCATCGAGCATCAGTACCACGAGGCGCTCGCCGCTCTAGGTATCCGCCTCCTGGTCCTCGCGGCGATGCTCGCAGCCGTCTTCGCCGCTGGCGAGGTCTGGCGCCGGGCCGTGCTGCGCTACGCTCACGAGCCCAGGCGGCGTAGTCAGCTGTTGGTGTTTCAGAGGTTCACGGTCTGGGCCTTCGTGCTCGCCATCATCGCCTTCACGTTCGTCACGGAGCTCAGCTCCTTTGCGACGTTTGCCGGACTGCTGACGGCCGGCGTTGCAGTGGCGATGCAGAGCGTGCTCGTCTCCCTCGTGGGATACTTCTTCCTGATCGGCAAGTACGGCGTCCGCGTGGGCGATCGAGTGCAGATCGGCACGGTGACCGGTGAGGTCATCGATCTCGGCCTGGTCAGGATGCACCTGATGGAGCTCAATCCCGACGGGCCGCTGGGGCCGACCGGACGCGTCGTCGCGTTTGCCAACTCCATCGTGTTCCAGGCCTCCGGAGGCCTGTTCAAGCAGATACCGGGCGTCAACTTCACGTGGCACGAGCTCACGCTCAGCCTGCCGAAAGGTGCCGATTTCACAGCGCTGAAGAACCATTTGTTGGCGACGGTGAGCAGCATCGTCCAGGAATACCAGGACGAGATCGTCCGTCAGACACGCCAGATCGAGAAGTCGACGGCGTCCAGCTCCGGAGGGGATGCCACCCCCCAGGTACAACTCAAGTTCTCCCCTTCAGGGGTCGAGGCGATCGTCCGTTATCCTGTCAACCTGCAGCGCGCCGCGGAAATCGACGAGCGGGTGTCGCGCGAGCTGTGGTCCGTGATCTCGGCTCAGCCCGTCGACGGCGGTAAGAAATAGCCTGTGTGCGCGGCAGTCGCGCCCGCCAGTCGCGAGCTCGGCCGATACTGTCGTGAGCTCGGCCGATACTGGCTGACGCGCCTCAGTGTGCTGCTGAGCGTGCTGCTGTTCGCAGCTGCGCTGTATGCACCGGCCATTGCGTTGCATGGA
This sequence comes from Steroidobacteraceae bacterium, assembly GCA_035277965.1. Classification (GTDB taxonomy): domain Bacteria; phylum Pseudomonadota; class Gammaproteobacteria; order Steroidobacterales; family Steroidobacteraceae; genus 13-2-20CM-66-19. The sequence continues at coordinate 40,488 of DATEJM010000041.1, read as the reverse complement.
GGGCAAGGGGCAGTTTCGGGCGCGCGGATACTGGGGTCGGGTTGGCGCGGATTGCAGCACGGCTACTTCGAGTGGCTCGCGAATCCCTGTCTGCTCGCGAGCTGGGTGTGCTCGTGGGTCGGGTGGAAGCGCCTGTCTCTGATCGCGGCCTGCGTCGCCTGCGCTCTTGCACTCGCGTTCCTGGCGCGGGGCGAGGTCGCGAGAACCGGCTATTGGTTATGGGTTTGCAGTGCCGCCGCGATGATCAGCCACGGGCTTGCAGCGCGCGAGGGATGACCCACCGACCGACGAGGTCGAATGCGACATGTGCGAGCAAGGCCATCAACGCTGCCGGTATCGCCCCTGTCAGGATCGTCGGAACGTCGTTCAACGCGAGTCCAGACACGATCGGCGCTCCGTAGCCGCCCGCACCGATCAGCGCGGCCAGCGTGGCAGTGCCGATGCTGACGATCGTAGCCGTCTTCACCCCCGCGAGGAGCATGGGGCTCGACAGAGGCAGCACGATGTGCCAGAAGATCTGGCGTCGGCTCAAGCCGAACGCGCGCGCGTTCTCCAGATGGCGCGGATCGATCGAGCGGATGCCCGTAAACGTGTTGAGAACGACCGGCAGAAGGCTGTAGAGGCACAGCGCCACCAGCGCCGGCCTCGTGCCGACTCCGAACAGCGGGATCAGGAAACACAGCAGCGCCAGCGATGGCACGGTCTGAATCAGGGCGCTCGCCAGCAGGATCCCCTGGCCCATCGCCTGGAATCTCACCGCGGCGACTCCAAGGGGCACGCCGACGAGGACTGAGAACAACAGCGCGATGCCGACCAGGCGCAGATGCTCTAACGTGCGATGCCAGATGGTCGTAGCGAGATCGTCGTCGGCATTGACGTGCGCACCGCGAAAACCGGCAGCGATCTGGGAGAAGCTCTCCTTGGCGATATCCGCCCGCGCATTCAGCTCCCGCATGCGCTCTTCGTCGATCGCACCTTCGTACTGGCGCAGCGCCTGCCACTGCGCGGGGTAGCGTTCCACGAACGCCCGGCGGGCCACCCACACGGCCTGGTATACCGGGAAGTAATGCAGGTCATCCTCGAGCACGCGCAGATCGAGCTTGCCGATCTTCGCGTCCGTCGAGTAGACATCGATCACGTCCACCGCTCCTTGAGCGATGGCCTGATAGCTCAGGCTGTGCTCCATGCGCTTCACGGAGCCGGGATCGAGCGCCAGCCGGTAGCGCGCCGCGAGGCCGCGAAAACCGTCCTGCCTGTCCATGAACTCGTAGCTGAATCCGCAACGGATGCGCGAGCCCTGGCGCGCGAGGTCACTGATGGTCCGGATGTTGTGTCGGTCGGCGAATTGCGCGCTGACCGCGAGGGCGTAGGTGTTGTTGAATCCGAGCGGCGCGGAGATCACGAGACCGAGTGGCGCAAGCGCGGCCTGAATGTCACGTGGGGATTTGAGCTCCGGCTGCTTGATGATGGCCTCCGCGAGTGTTCCGGTGTAGTCGGGGTACACGTCGATGGCGCCGCTCTCCAGGGCCTGGAAGAGGATCCCCGTGCTGCCCATTCCCAACTTTCTGTTGACCGGGACCGGGGGTTTGGACGCTTCGATCGTCTCGGCGGCGATCTCGCCGAGGAGGTAGCCCTCGGTGAAGATCTTCGAGCCCACGACGATGGGGTCGGAAGCGCGCGCACTCGACACAGCCGCGATCAGGATTGCGAGCAGGATGGCCGCGCGATGGCCAGTGAGCACGGTGGTCCTGCGCATCCGAGTAGTCACGACGGCCGCGCCTTTGCGCGCGGTCACCACGAGTCTCCCGATGGGGAGGGCGGCGCATCCATGTCATCCGTCTGGGGCAAGGTGCGCTGCGCGTTGATGAATTGTGTGACGAACGGGTCGGCGGGCCGGGATGCCAGGTCGGAGTAAGAGCCGGACTGGATCACCCGGCCCTGGTGCAGCAGGGTGATCTTGCGCGCGAGGAACGCGGCTTCGCCCAGATCGTGCGTGACCAGGAGGACCGTCTTGCCCAGCCGCTCGAAGATCGATTTCAACTCCGCCTGCAGACTATGACGGATCAGCGGATCGAGGGCGGCCATGGGCTCATCGAGCAGGAGTACGGCCGGGTCCATCATCGCGGCCCGCATGATCGCGACACGCTGGCGCTGACCACCGCTCATCTCGCTCGGGAAGCGGGTGAGAACCGTCGTATCCAGATCGACGAGCTTGCGCAACAGCTCGAGCCGGTCTGCGACCCGGGAGGCCGACGAGCCTCGCAGGCGCGGAACGAGTGCGACGTTGTCGCGCCCCGTCAGGTGTGGAAACAATCCTCCATCCTGGGGCACATAGCCGATCAGATCCGCCCACTTCGACGGCGCGAACGTCGACAGCGCCTGCCCATTGATCCTCACGTAGCCCTGGTCGAAGGGGATGAGGCCCAGGGTCAGCCTGAGCAGGGTGGTCTTGCCAGAGCCGCTCGTCCCGATCAGGGCGTGCGTCGCGCCTTCGGGCACACGGACTGTGACCTCAGCGAGCGCAACTCTGCCGTCAAAGCTCTTGCAGATGTTCTCCAGCTCGAGCAACGGCGGAACGAGGGTCGCCTACTGTTCCCAGGTCGCCGGCAAGCCGGCCGCGCGCAGTGCGCCGTCGATCTCGCCCGCGGCCGAGCGAGCGCCGGGGAACACGAACAGGCTGCGCGCGAGGGAGTTCAGATATCGGGTCAGGATGTTCTTGTTAGGAGTGGGCTTCGCGAGCTCGGCATCGACGGCCTCGATGACCTCGTCCACGTCATCCACATCGCAGTGGTCGAGCTTGGCGCGATGTGCGGCTTTCCTGGCGCTGTCCACGGCTTCCCGGATTCGTCGTGTCGCTGCTTGATCCATGAAGGGTCCTCCTGCGAGGCCAGGGTCGATCGTGCACGTTGCGGGCAGTGTCATGATGCCGGCAGGAGCGTGAGGATCATTTCCGTCGTCATCGCGCCGCCCGGCGACAGCGAGAACACACCGGGCTTCTGCGTGAAATCCCCAGTGAAACCGGCTGGATCCGCGATACCGTGCCAGGGCTCGATGCAGATGAACGGGGCTCCCGGCTTCGTCCACAGGCCGACGTAACGGGCGTCCGGAAAGCTCACCTGGATGCGAGGGCCCACGCCGGCTCCGTAGGTGACGGAGCGACTATTCAACTGATCGAAGATCAGGACGTCGTCGCGAAACAGTGCGTCAGTCAGATCCAGGCGCCGGCCCGCGACGGGTGTAGGGCGCGGCCCGCTCGTCAACAAGCCGGCCGCATCGAGCCGCCTGACGGGCGCGGGCTCGTCGCTGTCGAACTCGATGAAATGGGCGGCCCGCTCCTGCCCGTAGGGCAGGGGCCAGCGAAATGCCGGGTGGTAGCCGAAGCTGGCTGGCATCTCCGTCTCACCAGCGTTTCGGATGGTCGTCCGCACGGACAGCGCCGCGCCCTGCGCGGCGTAGCGGACGAGCAACTCGAACTGAAACGGGTAGACGCCCAGTGTGGTCGCATCGGCGCGTAACCTGAAGGTCGCAACGGTTGGGGCCCGGCCCGCCGTCTCAAACCCTTTGCCGCGCGCAAAACCATGCCGAGGCAGCGCATACGAGCTCGCCCCCAGCCGGTAATGGCCCTCCACGAGCGCCCCGACGATCGGAAATAGAAGTGGCGCCCGTCCGGCCCATACAGACGGATCCCCGTTCCAGAGCAGATCGCGTCCGGCGCGGTCCCGCAGGATGGAAAGCTGCGCGCCCAGAGGATCGATCTCGGCCAGGAGCTCCGGGGAGCGCAGGGAAACCCATGCGTTTTGGGGGTCGGGCACGCGCGTCAGGCCTCTCGGCCGCCCAAGGGCAGCGGAATCCTCGAAGCCTAGCACGCCTGCCGCGGCCCTTCAGGGCCTCCCTTTTTCTAATAATTCCCTAACGAGCTGGAGGCTAGGCTTCTCGCATGGACGTTCTCTTCATTCTGGTTCTGATAGCGCTGTCTGGCGTATCCATGTGGCTCGTGCGCGCCGTTGCCCGTCTGCGGGGCGACGCATGAGCATCGTCCATGCGGCCAGCGGCATCCTGGCCCTCTGCCTGCTCGCGTACCTCATCTACGCGCTGTTCCAACCGGAGAAGTTCTGATGACGGCCCCGTCGTTGGGATTGTGCGCGGTCTTCTTTCTGCTCGTGCTCGTCCTGGTGAAGCCGTTGGGATCGTATATCGCCGCCGTGATGGAAGGCCGGCCGATCTGGGCGCTGCGGATGGGATCGGGCCTGGAGTCCCGTATCTATCGGCTCTGTGGCATCGACCCGAAGGTGGAGATGGACTGGAAGCGATACGCCAGGGTCTTCATCGCCTTCAACCTGTTCGGTGTCGTCGTCGTGTACGCGCTGCAGCGTCTGCAGCTGTGGCTGCCGCTGAACCCCCAGAAACTGGCCAACGTCGCGGCCGATTCCGCTTTCAACACCGCCGTCAGCTTCGTGACCAACACGAACTGGCAGGGCTACTCGGGAGAGTCCACGCTCAGCTATCTGTCGCAGATGAGCGGGCTCGCGGTACAGAATTTTCTGTCGGCGGCGGCCGGCGTCGTGGTGGCGATCGCCTTGATCCGCGGATTCGCACGCCATGACTCGAGCACGATCGGCAACTGCTGGGTGGACCTGACGCGGTGCACGCTCTACGTTCTGCTGCCGCTGTCGGCGATCCTGGCGCTGGTCCTGGTATCCCAGGGGGTCGTGCAGAGCTTCAGCGCCTACAAGGCCGTCACCACCGTCGAGACCGCAACACAGACGTTACCCATGGGGCCGATGGCTTCCCAGGAGGCGATCAAGGAGCTCGGCACCAACGGTGGAGGCTTCCTGAACGCCAACTCGGCGCATCCGTTCGAGAATCCCACGCCGCTCACCAATCTTCTGGAGATGCTGGCTCTGGTGATCATTCCCGCGTCGTTGACCTGCACCTTCGGACGAATGGTGGGCGATGCGCGCCAGGGATGGGCCGTATTCGCCGCCATGGCGATCCTGTTCGTCGGCCCGTTGGTCGTCGCGGTCTCCAGCGAGCAGGCCGGCAACCCGCGGCTCACGGCGCTCGGCGTGGACCAGGCTCCCAGCCTGACCCAGCCCGGCGGCAACATGGAGGGCAAGGAGGCGCGCTTTGGCATCGCGGCGTCGGCGCTGTTTGCCACGGTGACCACGGACACTTCGTGCGGCGCGGTGAACGCCATGCACGATTCGTTCACGCCGCTCGGCGGCCTCGTGCCGCTGCTCGACATGCAACTGGGTGAGGTCGTGTTCGGCGGCGTGGGCACCGGGCTCTACTCGATGCTGATCTTCGCGGTCGTGGGAGTGTTCATCGCCGGCCTCATGATCGGGCGCACCCCCGAGTACCTCGGCAAGAAGATCGAGGCCTTCGAGATGAAGATGAGCTCGATCGTCATTCTGGTCATGCCGTTGATCGTGCTCGTGGGCAGCGCGGTCGCAGTCAGCGTCACGGCCGGGCAGGCCGCGGTTGCCAATCCGGGAGCGCATGGGTTCTCGGAGATCCTGTACGCGTTCACGTCGGCGGGCAACAACAACGGCAGCGCCTTCGCCGGGTTGTCTGCCAACACGGTGTTCTACAACGTCGCGCTCGGGCTCGTCATGTGGTTCGGCAGGTTCTGGCCGATCGTGGCCGTGCTGGCCGTGGCCGGCTCGCTCGCCGCGAAGAAGCGCGCGCCGCAAACCCCCGGGACGATGGTCACGTACGGCCCGACGTTCGTGATCCTGCTGGTCGGCACCGTGCTGCTGGTCGGCGCTCTGACCTTTGTCCCCGCGCTCGCGCTGGGTCCGATCGTGGAGCATCTGACACTTTGGGGCACTTGAAATGAACGAAGTCACCGGCGGTCCGATCCCGCGCGTGGTGCCCGCGCCCGCGCCCGCGCCCGCGCTTCGCGTGGCGCCGCGCCGATTGTCGATGTTCGATCCGACTCTGCTGTGGCCTGCGGTGGCCGACGCCCTGCGCAAGTTGCATCCCCGCGTGCAGTGGCGCAATCCCGTGATGTTCGTCGTGTATGTCGGGAGCATCCTGACCACGGCTCTATGGCTGCAGGCGCTTGCGGGGGGCGGTGAAGCGCCGTCCTGGTTCATCGCGAGCGTGACGATCTGGCTGTGGTTCACGGTATTGTTCGCAAACTTCGCCGAGGCGCTGGCCGAGGGACGCAGCAAGGCGCAAGCGGCCACGCTGCGCGGCCTCAAGCAGACCGTGCTCGCGAAGAAGCTGGTGGCGCCCGAGGATCGATCGCGCCAGTCACGTGTGCGCGCCGACCAGCTTCGTAAAGGAGACATCGTGCTCGTCGAGGCGGGCGATTACATCCCGGGCGACGGTGAAGTGGTCGATGGCGCGGCTTCCGTCGACGAGAGCGCGATCACCGGAGAGTCGGCCCCGGTCATCCGCGAGTCGGGCGGCGATTTCTCCTCGGTGACCGGCGGGACTCGCGTGCTGTCGGACTGGATCGTCGTGCGCGTCACCGCGAATCCCGGCGAGACGTTCATCGATCGGATGATCGCGATGGTCGAGAGCGCCAGGCGGCAGAAGACCCCGAACGAGATCGCCCTCACGATCCTGCTCGTGGCCCTGACGATCGTATTCCTGCTCGCCACGGCCACACTGTTGCCCATTTCCCTGTACAGCGTAGCGGTCGCCAAGCTGGGTACTCCGATCACTCTCACGGCTCTGATCGCACTGCTCGTATGTCTGATCCCGACGACGATCGGTGGGCTCCTCTCCGCGATCGGCGTCGCCGGAATGAGCCGCATGATGCAGGCCAACGTGATCGCCATGTCGGGACGCGCGGTCGAGGCGGCAGGCGACGTGGACGTCCTGCTGCTCGATAAGACGGGCACCATCACGCTCGGCAACCGGCAGGCAGCTGCGTTCATACCGGCAAGCGGAATCAGCGAGGAGGAGTTGGCGGATGCCTCGCAGCTCGCGTCTCTCGCGGATGAGACTCCGGAAGGGCGCAGTATCGTCGTGCTCGCCAAGCAGCGCTTCAAGCTGCGTGAGCGGGACCTGCGCTCCCTGGCGGCTGCGTTCGTGGCCTTTTCCGCGCACACCCGCATGAGCGGCGTTGACATCGGCCCCCGGCAGATTCGCAAGGGTGCTGCGGATGCGATTCAACGCCACGTAGAGTCGCAGGGCCAGGCGTTTCCGAAGGCTGTCCTCGCGGTCGTGAACGATGTGGCCCGGCGCGGCAGCACTCCGTTGCTGGTGAGCGACGCCGGCCGGGTGCTCGGCGTCATCGAGCTCAAGGACATCGTCAAGGGCGGAATCAAAGAGCGCTTTGGCGAGTTGCGGCGGATGGGAATCAAGACGGTGATGATCACCGGCGACAATCCGCTGACGGCCGCGGCGATCGCTGCCGAGGCCGGTGTGGACGACTTTCTCGCTGAAGCGACACCGGAGGCGAAGCTGAACCTGATTCGGGCCCACCAGGGGCAAGGCCGGCTCGTCGCGATGACGGGGGACGGCACGAACGACGCTCCTGCTCTGGCGCAAGCCGATGTCGCGGTCGCGATGAACACGGGCACGCAGGCGGCGAAGGAAGCCGGCAATATGGTGGACCTCGATTCGAATCCGACCAAGCTGATCGAGGTGGTCGAGACCGGCAAGCAGATGTTGATGACGCGCGGATCGTTGACGACTTTCAGCATCGCCAACGATGTCGCGAAATATTTCGCCATCATCCCCGCGGCCTTCGCCAGTACCTATCCGCAGCTGAATGCGCTCAACATCATGCAGCTCGCGAGCCCGTTCTCGGCAATCCTGTCCGCGGTGATTTTCAACGCGCTGGTGATCGTGGCGCTGATTCCGCTCGCGCTGAAGGGCGTGCGCTACCGGCCGCTGGGAGCGGCGGTCCTGTTGCGTCGCAATCTCCTGGTCTATGGGCTCGGGGGCATACTGATCCCGTTCGTCGGGATCAAGGCGATCGACATGGGTCTGGCGCTGACTCACCTCACCTAGGAGGCTTCCGCAGCATGAACGCCGTGTTTCGTCCGACGCTGATTCTGTTCCTCATCCTCGCGGTCATGACGGGGGTGATCTATCCCCTGGTCGTGACGGGTGTGTCCCAGCTGCTGTTCCCCCGGCAGGCCGCCGGCAGCCTCATCGTTTCGGGCGGACAGGTCAGGGGATCGAGTCTGATCGGGCAGAGCTTCACGGACCCCAGGCACTTCTGGGGCCGCCCCTCGGCGACCTCGCCGCAACCCTACGATGGGCTGGCCTCCGGGGGCTCGAACCAGGGACCGCTCAACCCGGCTCTGACCGATGCAGTCGCGGCGCGTGTGAAAGCGTTGCACGCGGCCGATCCGGGCAACACGGGACCGGTCCCCGTGGATCTGGTGACTGCCTCGGCGAGCGGCCTGGATCCCGACATCAGTGTGGCGGCGGCCGTTTATCAGGCGCCGCGCGTGGCGCGCCTGCGCGGCCTGCCCATCGAGGCGGTCCGGAAGTTGATCGCCACGCACGCTCAGGGTAGGTTGCTCGGGATGATCGGGGAGCCTCGCGTCAATGTCCTCGAGTTGAATCTAGTCCTGGACGCTACCGCAGCGGCGGGGAAGCGCGTATCGCAAGCAAAGATGGAATGATCGAAGTCCGACCCGACCCGGACCAACTGCTCGCTCACGTCCAGGAGGAGGAGGCCCGCGCCCGGCGTGGGCGCTTGCGCATTTTTTTTGGCGCGAGCGCGGGGGTCGGCAAGACCTACGCGATGCTCGAGGCGGCGCGCAACCTGCGCGCAACCGGCGCGGATGTCGTCGTAGGGTACGTCCAGCCTCACGGGCGCGTCGAGACCGAGCGCCTCCTGGAGGGACTGGAGCGCCTCCCGATGCAGATGGTGCAGTATCGCGGCATCGTTCGGCACGAGCTCGATCTCGATGCCTTGCTCGAGAGACGGCCTGCAATCGTCCTGGTTGACGAGCTTGCGCATTCCAATCCCGTCGGCGCAGAGCCTCCGCCCCGTCATCCGAAACGTTGGCAGGATATCGAAGAGCTGCGCGACGCCGGCATCGATGTGTGGACGACCGTGAATGTCCAACACCTCGAGAGCCTCAACGATCTTGTGGCGCAGATCACGGGAATACGCCAGCGGGAGACGGTACCGGACCGGGTTTTCGACGAAGCCGATGCCATCGAGTTGATCGATCTGCCGCCCGATGATCTGCTGGCGCGCCTGCGCGCCGGCAAGGTCTATATTCCCGATGAGGCAGCAACCGCTCTCGAGCGATTCTTTCGCACCCCGAACTTGATGGCGCTGCGTGAGCTCGCGCTGCGGCGCGTCGCCGATCGCGTGGAGGCCGCTGCTCGCGCCTTACCCACGAACAGGACGCGCGCCCGACTTGCAGCCGATCGCGTGATGGTGGCGGTCGGGCCCGATCAACAGGCTGAGCAGCTCGTGCGGGCGGGGAAGCGTTTGGCCGACGCACTCGATGCGGAGTGGACCGTCGTGTACGTCGAGACTCCGCGACTGCTGCGCCTGTCAGCCGTGGATCGAAACCGGCGCATCGATGTTCTGCGTCTCGCCGAATCGCTGGGCGGTGAGACGGTCACTCTCGATGGTCCCACGGCCGTTGCGACGCTCGTTGAGTACGCCCAGACTCGCCACGCCACGCGCGTGATAGTTGGCGCTCCCAAGCGGCGTGGTTGGCGCGCATGGCTACGGCCCTCCACGTCGACTCAACTCGTCCGCCAGGCACAGGGCTTTGACGTCCTCATCGTCGCTGCCGCCGGTCAGGGAGCCATAGCGCGTCCTCCCGGCACTCCGACGGTGGGCGACGCGCCGCCGATCCGCTGGAACCGTTATGGCTGGGCGCTCGCGACGACGCTCGTCTGCACGGGCATCGCGTTCTTCCTGTATCCGCACTTCGAGCTTGCGAATCTCGTGATGGTGTATCTCCTCGGCGTGACGGTCGCAGGGTTGCGGTTCGGACGCGGGCCCTCCGTCATGACGGCGCTGTTGAATGTCGCGGCCTTCGATTTCTTCTTCGTGCCGCCGCGCTTCACGTTCGCGATCGCGGATGTCCAATACGTCGTGACCTTCGCCGTGATGCTGATTGTCGCGCTGGTCATTGCGAACCTCGTCGCGAGTGTCCGGCAGCAGACTCGAGTGGCCGGCGCGCGAGAGCGGCGCACGGCGTTGCTCTATGCGATGAGCCGGGAGTTGGCCGCCACTCGCGGCATCGCCAACATGGCGCAGGTGGCGGTGAGGCATGTCGCGGAGGTCTTCCAGTGTCAGGCGGTGGTGCTGCTGCCGGATGCGGACGGCAAGCTGCGCTACCCGCGAGACGCTGCTCTCGATAAGTCCTTTCGACATGCGGACCTCGCGGTGGCGCAGTGGGTCGCTGATCACGGGCGGCAGGCCGGTCTGGGAACCGACACGCTGCCGGCCGCTCCGGGCCTGTACATGCCGCTCGGGGACGCGGACCGCCGTCTCGGCGTCCTCGCCGTGCTGGTGGAGAATGTCCGCCGTGTTCTTCTGCCTGAGCAACGGCATCTGCTCGAGACCTTCGCGGGCCAGATCGGATTGGCGCTCGAGCGGGCGCGTCTGGCCGAAGCGGCCGAGGAGGCGAGTCTGGCGGCAGAGCGGGAAACCCTGCGCAACACGCTCTTGGCCTCCATCTCCCACGATCTGCGCACGCCCCTGGCCGTGATGGCAGGAGCGGGCAGTACCCTCGCCGAGCGGGGAGCCGGGCTCGACGAGGCGACCCGCGTGAGCCTCGCGCGCTCCATCGAGACGAAGGCGCAGGAGATGTCGGAGCTGGTTTCCAACGTGCTCGACCTGATGCGGTTCGAGTCCGGCAAGGTGACTCTGCGTCGCGACTGGCAGACGCTGGATGATCTGACGGGCGCGGCGCTGCAGGCGGCCCAATCGCGTCTCGGGCGGCGTGCGATCGATATTCGGCTGCCGCCTGATTTGCCGCCGCTCTATGTGGACGCGACCCTCGTGACCCAGCTTCTGATCAATCTCTTCGACAACGTCGCCAAATACACCGGGCCGGATGCCCGCCTGACAATATCCGCCGTCGCGGACGGAGCGTTCGTGCGTGTCTGCGTCGATGATGAGGGACCCGGTCTGCCGCCGGGAGATCCGCGCCGGCTGTTCGACAAATTCCAGCGCGGTCAGGGCGAGGGAGTCGTCGTGGGGGTCGGCCTGGGGCTGGCCATCTGTCAGGCGATCGTCCGCGCGCACGGAGCGCAGATCGAGGCGCAGCGTCGGCCCGGAGGCGGTGCCCGCTTCGAGTTTACGTTGCCCGCGACGGGTTCGTGACTCGGGCGGGTTCGTGACTCGGGCGGCATACCAACTCCTGATCGTCGAGGACGATCCGGCTATCCGGAGTGTCCTGCGGGCGTTGCTGCAAGGCGAGGGCTATCGAGTCGTCGAGGCGGAGACCGCGGCGCGCGCGATCATCGAGGCGCGCAGCCACAAGCCGGATCTCCTGCTCGTTGACCTGGGGCTGCCCGACACCGACGGAGTGAGTGCGATCCGGGAGGTCAGATCGTGGTCGCCCGTGCCGATCATCGTGCTTTCGGCGCGGTCGATGGAGGACCATAAGATAGCGGCGCTCGATGCCGGAGCCGATGACTACGTGACGAAGCCGTTCTCCGCGCCGGAGCTGTTGGCGCGAGTGCGTGCGGGCTTGAGACGCAGATCGCAGGGGACTCAGCAGCCCGCGACCCTGGCCCTGGGTCCGGTGAGCATCGACCTGGCGAACCGACAGGCCCGCGGTCCGCTCGGCGACATCCATCTGACGCCGCTCGAGTATCGAGTCCTCGACTGTCTGGCGCGCGAGGCGGGCATGGTGGTGAGGCAGCGCCGGCTGCTGCGTGAGGTATGGGGCCCCGACCGGGAAGACGATGCGCGCGGTCTGCGGGTCTGTATCAAGTACCTGCGCGACAAGCTCGAGCCCGATCCCAAGCGGCCCCGCTACCTGCTCACCGAGACGGGACTGGGGTATCGCCTTCGCTCCGACGCCGAGGCTCGATGACCGATGAGAGTCAGTTGCCCCGTGCTACCGCGGGAGTGACCGACACGCCCACCGCGGCCTGTATCGCGCGGTACAGCATCGGTGCAAGGCTGCGGACGTAGGTTGCCGTGACGTGATTCTTGTGGCGATAGACGAGCACGTTGCCGATGACCGGCGGGCATGTGGTGCGATCGCAGAAATAGTCGCTGAGATCGATGAATCTCACGTGGGTCAGGAGTGGCCGCAGCGCTTCGACCGGGCTTGGAGTCTCGAGCATCCGGGCGCGCGGCAACGAGCACAGAGGGTCGTCGGCTCCGTGCAGCTCGACACAAGCTGACACATCGAACTCGAAGTCCGGATTGTCGCGCAACGCCACTACCTCGATGCCTGCCTCGCCCAGACGGCGCCACGCCGCGATGTAGCCTTCCGGGACATACTCATCGCCGTTGTCGTAGCGGGTGGACGTCATCAGGACGATGTCAGGCCGGAGCCGAACCACCTGCTCCATGACACTGTTGTTCCATGCCCCGCAGGAGTCGAGCTCGGTGTCGCTCACGCTCTTGCCAAGATGGAACGGGCAGTCGCTCTTGGTAAGCGCGATGATGCGCAGAGAGGCGGGTCCCGCGGCGATCGTCTCGAGAGCCGGCAGCCATTGCGATGAGTGCGAGCCGCCGACGACCGCGACCGTAAAGGTGCCGTCGCGGTCCCCGAGGACGCATGGCGTCGCGACGGTGGGCGAGGCGTCGAGCTTACAGTCGAGCATGTCGCGATCGTTATTCACAGAGAGAGGCCCGGGAAACACATCAACCTTGCTCGCGGCGATCGCCCGGGCCTCTTCCGTCAGCGCAGCGCCGGGGATCACGGCGGCCGCCCCCGGATAGGCTGCCAGACCGTCAACGCGCTTCAGTGCGGTGTCGCGGGCGTGGAAGTACAGCCCGGTCCAGAGCAGCAGGCCGAGCCCCACCGGAGCGAGACAGGCGGCGCCAAAAGCAAACGCGCGCGCTGGCGCGTGCTCGGCGATTCGCGAATACCGTGCAGGGCCCTCGATGAAGCGCTGGGTGAGCGCCGCGAGCGCGATGGAGGAGACGAGAATCGCGATGCCGGTCACCACCGTGATGTCGTGGGGCTCCGCGACGAGCTGACAGAAGGTCAGGATCGGGAAATGCCATAAGTAGATGCCGTAAGAGATGCCGCCTACATAGACCAGGGGGCGTGATCCCAGGATACGGTCCACGCCCCAACGGCTGCCGGTCGTTCCGGCCGTGATGATCAACACGGCGGCCAGCGTTGGCCACAACGCGGCATATCCAGGGAAAACACGCGACACCTGCATCACGACCCCGCAGCTCAGGATGGCGAGCACCCCGATCCAACCCATCAGGACACGGAGCGTCGCCGGCAGCCGGATGCTGGGCAGGTACAGTGCGAGCAGCGCGCCGATCGAGAACTCCCAGGCGCGGGCGAGAGTATGGAAATAGGCGAACGGCTGATTGACGGCGGTCAGGTGAATCGAGAACGCCAGCGAAGCGGCGAACAGCACCACCAGCAGTGCCGTCAGTACGGCGCGGCGCGCGACCTCCCAGCGCCGTGCGATCGTTGCCCCGAATGCGAACAGCAACGGCCACAGCACGTAGAACTGTCCCTGTACGGACAGGGCCCAGAAGTGCTGCACTGGGCTCACCGCTTCGTGCCGCGCCAGATAGTCGACCGAGCGATAGGCGAGCAGCCAGTTCTCCAGGTAGATCGCGGCCGCGCCCACCTGCTCGATCGTGTCTTTCCAACGGGATTTGGGCATCAATACGAGCGAGGTGATGATCACCGCGCACAGCACGAGCAGCGCGGCGGGCAGCAGCCGCTTGATGAGCCCCCCCCAGAACACTGCGAATTGCACGCGTCCTGTACGCGCGATCTGCCCCGAGAGGCCCGTGGTTATGAGGAATGCCGAGACGACGAAAAATACGTCGACTGCGCCGGAGACCCGATGCATCCAGATGTGAAATACGGCCACGAGCAAGGACGCGATGGCGCGGACACCTTCGATCTCGGGGCGGAACTTGCCGGACGGTTCTTTTTTTTCTTTTTCGGCCCTGGACTGAGGCAAAGCAGGCTCTCCCGGGAAAGCCTCGAATGTTATCTCACCTCGGTGCTGCGATGCCAAGAACTATAAGGAAATCGGGATATTACGTCGCATAGCGGCGACAGCCCTGCAACTCTCCTGACTGATGACGAGCGGATCATCGGAGCTGACTGTCCTTGCTCCCCCGGCGGTTGTAACCGCTGAAGGGGCCGCTCTCCCGGTCATGCGCTTCCTGACACGGCAGGCACAGACGCACGCCCGGTAGCGCCAGCCGGCGAGCTTCCGGTATCGCAGCGCCGCATTCCGCGCATTGGGTGAGGCTAGGGCCGTGCGGTATGCGGCTCTGCGCCCGGCTGACGCCGTCTTTGACAGTGGCATCGATCTGCTCCTGCACCGCCCCGTCTCCTGCCCAGCCTGTAGCCACCTCAACTGCCTCCTCGAAATAGGAATGCTGCAGCCCACGCTTCGAGAGTGCGGTGAGTTGCTTTCGGCTGCATTTAGCCGGAAGATGCCGATTCTCCACGATCTAACATATAACGTCTAACCTCCGGGAGAATCTCATGGAACGTACCCTCCGGCGCCTTGGCGCCACCAGCGCTCTATTGCTCTGCGCTGCGGTCACTCCGGCAGCGTTTGCGGACGGCACCAGTTGGACGGATGGTCCAGTAGTCAATGTCGTGTTCGTGCGCACCGTGGACGGCCACTTCGACGACTATATGAAGTGGCTGGCGACGGCATGGAAGAAGCAGGAAGAGGCCCTGAAGAAGGCTGGCCTCATCACCAGCTACCGGGTGATGGTCGGCGAGCCCCGCAACCCCCACGATGCGGACATCTATCTGGTCACCGAGTACAAGAACTGGGCCGCTCTGGACGGCGTCGGCGGCAAGATGGACAGCGTGAGCGCGCAGCTCGAGGGCTCCCTGCAGGCCGCGAATACCGCCGAGGCCGATCGGGCGAAGATCCGCACCGTCCTCGGCTCCGAGACCATGCAGGTCGCCAATCTGAAGTAAGCGTCGGGGCCTGCTTGCGGCCGGGAGACACCCTTCGAGAATCGTTGTCCGCATCTCGGTCTGTCGCTCGCCAAGGGGGGGCACCGGCCGACTACGCCGTTCGTTCACGGTTGCTCGCGCTCTTCGTGTCGCTCTTCGACGAGTTGGTAGCGACGGGCTCGCTGGAAAAGAAGACGACGGAGCAGGACGCCTGCTCGAGCAGGGCGGCGGCGACGTCCCCGAAGAATAGTTGCTCGCCTGGCCGGGGGCTGACGCCGATCGCGAGCAGGTTGAATCCGCCGCGCTCGATCTCCTCCTTGATCGCCGCCTCGGCTGTGCGCCGCTCGCGCAGGAGACCCCTGACCTCGACGCGATAGCTCGTTCCGAGCTCGACGATCTCGCGAATGGCGGCCTGGCCGGAGGCGTCGGGGACGAGCGCGACGCTGAATCGATCGCCCCAGCGGCGGCTCGTGCGAGCGGTCCCCGGGCCGATGTGCAACGCAGTGACCCGGCCGCCGGACGCGCCTGCGAGTGCGATGGCGAGCTCCGCTCCCCGCCGCGAGACGGGAGTGCCTGTAATGGGAACCAGAACATTGAGCGGGGCATCCATCGGCCCCGTCTGGTGAGCCCCGCGTGCGTCCACGACCGCGATGGGACCCGCGAACGCCAGTGCGTTACCGGTGACCTGGGGATCGAATTGGGAGCCCTGCGCGATCGGCTCACGGCCGATCACGAACAGTCCGTAGCCTTTCTTCGCCTCGGCGGCGATCTCGCTGTCGGCTTCATCCAACTCGATGTCGCGCACGGTCACGTCGGCCTTCGAGCCGCCGCTCGATGCGGTCCCCGCGGGAACCATGTGCAGCGCAGTTGCCGGCATCCCGCGCGCGACGGCGAGCAGCCCGGTCAGATGGGTCGCGAGCGCCCCGCTGCGGCTCGAGTCCACGGCAACCAACACGCGCTCGACACCCTTGAAAAAGCTGCCGGCTTCCGCCTGCTCACGGTCGAGCCGCTCCCGCTCCGTCGGCTCGACGGGCAGGCGTTGGAATGCCCAGCGCAACATCGGCGGCATCGACACGGTGGTGATGACGGCCATGGCCACGATGGAGGTAAACAGGCTCTGACTCAAGGCGCCCATCGTGAGCCCGAAGGTGGCGATGATGATCTCGGTCGAGCCGCGTGCGTTCATACCGCAGCCGACGGCGAGCGACTCGTCGAACGACAGCCCGCCGATGCGGCCACCGAGCAGCGCTCCCGAGAACTTCCCGAGGCTCGCCACGAGGATGATGATCGCCGTGAGCGTCAGCAGCTCGGAGTGCGCGAGCACCCGCACATCGGTCGAGAGACCGGCCATGCCGAAGAACACCGGCATGAAGAGCGCGACGATCAGGCCGCGCAGCTGCTCGTCGATGTGTCGAGTGAGTATGGGCGACTGTCCCACCAGGATGCCGGCGACGAACGCGCCGAGCACGGTGTGCACGCCGATGGCGTGCGTGATCAGGGCCATGGCGCCCATGATCACGAGGATCATGCTGATGACCGGCAGCTCGCTCACGAAGCGATCGTTGGACCAGCGGATCAGGATGAATACCGCGCGACGTCCAACCGTGAAGCTGAGCACCAGGAATGCAATCGTCCCCAGCACGCCCCGCGCCACGCTCTGCAGATCGATGGTCCCGTGCAGCGCCAGGCCGAAGATCACCGAGATCACGATCCAACCGATCGTGTCGTCGATGATCGCCGAGGCCACGATCACTTGGCCGACGGTGCGTCGCAAGAAGCCCAGCTCGCGCACCAGGAGAGCCACGATCTTCACCGAGGAGATCGACAGCGCGGTGCCCAGGAACAACGTGGTGATCAGACGCTTGCCCGGATCCTGTATCACCGCATCCGGCAGCATCCTTCCGAGCACGATGCCGCAGGCGAATGGGATGGCGATGCCCATGATCGACACCGTGAAGGCGGCACGCCGGCAATGGCGCACCACGGACAGGTCGGTCTCCATGCCCGTCAACAACAGCAGCAGCAGGATGCCGATCTGGGAGACGGCATCGAGCATCGCCTTCTGCGCGGGATCCGCCGGAAACAACGCATGCTGGAGATCCGGCAGCCAGGCGCCGAAGACGGAGGGGCCCAGCAGGATGCCGGCAATGAGCTGGCCCATGAGGGTCGGCTGCCCAATGCGCTGCATGAGCTCGCCGGCGAGCCGGCCGACGAGGATGAGCAGGACGATCTGGCAGACGAAGATCGCCTCCGACGGCTGCCTGCTTCCGGGGGTATCGGCAGCCCAGACGAGCGCCGGCACGAGGCTCGAGGCAGCGATCCTCCAGAGGACTGTTCCCCCCGCCCTCGAGCTCATCCAGCGCATGCGCAAAACATTCCGTACCTCTAACCCGTTGGAGCAGGGTAACGCGTTTACCTCCTGAAACCACCGTGCCGGCGGCCGAAGCGCCGGCGGCCGGCGTCATCCGTCAAGGGAGGCTCGAGCGATGACCACGTATCTGCCCAGGAACGAGATTCTGTCGACGAACGGACTGCTATCGCGCCGCGCGGTCACCTCCGCCGGCATTGTGGTGTTGCACGGACTCGCTGCCTATCTGCTGGCGACGGGCATGATTCATACGAGCCATCCCGGTCCCCCACAGGATATCGAGGTGCTGAATCTCCCCGGTGCGAAGACACCGCCGGCGCCTCCGCCCCCATCGATCGATACGCGGGACTTCAAGCCGCGTGAGGTGGTGGCGCCCGACCAGGGCATGCCTCAATACGAGGCTCCGGATGCCCTCTCCGCTGCCTTGCCGCAGCCGGTCACCGATGCCGTCCCGTCGCCCAAGGACGAGCCGATCCGGCTCGTCGGCCATCATCAGTTGCCCAACACGGCGGACGTTTATCCGCCCGAGCTACGGCGACAGGGGGTCGAAGGGGCCGCGGACGTGCGTGTCTGTGTGGACGAGCATGCAGCGATCCAGGGAGCACCCAGCATCGAGAGGTCTTCCGGCGATCCACGGCTGGACCAGGGTGCGATCAACGTG
This sequence comes from Steroidobacteraceae bacterium, assembly GCA_035277965.1. GTDB lineage: Bacteria > Pseudomonadota > Gammaproteobacteria > Steroidobacterales > Steroidobacteraceae > 13-2-20CM-66-19. The sequence continues at coordinate 22,424 of DATEJM010000041.1, read as the reverse complement.
GTGCTTCGCGGCCGATACGCACTGGCGATGCGCGGTGATACCCCTGTACCCAATTGCTACCGTTTTCGTATCGCCTTCCGGTTGCAGAAGGGTTTCGGAGCGCAGTAACCGGAACGCGTCCCGTCAACGCTGCGGAGCGAGCAATTTCAGCAGCTGCGTGTCAGGTCGTCCCTTGTCGCCGACAGCCTGCACGCAGACGTGATCCGCGCCCGCCTGCCAATGTTGCTCGATGCGCCCGCGAATCGCCTTCTCATCGCCCCAGGCGAACACGGAATCGATCAACCGGTCGGAGCCGCCGCCCGCGAAATCGGCGTCGCCCAATCCCAGGCGCCGCCAGTTGTTGACATAGTTGGGGAGGCCCAGATAGGGCACCAGGAATTGCCGTCCGGCGGCGCGCGCCTGTCCGGCATCCTGGGTGAGGATCGCCGCCTGCTCGACGCACAGCAGCTTGCCCGCTCCCAGGATCTTACGCGCCTCCCGGGTGTGCTCGGGACTGACATTGTAGGGATGAGCGCCATCGGCTTGGTCGCGCGACAGCTCCAGCATCTTCGGTCCCAGCGCGGCGAGCACCGTGCAGGGCTTGCCGCTCGGGGGAAATGATTGATAGGGCGCTGCCGCCATCGCTTCCAGGTAGGCGCGCATGGTTGCCACGGGCTTGCCGTATTCGTGGTGGCGCAGGTCCTGCACGATGCGCTGATGGGAGACCCCGAGACCGAGCAGGAAGCGTCCGTCGGACTGCTCGTTCAGGCCTTTTTGCGCCGACGCGGCCGACAATGGATCACGAGCATAGATATTCGCGATGCCGGGAGCGATGATGAGCTTCGTCGTATTCGCCAGAAGCCAGGCGGACGATGAGAACACTTCGCGCCCCATCGCCTCGGGTATCCACAGGGCGCTGTAGCCCCATGCCTCGACCTGCCGCGCGAACTCGGCGGCCTCCCTGGCCGGAAAGAAATCCATCGCGGCCCATACGCCCAGCTTGCTCAGCTTCATGGTGTGCTCCCGAATCGCGCCTAGCGATGGCACCCAGTATAAGGGCGTCAGCGGCGCGAGCATCGTGCGCCGGATGCGGCGTGCGGTTATTGTTGTCGCGGCCGCATCACACGCGGCCATACTCGAACGAGCAGCCCGGGAGGCTCGCGTCAGGCTGCGAGGGGGGACGACATGAATGACGATATGTTGCGCGTTTTGCGCACGGTTTCCGCTGCCTTCAGCAATCCGGTGATGGCCCAGGTCCAGGACCGCAATCTGAAGTCAACGCTCACTGCCCTGGAGCGGGCGAACATATACGTCACGAACGAGATGACGGCGCTGCCTGAGCTGAGGCGTCAGGCGCTGACTCGCTATGCGACACTGTCGGAGCGAGCCGCGGCATTGCAGGCCCGACAGGGACTCGACACCGAGAGCAGCCGCGAGCTCGCGCGGGCCGCCCAAGCGGACGGTGTCGTCGGTCTCGAGCGGGCTCTGGCGGCTGCCAAAGAGATCTATCTCGAACTGAGCGCGATCGCGAGCAGCGAGGCGCGGCAGCTGCAGCGGGATTTGCTCGCTCCGGAGCTCGACCTCAGCGAGGAGACGTGGCGCTCCCGGAACGAGATCGTCGTCGCCGGCCGCAACCCCGGCGCCGCGGAAGGCACGGTCCTGCAGGCCAAGGGCTTCGATCCCAAGAAGCTCGAAGCCTACATCGCGAGCACCTTTCCCGGCGAGAGGGCTCTCGAGCTCGTCGAGAGCCGCTTCGTCTCCGGAGGCTATTCGAAGTACACCCTGCGGCTACGGCTCGCCGGCGTGTCCTCGTTGCCCGAGGAGCTGATTCTGCGTGGCGATGCGGGCGGCACCTTCGGCGGCGCGCCGGTTCAGAAGGAATACGAGCTGCTGAGGGTCCTCCACGGTCACGGCGTTCGCGTGCCCAACCCGCTCGCCTTTGAGCCGAGCGGCACGGTGTTTGGGGCGCCCTTCATGCTGGTCGAGCTCGAGCCCGGCACCATCGTCGGGCACATGTTCGAGATGCCGCAACCCAACAAGACCACCTGCCGCGAGGTGGCCGAGGCGCTGGCACGCGTGCATGCAGTGCCCTTGTCCGCCCTGTCGGGAGTGCGCGGCGCGGCTCGCAACACGGTCGATCAGGCAAAGGAGTTTCTCGGCGAATCGCTGGCGAGCTGGCGCGCCCTCGGCTGGTCCTCGCCGGCCTACGAGGCGAGCTTCGACTGGCTGCAACGGAACATCGGCATTCTCGAGCGCACGCGCTCGCTCGTGCACGGCGACTACGGCCTCAACAATCTGCTGATCGACAACGAGCGGGTGGCCGCGATTCTCGACTGGGAATTCGCGCACATCGGCAATCCCGCATACGACCTCGGCTACTTCTACTATCAGGCAGACAGACTCGACTCATGGGACGCGTTCGTTCAGGCATACCGTGCGGCGGGCGGCGCTCCGGTCAGCACGGCCGAGCTCGACTACAGCACGCTGTTTGCCGTCGTGCGCCTGGGTGTCATGGTGTGTCAGTCGATCGTTGCGTTCCGCAACGGGCAGATGCCCGGGCTGGGCGGCGCCAGCGCACTCATCAACAACATGCACGACACATCGATCAACCGGATAGCCGGACTGCTGCGGCGGTTGCTGTGAGCGTGGGTATGCCGAGGATCAGCTCGCGCAGCCGTTTGGCGAGCGACAGCGCGATCAGGGTCCCGGCATCGAGGCCCAGCAGCTGACCCACCCCGACGAAGCCGAGCTCCTGCACACCGAGGCCCGCCGGGACAAAAAACACGAAGTTCCGGGCTGCCTGCACGAGGCTCTCGAGCGCGATCGCGGCCGGCCAGCCGACCGGGTGACCCAGCCAGCGCAGGCCCAGCCAGCTCTCCGCGCAGCTGCTGAGGAGTCCGGCCAGTTGCCAGGCTCCGGCGATCAGCCAGCGGCCCGGTGCCGTGTACAGACGACGGATCGCCGCATCGAGGCTGGTCGCGTGAGCCACGATTCGGACGTCCGACAGCGCACGGCTCGCGAGCGCCTGGGCCAGTCGTCCGAGGCGCTCGAAGACCGCGCCATACCGCAGGAGCGCCGCCAGAAAGCCGATGGTCGCGGCCGCGACCGCGAGGACGGCCATTGAGCTCGCCGCAAAGGCGAACCGATCCGTCGCCCGCATCAGGCAGACGAGGCCGATCGCAACGAATACGAGCTGGCTACACAGCGTGAGAAGGGTTTCAACGACGACGCTCGCCGCGGCCATGCCGGGGTCGGGCACGCTACGCATCAACATCCGGATGCCGACAATCTCTCCGCCGACGTTGGCGACCGGCAGCAGGCGATTGAAGGCCTCCCGAACCAGTGCGATCCACAGCAGAGCGCGGAAGCTGACATAGCCGGGCAGCAAGGCGCGCCAGCCCATGACGTCCAGCGCAACGGGGATGGCATGCAGCGGCACCAGCCAGAGTAGCACCGGTCCCGCGCGCGCAAGCGGGCTCAGGACCGTTTCCCAACCATTGTGGTTGAAGAGCGCAATCAGCAGCACTATGCCGGCCAGCAGGCCGAGCCGCAGAAGGAGCCGCATTAGCTCTGCGCCGCGCTGAGTGCCGTCAGCCGCAGGAAATCCGAATAGCCGCCCCGGGCGAAGTTGGCCTCAGCCAGCGCCCTGCGTACTTTGAGGCTGAGCAGGGCGTCCAGCTCCTCGCTGTGACGATACGATTGCATGGAGCTCGAGAGCGCCGCCGGCGCGGCCGTGGCGGGGTGCAGATAGATTTCGCTCACTCCCGAGGGAAGATCCGCCAGCACCCGCAGCAATCGGGACTCGTCCCACGCGCCGCTGCATGCGATACCGTATACGTGGTCATTGTGTATGAGTCCTCTGCCGCGCAGGTGTGTCCGCATCCAGGCGAGCCAGGGAGCCAACAGCAGGTTACTGGCGGTGCCGGCCAGTCCCGCGCAGCGTCTGGCGAATCCGGGCGGCTCCCTGGGCAGGCGGACCGCCGTCAGGCCAAATTGCGCCCCCACGCGCAGCATGATCTCGAGCAGGGTGGGATGCAGGTGAAGATGCTTGTGGGCGTTCACGTGATCGAGCGGCAGCCCGCTGTGGGCAAACGCTTCGAACTGGGCTCGAATCTCGGCTTCGACCTGACGCCGGACGTCCGGCAGCGCGAAGTAGCGAACCGCGTCCCGGAACAGATGGTTGCCGAAGAATCCGTCGCTGTCCACGAGCGATGGAATGAGTCGAGGCGGCAGAACGGCCCGCCCGTCGGCGAGGACCAGGTGCAGTCCCACGCGCAGCTCCGGCAGGTCATGCGCGCGCGCGATCGCGTCTGCCGCCGCAGGCGCACCCACCATGAGACTCGCAGCCGTCAGGGTGCCCGCGGAGGCGGCTCGCTCGACCGCCTCATTGACCCGGCGATGCAGCCCGAAATCGTCGGCGGTGAGGATGAGGAAGCGGCGTCCCGCGGCGATTCCAGACGGTGCCGGCATTGAGTCTGCGGTCGGCGAGCAGTCAGGCCGCCCGCGCGCGCAGGAAACGGAAGAACTCAACGCCCTCGCGCAGGCGGCGCTTGGTGAGCTCCCAGCTCGTCAGCATCTCCGCTGTCAGCTCCGCGATCTTGCCCGGACGGAAGTAGAACCGCCGGTAGAACGTCTCCACGGCGTCGTAGATCTCCTGTGTACCCAGATGGGGGTAGCCGATCGGCGCGAGCTGCACGCCACGACTGTTCACGAGATTCAGCTCGCGATTCTCCTGCAACCAACCCTGTTCGATCGCCTGCCTGTACAGCTCGGTACCGGGATAGGGGGCCGCGAGCGACACCTGGATGGTGTGCGGATTGATGTCGATCGCGAACTGGATGGTGTCGCGGATCGTCTGCGCGGTCTCACCCGGCAGCCCGAGGATGAACGTCCCGTGGATGGCGATTCCGAGCCGGCGGCAATCGGCCGTGAAGCGCCTGGCAATCTCGACACGCAGCCCCTTGCGGATATTGTGCAGGATCTGATCGTTGCCGGACTCGTAGCCTACGAGCAGCAGCCGCAGCCCATTGTCCTTCATGATCTTCAGCGTCTCGTAGGGCACGTTCGCCTTTGCGTTGCACGACCATGTGACGCCGAGCTTACCGAGCCCGCGGGCAATCTCTTCGGCGCGGGGCCGGAAGTCCGTGAACGTATCGTCGTCGAAGAAGATCTCGCGCACCTGCGGCAGATGCTCCTTGATCCAGGCTACCTCTGCGATGACGCTGGCCGCGCTGCGCACGCGGTAGCGGTGGCCACCGACGGTCTGCGGCCACAGACAGAACGTGCACTTGGAGCGGCAGCCGCGCCCCGTATAGAAGGAGATGTACGGGTGTTGCAAATACCCGATGAAGTAGTTGTCGATTTGCAGATCCCGCTTGTAAACGGGGGACACCCAGGGCAGGGCGTCCATGTCGGTAATCTGCTCGCGGGCCGGCGTGTCCCGGAAGCTGCCGTCGCTCGCCCGGTAGCTGATTCCGGCGACGCTCTCCAGAGGGCGGCCTTCGGCGACCTCCTTGCACGTGTAATCGAATTCCTCGCGGGCGACGAAATCGATCGCGGAGGAGGCTGCGAGCGAGCCGTGGGGGTCCACCGCCACCTTCGCTCCGACCATGCCGATGAGCACCGCGGGGTTCTGCTCTTTCAACAGCTCGGCTACCCGGGCGTCCGTTGGAAAAGACGGCGAGCTGGTATGCAGGACGATCAACTCGTAATCGCGCGCCAGCTCGAGGACCGCGGGCAGCTCGAGGCCGTCCGCCGGCGCATCGACGAGCCGACTGCCCGGAACCAGCGCGGCCGGCTGTGCCAGCCACGTGGGGTACCAGAACGAGCGGATCTCCCGCTTGGCCTGATATCGGGATCCGGCGCCTCCGTCGAAGCCATCGAATGACGGAGGATGCAGGAACAATGTTTTCATCATGGAGAACAGCCTGTTGAGCAGCTACGTCAGGGGATCTACCTGCAGCGCGCCATCGCGCGTAACCCGGTAACGGCGCTCGCGCCACTGCACGTGAGTCGCGAACGACGCACAACACCACAGTCCGAGCGCGAGAAAATCATGGAGTATCACGACCGGGAGCGAGCAATGCGAATGGCTGAGCTTGCGCACTTCGAGGTGCAGGAGGATACGGCCCAGCATCGCAACCGTGAGCATCTCCACTGCGAGGCGCGACCCTGGATCGAGCAGGACGCCCAACGCTGCGATGGGAACGCTGAAGGTGACGCAGGCGAGCGCGTACCCGATGGGGCGCACCGTACGGATCGTTCGTAGCCAGCGCAACTCGTGACGCACCAGATCCCCGAAACTCGACTCCGCAACGCAGGTCTCCACCACGAGCTCCGACAAGACGGTGCGCTGCCCCCGTTTGCGGGTGAGCTCTCCGAGACGGTAATCGTCCGCCAGCTGGTCCGCAAGCGCCGCGAAGCCACCGATAGCCGTCAGCGATTCGCGCCGCAGCGCGATGGTCGCGCCAAAGGCGAAGGCGCGCGAGCCGAAGCGGGCGGCTACGTGAGCGGATGGCATGAACCATTCATTGATGAAGAGGGCGCCGAGCTGGGAGCACAAGCCGGGCTGCGGACGACCCCGATAGGGGCAAGTCACGATCCCGACGCCGTCATCCAGGAGGGGCGCGACGACGCTCGTGAGATAGTCGGGTGTGACCTTGATGTCGCTGTCCGCCAGGACGAGATAGTCGTGGCGGGCGAGCGGCATCATGTTGATCAGATTGTTCACTTTGCGATTGTGGCCGCGCTCGCGGGGATCGATGGCCAGCAGCAGCTCGCGCTCGGGAAATTCGCGCTGCAGGCGCCTCACGGTGGCGATGGCCGGGTCGTCGGCATCGTTGACGCCAAAGACGATCTGGTACGACGGATACGCCTGATTACAAAAAGATTTCAGGCACTCGTAGAGATGCGGTTCCGCACCGCACAACGGTTTCAATACGGTGACCGGCGGCAGCACGAGCGCGCCCGGCGGGCGCCCGCTCCGGCGCTTGAGCCGCATCGACAGCCATGCCACGAAGCTGTAACACATCGCCAGCGACGTGCACGCGAGCCCCGCCGCGTCTCTCCACGAATGGTCTAACAACATTACCGACGTCGGGAACGTCCCATGGTCTCGTGAGACGTTCGATCAGCGCAGAATCATGCGCGGCGCTCATAATGCTGGCCGAGTCTTTCAGATTTCTTTCAATGGCCCGTTCTGGCGCCTGCGCCCGCTCCACGAGCTGCGCGAGCCCTTGACGGCGCCAGCCGCAGCGCCCCTACCAGTTGTAGTTGACGGAGACGGCAACCACCTTCTGTGTGCGGTCCTCGACCAGCGGACTGTGAGCGGGACGCCCGCGGATCTGACTGACGGCGGCATCCAGGTTGAGGAGCCAATGCTCGGAGACGAACTTCGTGGCGCTGAACCCCACGCCGACGGCCGCGGTGCCCGAGTGAGTGACTTCGTAGACGGGGTGGCCCGATGCAAGCGATTGCTGAGGCGTCACGCCGTACAATGTTTGTAAATAGCGCCGCGTCGCGAGCGTAATCGAGGGTCCGGCGAACATGACGAAGCTGCGTGAGCTGCCTGGCAGCGGCAGGTACACCCCGGCATCGCCCACCAGCCGCCCCTGACCCCCGCCGAGGAATTGGCGGGCATCGACTCGCAGGATGAGAGGGAAGCGGCGGGACAAAACATACGACCCGTGGAGCTTGACGACCGCCGAGGCCGAAAGGTTGCCCATCCCATGCAGGTTGGCATAGTCATCGCTGATGCGGCGTCCCAGGTCGTAGGTGATTCCGATGCCGGCGTGCGAGTGCCGGGTGCGCACGAAATTGACGCCGATTCCCTCGCCCGTGGCGAGATAGGCGATGTCCCGATACTGGATGTTGATGACCGGGCCGCCTTGGACCCTGTAAGCGCTGGCGCCGTCATAGACGGGCTGAAAATCCGCCGCCAGGCCGGCTACCGTGCGCCACTGCGGCAGGTCCGGTTGAAAGAGCTTCTGGAGGACGAGGCCGCCGGAGTATTGCCACTCCTGCAGCGGAGAAGGCGTCTGCGCCCAGGCGCTCTGGGCGTGACACGCGAGCCACAGGAGGCTCATGACGAGCAGGCGACGCATACAGCAGGTGAGAGCTCTCAGGCCTCGGTTCGGTTCTGCATGCATGCGGCGCGCCAGTCTCCTTCAGGGCGCCGCAGCCGTCGGCGCGTCCTGCGCTAAATGGACGGACCCGCCAAAGGTTCCGTCAGCAAAGGCTCGAGTCCGCGCTACGGGGCTCGCGGCGGGTCTTCTGGCCCGAGGCTGACTCCCGTCAGGCCCGCCTTGCTCAGCTCGAGACCTGATTGAGCCGCACCGCTTTCAGGCACCCTCTCGCCGCTCCGGTCAGCCACTTCTTCCATCCGCGACTGCAACTCCTGCACGACCGCATCGCCGGTGCCGAGGAAGATACCGCGCGTGAGCGTGACATGCGCGCTCTCGAAGCTGCCGGCGCCAGCGCACAGGATGCGGCGCGTTGGCGCGCCTTCCGCGCACAGGACGGCGACAGCCGGGCTCACGGCGCCCGGCGTGAGCAGGTCCAGAGCGTTTTGCGGCATCAGTCCCTCCAGCATGCGCGTGCCTGCGGACGGCGCGAGGCAGTTGACCCGGATGTTGTGCCTGGCGCCCTCCAGGGCGAGCGTTTGCATCAGTCCTACCAGCGCAGCCTTGGCGGCGGCGTAGTTGGATTGGCCGAAGTTTCCGTAGAGCCCGGTCGATGAGGTCGTGAAGACGATGCGGCCGTAGCTCTGGGCACGCATGATCTCCCAGACCGCTTTCGTGCAATGCACGGCGCCCATGAGATGCACGTCCACGACGAGCCGGAAATCCTCGAGCGGCATCTTCGCAAACGTTCTATCCCGCAGAATGCCGGCGTTGTTGACCAGGATGTCAACACGGCCCCAGCGAGACACGACGGCGCCAACCATCCGCTCGATCGCCGCGAAGTCGGTGACGGACGCATCGTTTGCCATCGCCTCGCCACCCGCTGCCTCGATCTCCTCGACGACCCTTCTGGAGGACTGTCCCGAGGCTCCGCTTCCGCGCACGTCGCCGCCGAGATCATTCACGAGCACTTTGGCGCCCAGGCGGGCGAGCAGCAGCGCGTGCTCGCGGCCGAGACCGCCGCCCGCGCCCGTCACGATGGCGACGCGCCCCTTCATATCGATGCGGGAGGTTTCTGTATTCATCCGCTCAGCATACCCTTTTCGGGCGATCGGTCTGAAGCGGCGCGCGGGTGTGTGCAGCTGCGCGAAACCCAGCGCCTCGCTCCATTGCCCTTGGTCTGGGCGCGGGATACTTAGTAGAATGCTACTAATGTCCGCAAGCGTCCTCGATATCGAGCCCGACTGCCCGCGCCCGCAGGCGACTCGCGCGGCCGCGCGCGCGACCGTGGGCGCTCGCCGTCGGCATATGGGCTTGGCGTTTGGGTGGCCCCGTTGAAAGCGCGCGTGGGCCGCAAGTCGGCTGCGATTCGATCGACGCCGAGCACCCGCGATCGAATCCTGGAGGCGAGCATCGATCTGTTCAACCGGCATGGCGTCCAGCATGTGGCGGTGGAGCACATCGCGGCTCATATGTCGATCAGCCCGGGCAATCTGACGTACCACTTCCGTCGCAAGCGCGATCTGATCCGCGCCACGTTCGATCTGCTGCAGGCACGCATGCGCGGGGTGCTGCGCCCCAAGCTGCCCGCGCCGACGCCGGAGGAGGGCGGGGAGGACCTGGTCGTGATCCTGCGGACGTTCTGGGAGTTCCGCTTTTTCTTCAACGCGCTGACTTTCCTGCTGTCACAGGATCGACTCCTGTGCGAGCGCTACTTCGAGTTCCAGGACTGGGCGCTGCGCGGCATCGAGCAGGGCGTGAAGGACATGGTGAGCGGCGGCGGCTTCCGCCCGATCCGCCATCCCAACAATTCACGGCTGCTCGCGGAGAACATGTGGGGGCACTGGCTGAACTGGCTGTGGATGCAACAGCTCGCCAGTCCCGCGGCCGTGATGCCGGAAGGCCACGCGCTGTACGACAGCGCCCTGCACCTGTGGAGCCTGCTCGAGCCGTATCTGAAGCCGGAGTTCGCCGACGAGCTATTGCCGGTTTATCGATCGCTGCTGCTGAATGACGCTGCGGCGACGCGTGCGGGACGCTCGAGCGGTGTCAGCGCGGGAATTCCCGGCGCAGCCTCACCAGAGCCTGCGAAGCGTCCTCGGGCCCGAAATGGGGAATGAGTTGCTCGAGATGCAGCCGGCCGCCTTCCTGCAGGCGGCCGCGACAGCGAGCGGCGGACTCACCGATTTCGGCGACCCGTCGTTTCTCGAGCCTCTGGGTGTCCTGATCGAGGCTGTCGAGCGCGAAGGGCAGCTCACGCGCGCAGGGTTGTTCGGCTGGCAGCAGCGGACTCTACAGCTCCTGACGCATCGGTTGCGGATGCAGGAGCTGTTTCGACAGCATCCGGAAATCCTCGCCGCGCCGGTCACACGGCCGCTCGTCATCGTGAGCCTGCAGCGCACCGGCTCGACGAAGCTGCAGGCCGTCCTCGCTTGCGATGAGCGCCGGCAGGCTCCCTGCCTGTGGGAAGCGCTTTTTCCCGTCCCGTTTCCTGGAGAGCTGCCCGGCGATCCCCGTCCGCGAATCGAAGCGGCGAAGGCGTGGGAGAAGATGTTCTACGGCGCGATCCCCGAGGCACTCGCCGCGCATGCGATGTTTGCGGAGGCGACGGAAGAGGAGACCTTCGCAGTCGAGATGTCTTTCAGATGGACGGTGGCGTCGGTCTCGGCCCGGATACCGAGCTACATCCGTTGGGTGGAGAATCACGATGCAACCCCCACCTATCGCGACATGAAGCGCATCCTGCAGGCTTGGCAGTGGCAGCGGGGCAGCGGCAAACCCTGGGTGCTGAAGTCTCCCTGGCACATCGGATTTCTCGACGCGCTCCTCGAAGTATTTCCTGACGCTACCATCGTGCAGTGTCACCGTGATCCCTACGAGTCGGTGCCGTCAACGTGCGCGCTGATGCACCTCGGTCGCCGTGTGGGACGCCCGACCTTGAGCAAGATCGAGCACGGCGCGGAGGTCCTTGCCATGAACGGCAGGGAGATGACCCAGCACCTGCGCCAACGGGCTGCGCTGGGAGCGAAGGATCCAACCGTCGATGTCTTCTACCAGGACATCGTGCACGACGTCATCGGTGTGGCGCGGCGTATCTACGCGACACGGGGCGAGTCGTTGACGCCCGACGCTGAAAGGCGCATGCGTCAATGGGAGCTCGACAACGGGCAGCACAAGCACGGCAAGTTCCACTACACGGCCGAGGAGTACGGGATCACTCGGGAGGGCGTCGCTGCCGCGTTTGCGGACTACTACGCTCACAAGGAGTGGTTTGCGCGGTTATCTCAGCGGCGCTAGCCGCCTTCGAGGCCAACACAGTCGCGGCGCAAGACGCGCGCGATCGACGCTCACGGGGGTGATGAGATGGCAACCGATCTGATGCGAGGAAAGGTGGCGGTCATACTCGGCGCGAGCGCCGAGGGTGGCATTGGTTGGACCACCGCGCAGACGATGGCGCGCGAGGGTGCCAAGGTGGTCGTCGCGGCGCGCAGCCTCGACAAGCTGCGGCGGCTGGCGCAGCTCGCGGGCGGCGTGGCAATCGCCTGCGATGCGACGAAACGCGCCGACATCGTCTCGCTCGCCGATCAGGTGAAGGCGCGGTTCGGGAAGGTCGATGCCGCCGTGTATTCGCCGAGCGGAGTGTGGTTCTCGACGCTCGAGACCACCGATGAGGGCTCGCTGCGCGAGGCCATGGAGTTGCATTTCTTCGGAGCCTTCTTCTTCGTGCAGGAGATGCGCCGGGTCATGCAGCAGGATGGAGCCATCACGCTGATTTCATCGATCACCTCGACGAATACACAGGACGGCGTGGTGTCGTACTCCTGTGCGAAAGGCGCCGTCCAGAATCTGACGCGCTACGGCGCGAAGGAATTCGCACCGCGGCGAATCAGGGTCAACTGCGTATTTCCCGGGCTCACCGAGACCCCGATGGTGGCGGGCGCCACCGGCAATCCCGCCTTGCGCCAGGTGTTCGAGCGCGAGATCCCGCTAGGCAGGCTGGGCAAGGCCGAGGACATCGCCGAATACATCACGTTCCTGTCGAGCAATCGCGCTAGCTATATTACCGGCGTGTTCACACCGATCGACGGGGGCAATTTCATGACCCGGTTGCCGCGCTTCGACGAGATGCCGCCGCTGCAGCAGTCATGAGCGCCGCTCCCGAGGCGGGCATCCTCGCGACTGTCGATCAGGATGCCGTGGAGGAGCGCGCACTCGCCCTGGTGCGCTCGGCGCCGATGCAGGAGCAGATCGAGCGGACTCGACGCCGCTACGCGAGCGATCCGCTGGCCACAGTTGCCGGAGGGCGCGACACGCTGGAGAAGGCCGTGCATGAGTTGGCCTGGGCGGCAATGTTGGTCGCAGTCAACACGGAGCCGACTCATCCGAGGATCGCGTGGGTGTACGCGGCGCCACGGTCGTGGCGTGGGCGCGCTGTGCCCGGATCGCGCTGGGGCATCGATAATCCCGACAATGTCTACCGGATCGCCCCGGTCGATGGCCGTTCGCGGTACGAAGTCAGATGTCACGGCGCGGGACCGGTGCAGTTCAGTTTCCTCACCTATTCGCATTTCGTCGGCGAGGAGGGTCATCAGAAGGATGTCGATGCGCCGCTCGGCGGGCTGCGCAGCGATGAGATACGGCGCGCAAGCGACGGCTCGTTCGTCCTGACGCTCGATCCGGAGCCGGCGGCAGGCCGGCCGAATCACATCCAGACCGCGCCCGATATCAAACAACTCCTGATTCGCAACACGATGGGCGACTGGGTGAGCGAGCGGCCGCTCGCCATGACGATCGAGAGGGTCGGCGGTCCGCCGGCGGATCCTCCGGCGACGGACGCGGTGCTCGCGCGGCGCTGCGCGGCGTTTCTCGAAGCTCTGACGAGCCTGAGCCTCAATTGGAAGAAGCAATCGCTCTTCGGTCACTGGCGCGACAATGTGCTCTGCGCTCCCTATGGACGGGGCAGGCAGTGGGGCTTTGCGGCCTCCGGCAATTTCAATCTCGCCGAGGATGAGGCTCTGCTGGTCACGGTCGACCCCCTGGAGGCCAGGTATCTCGGGTTCTGCCTCACCGACCTGTGGCTCGCCTCGCTCGATCATGTGGACCGGCAGGGTAGCTTGAACGGCCAGCAAGCCCAGCCAAATGCAGACGGTACCTATACCTACGTCATCGCAGCTCGCGATCCCGGCTTCGATAACTGGCTCGACACGGGCGGATTGCGCCAGGGGAGCATGCTCTACCGCTGGCAGGTGTTGCCACCTTCACGTACTTCCGCGGAAGGCGCCGTGAGAGAGGTGCGCTGCGTGAAGCTCGGTGAGCTTCGGCATGAACTGCCGGCGGGAGCTCATTTCATGACGACGAAGGAAAGGGCGGATGCGCTGCGCCGTCGCGCGCGCGAGTACGAGTTGCGTTACACGACGGTGACGCCGGAAACGCATGCGTGAGCGATGAAGCCTATGACTTCATCATCGTGGGCGCCGGGTCGGCCGGCTGCGTGCTGGCAAATCGGTTGTCCGCGGACCGCGAGAAGAGGGTCTTGCTGCTCGAGGCAGGGCACGAGAATCGCGGATTGCTCGTGCGCATGCCCAAGGGCTTCGGCAAGCTCGTATTGGATCCACGGTGCAGCTGGCAGTTTCCCGTGGCCCAGCCCAAGGTGCCCGGTCTACCGGCGACCGAGTCCTGGGTTCGCGGCAAGATGCTCGGGGGCTCGAGCTCGCTGAACGGCATGATCTACTCGCGCGGCCAGGCTGAAGACTACGAGGAGTGGGGACGTCTGGCCGGCGCCGAGTGGGGCTGGAGTGCATTGCAGGAGGCGTACCGCAGCATCGAAGATCATGAGCTGGGCGCGGACAGCGGACGCGGCGCGGGCGGTCCCGTTCATATCTCGACCGGCAAATTCCGCTACCCGCTGTGCGAAGCCCTGATCCGCGCGGGCGAGCAGATGGGGCTGCCGCGCAAGGACGATCTGAATCACGGGTCGCTGGCGGGAGTCGGATACTACTGCCACACCATCGAGGCCGGCCGGCGGGTCAGTGCAGCCGATGCCTTCCTCGCTCCAGCGAGTCGGCGAGCGAACCTTCGTGTGTTGACAGGGGTGCAGGTAGACCGTGTCAACTTCGACGGCCGCCGTGCGGTGGGCGTCACGGCCAGGCGTAACGGCGAGCAGTTGGCCTTCGAGACTCGCGGCGAGGTCATCCTGAGCGCCGGATTGTTGCTGTCACCGAAGATCCTGCAGCTGTCGGGGATCGGTCCGGGCAGTCTGCTGCGCTCTTTGGGGCTCCCCGTGCTGATCGATCGCCCCGATGTAGGCGCACGGATGCGTGAGCACCTGGGAATGCTCGTACCCTTTCGACTGAGGGGAGACCGGGGCATCAATCATCGCTTCTACGGTGTTGGCCTGCTATGCAGCGTGCTGGAGTATTTGCTGCGGCGGTCTGGCCCGATGGCCACCGGGCCGTTCGAGGTCGGCGCCTTCGCATGCACGGGCTCCGGGGCGACGCGACCCAACGTCCAGCTCTACATGGGAGGTTTGACGCTGGCTCGATCCCTGGAAGCGAACATCCCGGCGCCCATGCAGGCAGTCGAGCACGAGCCCGGCTTCACGATCTACGGTCAGCTGCTGAATCTCACCAGTGAGGGAACGATCCGCATCGAGTCGCCTGATCCGGATGCGCCCCCCGCGATCCGGCCGAACTGGCTGACCACCGAGCACGACTGCCAGCTCGCGGTCGAGATGGTCCGCTACATCCGCCGCTACGCGCGGCAGCCCGCCCTGGCCGCATTGACGGGCGAGGAGCTATTGCCGGGAGATCGCTGCGTCAGCGACGCCGACATTCTCGAAGCTGTAAGGCGCCTGTCGAGCTGCGGTACTCACGGAGTCGGCACGTGCCGTATGGGCAAAGACGCGGACTCCGTCGTGGACGACCGTCTGCGCGTGCGTGGCGCGGAAGGTCTGCGGATCGTCGATTGTTCGGTGATGCCGGGCCTCGTGTCAGGAAATACCCACGGACCCGCCATGGCGCTGGCCTGGCGCGCCGCGGATCTGATCACGGGCGAGCGGCCACCCTGAGTGAAGCGGCTACGCGCCAGGCGGCCGTCCGTCTGCCTTGAACCCCTTCGCGACCAGATAGACTTCCCGCGATCGCGATCTCGACGCCGCCGGCTTGCGGATCATGAGTTTGTCGAACGAGGTGCGCACGTCCTTGATGTAGGCGTCGCAGCCCGCGCCCTGGAAGACTTTCACGACGAAGTCGCCGCGTGTCTTCAAGACCTGCCGCGCCATGTCGAGGGCGAGCTCCACGAGATAAATCGAGGACGCCTGATCGGCCACGTCGATGCCGGTGATGTTGGGCGCCATGTCGGACAGGATGAGATCCGGCTGCGCGCCTCCGAGGAGCTGCACGATCTGGGTGAGCACCGCCTCCTCGGTGAAATCGCCCTGCACGAACTCCACATTCTTCACCGGGTCCATCCGCAGGATGTCCGTGGCAACGACCTTGCCGCGCTCGCCCACGAGGCGTGCCGCCACCTGGGACCAGCCACCGGGCGCCGATCCCAGATCGACCACGAGCATGCCGGGACGGATCAGCTTGTCCTTCTCGTTCAGCTGCAGCAGCTTGTAGCTGGCGCGTGAGCGATAGCCGTCCTTTTGCGCCTGCCTGACGTAGGGATCGTTGACGTGCTCCTGGAGCCACTGTCCGCTGCTTTTGGTTCGTGCCATTGAAAGAAGCCTGCTGCGCTTCGTACTATACCTGCACTTCCTTTGCCGGCGTGACCGGCCAGGACATACGCCATGATCCGGATCACCGGACTGTCTCTACCCCTGGAAAGCGACGAGCCGACGCTGCGCCGGGCCATCACGAAGCGCCTCGGCATCCGGGACACGGACCTGCTGCGCTTCTCGGTCTTCAAGCGCAGCTACGATGCCCGCAGGAAGAGCAGCATCACGTTCGTGTTCGTCGTCGATCTCGAAGCGAGCGATGAAGCGCACATACTGCGCCGCTTCGCGGGCGATCCGAACGTGCGACCTGCGCCGGACATGCGGTACCGTCCCGTCGGTCGAGCACCGGCTGAGCTGCGCGTGCGGCCGGTGGTCGTCGGGTTTGGGCCGTGCGGGGTGTTTGCTGCATTGGTGCTCGCGCAGATGGGATTTCGTCCTATCGTGTTGGAGCGCGGCCGGGATGTGCGGCGGCGGACGGCCGATACCTGGGGGCTGTGGCGCAAGAAGATCCTGACACCCGAGTCCAACGTGCAGTTCGGTGAGGGCGGTGCCGGCTTGTTCTCGGACGGCAAGCTCTACAGCCAGATCAAGGACCCGAAATTCCATGGCCGCAAGGTCATGGAAGAGTTCGTGCGCGCCGGTGCGCCACCGGAAATCCTGTATGTGAGCAAACCGCACATCGGAACGTTTCGGCTTACGGGAGTCGTCGCTGAGATGCGTGCGAATATCGAGGCTCTCGGCGGTGAGATTCGTTTCGACAGCAAGGTGACGGACCTGCTGGCCGACACAGACGGTATCCATGGTGTGGTGCTCGCGAGCGGCGAAGCCATCGAAAGTCGGCAGGTCGTGCTCGCTCTCGGACACAGCTCGCGCGATACCTTCCGCATGCTGCATCGGCGCGGCGTCTACCTGGAGCCGAAGCCGTTCTCGCTCGGATTGCGCATCGAACATCCACAGTCCTTGATCGATCGGGCCCGTCTCGGCAAATATGCCGGGCACCCCGAGCTCGGCGCGGCGGACTACAAGCTCGTGCACCATGCCAGGAACGGACGCGCCGTCTACAGCTTCTGCATGTGCCCGGGTGGCACGGTGGTCGCGGCGACATCCGAAGCGCAGAGGGTCGTGACGAATGGCATGAGTCAGTATTCCCGCAAGGAGCGCAATGCGAACGCGGGGATCGTGGTCGGAATCGATCCTGCGCGTGATTTTCCCGGCAGCCCTCTGGCCGGCGTCGAGCTGCAGGAGCGCCTGGAGTCGAATGCCTATCTGTTGGGAGGGGCGGACTACTGTGCTCCGGGGCAACTGGTCGGCGACTTCATCCGCGGTTTGCCCTCGACGTCGCTGGGCGACGTGCAGCCTTCTTACGAGCCGGGGGTCAAGCTCGGCGATCTCAGCGGTGCGCTGCCCGATTACGCCATCGAAGCGATCCGCGAGGCGTTGCCGGTATTTGCGCGCCAGATTCGCGGATTTGATCGTGACGATGCAGTGCTGACCGGAGTCGAGACACGGACTTCTTCGCCCATTCGTATCGTGCGCGATGAGGAGACGTTACAGAGCGTCAACGTGCGTGGTTTGTATCCGGCAGGCGAGGGTGCCGGCTACGCCGGCGGTATCCTGTCCGCAGGAGTCGATGGCATCAAGGTGGCGGAGGCCGTCGCCCGCGCGCTGCTCGCAACGGCAGATGCCGCAGCGTGACGAGTCATGAAGCTCGACGATGCCAGAATGCTTCACCAGAGGAAATACCGCGAGGAGCTGCGGCACTTCCTGGTCGAGGGCGAGCATCCGTTGCTCGAGCTGCAAAAAGCCGCGCGTCTGAATCCGGCTCTGCGCGGCTGTGTGTTGTATGTCACGCGAGAGCACGCGCAGTGGCGCAGTCCCTTCGACACGCATGTCATTACCTCCGCGCAGATGGCGAAGCTGGCCGAGACGAAGACTCCACAGGGTCTGGTCGCCGTAGTGCCGATGTTGCCGGTACCCGCGCCTCGCCCTGGCGAGCGGGCCATTTATTTGCACGAGGCCCGGGATCCCGGCAACCTGGGCACGATCCTGAGAACACTGGCCTGGTTCGGGAAGCTGCGCTGCCTGCTGAGTCCCGGGAGCGTTGACCTGTACAACGGCAAGGTCGTGCGTGCGAGCATGGGCGCGTTGTTTCAGGTCGCGGTCGAGGTGGATGTGGAGCTCAGCTCGCTTCCCGAGCGGTTCCCGCGCCTCGCCCGTGTCGAAATGCGCGGCGAGCCCGTGTTCTCGCCGGGATTCAAGGACTTCGATTGCTACCTGTTCGGCAGCGAGGCGCGCGGCCTGCCTGCCGAGGCCGCCGCGCTGGTAGCGCGTTCCTTCAGCATCCCGGGGTGTGGCGGCACGGAGTCCCTGAATCTCGCCTCGGCCGTTAACATTTGCGCGTATGAGTTAAATCGGACGTAGCCTGGCGATGGCGCGCGGGCACAAACGCATACGCGTCAGCGTCGGCCATGCCCGCCAGCGGCTCGAGACCGTGTTTCTGAAGATGGGGGTGTCGCGGCAGGCGGAGCTGGTCGCCCTGCTGGCGAAGATGACCGTCGGATGAGCCGATCACCTCACCACGGGGCGGGCTTGTAGTCCTTCAGAAACTGGCCCCAGACGTGCGTGCCGGTGAGCCGACCCGAGAAGATAGGGTCCACGATCCGGGCTGCGCCGTCGATGATGTCCAGAGGAGGAGCGAAGCCGAGCTCCGCCTTGCGCGCCGCGTGCACGGCCGGATCCTCATCGGTCACCCAGCCGGTATCGACGGCATTCATGTGAATGCCGTCCTGCACGTAATCGGGCGCGCTCGTGCGCGTCATCATGTTGAGCGCAGCTTTCGCCATGTTGGTGTGTGGGTGCTTGTCGGTCTTGGTGGCGCGGTAGAATTGACCCTCCATCGCGCTGACGTTCACGATGTGCTTGTGCCGGCCCGGGGTCGCGAGCATGAGCGGCTTGAGACGCGCGTTGAGGATATAAGGCGCGACCGCATTGACGAGCTGCACCTCGAGCAGCTCGGCCGTGGCGACCTCGTGCAAACGCAGGCGCCAGCTGTTGATCTCGCGCAGGTCGATCTGCTGACGGTCTTCATCGTACTGCCCTGCCGGGAACACGTGTTGACCCGCAACGAAGTCTTCGTCGAGATAGCGTCGCTGTGACAGCGCCGCGCTGTGCAACAGGCCTTCGCCGGTCGGCATCGTTCCAACGAGCCTGCCTGCCTCGGCAGGCAGGGAGCCCGCGACCGCACCTCGCAGCTCGAGATGGCTCGCCAGTATGGACCTGCAGCCCGCCGGCAGGGCGGTCGGCGACTGCGCCTCTTTATCGAGGAGATGAGCAAAGAAGCCCGCTGGGCGCCGCACCGTCTGACAGGCGTTGTTCAGGATGTAGTCGAGGCGTGGCAGCCGTTCCAGGAGGAATCGCGTGAACAGCTCGACGCTCGGCGTGTGTCGAAGGTCGAGACCATGAATCTGCAGGCGCTCACCGAAGGACTGGAAGTCAGGCTCCTTTGAATAGCGCTCCGCCGCGTCAACCGGAAAGCGGGTGGTAACGATGACATGGGCGCCCGCTCGTAGAAGCTTGAGGGATGCCTGAAAGCCGATCTTCACTCGAGCTCCGGTCACGACCGCGTAGTGTCCGGAAAGATCCGCCGTCTGCTCGCGCTTGGCGTAGTTGAAGTCGCCGCATTCGTCGCACATCGAATCGTAGTAGCGGTGGACTTTCACGAAGGCCCGCTTGCAGACGTAGCAATGGCGCTCCTGTTTCAGGTCGGGACGCTCGTGTAGATCATCGGGCTGCGGAGGTTGCAGCCACAGCGGTGCATAGAGGGGAGAGCGTCGCTGGACCCGCAAGCCCGATTGCGCCACGACGCTGCGATCGTGTTCCCGCGCGGCCGCCCGGTCGGCTCTGCGGAAGGCTTTCGCCATCCTCACGAGATCGTGCCGCTCGGGCTTCGCGACCACGCCTGCGAGCGTCAACAGCTCCTTGCGCTGCTCTTGAGTGAGCAGCGTGAGGCAGGAGCGATCGGCTTCGATCGCCCGCAGAACACGTACGCAGGTGCGCACATCCTCCGCGGACAAAGGGTCACGTGCAGTCAGCGCAGCTTCCGAGTTGCCTAAGTGTGCACTGGCATTCTATCACCGACCCGCGGCGGAGGCGGGGCGGCCGGGAGCATGTCTGCCCGGAGCGGCCTGTGAGCGGCGCCTGATGCGTGCGGCCAGCTCCGACCGTAGCGGGAGCTGGCCGCGCGCCGCCACCCGGACCGTCACTCGCCTTTCACGGTGAGGCCGTTGTGGACTCCGAGAACACCTTTTACTTTCTTGGCGTCTCTTTCGGCGAGCTCCTTCTCTGCCGCCGATGCCACGATGCCGTCCAACATGACCACGCCATCTTTCGTGGTGACGTGGATGTCGGTCGCGTCCGTTCCCTTATCTTTGGCAAGCTCGGCTTTCACCTTGGTGGTGATGTAGGTGTCCTTCACCGGCTGATCGCTTTTCACATCGTCGGCGAATACGGCGCCGGCCGACAGTGCCAGGGCGCTCGCGGCAATCAGCACGGATGCGTAATGTCTCTTCATCGGGCCCTCCTCATTTTGATCCCGTACGGTCAAGATAATGATCGAGAGCTGTTCGGGTTCCGCACATCTTCTTCGTAGGGCCCCCGGGGGGGAGGGCCCGAGGTGCCGGACGTGTATCAGCGCGCTGCGCGCGCCGCCGCCGCGGAGTGGGATCAGGATGCTCGCTGCCGCCGCCGAGCCAAGGATCTCCGGGGCCATGCTGCGGCCCCGGAGACGATCCGGGCGTGATTACTTCGCCTTGAACTTGTAGCTCGCCTGGAACAGGTATTCGCGGCCGCGGCTGACCGCGGCGAAGCGGTCGCCAAGCACACCTTGTGGCGTGCCGGTGGCATTGCCCGTGATCGGCGTGAACGGCACGTTCGGCGAGGCGACCCAGTAGTGCTTGTTGCTGAGATTGCGACCGATGAAGGCCAGCTCCCAGGTCTCATCGTCACTGAAGAGGCGCAACGTGCTGTCGATGAGCGTGTAGCCCCCCTCGCGGCTCTGCGGCGCAGAGGAATCGTCGGTGAGGTAGCTGCTGGTGTACGCAGCATCGATTGATAGACTCGATCTGAGTGTCGATGAGACCCCTACCTCGTACGTGGCACCGCCGTTCAGATTCCATTTCGGAGCCCGAATCAGCTCGGTGCCGCTCAGGTCCTGCGAGCCATTGACGCAGCCCTGGCTGGGAGTCTGGCCGTTGTAACAGGGTGCGCTTTGGAAGGTGTCGTATATGCCATGGTTATAGGCCGCCGCGCCGTGCAGCCCAAGCCCGTTGAGAGGGGTCCGGTAGTTGAAATCCCCTTCGAGGCCGCGAATCTTCGCGGCGCCCGCGTTGCGGATCGTCGATGTGGAGTTCTGGAAGTTCGTCAGCTGCAGTCCGGTGATCTTGTACATGTAGGCGGCACCGTTGACAGCCAGCGCGCCGTCGAACAGCTCGGCTTTCACGCCGATCTCTTCACCCTTGATGACCTCCGGGTTGTAGCTTATGCCGTCGGAACTCGTGAGGAAGTTCACCGAGCTCGAATTGAATCCGCCCGACAGAAATCCATGTTTGTACGACCCGAAGATCGTCAGAGTCTGAGAGGGTCGGTACGAAATGGTTGCTTCGGGCGAGAAATCGTTCCAGCTCTTGTGCGCCCCCGTTAAGTTAGCCACGAGCGTCGACGCGTCCAGGATCGTGGTGCAGGGAACACCCGGTACGAAGCAAGATCCGGCCGTCGCGGCTTCCTGCAGGCCGCCACCGTCGTAAACCGCCGGCAGTTCCTTTTTCTCGTACGAGTAGCGGCCGCCGACGTCTACTTCGAGAACATCGAGTGGCTTGAAGATGATCTGCAGATAGGTGGAGTAGGCCTTGCCGTCCTGCTCGAGGTAGTAGTTGTTCAGGAGTATCGGTGTGTCCGGGCCGCCGGTACCCGGCCCCAGAAGACCAAGGGGCTGCGCACCGAATAGATAGGTGAGCGAACCGGACGTGGCGGTGGTGCTCGAGTAGTACAGACCGCCCGCGAAGTTGAACATGCCCTTGAAGTCCGTGTTCGCACGCAGCTCCTGCGAGAATTCCCGGTCACTCGTCGGAGAGTTGCAGCTCGGGAGGATGATGGCGTCGTCATTCTCGTAGTTCTGGCACTGCAGCAGGGTGACGTGATACAGGCCCGTGACCGAGGTGAGGCTCAGCTGCTCGAAGGGCTGATAGTTCAGCTCGAGGCTGCCGAGATACTGCTTCTGATCCTGGAAGTTCTGGCCGTCGCCGAAGAAGTTGAGCGTACCGGGAATGGTGCCGACGACGGATCCGCTGGACGCGTTCACGGAGTAATTGCCTGCGCCGCAGGGTAGCCCAGAGCCGGTCTGTCGGGCGCCCGCCGGGCAACTGATGAAGTCGGCCGTCGATGCCGGGCCGCCGTTCTGGGTGCGGCTGTAGTTCAGCTTGAACCGCGCGTTGAAGTTGTCCAGCGGCTCCCACTTGAGTGTGCCGCGGATGGAATAGTCCTTGCCGTGAGGGTTGTGACCGTGATCGACCGCAAACGGCGATGTCGACGGGGTCGCTTCATTCAAATCGCCG